>NZ_JALIGG010000052.1:0-280374 GCF_024764965.1 Scandinavium tedordense | reverse complement strand
TTTGCCTGGCGGCAACAGCGCGGTGGTCCCACCTGACCCCATGCCGAACTCAGAAGTGAAACGCCGTAGCGCCGATGGTAGTGTGGGGTCTCCCCATGCGAGAGTAGGGAACTGCCAGGCATCAAATTAAGTGTGCTGATATGGCTCAGTTGGTAGAGCGCACCCTTGGTAAGGGTGAGGTCCCCAGTTCGACTCTGGGTATCAGCACCAGTTTTAACGGTTAAGTTCGGCAGATAAAAGAATTTGTCTGGCGGCAACAGCGCGGTGGTCCCACCTGACCCCATGCCGAACTCAGAAGTGAAACGCCGTAGCGCCGATGGTAGTGTGGGGTCTCCCCATGCGAGAGTAGGGAACTGCCAGACATCAATTAAGCAAAAAGCCCAGTCTATGACTGGGCTTTTTGCTTTTCTACGATCTGAAATAGAAAAATCCTCCCTGTTTTAGGGAGGAAAAATTCAGTGGATGACCTGCGAGAGAAACGCGCGGGTACGCTCAGATTTTGGATTTGCAAAGAATTGTTCCGGCGGTGCCTGTTCGACGATTTCACCTCTGTCCATAAAGATAACCCGGTCGGCAACGGTTCTGGCAAAACCCATTTCATGCGTTACGCATAGCATTGTCATCCCTGATTGGGCCAGGCCGATCATAGTATCGAGCACCTCCTTCACCATTTCCGGATCGAGGGCGGATGTCGGCTCATCAAACAGCATAATTTTGGGCTTCATACACAACGAGCGCGCTATCGCGACGCGCTGTTGCTGGCCGCCTGAAATCTGGCCGGGAAACTTATGAGCGTGTTCCGCGATCCTAACCCGCTCCAGATAGTGCATCGCTAGTGCTTCAGCTTCTTTCTTTGGTAGTTTTCGCACCCATATTGGAGCCAGAGTACAGTTTTGCAAAACGGTCAGATGGGGGAACAAATTGAAGTGCTGGAATACCATTCCCACCTCCTGACGTACTCGCTCGATATTGCGAATATCCTCATTGAGCTCGATGCCATCAACGACGATCCGGCCCTGCTGATGTTCTTCCAGATGATTAATGCAACGGATCGTAGTCGATTTCCCTGAGCCTGAAGGCCCGCATAAAACAATACGCTCACCCTGTTTCACGTTCAGATTAATGTCCTTCAGAACGTGAAACTGTCCGTACCATTTATTGACATTTTCCAGCGTAATCATCGCATTAGCAGGTTGTAGCAATGTTTGACTCATAGTTTCCTCAGTGCGGTGTACGCCCGGTGTTAAAGCGCTTTTCCAGATGCTGGCTGTAGCGCGACATGCTAAAACAGAAGATCCAATAGATCAGTGCGGCAAAGACATAGCCTTCCGTCGACATCCCGAGCCATGCTGGATCGACGGTCGCTTGTTGGACGCTGCTGAACAGATCGAACAGACCAATGATGATCACCAGACTGGTGTCTTTAAACAGCGCGATAATGGTATTGACGAGCCCCGGAATCACTAACTTCAGCGCTTGCGGAAGAATGACCAGCACCTGTGTTTTCCAGTAGCCCAGAGCCAGCGAACTCGCGGCTTCATATTGCCCTTTCGGGAGAGCTTGCAAGCCTCCGCGCACCACTTCTGCAACGTAGGCCGACTGGAACAACACCACACCGACTAGCGCGCGGATGAGTTTGTCGATGCTTGTCCCTTCAGACATAAACAATGGCAGCATCACTGACGACATAAACAGCACGGTTATCAGGGGCACGCCGCGCCAGAATTCGATGAAAATAACCGAAAGAATGCGTACTATCGGCATGGTCGAACGTCGTCCAAGCGCCAGTAGAATGCCGAGCGGTAATGCCCCAGCAATCCCGACCGACGCGATAATCAGCGTTAAGGTAAGGCCACCCCATTGCCGCGTCTCTACTCGCTCCAGTCCAAAGAAACCGCCAAACAGCAGAAACCACACCACGATGGGATAAATGACAGCCCAGCAGGCAATGTAACGACCTCGGCGTGGCATCGCATTCCAGAACATCGGCACGATCGACAGCAGGCCGAGAATCAGCGCAGTATTAATACGCCAGCGCTGGTCATGGGGGTAAAGCCCATACATAAACTGGCCGAAGCGCTGATGAATGAACACCCAGCAGGCACCCGCCTTCGTACAGTCGGCGCGCGTCGTCCCCACCCAGTTAGCCTGTAAAACAGCCCAGTTCAGCAATGGCGGAATGAGTTCCCACATCAGCCACAGCGCAAAGAGCGTCAACAGGCTGTTAGACCAGCTGGAGAACAAATTCTTGCGCATCCACGTCAGAGGCTGATTACGCTTTACACCGTCCGGCCGCGCAGCGTGAGACAGAAGTACTTTTGTCATCATGACCCCTTAGCGCTCAATCAGTGCCATACGGCGGTTATAGATATTCATCAGCAGTGAAATGCTCAGACTGATAATGAGGTACACCGACATGGTGATAGCGATCGTTTCAATTGCCTGACCGGTCTGGTTCAGCACCGTACCGGCAAACAGCGAAACCATATCGGGATAACCAATGGCCGCGGCCAGCGATGAGTTTTTGACAATATTCAGATACTGACTGGTGAGCGGGGGGATTACCACGCGGAGCGCCTGGGGAATAATGACCTGCCGCAGCGTCACAGGGTTGGGTAGCCCAAGCGAACGGGCTGCTTCATGCTGCCCAAAAGGCACCGCCTGGATACCAGAACGGATGATCTCGGCAATAAATGCGGAGGTATAAACCGAGAGTGCAAGCGTTAAAGCCGCCAGTTCGGGGATCAGGACCATGCCGCCGCGGAAGTTAAACCCTTGAAGTGCAGGAATATCCCAATGCAGAGCGGAGCCAAAGATCCAGTGAGCGAGCAACGGTAGCAGGATAGCCAGCACCAGTGCAGTCGGCCAGGTGCGTCGCAGTTGGCCTGTTTTTATCTGATGCGTTTTGTTATAGCGAAAAAGCCCGACGGTCAGCAGCCCGGCAATGACGAGCGCGGCAATAAAAGCCAGCAGTCCTTCACCCCATTGCGGGGAAGGAATATAGAGTCCGCGATTGCTGAGGAACAACAATTCAAAGGCGTTCACCGCCTGCCTCGGCCCGGGTAAATTACGTAGTACGGCAAAATACCAGAAGAAGATTTGCAGCAGCGGCGGAATATTACGGAACGTCTCGATATACACCGTCGACAGCTTACGCAGCAGCCAGTTTTCGGAGAGTCTCGCCAGCCCCAAAAAGAAGCCAAGGAAGGAAGCAAAGACAATGCACAGTGCAGAAACCAGCAGAGTGTTCAGCAAACCGACCAGGAAAACCCGGCCATATGTATCGCCTTGCTGATAATCAACTAAGTGTTGAACGATGCCGAAGCCTGCACTTCTGTCGAGAAAAGCAAACCCAGAGGTAATGCCCCGCTTGTCAAGATTGGTGATAGTGTTGTGTATCAAATAGATAGCAATAGCGACGACTGCCACTACCGCAAGGATTTGAAACAGCCAAGCGCGAACCGTGGGGTTGGAAAAGGAGAGCGATCCTTTTACGGTCAGGCGGCGTTGGGACATAGTAAAACCTCAATGACCAGAACATCAGGATGGGCACCGCCGAAGCGATGCCCGTCACAGCCTAAAACTTAACGAACCGGCGGCGCGTACTGGATCCCACCGTTATTCCAGAGGTTGTTCTGGCCACGTTTTATCTTCAGTGCACTGCCTTCTCCGACGTTACGGTCAAAGACTTCAGCGTAGTTTCCGACCTGTTTAACAATGTTATAGGCCCACTTGTTATCCAGCTTGAGGTCCTTGCCGAAATCACCCTCTTTCCCGAGCAGATGCGACATATCTGGCGTTGATGGGCTGGCAAATTTCTCATCGACGTTTTTAGAGTTAATCCCCATTTCTTCTGCGTTCAGCATGGCGAACAGCGTCCATCGCACAATGGAGAACCACTCGTCATCACCACGACGAACCACTGGGCCCAGCGGCTCTTTGGAAATCACCTCTGGCAGAACTATCCAGTCACCCGGTTTGCTCAGTTTAATACGTAGCGCATACAGCTGTGACTGGTCAGAGGCCAGGGTATCGCAGCGCCCAGATTCCAGCGCTTTTGCTGATTCGTCAGAGCGGTCAAAGGTCACCGGGGTGTACTTCATGTTGTTGGCTTTGAAGTAATCCGCCACGTTCAGTTCGGTATCGGTCCCGGCCTGGATACAGACGGTCGCGCCATCCAGTTCTTTTGCACTTTTCAGCCCGGCTTTATCGTGAGTCAAGAAGCCGATGCCGTCGTAATACGTTACGCCGGTAAAGGAGAGGCCCATGCCCGCATCACGGGAAGAAGTCCAGGTGGTATTACGGGACAGCAAATCCACTTCGCCTGATTGCAGGGCGGTGAAACGTTCCTTTGCGGTCAGTGGGGTGTATTTCACTTTGCTGGCATCACCAAAAACCGCTGCGGCCACGCCACGGCAGACATCCACATCAATACCGGTAAATTTGCCGTCGGCATCTGCATAAGAGAAGCCCGGCAACCCATCACTGATCCCGCACTGAACGAAGCCTTTCTTTTTCACAGCATCAAAAGTGGTACCGGCATGTGCCTGATTTGAGATTGCAAACAGTACGCCCGCCGCTGTGAGGCTGGCGATCATCATCTTTTTCATAAAGCATCCTGTGTGGCGAAAATTTATCGTTATTAATTAGACGTCCGGGGGAACGCCGAAACCTGTCTGTGGCCATGGCCATTTCCTGTAAAGCAAAGGGAATGCCAGAATTGCAACCGCCTGATATTGGGGCTTAGGGAAGCAATAAAGTGAGTGTAGACAGGAAAGAAAAAAACAAGCGCCCTGTGATGGTGCAAAATTACAACCTGTGCCACAAATCAGAGCGAAAAAATTCCAAGATTGAGACGAGAAAGAGAAATGATTTCGGCAGTTAATATTGGTGTGAGAATGAATGGCAATAAGATGTGAAATTGCTCACGCTAATTCACAGTCATAATTATTTTAAATGATGGGTACGCGATTAAAAACATGGGGTTATTTTTATGAAGGGCTGAAACAAGGCGGTTTATTTACTTTCGACGGCGATTTTGCACCGCCATGAAGCAAAAGCGCGGAGGGTCCGCGCTTGCGTTTAATTATTTGGTGAGGGCCACGATGCCGAGCGTCAATCCCGCCAGTGCGGCTGCGCCACCGGCGATAGCACCCGCCGTTTCCCAGTTATCCTGCGTCGTGCCTTTCATACAGGTATTGGTATGAACCAGCCGTCCCTGATCGTCATAAACTGGCACGCAAGGTGAGTCGTGTGCGCAGCCTGCGAGCAGAGCGGTCAGCAATGCAACTGAAATCAATCTTTTCATGATATTACCTCGATTAAACCGCGGCGGTTATAAAAAACTTGCCGTGCGGAATTGCGACGATTTTATCATTGGAGTCTGTCTGGATGAGAGCTGCAAATAATCTCAATTTATTTGCTCTGTAAACATCGTGGAGGTTTTGGTGGATATCCCGCTAATTATGTAGAAAATATGCAGGATAAAATGTCGGTTTTTTAAGGGGCGAGGATGTTCACATCTCTACAGGAAATAAAAAAGGCGCTTAAAGGGCCTTTTTTATTTTAGTTATCATTTACTTCGACTAAATCGTCCTCGGACAACCACAAAGAATACAGGAACGAAGAAGATAGCCAGTAATGTTGCGGTCAACATGCCGCCCATTACACCGGTACCTACCGCATTTTGCGCACCGCTGCCAGCACCCGAACTGATAACCAGTGGCATTACGCCGAGGATGAATGCCAGTGACGTCATCAGAATCGGTCGCAGTCGCATGCGTGACGCTTCAAGAGTGGCCTCGATCAGCCCTTTGCCCTCTTTATCCATCAGATCTTTGGCAAACTCCACAATCAAAATGGCGTTCTTGGCGGACAGACCAATGGTCGTCAACAGGCCAACCTGGAAGTAAACGTCGTTATTCAGTCCTCGGAGCGTGGCCGCGAGCAATGCGCCCAGTACGCCCAGAGGCACAACCAGCATGACCGAAAACGGTATAGACCAGCTTTCATACAGCGCTGCGAGACACAAGAACACGACTATCAACGAAATGGCGTACAACGCAGGAGCCTGATTGCCGGAAAGACGTTCCTGATAAGACATTCCTGTCCAGTCATAGCCAATACCGGCAGGCAGTTTTCTGGCCATTTGTTCCATTAAGGCCATCGCTTCACCGGTACTTCTTCCCGGTGCGGCTTCACCCAGTATTTCCATCGACGGCAGGCCGTTGTAGCGTTCCAGACGTGGCGATCCATAAACCCAGCTTGTCGATGCGAAGGCGGAGAAAGGCACCATCTCGCCATTTGCGCTACGGACATACAGATTCTTGATGTCGTCAGGCAGCATTCGGAATTTGGCATCAGCCTGGGCATATACCTTCTTCACGCGCCCCCTGTCGATAAAGTCATTCACGTAGGTGCTGCCGAGTGCAGTGGAAATGGTCTGATTAATATCGGATAGCGAAACGCCTAACGCCTGCGCTTTCTCCTGATCGATATCGAGTTTGAACTGCGGTGTGTCCTCCAGGCCGTTCGGACGCACGCGAACCAGTAAGTCAGGATGCGTTTTCACCATGCCGAGCAGTTCATTACGCGCCTGTGTCAGCCCGGTATGCCCGAGCCCGGCCTGGTCAATCAGTTCAAAGTCAAAGCCGGTTGCCGTACCCAGCTCAATAATGGCCGGGAGATTGAACGGGAAGATCATCGCATCGCGAATCTGGCTAAACGCTCCCGTCGCTCGCTTGATGATAGCCTCAACGTGGTTTTCTGTACCCGAGCGTTCATCCCAGGGTTTCAGGCTGACAAACGCCATGCCTGAGTTTTGCCCCTGACCGCTATAGCTGAAACCGTTCACGGTAAAGACGCTCGCCACATTCTCTTTCTCTTTAGTGAGATAGTAGTGGGTTACGGTATCGAGCACTTTTTGGGTTCGCTCTTGCGTAGCACCCGCAGGAAGCTGAACCATGGTCATGAATACGCCCTGGTCTTCATCGGGAAGGAAGGACGTTGGCAAGCGCAGGAATAGCAGCGCCATACCGGCAATAATAATCACGTAGATCAGCAAATAGCGCCCGGTACCTCGCAGGATACCGCCCACGCTGCTGGTGTAATGATCAACGCTCTTTTCAAACAGTTTGTTAAACCAGCCGAAAAATCCGGCTTTCGCTTCATGATGATCAACTGAAACAGGTTTAAGCAGCGTGGCGCAAAGGGCCGGTGTCAGAATCAATGCCACCAGAACGGACAGCGTCATCGCAGAGACAATGGTAATTGAGAACTGTCGATAAATAGCACCGGTCGAGCCGCCAAAGAAGGCCATCGGGATGAATACCGCAGAAAGCACCATCGCGATACCGACTAATGCACCCTGGATTTGATCCATCGATTTTTCTGTCGCTTCCTTCGGCGGGAGTTTGTCTTCCGCCATGACGCGCTCGACATTTTCCACCACCACGATGGCGTCATCCACTAACAAGCCGATGGCCAGCACCATCCCAAACATGGTCAGGGTGTTAATGGAGTAACCGAAGGCCGCGAGGACGGCAAAGGTACCCAGCAACACCACCGGTACCGCAATGGTCGGAATAAGCGTGGCGCGGAAGTTTTGCAGGAACAGGTACATGACCAGGAAAACCAATAAAACGGCTTCGAAGAGCGTTTTCACCACTTCATGAATCGAAATCTTCACGAAAGGCGTGGTGTCATAGGGATAGACGACTTTCAGCCCTTGTGGGAAGAACGGCTGCAGCTCGGCAAGCCTGGTTTTGATGGCGTTAGCGGTATTGAGTGCGTTCGCGCCTGTCGCCAGTTTAATACCCAGCCCGGATGCTGGTTGCCCGTTGATGCGTGCGACGATGTTGTAGTTTTCGCCACCCAGCTCAATATGCGCGACGTCCCGCAGGTGAACGACGGAACCATCGGCATTAACGCGCAGCGTGACGTTGCCGAACTCCTGCGGATCTTTCAGACGCGTTTGCGCGATGATGGAGGCATTCAGCTGTTGGTTGCCAATTGCCGGCGTTCCGCCAAGCTGCCCTGCGGCAATCTGATTGTTCTGCACTTTCAGTTCGTTAACGACGTCCACGGGTGTCAGTTGATATTTATTCAGCAGGTTAGCGTCCAGCCAGATACGCATGGCGTACTGTGCACCGAACAGCTGGGTATCGCCGACGCCGTTCAGGCGGCTAATGGCATCCTTAATGTTGGAGGCTACATAGTCAGAAATGTCATCCTGATTTAATGACTTATTGTCAGAAACAAAACCTGCAACCAGCAAATAGTTGCTGCTGGATTTTTTCACGCCAATACCCTGCTGCTGAACTTCCTGCGGCAGAAGCGGTGTGGCCAGCTGCAGTTTGTTCTGCACCTGAACCTGGGCGATATCCGGATCGGTGCCTGACTGGAACGTCAGGGTTATGGTCACGCCGCCAGAAGAGTCGCTGGTGGAGGACATGTACATCAGGTTATCGATACCGTTCATGTTCTGTTCGATAACCTGGGTGACGGTATCCTGCACGGTTTGGGCATCAGCCCCCGGATAGGTTGCCGTAATGGCGACAGCCGGTGGCGCGATGGTCGGGTACTGTGCGACAGGCAATTGCATGATCGCAAGTCCTCCCGCCATCATCATAATGATCGCCAGCACCCAGGCGAAAATCGGGCGCTGAATAAAGAACTTGGACATAGTGGCCCCTGATTATTTGGCGGACGAAGTGGCAGTGTCAGGCTCTGAGGTCACCGAAACGCCAGGACGTACTTTCTGCAATCCGCTGACTATCACTTTGTCACCCGTATTGAGTCCGTTACTGATAAGCCACTGATTGCCGACGGCCTGAGATGCCGTAACGCTACGGGCTTCAACCTGATTTTTCGCATTGACCACTAACACCGTGGCATCACCTCGCGGCGTGCGGGTGACGCCCTGTTGCGGCACCAGGATGGCGTTTGGCTGCACGCCTTCATCAATGCGCGCACGAACAAACATTCCTGGCAGCAGTGAGTGCTGAGGGTTTGGGAAAATGGCGCGCAGGGTGATGGAACCGGTACTTTCGTCCACGGTGACATCAGAGAATTGCAGAGTGCCTTTCAGGGAATAGGGTTGCCCGTTTTCCATCACCAGCTCGACGCTCTTGGTGTCGCTACCGTGCTCAAGGCTTTGCTGTTTGAGGCGCATAAAGTCGCTGCTGGACTGGGTTACATCGACATAAATCGGGTCCAGCTGCTGCACCGTGGCCAGCGCCTGTGACTGGCCGTTAGTGACCAGAGCGCCTTCCGTTACGCTGGATTTGCCGATACGTCCGCTAATAGGCGAAGTGACTTTGGTGTAGGCCACGTTGATGCGTGCGGTTTCTACCGCGGATTTTGCCGCCATCACGCTGGCGTCTGCCTGTTGAGCGTTAGCTACCGCCTGATCGTAATCCTGGCGGCTGACATATTGAGTGCCGAGCAGAGGCAGATAACGTTTTACGGTCAAATGCGTAATCGTTGCGGCGGCTACGGCTTTGGCTTCATCGCCTTTGGCGCTGTTCCACGCAGCCTGATAGGTGGCAGGATCTATCTGATAGAGGGACTCGCCCGCCTGAATATCGCTGCCCTCAATGAAATTACGATGCAGGATGATACCGCTGACCTGGGGACGAACTTCGGCAATGCGAAATGCCGTGGTTCTTCCTGGCAGTTCGGTTATCACGGACAGAGGGGCGTTCGTGATGACATGAACTGTCACGTGTGGTGTCGGTGGTTGTTGCGGCTGATCCCCGGCATTATCGCAGCTGCTGAGTAGCAGAGTTGATGCGAGTAAACTGGATAAAATCGAAATCCTGGCGTGAATCTTCATTGCAAGTCCTTAATTACAGATATAGCAAATTCTCCGGAAACCGGTGAAGAAATAAAAAATGCGCACGCCATAGTACAAATAAAAACGTTGAAATGTTAGCCGTAGGAATTTAAAAATGGTAGGGGAAAGCACGCATGCATAAAGGGAAAGTGCTATTTAAATTTTATGGATGGGTGAAAAATAACGTGAGTTATAATCCCTATCAATATATCGAGAGGAAGTATTTGTAATTATTATTGAATACAGATAAGAAGTGGGGGCTAATCCAGTATAAGTGCATAAAGTGCTATGTGGAAAAATGGATTGCCAATACATTAATGGTTTTTAGGATGGTATTTGGGTTCGCTATGGTCAGAAAAACAAAAGAAGAAGCGCTGATTACCCGGCAGCAGCTACTTGATGCTGCTATCGAACAGTTCTCACTGCGAGGGGTTTCCTGCACTACACTGACCGACATCGCTGATGCCGCGGGTGTGACGCGCGGAGCCGTCTACTGGCACTTCAACAACAAAGTCGAACTGTTTAATGAAATGTGGCGAGACCAAATTCCATTGCGGGATATAATACACGATCGTTTAGTTCTGAGTGAAAACGATAATCCGCTGATGTATCTTCGTGAAATGTTTGTTGTCGGTTTGCAACATATTGCACAATCGGTAAAACTTCGGGCATTGATGCAAATTTTGTATCATAAATGTGAATTCACGAAAGAGATGATGCTCGAATCTGAAATTAGAAAACGTATCTGCTTTGGTTATGAAATGCCACGTCGGGTATTAACACTATGCGTTCGGAATGGCAGTCTTCCGGCCGATACGAATATTGAATTAGCCCTAACCATTTTTCACTGTTTCTTTTCTGGCGTATTAAAAAACTGGCTACTCTTTCCTGAATATTTCAATTTGTATCAGCAAGCACCAGAGCTGGTGGATAATATAATGGCAACGTTACCTCATCACCCAGCGACATTGCCGATACCGATGGATAACGTTGCGGCGTATCACCAACAGGCGCTGTAATCAGCTTGCGTGCTGATGCCTGGCAGTGATGGCCTCGGCGCTTACCGGTTTTCCTAACAGATAGCCTTGCAAGGTGTTGCAGCCGAGTTGTGTCAGAAACTCACGCTGAGCCTGGGTTTCGACGCCTTCCGCAACCACGCGTAAATTCAACGTGTGCGCCAGCGCGACAATCGCGGAAACAATAGTGGCATCTTCGCCTTCACCCTTCAGCTCTTTCACAAAAGCCCGGTCGATTTTCAGTTCGCAGGCAGGCAGTCGCTTAAGGTGGAGCAGGCTCGAATAACCCGTGCCGAAATCATCAATGGAGGCTTTCACCCCAAGCTCAGTCAGGCGTGTCAGTACCGCGACGCTCAGTTCCGGATTGTGCATCGCCGTTGTTTCGGTTACTTCTAGGATCAGCATTTCCGGCGGAATATCATGTCGGGTCAGGCTCGCCATCACCGTTTCGATAAGCATCGGCTGTTCAAACTGCAGGGCAGAAAGATTGACTGCCATCGACCAGTTTAGCTGTCCCTGCTTGCGCCACTCGCTTAGCTGACGGCAGGCTTCATTAATGACCCAATTCCCCATGGGAATGATGATTCCAGTTTTCTCCGCCAGCGGCAGGAAAATATCGGGCACCAACAGTCCTTTGAGCGGATGTTCCCAGCGCAGGAGCGCTTCAAAGCCCATGATTTCGCCTGTCAGCGCGTGGCATTTTGGCTGATAGTGCAGACGCAGTTCTTGCCGTTCGACCGCCATCCACAAATCGTTCATCAACTGTAGCTGTTGCTGCGCAAAGGTATTCATCGAAGGCTGGAAGAAGTGGTAGCCGTTACGCCCAGTATGTTTGGTGTGGTACATCGCGGCATCGGCGTTAAACATCAGCTCGCGATCGTTTTGTCCGTCATGCGGGTAGAGCGCAATGCCCACGCTTAAGGTTACCACCAGTTCGTAAGGGTCAATGAGAAATGGTGCGTCGATCGCGTGCACCAGCGCGCTGGCGAGGCGGGCGGCATCGTCCGGGGCCGAAATGTCAGCCAGCAAAACGAACTCATCACCGCCGATACGGGCCAGCGTGTAATGTCCACTCAACGGCAGCTGTAAGCGGCCGGTGACCGCGACCAGCAGTTTGTCCCCGACATCATGACCAAAAGCGTCATTAACGGCCTTAAAGCCATCTAAATCCATGAACATCAGCGCAAACGGACGCGATTCGCGATCAGCTTTGTGGATGGCCTGGCTCAGGCGGTCCTCAAACAGTACACGATTCGGCAAGCGGGTTAAGGTGTCCTGAAGTGCCAGTTGTGCCAGTTCTTTATTCGCTTCTGCCAGCGAGGATGCCAGCAGTGAGGTGCGGGCCTGCTGGCGTGCATCAAGCATCGAAATGAGCAGCGTGATACCGAGAATAAACAGCGTCACTACGCTGACCAGCACAGCCAGCCAGTTACCGTCCAGGCCTTGGTGCGCCATTGGCATTTGATTGGGAAACTGTGCTGCCATCATCCCGGTGTAGTGCATTCCGGCGATGGCGATACCCATCAGCACTGCGGCACCAAAACGCATCAGCGCGACCTGTGCCGCTTCGTGACGCAGCCGGAAAGTGAGCCAGAGGGCGGCAAAAGAGGCGAGCAGGGCGATGACGAAGGAAAGTGACACCCAGCGATAATTCCAGATGATGGGCTCGGAGAAGTCCATGGCGGCCATACCGGTGTAGTGCATCAGCACCACGCCCGTTCCCATCACCAGGGCGCCGGGGAGTAGTCGGCGCAGGCCGAGCTTGTCGTCGCTCACTAGCCATAAGGCAAACAGGGAAGAGGCCATGGCGATTGCCATCGACAGGGCGGTCAGGCCGGGGCTGTATTGCATACTCATGGCGCTGTCCATCGCCAGCATGCCGATAAAATGCATCGCCCACACGCCGATGCCCATGGATATTCCACCGCCGCTAAGCCATATCCAGGCGGCTCTTCCGTGGCTTGTGGAGACACGCCCAGCCATGTTCAGTGCAGTCCAGGCCGCGAGAATGGCAATGAAAAAGGAAATGGCGACCAGAATAGGGTCGTAATGGTTAGCCTGCATGGTGTCATCAGCTCGTACACGGGGTGGTGAGGGCTGTGACATTATCATCGTCACGGAGGGACTTAAAGTGATTTAAGTCCATGATTTTATGAAGGGAATGCTGGCGCGATCGCCGACGTTTTTCACATTCTTCACTCGAGGTCGGAGCAGTTCACCAGCTTGAGCGGGTTGACAGAATTCATGTTGCGGCACTTATCGTTTTCAGTGGATAAAATCTCAATCCACTGCATCAGCAAACCTTCGAACACAAACATAAACAAGGCAAAGACAATCAGCCATCCGTACTTGCGAAGCATAACTGCACCTGAGAATTGATTGGGTGAATGGCAGGCAATATACACGAAAAGTGACGTCAGGAAAGGGGAGAGAAAATTGCTGGATTTCAGGCAATAAAAAAGGCGCTTCCCCATGCCGAAGAGCGCCTTTTTACCGTCATGAACGAACTTAGTTCATGCCGTATTTTTTCAGTTTCTTACGCAGAGTACCACGGTTGATGCCCATCATCAGAGCAGCGCGGGTTTGGTTACCACGCGTGTATTGCATAACCATGTCCAACAGGGGCTGTTCTACTTCAGCCAGTACCAGCTCATACAGATCATTAACATCCTGACCATTCAGTTGAGCAAAATAGTTCTTCAGTGCCTGTTTAACCGAGTCACGGAGAGGTTTCTGAGTCACCTGATCCTGAGAGTTAACGGTAGAAACGGTCAGTACGTCAGAATTTACGCGTTGTTCGAACATAGTTCTGTCAGCTCTTTATTTCTGTTTACGCAAAATTTTCGAAGTATGCCTCCAACGCCTCCAGCTGTACGCTGGCATCCTCAATGGCGTTGAATGTGCGCCGAAACTGGTCATCTGGAGCGTGTTCCTGTAAATACCAGGATACGTGTTTGCGCGCTATTCGGTACCCTTTTGTATGACCGTAAAAATCATGCAATTCCCGAACATGTGCACAAAGTAAGCGCTTCACCTCTGCCAGAGGCAGTGGAGGTAGCAGCTCCCCAGTGTCCAGATAATGCTGGATTTCCCGAAAGATCCAGGGTCTTCCCTGAGCTGCACGTCCTATCATCAGGGCATCAGCCCCCGTATAGTCGAGCACAGCTCTGGCTTTAAGCGGGTCAGTAATGTCACCATTCGCGATAATCGGAATGGAAACTTTCTGCTTAACTGCCCGAATACTGTCGTATTCAGCGTCTCCGTTAAACAAGCAGGCGCGAGTGCGTCCGTGAATAGTCAGAGCCTGAATGCCACAATCTTCAGCCAGTTGGGCAATCTCTACACAGTTACGGTGGTCCGGCGCCCAGCCAGTGCGAATCTTGAGAGTGACAGGAACGTCCACTGCCTTTACCACTTCGGTCAGGATAGACTTCACCAAACCTGGATGCTGCAAAAGGGCTGAACCTGCAAGCTTGCGATTCACTTTTTTAGCCGGGCAACCCATATTGATATCAATAATTTGGGCGCCACTTTCAACGTTAATACGTGCGGCTTCCGCCATTTCTTCAGGACAGCTACCGGCAATTTGCACGGTGCGGATCCCGGGCTCGTCAATGTGCACCATCCGTAAACGGGATTTGTCGCTCTCCCAAACCTGCGGGTTGGAGGACATCATCTCAGAAACGGTTAAACCTGCTCCCATCTCGTAGCACAGCGTCCGGAATGGTCTGTCTGTAATGCCAGCCATGGGCGCTGCGATCAGGCGATTTCTAAGCTGGTGGTGTCCGATGCGCATGAGTTAAGAAATGACCATACTGTGACTGCAAGGCGGCGTATATTACGCATTTTTTTCCTGAGATGAAAGGCCAAACTTTGAGCAATCCTCTGTCACAGATCAAAGAATCGCCAGTCACCCCAGGGACGAAAATTTAATAATCAAATAAATCATTAGGTTATATCGATAAGATGAATTTTTGAACAGATGCAATTTTGCGTAACTTATCGTTTTTTCCTGCTCAAAAGGGAGCAGAAAAGAGATAACCTGCTGGTTTTATCAGCAGATTATCCCGATTATTGCGGGCTGGATCTCATTTCATTGCTGCAGTTAAGCAACACTTTTTTGCACTTACTCGAACAAAATGTGTCCGTAACCGGGAGACCACGCACCTGTTTTATCCGTTCTTACGACCGGTGATGCGACACCACTCTTCTTTCTCAACCACTGGGTCGAGCGCGAATTGAGAGGTATAGGCTTCACAGACGCTGTCGGCCTGGCTCGCAAGAATCCCGGAAAGTCCCAATAAACCGCCCTCAACCGGCAGGACGCTGATGAGCGGGGCCAGCTCGCGTAACGGGCCAGCCAGGATATTAGCGACCACCACATCGGCTTTCATGGCGTCTGGCTGGTCCTGTGGTAAATAAAGTTCCAGCTTATCGGACACGCCATTGCGCTGCGCGTTATCGCGGCTGGCCTGAATCGCCTGCGGATCAATGTCGATCCCGATAGCTTTGGCCGCGCCGAGTTTCAGCGCCGCAATGGCGAGGATCCCCGATCCACAACCAAAGTCGATCACCGTTTTACCGTTCAGATCGAGTCCGTCGAGCCACTGTAGGCACAGCGACGTGGTTGGGTGGGTGCCGGTGCCAAACGCCAGGCCAGGATCGAGCATCACGTTAACCGCGTTTTCGTCCGGCACATCGCGCCAGCTTGGGCAAATCCACAGCCGCTCACCGAAACGCATTGGGTGGAAGTTATCCATCCATTCGCGTTCCCAGTCTTTATCTTCCAGTTGCTCAATCTTGTGAACAAAACCCGCACCCAGCAGCGGCTGATGTTCCAGAATGGCGACCACTTCCTTCATGTCGGTTTCGGCATCAAACAGGCCTATCACATCAGTATCACCCCACAGTCGGGTTTCGCCCGGTAAAGGCTCAAACACCGGCGTGTCGTGGGTGTCCTGGAAAGTGATAGAGACGGCACCCACTTCCATCAGCGCATCGCTCAGTTCTTCCGCGTTGGCACCGGTGGTGTTCAGTTTCAGTTGGATCCATGGCATGGCAAAACTCTTTTAATGATTAACAGTGATATTAGGGGCTTGCGTGGCAGGTTGACCAAAACGGTTGCCGACGACAAAAGCCAGAAGACTTAGTAGTAGCGATGGGACAATCGGGTGAAAGCCCAGGTACTGAATTTTCAGCGTAGCGAGCAGGGCGTATAGCACGCCGCCGACAATCATGGCGCTCAGCGCCCCGGTAGCGTTCGCACGTTCCCAGTAAAGGCCCAGCACCAGCGGCCACAGGAACACGGCTTCCAGCCCGCCAAACGCCAGCAGGTTCAACCAGATGATCATCTCCGGCGGTCGCCAGGCAGCCAACAGTAACAGCGCACCCAATATCAGAGTGATCAGTGCTGACATACGCTTCAGCCGCTTTTCGTTCTGTACCTGCTCCGGGCGGAAATTCAGATACAGATCTTTGATGATCGTAGCGGAACTCTGCAATAACTGCGCGTTGATCGTCGACATGATTGCCGCCATCGGTGCGGCCAGGAAGATCCCCGCTGCCACTGGCGGCAATACTTTAACCATCAGTGTGGGGATAACCAAATCCGGGACGTTGAGATCCGGAATTACGGCGCGACCCAGCGCGCCAGCCAGATGCATCCCGAACATCAGGATCGCCACGACAATCGTGCCGATAATCATGCCGCGGTGTACTGCCTTGCTGTCTTTGTACGAGATGCAACGTACTGCCGTATGTGGCAGGCCAATCACCCCAAAACAGACCAGTACCCAGAAAGAGGTCATAAAGCTCGGCGATAAAATATCGTCAGCCCCCTGCGGGGAGACCAGTTTTGGGTCGATGTGTTCCAGCGTTTGCACTGCGTGGCTCAGGCCACCCGCCGCGTGAACGACACCAATCAGCAGCACGATGGTGCCAACCAGCATCACCATGCCTTGCAGGGCATCATTGAGCACGCTGGCGCGGAAGCCGCCGAAAGCGGTGTATAGCGCGATACTGATCCCGAAAATCAGCAACCCCGTTTCGTAAGGAATACCGGCTGCGGTTTCCAGCAAGCGTGCGCCGCCGATGAACTGTACGGTCATCGCGCCGACAAACGCGACCAGCAGGCTAAGACTCGCCAGCCACACCAGCAGACGGCTCTGATAGCGGGCAAACAGCATATCGTTGAGCGTCACCGCGTTGTAACGCCGGGCAAGGATGGCGAATTTTTTCCCCAGAACACCTAGCGATAGCCACACGGCAGGTAGCTGGATCATCGCCAGCAAAACCCAACCCAGTCCGTATTTATAGGCCGCACCCGGGCCGCCGATAAACGAGCTGGCACTGATGTAGGTGGCGGTGAGAGTCATCGCCAGTACAAAGCCGCCCATCGAACGGCTGCCGAGGAAATATTCGTTGAGGAACGTGCCGGTGGCGCGCTTTCGCATCGCGTAAATCGACAGGCCAAACACCACCAACAAATAGGCGACAAGCGGCAGAATGACTTCAGGCTGCATCATCGTCCTCCAGTGGGATATCGAGATAGATGAATTTCACCATCGCCCAGCACAGTAAAATGAAGATCAGCGGAGTCAGCAAACAGGCCATTTCAAACCATCGCGGCAGGCCAGTGAAGCCCGGTATTGAATTTGGTATGTAAGCACTCGCCAACCATGCAGCGAGATAGAGGAGGGTAAGCCACAACGCCCAGCGGGCTTCTTTGTGGGCCTGAACAAAACGCGCGTCCATAAGGCTCCCAGGGTCAATTTAAAGCGGGGATTGTACCTTAAGGGGCTGGTAAGGGGAGAGAAAAAGAAAAAAGGCCGGAAGATCCGGCCTTTTGCTAAACGTTCAGGATTACTTTTCCTGAAGTCCGAGTTTTTTCTCCAGATAGTGGATGTTGGTTCCACCATGCTGGAAGCTCTCGTCACTCATGATGCGCATCTGCAGTTCAACGTTGGTTTTGATGCCGTCGATGATCAGTTCTTGCAGGGCGTTCTTCATGCGGGAAATCGCCACGTCACGGGTTTCGCCGTAACAGATGAGCTTACCAATCATTGAGTCATAGTACGGCGGTACAGTGTAACCGGCGTAGATATGAGATTCCCAACGCACACCAAAACCGCCTGGTGCGTGGAAACGGGTAATTTTACCCGGGCTCGGCAGGAAGTTGTTCGGGTCTTCGGCGTTGATACGGCATTCCACCGCATGGCCGCGAACGTGCACTTCTTCCTGTTTGATTGACAGCGGCTGCCCGGCAGCGATACGCAGCTGCTCTTTGATCAGGTCAACGCCAGTGATCATCTCGGTAACCGGGTGCTCTACCTGAATACGGGTGTTCATTTCGATGAAATAGAACTCGCCGTTTTCAAACAGAAACTCGAAAGTCCCCGCGCCACGGTAGCCGATATCCACGCAAGCTTTCGCACAACGCTCGCCGATGTAGCGACGCAGTTCCGGCGTGATGCCTGGTGCTGGAGCTTCTTCGACAACTTTCTGGTGACGACGCTGCATAGAGCAGTCACGTTCTGCCAGATAGATAGCGCTACCCTGACCGTCAGCCAGTACCTGAATCTCGATGTGACGAGGATTTTCCAGGTATTTTTCCATGTACACCATGTCATTGCTGAAAGCAGCTTTCGCTTCAGCTTTGGTCATGGAGATGGACTGGGCCAGTTCAGCGTCGCTACGCACTACGCGCATACCGCGACCGCCGCCGCCACCGGAGGCTTTGATGATAACCGGATAGCCAATGCGTTTCGCATGGGCACGGTTAGCATCCATGTCGTCGCCCAGCGGGCCGTCAGAGCCTGGTACCGTTGGAACGCCTGCTTTTTTCATCGCGTTGATTGCAGACACTTTGTCGCCCATCAGGCGGATAGTGTCAGCTTTCGGGCCGATGAAGATAAAGCCGGAACGTTCAACCTGCTCAGCAAAGTTGGCGTTTTCGGACAGGAAGCCATAACCCGGGTGGATTGCCACCGCGCCGGTGATTTCAGCGGCGCTAATGATAGCCGGGATATTCAGATAGCTTTTTACGGACGGAGCCGGGCCGATACAGACCGTCTCATCCGCTAACAGTACGTGTTTTAAATCGCGATCCGCAGTGGAGTGCACGGCGACGGTCTTGATGCCCAGTTCTTTACAGGCACGAAGAATGCGCAGTGCAATCTCGCCACGGTTTGCGATGACAATTTTATCCAGCATGTTCGCCTCGTTACTCGATGACGACCAGCGGCTCGTCAAATTCTACCGGTTGACCACTCTCGACCAGGATAGCCTTCACGGTACCCGATTTGTCGGCTTCGATCTGGTTCATCATTTTCATGGCTTCAACGATGCACAGGGTATCACCCACGTTCACCTTCTGGCCCACTTCGATGAATGCTTTCGCGTCCGGGCTCGGGGTGCGGTAGAAGGTACCAACCATCGGGGAGCGTACGATGTGGCCACTGATTTCAGCTTTAGCCGGGACTTCAGCAGCAGCTACCGGTGCAGCAGCGACCGGAGCCATCTGTGGTTGCATCATCGGGGTAGCATAAGCCTGTTGCATAACCGGGAAGCCCGCATTGGCCGAAGCGCGGCTGATGCGTACAGACTCTTCGCCTTCAGAAATTTCCAGTTCGGAGATGCCTGATTCTTCAACCAGCTCGATCAGTTTTTTAATCTTACGAATATCCATGAGTGGGTTCCGTACTCTTTGTTTAGTGTGATTGTGACAGGCGTTTAACCGCCGTCTGTAATGCGTATGAATAGCCGTCAGCGCCTAATCCGCAGATGACGCCGGCAGCGATATCAGAGAGATATGAGTGATGGCGGAACGGCTCGCGAGCGTGCACGTTACTCAGATGTATCTCGATAAACGGGATACTGACCGCCAATAGCGCATCACGAATCGCAACGCTGGTGTGCGTGAATGCGGCTGGATTGATCAGGATATAGTCAATGTTGTCTTTAGCCTGATGAATTCGGTCGATAATCGCGAACTCCGCGTTCGACTGCAAATGGTCCAGAGACACATTCAGAGTCTCGGCTTCCGTCGTTAAACGGTTTACAATTTCCGCTAACGTCTGGGAGCCATACTTCTCTGGCTCACGGGTGCCGAGCATATTCAGGTTCGGTCCGTTTAAAAGCAAAATGCGTAACTTGTCGGCCATCGTGCTGCTATCTCCTGCAATTCTCCGGTAAAAAATAAAATATACCTTCGATGCGCGCTTGTCACCTTTTCAGAGGCCAAAAACCCCTGTCAGGAAAACCAAAGTCGCACATTATAACGATTTCGTAGCAATTGGCAGCTAAATACTGGTCTTATCAGGGAAGATTATCAACCTCAAACCCGAAAAAGCCTGATGGAGCGCGGGAGTTCTGCGGGAAACTGCACATTATCGTGAATTAACGCCACCAGAGGCGGAACTTCTTAAAACGCCACGCTAAAAGCACAAAAGCGGCGATGGTGTACAGAATTGGCTGCGGTGAAAGGATCTTTACCGACCACAGGTAATGGATGGGGGCCAGGATCGCCACCAGATAGACGAAGTTATGCAATTTTTGCCAGCGCGCGCCCATTTTTCGCTGCGCACGCTGAAATGAAGTAGCCGCAAGTGCCAGCAAAATCAGCCAACTCACCAGGCCCAGCGTTAAATAAGGACGCGAGACCACTTCCTGCCCTAACAAACCCAGATTATTAATCCCGAGCTCTAGCAGCGCGTAGCTGGTGAGATGTAACGTTGCCCAGGCAAAACACCATAGCCCTAAAAGGCGACGAGTTCGTATCAATAAAGGCTGCTTAGCGTAGCGCGCCAGCGGGGAGACCAGCAAGGTGGCGAGCAGTAGTTTCAGAGCCATCCTACCGGTAAAGTGTTGAATATCCTTGGCAGGGTCAGCGCTGAAGTAGCCCTGGACGCCCGCCAAAAATAACCACACCAGCGGCAAAAAGGCCGCCAGATGCAGCAACACCTTGAGCCAGACAATCTGTTTAGCCGTTAAGCGCACTCAGAAATTCTCCCGTAAATTCAGCCCGTGATACAGCGACGCCACCTGATCGGCATAGCCGTTATACAACAGCGTCGGTTGGCGTTTGACGTCCAGTACGCCGCCCGAGCCGATAAAGCGCTCTGTGGCCTGCGACCAGCGTGGATGATCAACATGCGGATTCACGTTGGCGAAAAAACCGTATTCGTCAGGGGCCGCCAGATTCCACGTGCAGGGTGGGCGTTCGCGAGTCAGTTTTATACTGACGATAGATTTAATGCCTTTGAAGCCGTATTTCCACGGTACGGTCAGGCGGATGGGCGCACCGTTTTGCGGCGGTAACGCTTTGCCATACACGCCGGTAGTAAGCAGCGTCAGCGGATGCATCGCCTCATCGAGACGCAGACCTTCGACGTAGGGATATGAAAGACCGCCACCAATAAAGCGATCCTTCTGACCGGGCATCTGCTCAGGGGAGAAAATGGTTTTAAAGGCGACGTATTTGGCATCGCTGGTGGGCTCAACCAGTGCCAGCAGCTTATGCAGTGGAAAACCAATCCACGGCACCACCATCGACCAGGCTTCCACGCAGCGCATCCGGTAGATTCTCTGTTCGAGCGGGAAACGTTTGGTCAGCGCGTCGTGATCGAGCGTCAGCGGTTTAGCGACTTCGCCATCGATGGTCAGCGTCCACGGATCGGTTTTCAGACTCCCGGCGTTTGCCGCTGGGTCGGCTTTATCCAGCCCGAATTCATAATAATTGTTGTAGCGCGTGACTTTATCTTCCGGTGTCAGCGCCAGCTGGCTCTGCCATTCGGCAGGGCGAGAGAATTCGAGCGGTTTTCCGGACGGGGCCGGTGGCCTGTCGTTGCCTTTAAACCAGCTGAGCAAATCGGCCTGGGCGGTGGGCGCGAGCGTCATTGCGGTGGCGCTTATGCCTAACATCTTCAGCACCTGGCGGCGCTGGAGCATAAAAACGGATTCCGCCGTTACATCAGCTTCCGTTAGTTTTTTCGACTTCATGGCTTCCTCCGTCATGCTTTTTCCCTAAGCATGACGGAGGTGACTGATTAACGCGAATATGTCACGAAAATTTGAAGATTAGGCAATCTTAACCAGCGTGCGGCCCTGAATCTGATTGTTCATGATTTTTTCGGCAAACTCCGGCGCCTGAGCAAGGGTGATTTCCGTTGCGCTCTGGCTATAGAAGGAAGACGGCAAATCCTGAACCAGACGTTCCCAGGCCTGTGTGCGGCGTGCGGCAGGCGTCATTACGGAATCGACGCCCTGCAAACGGACATTACGCAGAATGAACGGCATTACCGTGGTCGGCAGTGCAAAACCCCCCGCCAGACCACATGCGGCCACGCATCCGCCGTAGTTCATTTGTGCCAGCACTTTAGCCAGCACTTTATCGCCCACGGTATCGACCGCACCGGCCCACAGCTGTTTTTCCAGCGGGCGAGTTTCGGCGAATTCATCACGGCCAATAATTCGGTTTGCGCCGAGGCTGCGCAGATAGTCGTGGGTGCTTTCTCGACCGGAAACGGCTGCAACCTGATATCCCAGCTTGTGCAGCAGCGCAATCGCCGTACTACCCACGCCGCCGCTGGCACCCGTCACGACAATTTCGCCGTCCTGTGGTTTGACTCCAGCGTCTTCCAGCGCCATCACGCAGAGCATGGCGGTAAAGCCAGCGGTACCGATGATCATCGCTTGACGTGCGTCCATTCCCTGCGGTTGAGCGACCAGCCAGTCACCCTTAACGCGGGCTTGCTGAGAAAGGCCACCCCAATGGTTTTCACCTACGCCCCAACCGGTCAGTAGCACCTGCTGGCCCACGTGAAAACGCGGGTCTTCGCAGTGATGAACCACGCCCGCAAAATCGATACCTGGCACCATCGGAAAGTTACGGATGATTTTACCTTTACCGGTAATGGCGAGGGCGTCTTTATAGTTGAGACTTGACCACTGGATATCGACAGTGACATCACCTTGTGGCAGCTGGCTTTCCTCGATGGCCTGTACCGAGGCGAGAGTTTTACCGTCGTGCTGTTCTAAGATTAACGCCTGCATAATCGTTCCTCAGTTGCTCAATGATTGGAAAATAATTTTCGAAGACTATACTCGGTAACTAAAACACGATGCCGATTTAACGCAATAAATTGCCAGATTCACTAACTCTGGTAGTATGCAGGGTCCTTTTGGCATGCTAGTTAGTGCTCACTAATTTTTTGCGGGCCACCGTGGGTGTCCGGTCAACAGCCGGGCTGTTTTTCATTAACGGAGTTAATACAGGGATGCGATTAACGACGAAATTTTCAGCTTTTGTGGCGCTTTTAACAGGCCTGACCATCTTTGTCACCCTCATTGGTTGTTCACTGAGTTTCTACAACGGTATTCAATATAAAGTGGATTACCGTGCCCGGGCTGTGGCGACGGTTATCGATTCCCGTCTGGTCAGTACCCCTTTTGATCAGCTCGACAACCAACTGGACGAAATTCTGGTTCCTGTCGATATCGTGCGCGTTGATTTCATCGTTAATGATAAGACCATCTTTAGCCACTCACGTGGCAGCAGCTATCGCCCGATGGGCAGCAGTATTCAGTATCGCGAACTGGACGTAGAGTCGGTGAAGCACCCGGGGATGACCATTCATCTGGTGTATCAGGATCCGATGGTGAATTATTTCCACTCACTTCTGACCACCGCGCCTCTCACCATTGCCATTGGTTTTATGGTATTGATTATCTTCTTTTCGGTACGCTGGCTGCGCAATCAGCTGTCGGGCCAGGAATTGTTAGAGCTGCGCTCCACGCGGATCCTCAAAGGTGAACGCGGACAGCAGGTGCGCGGTTCGGTGCACGAATGGCCCGCGCGAACCAGCAGCGCCCTCGATACGCTACTGTCGGAAATTCAGTT
This sequence comes from Scandinavium tedordense, assembly GCF_024764965.1. NCBI lineage: Bacteria > Pseudomonadati > Pseudomonadota > Gammaproteobacteria > Enterobacterales > Enterobacteriaceae > Scandinavium > Scandinavium tedordense. The sequence goes on along the minus strand of NZ_JALIGG010000052.1, from coordinate 256,625 downwards.
TGCCGGTGAACAGCGCAGTCGCATGGATACGCTTATCCGCTCCTACGCGGCGCAGGACACCAAAACCGGCCTCAGCAACCGGATGTTTTTCGATAACCAGCTCGCAACCCTGCTCGACGATCAGGAAAAAGTCGGGGCACATGGTATTGTGATGCTGATTCGCCTGCCGGAATTCGATTTGGTTCGCGAGCAGTGGGGGCGTACGGCGGCAGAAGAGCACTTCTTTATGCTCATCAATATGCTTTCCACCTTCATGATGCGTTATCCTGGTGCGTTGCTGGCACGTTATTACCGCAGTGATTTTGCCGTTCTGCTGCCACACCGCACGTTGAAAGAAGCCGACAGCATTGCCGGGCAGCTGTTAAAAGCGCTGGATTCGTTGCCGTCGACCAAAATTCTCGATCAGGATGACATGATGCACATCGGCATCTGTGCCTGGCGCAGTGGGCAAACCACAGAGCAAGTGATGGAGCACGCCGATGCAGCGGTGCGTAATGCGGTGCTTCAGGGCAGTAACAGCTGGGCAGTGTATGATGACTCCTTGCCAGAAAAAGGGCGCGGCAACGTGCGCTGGCGAACCCTCATCGAACAAATGCTCAGTCGCGGAGGCCCGCGCTTCTACCAAAAACCGGCAGTGCATTACGACGGCCGTGTTCACCATCGCGAATTGATGTGCCGTATTTATGACGGTAAAGAAGAAGTGATCGCCGCTGAATATATGCCGATGGTGATGGAGTTCGGTTTGGCGGAAGAGTACGACCGTTTACAAATCACACGTTTACTGCCTTTCCTCTCGTTTTGGCCTGAGGAAAATCTGGCTTTGCAGGTGACGGTTGAGTCGCTCATCCGGCCCCGGTTCCAGCGCTGGCTACGTGATACGTTGATGCAGTGTGAAAAAACGCAGAGAAAACGGATTATTTTTGAACTTGCAGAGGCTGATGTCTGTCAACATATCAGCCGTTTACAGCCCGTGATGCGTTTGATTCACGCGTTAGGGGTCAGAGTAGTGGTGATTCAGGCTGGTTTAACGCTGGTCAGCACCAGTTGGATTAAAGAATTGTCGGTGGAAATCGTCAAGCTGCACCCGGGTCTGGTGCGTAATATAGAGAAACGCAGTGAAAACCAGTTGCTGGTGCAGAGTCTGGTCGAAGCCTGTAAAGGGACATCGACCCAGGTTTTTGCTACCGGATTGAGAAGTCGCAGTGAGTGGCAGGTGTTAAGAGAGTGCGGTGTACTGGGTGGTCAGGGCGATTTTTTTGCCACGTCACAACCACTTGACACTAGCGTAAAAAAATATTCGCAAAGATACTCTGTTTGATCTGCCGTTTGTCGTGTTTTCACGTAGAATAACGCGCGCTGTTTCTCCGCGGGAATTATTGAGTGCCCGCCGACAGATGATACAGAACATGCCAGTGATCGTCCTTTGACAGGTTGCAATGTAAGCGAGGAGTGCTGCGGCTCTGACAGTGTCAGGTCGAAATTGTAACAAAGGAAACGAACTGCACTAATTTTCACCGTTGCAGATGATTTTTGCGCCTTGTCGCTGCTGCGTGTGGTTGGTAAAGTAAGCGGATTTTGTTTCCGCCCCAGCTTTCAGGATTATCCCTTAGTATGTTGAAAAAATTTCGTGGCATGTTTTCCAATGACCTGTCCATTGACCTGGGTACCGCGAATACCCTGATTTACGTAAAAGGACAAGGCATCGTACTGAATGAGCCTTCCGTTGTCGCCATTCGCCAGGATCGTGCCGGTTCACCGAAAAGTGTGGCTGCCGTCGGTCATGAAGCTAAGCAGATGCTCGGCCGTACGCCGGGCAACATCGCAGCTATTCGTCCAATGAAAGACGGCGTTATCGCTGACTTCTTCGTGACCGAAAAAATGCTGCAGCACTTCATCAAACAGGTTCACAGCAACAGCTTTATGCGCCCGAGCCCGCGAGTTCTGGTGTGTGTGCCGGTAGGTGCAACTCAGGTTGAACGCCGTGCAATCCGTGAATCTGCTCAAGGCGCTGGTGCCCGTGAAGTGTTCCTGATTGAAGAGCCAATGGCTGCTGCTATCGGTGCGGGTCTGCCTGTTTCTGAAGCAACCGGTTCAATGGTTGTGGATATCGGTGGTGGTACGACCGAAGTGGCCGTTATCTCCCTGAACGGCGTGGTTTACTCCTCTTCCGTTCGTATCGGTGGTGACCGTTTCGACGAAGCCATTATTAATTATGTGCGCCGTAACTACGGCTCTCTGATCGGTGAAGCCACCGCAGAGCGCATCAAGCACGAAATCGGTTCTGCTTACCCAGGCGACGAAGTTCTTGAAATTGAAGTACGCGGTCGTAATCTGGCAGAAGGCGTTCCACGCGGCTTTACCCTGAACTCCAACGAAATCCTTGAAGCGCTGCAAGAGCCGCTGACCGGTATCGTGAGTGCGGTGATGGTTGCTCTGGAACAGTGCCCGCCGGAACTGGCTTCCGATATCTCAGAGCGTGGTATGGTTCTGACTGGTGGTGGTGCGCTGCTGCGTAACCTCGACCGCCTGTTAATGGAAGAGACAGGAATTCCTGTCGTAGTTGCAGAAGATCCACTGACCTGTGTTGCCCGTGGCGGCGGCAAGGCACTGGAAATGATCGACATGCACGGCGGCGACTTGTTCAGCGAAGAGTAGTCAGCCAGAAGTCTGGGGTAGCGTTTGTGCTGCCCCTTGATTTCTTCACTGACACGAGAATACGCATAGCCTATGAAGCCCATTTTTAGCCGTGGCCCATCGCTACAGTTTCGCCTAATTCTGGCGGTGCTGGTGGCGCTTGGCATCATTATTGCCGACAGCCGCCTTGGTGCGTTCAGCCAAATCAGAACGTACATGGATACTGCTGTTAGCCCTTTCTATTTTGTTTCCAACGGTCCTCGTGAATTACTCGACGGTATTTCGCAAACTCTGGCTTCCCGCGATCAGCTTGAGCTGGAAAACCGTGCCCTGCGTCAGGAGCTGCTGTTAAAAAACAGCGATCTGCTGATGATGGGTCAGTACAAGCAGGAAAACGCCCGTCTGCGTGAGTTGTTAGGTTCACCGCTGCGTCAGGATGAACAGAAAATGGTGACCCAGGTTATCTCAACCGTTAACGATCCGTATAGCGATCAGGTGGTTATCGATAAAGGTAGCGTCAATGGCGTCTACGAAGGTCAGCCTATTATCAGTGATAAAGGCGTGGTCGGTCAGGTTGTGGCCGTCGCGAAGTTGACCAGCCGAGTGCTTCTGATTTGTGATGCGACCCATGCACTGCCGATTCAGGTGCTGCGTAACGATATCCGTGTGATTGCTGCCGGTAACGGCTGTACTGACGATTTGCAGCTGGAACATTTGCCTGCCAATACCGATATCCGTGTGGGTGACGTGCTGGTGACGTCCGGTCTCGGTGGTCGTTTCCCGGAAGGGTACCCGGTTGCAGTTGTGTCGTCGGTTAAGCTGGATACGCAGCGCGCGTATACGGTGATTCAGGCGCGCCCAACAGCCGGTCTGCAGCGTCTGCGTTATCTGCTGCTGCTGTGGGGCGCCGACCGTAACGGTGCAAACCCGATGACACCTGAAGAGGTACATCGTGTAGCCAACGAACGTCTGATGCAGATGATGCCGCAGGTTCTGCCTGCTGCCGATTCCATGGGGCCTCCAGCACCCGTTCCGCCGCCTGCGACGGGAATCACTCAGCCCGCACCGGCTGCTGCGCCTTCGTCAGGAGGGCAGTAGTGGCAAGCTACCGAAGTCAGGGACGTTGGGTTATCTGGCTCTCGTTTCTGATAGCCCTTCTGTTACAAGTTATGCCCTGGCCGGACAACCTGTTGGTCTACCGGCCAAACTGGGTTCTGCTGATCCTGCTCTACTGGATCCTCGCTTTACCGCACCGGGTCAATGTTGGCACAGGTTTCATTATGGGTGCCATACTGGATCTGATTAGCGGTTCAACGCTCGGTGTACGTGTGTTGTCCCTCAGTATCATTGCCTATCTGGTGGCACTGAAATATCAGCTGTTCCGTAATCTGGCGCTCTGGCAACAGGCGCTGGTGGTCATGATGTTATCGCTGTCGGTGGATATCGTTGTTTTCTGGTCAGAGTTTTTAGTGATCAACGTCTCTTTCCGACCGGAAGTGTTCTGGAGTAGCGTTGTTAACGGTGTACTCTGGCCATGGCTGTTCCTGCTGATGCGCAAAGTGCGCCAGCAATTCGCGGTACAATAAAGGTTTCTATGACAATGCTTTATCTTGCTTCCGGCTCCCCGCGTCGTCAGGAGCTGTTAACTCAATTGGGTGTGAGCTTCGAACGTCTGGTACCGGGCATCGAGGAGCAACGTCAGCTGCAGGAAAGCGCGCAGCATTATGTAGCGCGACTGGCTCGGGAAAAAGCGCAGGCGGGCGTCACGCTTGCCGCGCTGGACTTACCGGTGCTGGGTGCCGATACCATTGTGGTTCTGAACGGTGAAGTGCTGGAAAAACCACGGGACGCTGAACACGCGGTAGCCATGCTGCGTCAGCTTTCCGGGCATACGCATCAGGTGATGACCGCCGTCGCGATAGCCGACAGCAAACACACCATTGACTGCCTGGTGACCACGGAAGTCACGTTCAGAGTCTTATCAGATGATGATATCCGCGGTTACGTCGCGAGCGGCGAACCGATGGATAAAGCAGGTGCATACGGTATTCAGGGGCTGGGTGGCTGTTTTGTCAGGAAGATAAATGGCAGCTATCACGCTGTAGTCGGCTTACCGCTGGTGGAAACGTATGAGTTGCTGAGCAATTTTAACTCACTGCGTGAGAAAAGGGATAAACATGACGGCTGAATTATTGGTTAACGTAACGCCATCGGAAACCCGCGTGGCGTACATTGATGGCGGTATTCTTCAGGAAATTCATATAGAGCGTGAAGCGCGACGCGGAATCGTAGGCAATATCTACAAAGGTCGTGTCAGTCGTGTACTCCCAGGGATGCAGGCGGCATTTGTAGATATTGGCCTGGATAAGGCCGCGTTTCTTCACGCTTCTGACATCATGCCCCACACCGAATGCGTGGCCGGGGAAGAGCAGAAACAGTTCACCGTTCGCGACATTTCCGAACTGGTGCGTCAGGGCCAGGACCTGATGGTGCAAGTGGTCAAAGATCCGCTGGGCACCAAAGGCGCGCGTCTGACGACTGACATCACCATTCCTTCTCGTTACCTCGTGTTCATGCCGGGCGCTTCTCACGTGGGTGTGTCCCAGCGTATCGAAAGCGAATCCGAGCGCGATCGCCTGAAAAACGTGGTGACACAATACTGCGACGAACAGGGCGGATTCATCATCCGAACCGCCGCGGAAGGTGTCTGTGAAGAGGATTTATCCTCCGATGCGGCTTACCTCAAACGCGTGTGGACAAAGGTGATGGAGCGTAAAAAACGCCCGCAGACCCGCTACCAGATGTACGGCGAACTGGCGTTAGCCCAACGCGTACTGCGCGATTTTGCAGACGCACAGCTTGACCGCATCCGTGTCGATTCTCGTCTGACCTTCGAATCGTTGATGGAATTCACCGCCGAGTACATGCCGGAGATGACCAACAAGCTCGAACATTACAGTGGTCGCCAGCCGATTTTCGATCTCTTTGACGTCGAAAATGAAATTCAGCGAGCGCTGGAGCGGAAGGTGGAACTGAAGTCAGGCGGCTATCTGGTTATCGATCAGACCGAAGCGATGACCACCGTCGATATCAACACCGGTGCCTTTGTTGGCCACCGTAATCTTGACGACACCATTTTCAATACTAATATCGAAGCGACGCAGGCCATTGCGCGTCAGCTGCGCCTGCGTAATCTGGGCGGGATTATCATCATCGATTTCATCGATATGAGTAATGAAGATCACCGCCGTCGGGTGTTGCATTCTCTGGAACAGGCCCTGGGCAAAGATCGCGTTAAAACCAGCATCAACGGCTTCTCACAGCTCGGTTTGGTGGAAATGACCCGCAAGCGCACGCGCGAAAGCGTGGAGCACGTGCTGTGTCATCAGTGCCCAACTTGTCATGGTCGCGGAACGGTGAAAACGGTCGAAACGGTATGCTACGAAATCATGCGTGAAATTGTCCGCGTGCATCATGCCTATGATTCCGACCGCTTCCTGGTCTACGCCTCAGCTGCCGTGGCAGAAACCCTGAAAGGGGAAGAGTCTCATGCGCTGGCGGAAGTGGAAATCTTCGTTGGCAAGCAGGTAAAAGTCCAGATAGAACCGCTCTACAATCAGGAGCAATTCGACGTGGTGATGATGTAGTTTTGCGGGCAGTTACAAGGAGAGATGCGTGAGGCGTTTGCCTGGAATCTTACTGATCACGGTGGCAACATTGGTTGTTATCGTCGCACTGCTGGTCAGTGGCTTGCGTCTTGTTTTGCCGCAGCTGGACAAATGGCGTCCGCAGCTTGTGGAGAAAATCGCGGAGTCCACCGGACATCCCGTCGAAGCGTCACAGCTTAAAGCCAGCTGGGAAAACTACGGCCCGACACTGGAAGTACGCGATATCAAAGCCGGGCTGAAAAACGGTGGTCAGATGTCCGTTAAACGCGTGACGCTGGCGCTCGACGTCTGGCAAAGCCTATTGCATTTTCGCTGGCAGTTCCGCGAGCTGACCTTCTGGCAGCTGCAAATTCGCACTAATACCCCTCTGCAACACAATGACAGCAGCGGCCAACTGAAAACGGACCGCATCGGCGATCTATTCCTGCGCCAGTTCGATCAGTTCACGCTGCGCGACAGTCATTTAAGCTTCCTCACTCTCTCCGGCCAGCGCGCCGAACTCGCTATCCCGCAACTGACTTGGATGAACGGTAAAAACCGCCATCGCGCCGAAGGTGAACTGAGCCTGTCGAGCCTCAATGGTCAGCACGGGGTGATGAAAGTGCGCATGGACTTGCGCGATGAGAACGGTCTGCTGAATGAAGGCCGGCTGTGGGTGCAGGCCGATGACATCGACGTTAAGCCGTGGCTTGGCCGGTGGATGCAGGACAACATCGCGCTGACGTCAGCCCGTTTTAGCCTCGAAGGCTGGATAGATCTTGATAAGGGCGACATCTCTAGCGGTGACGTCTGGCTGAAGAAAGGCGGCGCGAGCTGGAAGGGGGATAAAAAATCCCATGACCTGTCCGTCGATAACCTGACGGCACACATCACCCGTGAAAATGCGGGCTGGGCATTTCATGTCCCTGATACCCGCATCGCCATAGACGGCAAACGCTGGCCACAAGGCGCGCTGGCGCTGGCGTGGATCCCCGGTCAGGACGTCGGCGGAAAAAATAACGTGCGCAGTGACGAGCTGCGTATCCGTGCCAGTAATCTCGAACTGAGCGGACTTTCTGGCCTGCTGCCAATTGCAGAAAAACTCTCACCGTCGTTAGGTGAAATTTGGGAAACCACGCAACCTGCAGGTCAGATTGACGCCCTGGCGCTGGATATTCCGTTGCAGGCGACAGAGAAAACCCGTTTCCAGGCGGCCTGGAGCAACCTGGCGTGGAAGCAGTGGAAGCTGCTGCCGGGCGCTGAACATTTCTCTGGTCGGGCAGAAGGTAGCGTCGAGCATGGCTCGGTGAATATCAGTATGGAAGACGCCAAAATGCCGTACGAGACGGTGTTCCGTGCGCCGCTTGAGATTGCCAAAGGCGTGGCGAATCTGTCATGGGTGAAAAACGAAAAAGGCTTCATGCTCGACGGGCGCGATATCGACGTGCAGGCGAAAGCGGTTCACGCCCACGGCGGCTTCCGCTGGTTACAGCCGGAAGGCGATGATCCATGGCTCGGGATTCTGGCCGGGATCAGCACCGATGACGGCGGTCAAGCGTGGCGCTACTTCCCGGAAAATCTGATGGGCAAAGAGCTGGTCGATTATCTCAGCTCGGCCATCAAAGGCGGCCAGTCGGATAACGCCACGCTGGTCTACGGCGGCAACCCGCATCTGTTCCCGTACAAGCACAACGAAGGTCAGTTCCAGGTGTGGGTGCCGTTGCACAACGCAACCTTTGCGTTCCAACCAGACTGGCCTGCGTTGACCAATCTGAATATTGACCTCAACTTCCTGAACGACGGTTTGTGGATGCAGGCGGACAAAGTCGCGCTCGGCGGCGTGACGGCGCACAACCTGAATGCGGCTATCCCGGACTACTCGAAAGAGAAGCTGATTATTGATTCGCAGATTGCCGGACCGGGCAAAGCGGTTGGGCCATATTTCAAAGAGACGCCGCTGAAGGATTCCCTTGGTGCTACGCTCGATGAGCTGCAGCTGGATGGTGATGTGAATGCTCGCTTACATCTCGATATCCCGCTTGATGGCAAACAGGTATTGGCGAAAGGCGACGTGCGTCTGGCTAATAACAGCCTGTTTATCAAACCGCTCAATAGCACTCTGAAGAACCTCAGTGGTGGATTCAGCTTTGAAAATGGTGATTTGAAAAGCGGGCCAATGACCGCCAACTGGTTTAATCAGCCGCTGAACGTGAATTTCTCAACCACCGAAGGGGCAAAAGCCTATCAGGTGGCGGTGAATATGGACGCCAACTGGCAGCTGACCCGCACCGGAATGTTGCCTCAACAGATTAACGACGCGATAAGCGGTAGCGTGCCGTGGCAAGGTAAAGTCGCGATTGAATTACCTTACAAAGGTAGCGCCAGCTATAAGGTCGATATTGCGGGTGACCTGAAGAATGTGAGTAGTCGCTTACCTGCTCCGGTGAACAAGAAAGCCGGGGAGCCGTTACCGGTGAAACTGAACGTCGAAGGTGGGCTGAGCCGCTTCGATTTGACCGGCAGCGTAGGCGCGAAAGATCATCTTAACAGCCGCTGGCTGCTGAATAAAAAGCTGACGCTCGACCGGGCCATTTGGGCGTCTGATAGCCGCAGTGTGCCGCCGTTGCCGGATTCCTCCGGCATCGAGCTGAATTTACCGCCGATGGACGGCGCGCAGTGGATGGCATTGTTCCGTAAAGGCGCCGCGGACGGCGTGGGTAATGCGGCAGCCTTCCCGGAGCGCATAACGCTGAGAACGCCCGCGCTCACCATGGCGGGTCAACGCTGGAATAATCTCAGTATCCTTTCACAGCCGACAGCAGACGGCACCCGCGTGGAAGCGCAGGGGCGCGAAATCAACGGCACGCTGACGCTGCGCGACAATGCGCCGTGGCAGGCTACCATTCGCTATCTCTATTATAACCCGTCTCCGAAAACCACCACCGGTGAGTCTCTGGGGCAGGGGCTGATGAGCAATAACCGCATTGATTTCCAGAATTGGCCAGACCTGCAGCTGCGTTGCGCGGAATGCTGGTTGTGGGGCCAGAAATATGGCCGCATTGATGGTGATTTCGCGATTAAAGGCAACACGTTATCACTGGCTAACGGCCTGATGGATACCGGTTTTTCGCGCCTGACCGTAGACGGAGAATGGGTGAACGCGCCGGGTAACGAGCGCACTTCACTGAAAGGTAAACTTCGCGGTCAGAAATTGGATGCGGCAGTGAACTTCTTTGGCGTCTCCACGCCAATCCGCGATTCGTCATTCGATTTTGATTATGACCTGCACTGGCGTGATGAACCGTGGACACCGGACGTGGCGTCGCTGAACGGCATTCTGAAAGCGCATTTGGGCAAAGGCGAGTTTACGGATATCAGCACCGGTCATGCGGGCCAGCTGCTGCGTCTGCTTAGCGTGGATGCGCTACTGCGTAAGCTCCGTTTCGACTTTAGCGACACCTTCAGCGAAGGGTTCTGGTTCGATTCTATTCGCAGCACCGCCTGGATTAAAGACGGCACGCTGCATACGGACGACACGCTGGTGGATGGTCTTGAAGCGGATATCGCGATGAAAGGCTCGGTCAACCTGGTGCGCCGTGAGCTGGATATGGAAGCCGTGGTCGCGCCGGAAATCTCCGCCACCGTGGGGGTAGCCACCGCGTTTGTCATCAACCCGATTGTTGGTGCCGCAGTGTTTGCCGCCAGTAAAGTACTGGGGCCGTTGTGGAGCAAAGTGTCGATTCTGCGTTACCACATCAGCGGGCCTATCGATCAGCCTCAAATCAATGAAGTGCTGCGCCAGGCGCGCGGCGATAAAAAGCAATGATTTGACGGACGTTACAATTTACCTCACTCTCAATAGAGACAACTGAATTTCCGCGAGCTTCGCGGCAACCAATGAGTAGCAAAACGATGAGCCTGAACCTGGTAAGTGAACATCTGCTGTCGGCGAACGGCCTGAGCCATCAGGACCTTTTTGCCATACTTGGCCAACTTGCCGAGCGTCGCCTCGACTACGGCGATCTCTATTTCCAGTCGAGCTACCACGAGTCCTGGGTGTTAGAAGACAGCATCATCAAAGACGGGTCGTACAATATCGATCAGGGCGTTGGCGTCCGTGCCGTCAGCGGCGAGAAAACCGGCTTCGCCTATGCCGATCAGATTAGCCTCCTGGCGCTGCAACAGAGCGCGCAGGCCGCTCGAACTATCGTGCGTGATACCGGTGACGGCAAAGTCCATGCCCTTGGTGCGAAAGATTATTCTCCGCTGTATACCAGCCTCGATCCGTTGCAGAGCATGAGCCGTGAAGAGAAGCTCGACATTTTGCGCCGGGTTGATAAAGCTGCGCGTGCGGCAGACAAACGTGTGCAGGAAGTCTCAGCCAGCCTGACCGGCGTGTACGAACTGATTCTGGTCGCGGCCACTGACGGCACCCTTGCTGCGGACGTTCGCCCACTGGTGCGTCTGTCTGTGAGCGTGCTGGTCGAAGACGACGGTAAACGCGAGCGCGGTTCCAGCGGTGGCGGCGGTCGTTTCGGCTACGATTATTTCCTCGGCGATGTCGATGGCGAAGTCCGTGCCGACGCATGGGCCCGTGAAGCGGTTCGTATGGCGATGATTAATCTCAATGCCGTTGCAGCACCAGCGGGCACAATGCCGGTGGTTCTGGGAGCGGGCTGGCCGGGCGTTCTGTTGCACGAAGCAGTTGGTCACGGCCTGGAAGGCGACTTCAACCGTCGCGGGACGTCTGTTTTCAGCGGGCAAATGGGGCAACTCGTCGCGTCCGAACTATGCACCGTGGTCGATGACGGCACCATGACTGACCGTCGTGGCTCCGTGTCTATCGATGATGAAGGTACGCCGGGCCAGTACAACGTGCTTATCGAGAACGGTGTGCTGAAAGGCTACATGCAGGACAAACTGAATGCGCGTCTGATGGGCGTGAAGCCAACGGGTAACGGTCGCCGTGAATCGTATGCGCATTTGCCGATGCCGCGTATGACCAACACTTACATGCTGGCGGGCAAATCCACTCCTCAGGAAATCATCGAGTCTGTCGAGTACGGGATTTACGCGCCGAACTTTGGCGGCGGTCAGGTGGATATCACCTCCGGTAAATTTGTGTTCTCGACCTCAGAAGCGTATCTGATCGAGAAAGGCAAAGTGACCAAGGCAGTGAAAGGCGCGACCCTGATTGGCTCCGGCATCGAAGCGATGCAGCAAATCTCGATGGTGGGTAACGACCTGAAGTTGGATAACGGCGTTGGCGTCTGCGGCAAAGAAGGGCAGAGCCTTCCGGTTGGCGTGGGCCAGCCAACGCTGAAAGTCGATAATTTGACGGTTGGTGGCACCGCATAATTTCTGTGCCCGCCTCGTGCGGGCATACTGTTGCGATTAAAGAAGGAAAAAGTGTGATTGTTCCTTCTTTAAGTTAGCAGCCGAAAATCAATAAATTGATTTCCTTATTTATTGTTCCAATGACGGAGACCACTGATGAAGGTCGCTCGCCATCAGCACATTGTCACACTTCTTGCCCAATCCCACAGCCTGACCACCGATGAACTGGCCGCCATACTCGGCGTCAGCAAAGAAACGGTGCGTCGTGATTTAAGTGAACTCCAGCAGCAGGGATACATTCAGCGCAGCCATGGGCGAGCGCGGGCGATTCGTCGTAATCAACAGGATAACGAAGCACCTTTTCACGCTCGACTGAAAAGACACTATGCCCACAAATCCGATATCGCCCGGCACGCGCTGGCCTGGATAGACGAGGGTATGACGATTGCTCTGGATGCCAGTTCGACCTGTTGGGTGTTGGCGCGCCAGTTGCCGGATATTCCGCTGACGGTGTTTACCAACAGTCATCCTGTATGTATGGAACTCGGCAAACGCGAGCAAATCCGGCTTATCAGTTCTGGCGGAGAACTCCAGCGTCAGTACGGCTATTACGTGAATCCGGCGCTAATCTCGCAGCTGAAAATGCTGGAAATCGATCTGTTTATTTTCTCCTGCGAAGGGGTCGATCGCAGTGGCGTGATGTGGGACCCGAGCGGGCACAACGCCAGCTTTAAATCGCTACTACTCAAAAGAGCTTCGCAGTCTTTGCTGCTGATGGACAAAAGTAAATTCAACCGATCAAGCGAAGTCCGGATTGGCCCCCTTAGCGACGTCACGCATCTCATATCGGACGCCGAGCCTGAGCAAGTACCTTAGTTTTTTCCCCGGCCTTTGATGCCCTGGAAACGCTTGGTGACATCGACAAAATAATCGGTCAGGTAGTTGATACACACCTGCACCTTCAGCGGCAGTTTGTCTTTTTCCGTGTAGACGGCGTACACCGGACGTGGATCGGATTGGTAGCGCGGCAGCAAGATCTCGAGTTCGCCACGGTTGATCTCATTGATCACCCACATCAGCGGCACGAAAGCTATCCCGGCGCCGGCGGTCAGCCAACGGTTCAGCGTCATCGGATCGTTGGTGACGTACCGCCCCTGCGGGGTAAGCTTGATGGATAAGCCTTCCGGGGCGATCAGCTCAAATTCATTGTAGGGACGGATGCTATATTCCAGCCAGGAATGGCTGGCGAGATCTGCGGGTTTTTCGGGCGTGCCTGCCTGCTGTAAATAACTTTTGGCGGCGCACAATACCATTGGCATCGAGCCGAGACGGCGGGAGAAAAGGCCAGAGTCCTGCAATGTACCAACGCGGATCACCAGATCCAGACCATCCGCAATGAGGTCCGGAGCCGGAATACCGGTAACCAGATTCACCGACAGTTCCGGGTACTCTTTGAGCATCTCCGAGGTGATCATGGCGAGGACATTTTGTGCCATAGTTGAAGAACAGCCCACGCGCAGTGTCCCAATCGGCGTGTTGTTAAAGGCATAAAGCTGTTCGTGTACGTCCTGGACTTCGTGCAGCATTCGCCGACAGCCCTGATAGTAGATTTTCCCGGCTTCTGTCAGACCAATGCTGCGGGTACTGCGGTTCAGCAGCTTTACCTGCAGTTCGTTTTCCAGCTTTGAGACGGTCTGACTTATCGACGATACGCTCATTTCGAGCTGTCTCGCCGCAGCCGTAAAGGAACCCAGTTCCACGACTTTGGCGAAAACCGACATGCGTTTTAATCGTTCCATTGTTCACTCTGACTTAAAAGTGATTTGTATCACATAATATAGATCGGGATATATAAGTTACGTTAATATACTGTTAGTTAAATAAGTAAAACTCACTACTCTTACCTGCACTCTCTTAATCAAGGTCAACATGAGTCTGTTTCCCGTCATCGTGATTTTCGGCCTCTCATTCCCGCCGATCTTCGTCGAGCTGCTATTGTCGCTGGCCATCTTCTGGCTGTTGCGTCGGATGCTGGTCCCCACTGGGATTTATGACTTTGTCTGGCATCCCGCGCTTTTTAATACAGCGCTGTATTGCTGTTTGTTCTACCTGATATCGCGTTTGTTCGTCTGAGGCCGCTGTGAAAACACTAACAAGAAAAATCTCTCGTACCGCCATCACGTTGATTTTGGTGGTGCTGGCATTTATCGCAATTTTCCACGCATGGGTTTATTACACCGAATCACCGTGGACGCGTGATGCACGCTTCAGCGCTGATGTTGTGGCCATTGCGCCGGACGTTGCAGGGCTTATCACGGATGTGAATGTGAAGGATAACCAACTGATTCGCAAAAATCAGGTCCTGTTTACTATCGATCAGCCGCGTTACCAAAAAGCGCTCGAAGAAGCTGATGCCGATGTGGCGTACTATCAGGTGCTGGCGTCAGAAAAACGTCGTGAAGCCGGACGCCGTAACCAGTTAGGCACCATGGCCATGTCTCGCGAAGAGATTGACCAGGCTAACAACCTCTTACAAACCGTTCAACATCAGTTAGCGAAAGCGCAAGCCACCCGTGATTTGGCGCGTCTTGACCTCGAACGTACTGTCATTCGCGCCCCGGCCGATGGTTGGGTGACCAACCTGAACGTGTACAGCGGTGAATTTATTACGCGCGGTTCGACCGCCGTGGCGCTGGTGAAAAAAGAAAGCTTCTACGTGATGGCCTATATGGAGGAGACGAAGCTGGAAGGCGTGCGTCCAGGCTATCGCGCGGAAATTACCCCGTTAGGCAGCACCAAAGTCATCAAGGGCACCGTCGACAGCATTGCGGCAGGTGTGACCAACGCCAGCAGCAGTAGCGATGTAAAAGGAATGGCGACCATCGATTCTAATCTTGAATGGGTGCGACTGGCACAGCGTGTGCCAGTGCGTATTCGCCTCGACCAGCAGCAGGGCAACCTGTGGCCAGCAGGCACCACTGCCACGGTTATCATCACCGGCGCGAAAGACAGAGATACGCAGAAGGCCTCCTTCTTCCAGAAGTTAGGTATGCGTCTGCGTGAGTTCGGTTAATCGCTATGGGCATTTTCTCTATTGCCGATCAACACCTGCGTTTTGCTATCAAACTGGCCTGCGCGATTGTGCTGGCCCTGTTTATCGGCTTTCACTTTCAGCTCGAAACCCCGCGCTGGGCGGTACTGACAGCCGCAATTGTGGCGGCGGGACCGGCGTTTGCCGCCGGAGGCGAACCTTATTCTGGAGCAATCCGTTACCGTGGAATGCTCCGTATTTGCGGAACGTTTATCGGCTGTATCGCCGCACTGGTGATGATCATCGGCATGATCCGCGCCCCGTTAGTGATGGTGATGGTGTGCTGTTTGTGGGCGGGTTTCTGTACCTGGGTGTCTTCACTGGTGAAAGTGGAGAACTCCTACGCCTGGGGCCTGGCGGGCTACACGGCGCTGATCATTATCATCACCATTCAGAACGAACCGCTGCTTTCGCCGCAGTTTGCCGTCGAGCGTTGCAGCGAGATTGTGATCGGGATTGTGTGTGCGATCGTCGCCGATCTGCTGTTTTCCCCACGGTCGATTAAACAAGAGATCGATCGGGAACTTGATGCATTATTGGTTGCTCAATATCAGCTGATGCAGCTCTGTATTCGTCACGGTGACAGCGAAGAAGTTGACGCCGCCTGGAGCGGACTGGTGCGCCGGACACAGGCGCTTGAAGGAATGCGCAGTAACCTGCACATGGAATCTTCCCGCTGGGCGCGCGCCAATCGACGTCTGAAAGCGCTAAATACGCTCTCTTTGACGCTGATAACTCAGGCTTGTGAAACCTATCTGATTCAAAATTTCCGTCCAGATTTAATCACGCCCGCCTGGCGTGAAATGTTCGACCAGCCTGTTGAAACGGTGCAGGACGTGCATAAGCAGCTCAAACGCATGCGCCGCATTCTTTCCTGGACCGGCGAGCACGACACGCCGATTACCTTATACAGCTGGATTGGCGCCGCGACGCGTTATCAGTTGCTTAAACGTGGCGTCGTGGGTAACGCAAAAATCAGCGCCCGTGAAGAAGATATTTTGCAGGGCGAAGTCGTAGTGAAGGTGGAATCCGCGGAGCGCCACCATGCGATGGTCAATTTCTGGCGTACCACGCTTTCCTGTGCGCTCGGCACGTTGTTCTGGCTGTGGACCGGCTGGACATCCGGCAGCGGTGCCATGGTGATGATTGCCGTGGTGACCTCGCTGGCAATGCGCCTGCCGAATCCTAAAATGGCGGGGATAGACTTCCTGTACGGCACCATTGCCGCGCTGCCGATTGGCGCGTTTTACTTCCTGGTTGTCCTGCCGTCGACCCAACAAAGTATGCTGTTGTTGTGTATCAGCCTCGCAGTGCTGGCGTTCTTTATTGGGATTGAAGTGCAGAAACGGCGGCTGGGCTCGCTCGGTACGCTGGCGTCCACCATCAACATTCTGGTGCTGGATAACCCGATGACTTTCCATTTCAGCCAGTTCCTCGATAGCGCACTCGGGCAGCTGGTGGGCTGCTTCCTGGCGTTGATGGTTATCTTGCTGGTGCGTGATAACTCCCAGGCTCGAACCGGACGCGTGCTACTGAATCAGTTTGTATCGGCCGCCGTTTCCTCCTTGACGACCAACACCGCTCGCCGCAATGAGAACCATCTGCCTGCCCTGTACCAGCAGCTGTTTTTACTCCTGAACAAATACCCGGGCGATCTCGCCAAATTCCGCCTGGCCTTGACGCTGATTATTGCGCACCAGCGCCTGCGCGACGCGCCAGTACCGATTAACGACGACCTCTCTGCGTTCCACCGCCAGCTGCGTCGTACGGCGGATAAGCTCATTTCAGCCAGCAACGACGATAAGCGCCGCCGTTACTTTGACCGCTTGCTGGAGGAACTGGATGTGTACCAGGAAAAACTGGTTATCTGGCAGGCGTCGCCTCAGGTCACCGAACCGGTCAATCGACTGGTGGGTATGCTGAGGAAATATCAGCATGCGCTCACGGTGAGTTAACCCAGAAACCG
The DNA here is from genome assembly GCF_024764965.1 of Scandinavium tedordense. Classification (NCBI taxonomy): domain Bacteria; kingdom Pseudomonadati; phylum Pseudomonadota; class Gammaproteobacteria; order Enterobacterales; family Enterobacteriaceae; genus Scandinavium; species Scandinavium tedordense. Next base: position 239,950 of record NZ_JALIGG010000052.1, on the reverse strand, counting down.
ACGCCAAAAGCGTCGGTTTTTTTATGGCTATACTTAACTGTTATCACAGGACATCACCGTCAGGGGACAACTATGACCATGCAGACACTTCAAGATAACGAACTTTTTCAGACTGGATATCTGGTCGACGGAATATGGAAAACGCTTGAAACCACCTTCGACGTGGTAAACCCGGCAACCGGTGAAACGATCGCCAGGGTCGCGAAAGCCGGGAAGCAGGAAACCGAAGCTGCCATCGCGGCGGCAAGCAAAGCCTTCCCGCTATGGCGTGCGAAAACCGCTAAAGAGCGCTCAGAAATATTGTATCGCTGGTATCAGCTGATCATCGAAAACAAAACCTGGCTCGGCAGACTAATGACCACCGAGCAGGGCAAGCCGCTGAAAGAGGCCGAAGGTGAAGTTGAATACGCGGCGAGTTTCATTCAGTGGTTCGCTGAGCAAGGCAAACGCGCCAACGGCGAAATTATCCCTCCCGCCAAACCGGGCTCACGCATTCTGGCCTCCCGCGAACCGATCGGCGTTGTGGCGGCTATTACCCCGTGGAACTTCCCGATGGCGATGCTGACCCGCAAACTCGGTCCGGCGCTGGCTGCGGGCTGTACCGGCGTCATCAAACCTGCGAATAACACGCCGCTCAGCGCCTTTGCGTTGCTGCAGCTGGCGAAGAAAGCGGGCGTGCCTGATGGCGTGCTTAACGCGGTCGCCGGGACGACTCAGGAAATCAGCGACGCGATTATGGCGAGCCACGAGGTGCGTAAAATCTCCTTCACCGGCTCAACGGCGGTTGGTAAAACGTTGATGCGCAATGCCGCAGAAACCATGAAAAAAGTGTCGATGGAACTTGGCGGTAACGCGCCCTATATCGTTTTTGACGATGCGGATATCGACGCGGCGGTAAAAGGGGCGATAGCCAATAAATTCCGCAACGCCGGGCAGGTCTGCGTCAGCGTTAATCGCTTCTATATTCATGAAAAGATCTATAACGATTTCACCCACAGGCTTACCGAGGCGGTGAATGCGCTTAAGGTCGGAAACGGCGTGGACGAGGGCGTAGTGGTCGGGCCGATGATTGAACCTGCTGCCGTGAAAAAAGTACGCGAACACGTGGAAGATGCGGTCGCGAAAGGGGCCAGCGTGCTGGCGGGGGGAAAACTGCATGCGCTCGGCGGCAATTTCTGGCAGCCAACGGTACTGGGTGATTGCAGCGACAATATGCAGCTTGCGCAGGAAGAGACGTTTGGGCCGGTAGCTGCCTGCTTCAGATTCACCAGCGAAGAGGAAGTGATTCAGCGGGCGAATAACACTCCGTTTGGTCTGGCGGCTTACTTCTATACTCAAAATCTGCAGCGCGTGTTCCGCGTCTCGCAAGCACTGGAAAGCGGCATGATCGGGATTAACGAATGCGCTGTATCGACAGAATTAGGGCCGTTTGGCGGCGTTAAAGAGTCCGGGCTGGGTCGTGAAGGTTCGGTACTGGGACTGGAAGAGTTTCTGGAAGTGAAAACCCTGCATCTGGGGGGATTGTAAGCCGGAGCCCGGGTGGCGATTGTCGCCCGGCCAGGAAAGAGGCGGGGAATGCATGAAAACCTATACCTTTGATTTTGATGAAATAGGTACTCAGAACGATTTCTATCGTGAGTTTACCCGCACTTTTGCACTGAGCGGTACGGCTATTCGCGATTTGGATTCTCTCTGGGAAGTGGTCACCGGCAGTCTGCTGCCGTTGCCGCTGGAAATTGAGTTTGTCCATCTGGAAGAGAAGCAGCGTCGGCGCTACGGGGCGTTAATTCTTTTGTTTGATGAGGCGGAGGAAGAGCTGGAAGGGATGCTGAGATTCAATGTTCGTCATCAATAAAAAAGCCCCCGACAGGCGGGGGCAAGTCGTCAATTAAGACGACGAGGGTTTATTTGTACAGCTCGGCAGTGGCATGCCAGGTGTCGCCGCTACGGGCTTCGATAATACGGTAGCTGCTGGCGCCTTCCTTCTCGGCTTTTGCTGCCAGTTCATGACGCATATCCATTGGGGCGCTGCCTACCTGTGAAACCGAAACAGTACCCATGGATTGCATGCCCTGAGCCTGCTCTGCACTAATCTGATGTACTGCTGCGCCTGCGCTAAAGGAAAGAACCGATGCCAGACCCAGTGTTGCGACAATCATTGCGCTTTTCATAATCTTTACTCCTGATTCATAGACTGCGCGGCGAGAAGGTTTGAACTGCTTTTTTTATGCCTGGTGCCGCGTTGTGACGTGTTTGTTTCGTACCGACTATCAATAAAACTTATTTGTACAGTTCAGCCGTTGCGTGCCAATGGTCGCCGCTACGTGCTTCGATTACGCGGTAAGAGGATGCCCCTTTTTCCTGCGCTTTCTGATTCAGCATGTCGTGCATGTCCATTGGGGAAGAACCGACTGCACCGACGGAAACGGTGCCGATAGCTTCGCGATTTGCTGCCTGATCCGCATTGATCGAATCAGCGGCGAAAGCGCCAAAAGAAAGAACAGAAAGAATGGTCAGTGCACTCACAGTGGTTTTGATTTTCATAATTTTCACCTCGTCGAATTTTTTAGCAGGGCCTCTATTTCGTGACCCTCATCACAAAATTAATTATACACTAATCGCCGAAGAAATTAATACCAAGCTAATGGTTTCGTGTGTAATTAAGTGTCAAAAACCGTCATTTTTATAACGTAAAAGCATTAAAAAAGTCAGATCGAGTCGGGAAGTAGCTTTTCTTACTAAGAAAATCATATGGATAGAGTGAATTGATAATTTGTGCGCTTTTGATAACAACATTCACTGGCTGATTACATTTAGCCAGTGAAACGCACTTAATGTTAAATAAAAGGGGGTTTTATGTAGCGACAGGAGATGTGTGAGGGGGATAAGACGCTCTCCGGTCAGATGCCGGAGAGAGGCCGATTAAAGCTCTTGTTCGAACAGCACCAGAATGGCTTCGTACAGGTCTTTAACGGTAAATCCACGCGCTGGCGTGGTGAAGATGGTGTCGTCACCGGCAATGCTGCCGAGGATCCCTTCAGCTTTACCCAGCGAGTCGAGCAGGCGGGCAATCAGCTGTGCGGCACCGGGACTGGTATGAATGACCACCACCGAATCGTTGTAGTCGATATCCAGCACCAGGTTTTTCAGCGGGCTGGATGTGGTCGGCACGCCCAGTTCTGCTGGCAGGCAATAAACCATTTCCATTTTGGCATTGCGGGTACGTACCGCGCCAAACTTAGTCAGCATACGGGAGACTTTGGACTGATTGATATTTTCGAAGCCCTCCTCCTGTAATGCCTGAACAATCTCACCTTGAGAGCTGAACTTTTCTTCTTTTAGTAGCGATTTAAACGCTTTGATTAATTCGTCTTGCTTAGCGGAGCTTCGCATAAGTCACCCGTATCATGGCGGTAAAAACAACATTATTATGCATATGGATGAATTTTTATGCAAATGATCTGCCGTGAATAAGGCTGAAATAATGTTATGAAAGGGAAGGATTTTATCAAAAATCGTTATCAAGAAACATGCTTTCGTCACGTGTCGAAAATAACGCCAAAAGTAAATAAAATGTTATAAAAATGATGTTGTTTTGATTGTCTGGCTGGGTGTATTGTAACCAACAGTCGACTGGTTACGCCGTCGCGGTTCTCTTGTCACAGGCGGTAAAGTGAGCAATGACACCGCAATGCTGCGGGGAATGCCGCATTCTTCAATGACGTTTGTTGTCATTATTTACCTTGTGAATTAAGGTTGCCGCAACGGAGTTTCGGTAGATGAAACTAACCATAATAAGGAGTTTAGGATGAAAGTCGCAGTCCTCGGTGCAGCTGGCGGTATTGGCCAGGCGCTTGCCCTACTACTTAAGACCCAACTGCCTTCAGGCTCAGAACTCTCCCTGTATGATATCGCGCCGGTAACCCCTGGCGTGGCAGTGGATCTCAGTCATATCCCAACCGCGGTGAAAATCAAAGGCTTCTCCGGCGAAGACGCAACCCCAGCACTGGAAGGCGCTGATGTGGTGCTGATTTCTGCTGGCGTCGCACGTAAGCCGGGGATGGATCGCTCCGATCTGTTCAACGTCAACGCTGGCATCGTGAAGAATCTGGTGCAGCAGGTGGCAAAAACCTGCCCTAAAGCCTGCATTGGCATCATCACTAACCCGGTTAACACCACAGTGGCGATTGCCGCTGAAGTGTTAAAGAAAGCGGGCGTGTACGACAAAAACAAACTGTTCGGCGTCACCACGCTGGACATCATCCGCTCAAATACTTTCGTGGCGGAACTGAAAGGCAAGCAGCCGAATGACATCGAAGTGCCGGTGATTGGCGGGCACTCAGGCGTGACCATTCTCCCGTTGCTGTCTCAAATTCCTGGCGTGAGCTTCTCCGAGCAGGAAGCGGCTGACCTGACCAAGCGCATTCAGAATGCGGGTACCGAAGTGGTGGAGGCGAAAGCCGGTGGCGGGTCTGCAACGCTGTCTATGGGCCAGGCTGCGGCACGTTTCGGTCTGTCTCTGGTGCGTGCACTGCAAGGCGAAAAAGGTGTGGTGGAATGCGCCTACGTTGAAGGCGATGGCCAATATGCGCGTTTCTTCTCTCAACCGCTGCTGCTGGGTAAAAACGGTGTGGAAGAGCGCCAGTCTATCGGCAAACTGAGCGCCTGGGAGCAGCAATCGCTGGAAGGCATGCTGGACACGCTGAAGAAAGATATCGTTCTGGGTGAAGAGTTCGTCAAATAATCCTGACACCAGAATGAAAAACCGGAGCCATCGCTCCGGTTTTTTTATGCCTGTCAGTTGGTGGCGGGGTATTCCTGAATGGTGACATCAAGCGACTGCTTTTTATCATCACGCATCACCACTACCGGGATAACTGAACCTGGGCGAATTTCCGCTACCTGGTCCATGGTTTCCAGTGCCGAGACCGCAGGCTTATTGTTCACGGAGACAATGACGTCGTTGACCTGAATACCGGCTTCCGCCGCCGGGCCACCCGACGCCACTTCATTGACCACGATTCCCTGAATCTGGTCCATCGGGCCGCCCTGCGCATGCAGCGGAGCAATTTCACGGCCGCTAATGCCGATGTAGCCACGAATCACCCGCCCATCTCGGATCAACTTATCCATAATTTTGGTCGCCAGCTGGAACGGGATGGCGAAACCAATGCCTTCCGGCGTTTCGCCATCATTACTTTTATCAAAGGAAAGGGTGTTAATCCCCATCAGTTCACCGAGCGAGTTCACCAGCGCACCGCCGGAGTTACCGTGGTTGATCGAGGCGTCCGTTTGCAGGAAATTCTGGCGGCCTGATGGATTGAGGCCGATACGACCGGTGGCGCTGATTATCCCTTGTGTGATGGTTTGCCCCAGGTTGTAAGGATTACCAATCGCCAGGACCACATCGCCAATGTGCGGAGGGCGTTTAGGGTTGATAGGGATAACCGGCAGCCCGCCGTTAGCGTTGATTTTCAATACTGCGAGATCGGTCAGGCTATCGGAGCCGACGATCAGCGCTTCAAATACGCGACCATCCTGTAGTGCGACGATGATTTGGTCGGCATCGTTAATCACGTGCTTGTTGGTAATGATGTACCCACGCTGGTCCATGATGACCCCGGATCCTAGCGTCAGCATGTTATGGCTGGAATTGTTGTTCAGTGCGCGGTTGTAGACGTTCACCACCGCAGGTGCAGCGCGTTTTACCGCCTGGTTATAGCTGACAGGCGATTCATCAGCACTGTCATAAGGCGCTGATGTTAGCGGGTTAAATTGCCGCAATGACGGCATAACGGCCAGCAGAAGGCCACTGACGATACATCCGATTGCGACTGAGCGTAAGAGCTTTGCAAGCATGGTGCGATTATCACAGGTAAGGAAACAGGCGAAGCATATCACGAGTTATGCGGACATCACACGCAGGCGATGTCCGCAGCGTTTTCGCTTAATGCAACAGCAGATAAATACTTTCATTATTTCGCATGACGTTCAACGCAATGATGGCCGGCTTGGTTTCCAGCACCTTACGCATCTCGGCAATGGACTGCACGCGCTGACGGTTGATGCCGATAATCACGTCACCTTTATGCAGCCCTACCATTGCGGCTGCGCTGCCTTTATCAACGTCATCGAGCATGATGCCTTTGGTACCATCCTTCATCTGGCCGTCGCTTAGCGACGCGCCTTGCAGGGCAGGGGTAATAAGTTCCGCGCTGGCGGTCGCCGAAGTGCTTTTATCCAGCGTCACTTCTACGCTCAGCGGTTTGCCTTCACGCAGCACGCCGAGTTTGACCTTGGTGCCAGGTTCTGTGGTGGCGATACGCGAGCGCAGTTCGGCGAAGCTGCTAAGCGGTTTGTCATTCAGGCTAACAATAATGTCGCCTGCTTTAATGCCTGCTTTTGCAGAGCCAGAGCCAGGCAGCACTTCGCTGATAAATGCCCCGCGTTGAATATCCAGATTAAATGCTTTGGCGATGTCAGCGGTCATCTCCATGCCTTTAATACCGAGCAGGCCACGTTTGATTTCGCCAAACTGAATCAGCTGTTTGGCGAGCGTAATCGCCATGTTGCTTGGAATGGCAAAGCCAATCCCGATGCTGCCGCCGCTCGGAGCAAGAATGGCGGTGTTGATCCCGACCAATTCACCGTTGAGATTCAACAGCGCGCCGCCTGAGTTACCGCGGTTAATAGAGGCGTCGGTCTGGATAAAGTTTTCCAGACCTTCGAGATTCAGGCCACTGCGTCCGAGGGCTGAAATGATGCCTGACGTCGCGGTTTGTCCGAGGCCGAACGGGTTGCCGACGGCGACGGCAAAATCACCGACGCGCAGTTTATCGGAGTCGGCAATCGCGATTTGGGTCAGATGATCGGCCTTTTGCAATTGCAGCAGTGCGATATCGCTTTGCTCGTCGCTGCCCACCAGTTTGGCGTCAAACTCGCGACCGTCGTTCAATTGCACACTGATTTTCTGCGCCTGGCTGATGACGTGATTGTTGGTCAGGACATAACCCTTCGCAGCATCAATGATGACGCCCGAGCCGAGCCCTTCAAACGGCTGCGGCTGTTCATTCGGCGCATCTTCACCTAAATATTTTTTCAGCTCTTCCGGAACCTGCCCGCGTCCACTTGGGGCGGCGGTGCCTTCTACCTGAACACTCACCACAGCAGGCAGCACTTTTTCCAGCATCGGCGCAAGGCTCGGTATCTGAGCCTGGCCTGGGATCTGAGCAGGTAGAGAAGCCGACACCGGCGCTGCGACGCCAAGAGATAACCCAACACTTAACGCTAACGCACTTAATAATAAGGTTTTATTCTTCATTGATGCTGGCTCTCATAACCTGAGGAATGTGAGGGAAATACGCCCTTAAACCGTTCGATGTTATTGAATTTTCGAACGTCTAACAATGAGGTGAATGATTAAATAATAGCTGGGTAAGGCAGGAAGTGACGGGCGCAGTGGCTGCGCCCGTAAATAAAGAGGATTAATCGCGTTTAGCCGCGCTGCGAAGCAGGCCAGAAGCACCGTCAGAATAGTCGCGTGGCATCTGAACCGGCGCCTGATCGTTGCTGGCTTCAGATTCAGCCAGACGACTGCGGAACGGATTATCTTCAGCGCTCATTTCCGGCAGCAGGCTGCTGGAGCTCTTCGCCATGTGCTGATAGAGCTGACGATAGTCATGCGCCATATTGTCGAGCAGCTCAGCGCTGCGAGCAAAGTGGCTAACCAGTTCTTCACGATACTCGTCCAGCTCTGCTTTATTTTTTTCCAGTTCGTACTGCAGGGCCTGCTGTTGACGTAATTTGCGGTTCCCAAATCGCATAGCGACGGCGCCAATGATGAGACCGACGACTAAACCAATTAGCGCATATTCCCAGGTCATGAACTTCTCCCGTTGTTTTGTGGTTCCGTTAGGGTGGCAAAAAGGCTGCTCGCCCGCGCCCGATATTGCCACTATAACCGCTATTTCCTTAGAAGTGGAATCCTGGCGTGTCATCGCGTACTGTAGAACGGCCTTTTTTTCGACAACCGTGAACTGCTGCACGTTGCTTTTCAGGAAATAACAATAACTTATGCAAAGCATGACCCCCACATCGCGATATCTTCAGGCCCTTAACGAGGGCAGTCATCAGCCCGATGACGTTCAGCGTGAGGCCGTCTCCCGGCTGGACACTATCTATCAGGAACTGATTCACCTTCCGGCGACAGCGGCTCCCGCCAGTAGTGGCCTACGAGCCAAGTTTGGCAAACTGCTGGGCAAGCGTGAATCGACGACAAACGCGCCGGTTCGCGGCTTATATATGTGGGGCGGCGTGGGGCGAGGCAAAACCTGGCTGATGGACATGTTCTATCAAAGCCTGCCGGGTGAACGGAAACAGCGCCTGCATTTCCATCGCTTTATGCTGCGAGTGCATGAAGAATTGATGGCGTTGCAGGGCCAAAGCGATCCGCTGGAAATCGTCGCGGACCGCTTTAAATCCGAAACCGACGTGCTGTGCTTTGACGAGTTCTTCGTTTCAGACATTACCGATGCGATGCTGCTCGGCGGCCTGATGAAAGCGCTATTCGCCCGCGGAATTACGCTGGTGGCCACGTCTAACATCCCGCCTGATGACCTGTACCGCAACGGCTTGCAGCGTGCGCGTTTCCTACCGGCCATCGAGGCTATTAAAGAACACTGCGACATCATGAACGTCGACGCCGGTATTGATTACCGCCTGCGTACGCTGACTCAGGCTCATCTGTGGCTGTCGCCGCTGAATGACGATACCCGCCAACAAATGGACAAACTGTGGCTGGCGCTGGCCGGTGTGAAGCGTGAGCAGATGCCGGTGCTGGAAATCAACCATCGTCCGCTGCCGACGCTTGGCGCAGAGAATCAGACCCTGGCGGTTTCGTTTGCGACGCTGTGCGTGAATGCCCGTAGCCAGCATGATTACATCGCGCTTTCGCGTCTGTTCCACACGGTCATGATGTTTGACGTGCCGGTGATGACGGCACTGATGGAAAGCGAAGCGCGTCGTTTTATTGCGTTAGTGGACGAATTTTACGAACGTCACGTGAAGCTAGTGGTCAGCGCGCAGGTGCCGTTGTATGACATCTATAAAGGAGAGCGTCTGAAGTTTGAATTCCAGCGCTGCCTTTCTCGATTACAGGAGATGCAAAGTGAAGAGTACCTCAAGCGTGAGCATCTGGCGGGTTAAAAACCGTTTCTAATCACAAAAAGGGGTCGACCTTTGAAGTCGACTTCTCTATAATCCTGCGACCCCACGTTACAACTAAAGTTTTTTTCCCAAAACTTTTGTCGTGCCGGCATAGGCTATTCGAAGGGGTAGGTTTGCTGGACAATGTCGTGTGAACCTCAACTTTTAAACGTTTGGGTGTTCACCAACGTGTAACTATTTATTGGGTAAGCTTTTAATGAAAACTTTTACAGCTAAACCAGAAACCGTACAGCGCGACTGGTATGTTGTTGACGCGACCGGTAAGACTCTGGGTCGTCTGGCTTCCGAACTGGCTCGTCGCCTGCGCGGTAAGCACAAAGCGGAATACACTCCGCACGTGGATACCGGTGACTACATCATCGTTCTGAACGCAGAAAAAGTTGCTGTAACCGGCAACAAGCGTGAAGACAAGGTGTATTACCATCACACCGGCCACATCGGCGGTATTAAAGAAGCGACCTTTGAAGAGATGATTGCCCGCCGTCCTGAGCGTGTAATTGAAATCGCGGTTAAAGGCATGCTGCCAAAAGGCCCGCTGGGTCGTGCTATGTACCGTAAACTGAAAGTTTACGCGGGTAACGAGCACAACCACGCGGCACAGCAACCGCAAGTTCTGGACATCTAATCGGGATTATGGCAATGGCTGAAAATCAATACTACGGCACTGGTCGCCGCAAAAGTTCCGCAGCTCGCGTGTTTATCAAACCGGGCAGCGGCAAAATCGTTATCAACCAACGTTCTCTGGAACAGTACTTCGGTCGTGAAACTGCCCGCATGGTAGTTCGTCAGCCGCTGGAACTGGTCGACATGGTTGAGAAACTGGATCTGTACATCACTGTTAAAGGTGGTGGTATCTCTGGTCAGGCTGGTGCGATCCGTCACGGTATCACCCGCGCTCTGATGGAGTACGACGAGTCCCTGCGTGGCGAACTGCGTAAAGCAGGCTTCGTTACTCGTGATGCTCGTAAAGTTGAACGTAAGAAAGTCGGCCTGCGTAAAGCACGTCGTCGTCCTCAGTTCTCCAAGCGTTAATTGTTTTTCTGCTTCGCGCAGAACAATTGGCGAAAAAACCCGCTTCGGCGGGTTTTTTTATGGATAAAATGGGCGTTATCCACAATCCCTGTCTCTCTTTTCAGCCTTTTTCAGCATTTCCAGAATCGCCTCACCACAAGGTCTGCAAAATCTGGTAAACTATCATCCAATTTTCTGCCCAAATGCGGGCGATTGTTCATTTTTTGTTTGTTTCGTTTGTGAACAGGAATGTCGTTCGACGCTTACGGGGCTTTACCACTGGCCGGTCACATGTCGTGGCAGGTAGCAGTAAAAAAATTCTGAATATACCTGGAGGTTTTCATGGCTGTCGCTGCCAACAAACGTTCGGTAATGACGCTGTTTTCTGGTCCTACTGACATCTATAGCCATCAGGTCCGCATTGTGCTGGCTGAAAAGGGTGTCAGTTTTGAAATTGAGCTCGTGGAAAAGGACAATCCACCTCAGGATCTGATTGACCTCAACCCGAATCAAAGCGTTCCGACACTGGTAGATCGCGAGCTGACCCTTTGGGAATCTCGCATCATTATGGAATATCTGGATGAGCGTTTCCCTCATCCGCCGCTGATGCCGGTTTACCCGGTTGCTCGCGGTGAAAGCCGTCTGTACATGCAACGCATCGAGAAAGACTGGTATACGCTTCTGCATACCGTCCAAAACGGTTCGGCAGCACAGGCTGATGCCGCGCGTAAGCAGCTGCGTGAAGAACTGCTGGCAATCGCGCCAGTATTCACTCAGAAGCCATATTTCCTGAGCGATGAGTTCAGCCTGGTCGATTGCTATCTGGCTCCGCTGCTCTGGCGTTTGCCAGTCATGGGTATCGAGCTGGTTGGTGCAGGTTCTAAAGAGATGAAAGCGTACATGACTCGCGTATTCGAACGTGATTCATTCCTCGCTTCCTTAACTGAACCCGAGCGTGAAATGCGTCTCGGTCGAGGCTAATTGAATGGAAGTGTCACAGCTGACTCCACGTCGTCCTTATCTGCTGCGGGCATTCTATGAATGGCTGCTGGATAACCAGCTGACGCCACATCTGGTGGTGGACGTGACGTTACCGGGAGTGCGTGTTCCAATGGAATACGCACGCGACGGGCAAATCGTTTTGAATATTGCCCCGCGAGCGGTGGGTAATCTGGAGCTTTCAAACGACGACGTGAGCTTTAATGCGCGCTTCGGCGGTGTGCCGCGTCAGGTTGAAGTGCCACTGGCAGCAGTGCTGGCTATCTACGCGCGTGAAAACGGCGCAGGTACCATGTTCGAACCGGAAGCGGCGTACGACGAAGACGTGACTCACGTCAACGACGACGCAGGCATCGGCGCGGAAAACGAAACGGTGATGTCGGTTATCGACGGTGACAAGCCAGACAGCGATGACGACAACGATCCAGACGATACGCCGCCTCCGCGCGGTGGCCGTCCGGCGCTTCGCGTTGTGAAGTAAATCCATAATCCAACAGGTCCTTCGGGGCCTGTTTTGTTATCTGTCCCACTTTCGCCAGCCTGAAAATCCTGTGTTACTCTATGGACTCGATGTCACATACTGTCACCTGGCCCCGATAACCGCTATGAACGCATTTGATCCTCAGGAAGAAGAGACTTCAGAAACCATTGGTCGCAGCCTGGGCCGTCGTCCGCTGGCGCGTAAAAAGCTGTCGGAAATGGTGGAAGAAGAGCTGGAACAGATGATCCGCCGTCGCGAGTTTGCTGAAGGCGAGCAGCTGCCCTCTGAGCGTGAGCTGATGACCTTCTTCAACGTTGGCCGTCCTTCGGTGCGCGAGGCATTAGCGGCGCTCAAGCGTAAAGGGCTGGTGCAAATCAACAACGGCGAACGCGCCCGAGTGTCACGCCCTTCTGCGGATACCATCATCAGCGAGCTTTCCGGCATGGCGAAAGATTTCCTCGCCCATCCTGGCGGCATCGCTCATTTCGAACAACTTCGCCTGTTTTTTGAATCAAGCCTGGTGCGCTACGCGGCTGAAAACGCCAGCGATGAGCAGGTTGAACGGTTGGCAAAAGCGCTGGAAATTAACAGCCAGTCGCTCGACGACAACACGCTGTTCATTCGCTCTGATGTGGATTTTCACCGCGTGCTGGCCGAAATTCCCGGCAACCCGATTTTCATGGCGATCCACGTTGCATTGCTGGACTGGCTGATTGCCGCCCGTCCGAAAGTGGCAGACAGCGAGCTGCATCACCACAACAATGTCAGCTACCAGGAACACATTGCGATCGTGGATGCGATTCGACGCCGCGATCCCGAAGATGCCGATCGCGCACTTCAGACCCATCTGAACAGCGTTTCCTCCACCTGGCACGCCTTAGGGCAGAGCAAAACGAAAAAATAACCCTCCGATCCTGACGATCGTTTAGTGAAGCAGATCGCAAGATAAGCTTTCCGTATTAGGTTGACGCATAAATGAGCTGGTATAACAGGTATAAAGGTATATCGTTAATGTTACATCACTTATCTGAGAGGTTTGTATGTCAGCCAATTTACGTGGAGTCATGGCCGCGTTGTTAACCCCGTTTACTCGCCAGCAGCAGTTGGATGAGCAAAGCCTGCGCCGTCTGGTGCGCTTTAACATTCAACAGGGGATCGATGGGCTCTATGTGGGCGGATCCACAGGAGAAGCGTTTGTGCAATCCGGGGCCGAACGTCAGCAGGTGCTGGAGATTGTGGCAGACGAAGCGAAAGGTCAGATCAAACTGATTGCTCACGTAGGTTGCGTCAGTACTGTAGAAAGTCAGCAGCTGGCACAGGCGGCGAAGCGCTCTGGTTATGATGCCGTCTCTGCGGTCACGCCGTTTTACTATCCGTTCAGCTTCGAAGAGCACTGCGATCATTACCGCGCCATCATTGATTCAGCGGACGGCCTGCCGATGGTGGTTTACAACATTCCTGCGTTGAGCGGCGTGAAGTTAAGCCTCGAACAGATAAATACGCTAGTGACCCTGCCGGGCGTAGGTGCGCTGAAACAAACTTCTGGCGATCTGTTTCAAATGGAGCAGATCCGCCGCGCGCACCCGAGTCTGGTGCTCTACAACGGCTACGATGAGATCTTCGCCTCCGGCCTGTTAGCCGGTGCCGATGGTGGAATTGGCAGCACGTACAATATCATGGGCTGGCGCTACCAGAATATCGTCAGCGCGCTGAAATCGGGTGACATGGCGCGGGCACAGCAGCTGCAAAGTGAATGCAACAAGGTTATCGATCTGCTTATTCAGACCGGCGTTTTCCGTGGCCTGAAGACGGTACTGCACTACATGGATGTGGTGGATGTTCCGCTGTGCCGCAAGCCGTTTGCCCCGGTGGATGAGACATTCCTGCCTGCGCTGAAGGCGCTGGCCAGCCAGCTGCAGCAGGAGATGGCTCAGCAGCGCTGACAGGTTGCCCGGCTCGCCGGGGAAAACCCCAATGAATACAGCGTGGGCGAAGCCCAACGCGGGAGAGTGACATGAGTATGACTACCCAAAACATCCCGTGGTACCGCCATCTCGACAGGGCGCAGTGGCGGGCGTTTACCGCCGCCTGGCTCGGTTATCTGCTCGATGGCTTCGATTTTGTACTGATGGCGCTAGTGCTCACTGAAGTGCAAAGCGAATTTGGCCTGACGACCGTTCAGGCTGCGAGCCTGATCTCTGCTGCGTTCATTTCGCGCTGGTTTGGCGGTCTGATGCTTGGCGCAATGGGCGATCGCTACGGGCGTCGTCTGGCGATGGTTACCAGTATCGTCCTGTTCTCGGTCGGGACGCTGGCCTGTGGTTTAGCCCCAGGTTTCACCACACTGTTTATCGCCCGCCTGGTTATCGGCATGGGCATGGCGGGAGAATACGGTTCAAGCGCCACCTACGTGATTGAGAGCTGGCCAAAGCATATGCGTAACAAGGCCAGCGGCTTTTTGATCTCCGGCTTCTCGGTGGGCGCAGTGGTTGCCGCGCAGGTCTACAGTCTGGTGGTTCCGGTGTGGGGCTGGCGTGCGCTGTTTTTGCTCGGTATTTTCCCGATTGTGTTCGCGCTATGGCTACGCAAAAACATTCCTGAAGCGGAAGACTGGAAGCAGAAACACGCCGGAAAAGCGCCGGTGCGCACCATGGTCGATATTCTGTATCGCGGCGATCACCGCTACATCAACTATTTTCTCACCGCCGTGGCGGCCACTTCGCTGTGGTTCTGTTTTTCCGGTGAATTGCGAAACGCGGGCATGATCCTGCTGCTGGGCTTAATCAGCGCCATCATTTTTATCAGCTTTATGGTTCAGAGCAGCGGTAAGCGTTGGCCTACCGGTGTGACGCTCATGGTGGTGGTGCTGTTCGCATTTCTGTATTCCTGGCCGATTCAGGCGTTGTTGCCAACTTACCTGAAAACCGAATTGGCTTACGATCATTCCACCGTGGCCCGCGTCCTGTTCTTTAGCGGATTTGGCGCGGCGGTTGGCTGCTGCGTCGGCGGTTTTCTCGGTGACTGGCTTGGGACCCGTAAAGCCTATGTTTGTAGTCTGCTGGCCTCACAAGTGCTGATAATTCCCGTGTTTGCGATCGGCGGCACCAACGTGTGGGTGCTCGGCCTGTTACTCTTTTTCCAGCAGATGCTGGGCCAGGGGATCTCGGGGATCTTGCCGAAACTGATCGGCGGCTACTTCGATACCGATCAACGTGCAGCCGGATTGGGCTTTACCTACAACGTCGGTGCGATGGGTGGGGCCATAGCCCCGGTGATCGGCGCTCTGATCGCGCAGAAGCTGGATCTTGGTACCGCGCTGGGATCGTTATCGTTTGGCCTGACCTTCGTCGTCATTTTGTTGATTGGCCTGGATATGCCGACGCGCGTACAGCGCTGGATCCGTCCGGAAGCGCTACGCACTCATGATGCCATCGATGGCAAGCCTTTTAGCGGCGCAGTGCTTTTGCGCGGCGGTAAAAGCAGTTTGATTAAACACCATGGAGATTAGGATGTCGTTACTTGCACAAATTGAGTCCACGATCGGTAACAACGGCGGGCTGATTGTCTCTTGCCAGCCGGTGCCGGGAAGCCCAATGGATAAGCCAGAGATTGTCGCTGCCATGGCGCTGGCGGCAGAACAGGCGGGTGCCGTGGCACTGCGTATCGAAGGCGTCGACAACCTGCGCGCCACGCATTCGCGAGTGACAATCCCAATCATAGGTATCATTAAACGCGACCTTTCTGATTCGCCGGTGCGGATCACGCCATTTATTGAGGATGTCGACGCGCTGGCTGAGGCTGGGGCCAGCATCATTGCTTTCGACGGAACGGATCGCGTCCGGCCCGTGGAGGTTAGCGCGATCCTGGCGAGGATCCACCATCACAATTTACTGGCAATGGCAGATTGTTCATCGCTGGAAGACGGGATGAAATGCCATCGTGAAGGTGCAGAGATTATCGGCTCGACGTTATCAGGCTACCTCGGTGGCCCGGTGCCGGATGAACCGGATCTGGCCCTGGTGAGTGCGCTCGCTAAAGCGGGCTGTCGGGTTATCGCTGAAGGACGCTATAACTCACCCGCGCTAGCCGCCCAAGCGATGCAGCACGGTGCGTGGGCCGTAACAGTAGGCTCAGCCATTACCCGGCTGGAGCACATCTGCCAGTGGTACCGTGATGCGTTAATAGAGGCGCAGTAATGATGCTGCTGGCGGTGGATATTGGCGGCACCAAACTGGCAGCGGCGCTCATCGATGACGACTTTCAGATAGTGGAACGTTACGAATGCCCCACGCCTGCCAGCAAAACGTCTCAGGCGCTTACCGCGAGCCTGGAAACGTTGCTTTCCTCATTGGCGCAGCGGGCGAAATGTGTGGCGGTCGCTTCCACGGGAATCATTCACCAGGGGATTTTAACGGCCATCAATCCGGCGAATCTCGGTGGACTGTTGCATTTTCCCTTACAGGAGACGGTTTCGCGTATCACCGGTTTACCTTGTCTGGTGCTGAATGATGCGCAGGCTGCGGCCTGGGCCGAATTTCAGGCACTGGATGAATCTATTGACGAGATGGCGTTTATCACCGTATCGACCGGCGTTGGCGGCGGGATCGTCAGCCGTGGAAAGCTATTGATGGGCAGCGGTGGTCTGGCCGGACATCTGGGTCACACGCTGGCGGATCCTAACGGACCGCGCTGTGGCTGCGGGCGTATCGGCTGCGTGGAGGCAATCGCCTCCGGGCGTGGAATTGCCGCCGCGGCGCAAGGCCATCTGGCCGGACTGGATGCAAAAGCGATATTTGCCAAAGCACGTGAAGGAGATGCACAAGCGCAGAGCCTGATGCACCGCTCCGCTCAGGTGCTGGCGAGGCTGATTGCCGATGTCAAAGCTGTGACCGATTGTCAGCGTGTCGTGATGGGCGGTAGCGTCGGCCTGGCGGACGGCTACTTAGCGCTGGTTGCTGACTACCTTTCACAAGAACCGTCGGTATATCAGGTAAAGCTGCAAGCCGCACATTACCGGCATGATGCCGGATTGCTGGGTGCAGCGATGCTAGCACAGTCATAAAAAAACCCGGAAGCTTGCGCTCTCCGGGCTTTTATTTCATCCGTCGTTACTCTGGCGGATTACACTTCCAGGTAGTTCAAGATGCCGTCAGCCGCTTTGCGACCTTCTGCAATGGCGGTAACCACCAGGTCAGAACCACGCACGATATCACCACCGGCGAAGATTTTCGGGTTGCTGGTCTGGAAGGCGTTTTCGTTGCCTTCTGGCGCGATCACGCGGCCCTGAGAATCCAGTTCGACGCTGTGTTTCGCCAACCATTCCATGCTGTGAGGACGGAAACCGAACGCCATCACCACCGCATCGGCAGGCACAACGTGCTCGGAACCGGCCACGATTTCTGCGCGACGACGGCCTTTGGCATCAGGCGCACCCATTTCGGTACGCGCCATTTTCACGCCGCTAACTTTACCGTTGGCATTCACTTCTACGCCCAACGGCTGCACGTTGAACTGGAATTCCACGCCTTCTTCACGCGCATTTTTCACTTCGCGGCGAGAGCCTGGCATGTTTTCTTCGTCACGACGGTAAGCACAGGTTACGTGCGTTGCACCCTGGCGAATGGAGGTGCGTACGCAATCCATCGCGGTATCACCGCCGCCCAGAACCACCACGCGTTTGCCTTCCATATTCACGTACGGCTCTTCTGCAGACTCACCGAAGCCCATCATCTGTTTGGTATTGGCAATCAGGAACGGCAGGGCGTCAAACACGCCATTCGCATCCTCATTCTCCAGTCCACCGCGCATTGACTGATAGGTGCCGACGCCGAGGAACACCGAATCGTAATCTTTCAGCAGATCGTCGATTTGTACATCACGGCCCACTTCGATATTGAGTTTGAACTCAATACCCATGTCGGTGAAGATTTCACGGCGACGGGTCATGACTTCTTTTTCCAGCTTGAAGGCCGGAATACCGAAAGTCAGCAGGCCGCCGATTTCTGGATGACGATCGAAGACCACGGCTTTCACCCCGTTACGGGTCAGCACGTCGGCACAGGCCAGGCCTGCCGGACCCGCGCCGATAATCGCCACGCGTTTGTCGGTTTGCTTTACGCCGGTCATGTCCGGGCGCCAGCCCATTTCGAACGCTTTATCATTGATATAGCGCTCGATGTTGCCGATGGTCACTGCGCCGAACTCGTCGTTCAGCGTACAGGAGCCTTCACACAGCCGGTCCTGCGGGCACACGCGGCCACACACTTCCGGCAGGGTGTTGGTCTGATGCGACAGTTCCGCCGCTTCAAAAATACGCCCTTCGTTGGCGAGCTTCAGCCAGTTCGGGATGTAGTTGTGGACCGGACATTTCCACTCACAGTAAGGGTTGCCGCAGGACAGGCAGCGGTCTGCCTGTGCTTTAGCCTGGCCTTCGGAGAACGTCTCGTAGATCTCAACAAATTCAATTTTACGGATCTTCAGCGGTTTCTTTGGCGGATCAACGCGCTGCAAGTCGATAAACTGATAAACATTCTGACTCATCGATTTTCCTTACTGCGCCTGCACACGCAATTCTGCGGCGCTACGACTACGGTGACCCAACAGTGCTTTGACATCGCTGGACTTCGGTTTAACCAGGGCGAATTTCGCGGAGAATGCAGGCCAGTTAGCCAGAATTTCTTCGCCGCGCTGGGAGCCGGTGAGCTGTACATGTTCGGTAATCAGCCCGCGCAGATGTTCTTCGTGAATGGCGAGAGAGTCTACGTCCAGCACTTCTACCAGTTCCGGGTTCACGCGTTTGCGGAAATCACCGTTTTCATCCAGCACGTAGGCGAAACCACCGGTCATGCCTGCGCCAAAGTTGACGCCGGTTTTGCCCAGTACGCAGACGATGCCACCGGTCATGTATTCACAACCGTTATCGCCGATGCCTTCAACCACGGTGATTGCCCCGGAGTTACGCACGGCGAAACGTTCACCCGCACGGCCCGCAGCATACAGACGACCACCGGTCGCACCGTACAGACAGGTATTGCCGATGATGCTGGCTTCGTGGCTGCGGAAGGCGGAACCGACCGGAGGACGAATGGCCAGCAGGCCGCCTGCCATGCCTTTGCCGACGTAGTCGTTGGCATCGCCGGTCAGGTACAGTTCAACGCCGCCTGCGTTCCACACGCCGAAGCTCTGGCCTGCGGTGCCGCTGAAGTGCGCTTTAATTGGATCGGAAGCCAGACCCTGGTCGCCGTGCGTCTGAGCGATATAGCCCGATAGCGTAGCGCCCACGGAACGGTCGGTGTTGCGAATATCAAACCAGAACGTTTTGCTCTGCTTGTCATCGACAAACGGCTTCGCCTGCTGCAACAACTGCGCGTTCAGCACGCCGTTATCAAACGGCGGGTTGTGCTTAGTGCAGTGCAGCGCTTTGCCCGGATGCGGCTCAGCGGTTTCCAGCAGTTTCGACAGGTCCAGCTTCTGCTGTTTGGCGGTGAAGCCTTCCAGCTCTTTGAGCAAGTCGGTGCGACCAATCAGGTCTACCAGACGCTTCACGCCCAGTTGTGCCATCAGCTCGCGGGTTTCTCGGGCGATGAATTCAAAGTAGTTAGTCACTTTGAACGGCAGGCCGTGATAGTGGTTCTTACGCAGTTTTTCGTCCTGAGTTGCCACGCCCGTTGCGCAGTTGTTCAGGTGACAAATACGCAGGTATTTACAGCCCAGCGCCACCATTGGGCCGGTGCCGAAGCCGAAGCTTTCTGCACCGAGAATAGCCGCTTTGATAATGTCGAGGCCGGTCTTCAGGCCGCCATCCACCTGCAAACGTATTTTATGACGCAGACCGTTAGCGACCAATGCCTGTTGAGTTTCCACCAGGCCCAGTTCCCACGGACAACCCGCGTATTTCACGGAGGAAAGCGGGCTGGCGCCAGTCCCACCGTCGTAACCAGCGATGGTAATCAGGTCGGCATAGGCTTTCGCCACACCGGTGGCGATGGTGCCCACGCCCGGTTCGGAAACCAGCTTCACGGAAATCATCGCTTTCGGGTTGACCTGTTTCAGGTCGAAAATCAGCTGCGCCAAATCCTCGATAGAGTAGATATCGTGGTGCGGCGGCGGGGAAATCAGGGTCACACCCGGCACGGAATAACGCAGTTTGGCGATGTACGGTGTGACTTTATCACCCGGTAACTGACCGCCTTCACCCGGTTTTGCACCCTGGGCGACTTTAATTTGAATCACATCAGCGTTCATCAGATACGCAGGTGTGACGCCGAAACGACCGGAAGCCACCTGCTTGATGCGAGATACTTTGTTGGTGCCATAGCGTGCAGGATCTTCGCCGCCTTCACCGGAGTTAGAGTTACCGCCGATGCTGTTCATGGCTTCCGCCAGTGCTTCGTGGGCCTCCGGGCTCAGGGCGCCGATGGACATTGCCGCGGTGTCGAAACGTTTGAACAGTTCGGTCGCAGGCTCAACGTCGTTGATGCTGACTGCGTCAGTCCCCGGATTGATTGCCAGAAGATCGCGCAGCGTCGCCGCCGGGCGTTCGTTAACCAGCTTAGAATACTGCTGATAATCGCTGTATTCACCGCTCTGTACTGCCTTTTGCAGGGTATTAACCACGTCCGGGTTGTAGGCGTGATATTCGCCGCCGTGGACGTATTTCAGCAAACCACCCTGTTCGAGCGGCTTACGTGCCAGCCAGGCACGTTTGGACAGGTTCAACAGATCCTGTTGGAAGTCATCAAAGCCTGCACCGCCGATACGGCTGACCACGCCCTGGAAGCAGAGGTCTGACACGTCATCGTGCAGGCCAACGGCTTCAAACAGCTTCGAGCAGCGGTAAGAGGCGATAGTCGAAATGCCCATTTTGGACATGATTTTGTACAGGCCTTTGTTGATGCCGTTACGGTAGTTAAGCATCACATGGCGGTAATCTTTTTCGATAGCTTTGCTGTCAACCAGCTTCGCCAGTGTTTCATAGGCGAGATACGGGTAAACCGCAGTCGCGCCAAAGCCTAACAGCACGGCAAAGTGGTGCGGATCGCGGGCGCTGGCGGTTTCAACGATGATGTTGGCATCGCAACGCAGGCTCTTATCAACCAGGCGAGTCTGAATCGCACCTACGGCCATCGGAGCCGGAACCGGCAGACGGTTTTTAGCGATGTTACGGTCAGACAGCACCAGCAGCACGGTACCGTTACGTACCATCTGCTCAGCTTTATCACACAGCGCGTTGACGGTTGCTTCCAGGTTCGTATCGGTCACGTCGTAGGTGATATCCAGCGTGTCGGCCCGGTAGTGATCTTCCGTCAGTGTGGTCAGCTGTTTGAAATCGGAGTACAGCAGAATCGGCGATTTGAAGCTCAGACGGTGTGCCTGGCCTTCCGCTTCGCAGAAGACGTTCATTTCACGGCCGATGCTGGTGGCGAGCGACATTACGTGCGCTTCACGCAGCGGATCGATTGGCGGGTTGGTCACCTGCGCAAACTGCTGGCGGAAGTAGTCGTAAATGATGCGCGGCTGGCTGGAGAGCACGGCAAACGGGGTATCGTCACCCATTGAGCCGACCGCTTCCTGACCGTTTTCACCCAGCACGCGAATAACCGAATCCAGCTCTTCCGCGCTGTAGTTAAACTGTTTCTGGTAGCTGGCGAGCATATCGTCGTCCAGCTCGCGGCTGCCTACGTCGGAGTCTGGCAAATCTTCAAACGGTACCAGGCGGCGGACGTTTTTCTCCATCCACTCTTTGTACGGATGACGAATTTTCAGGTCGTGATCGGTTTCCGCGGAGTGCAGAATGCGGCCCGCACGGGTGTCGATAACCATCAGCTCGCCAGGACCAACGCGACCTTTTTCCACCACTTCGTCCGGCTGGTAATCCCAGATCCCGACTTCAGAGGCGCAGGTGATGAGCTTGTCTTTGGTGATGACGTAGCGCGCCGGGCGCAGACCGTTACGGTCAAGGTTACAGGCTGCGTAACGACCATCGGACATGACGATGCCCGCCGGGCCGTCCCACGGCTCCATGTGCATGGAGTTGAAGTCGAAGAACGCTCGCAGATCCGGGTCCATGTCCGGGTTGTTCTGCCAGGCTGGCGGCACAAGCAGACGCATGGCGCGCACGATATCCATCCCACCGGCCAACAGCAGTTCGAGCATGTTGTCCATGGAGCTGGAGTCGGAGCCGGTTTCGTTCACGAACGGCGCGGCATCATGCAAATCCGGGATCAGCGGGGTCTGGAATTTGTAGGTACGGGCACGCGCCCACTGGCGGTTACCGGTAATGGTGTTGATTTCACCGTTGTGCGCCAGGTAGCGGAACGGCTGAGCCAGCGGCCAGCGCGGCACGGTGTTGGTAGAGAAGCGCTGGTGGAACAGGCAAATGGCCGATTCCAGACGCAGGTCCGCCAGGTCCAGGTAGAAGCGCGGCAAATCCGCCGGCATACACAGACCTTTATAGATATTGACCAGGTTTGACAGGCTACAGATGTAGAAGTCTTTGTCTTCCTGAATACGCTTTTCAATACGGCGACGGGCGATGAACAGACGGCGTTCCATATCACGCGGACGCCAGCCAGCCGGAGCGTTAACAAAAATTTGTTCGATACGAGGCAGCGAGGAGAGGGCGATTTCACCGAGCACCCCTTCGTTGGTTGGCACTTCGCGCCAGCCGACAATGGACAGGGTTTCACGCTGAAGTTCTTCTTCAACCACACGACGCGAAGCTGCAGCGAGCTCGGCGTCTTTATTAAGGAACAGCATGCCGACCGCGTAGTTTTTAGCTAAGCGCC
This sequence comes from Scandinavium tedordense, assembly GCF_024764965.1. Taxonomy (NCBI): domain Bacteria; kingdom Pseudomonadati; phylum Pseudomonadota; class Gammaproteobacteria; order Enterobacterales; family Enterobacteriaceae; genus Scandinavium; species Scandinavium tedordense. The sequence goes on along the minus strand of NZ_JALIGG010000052.1, from coordinate 217,447 downwards.
AGCCACGATCTTCGGCCACGAGGCGGAAGAAACGATCAGGTTTTTGCAGCAGCAGGCCACAACCGTCACCGGTTTTACCATCGGCGAGGATCGCTCCACGGTGCTGCATACGGGCCAGTGCGTGAATGGCGGTACGCACTACCTTGTGGCTAGGTTCGCCTTCTATGTGGGCGATCAGGCCGAAACCACAGTTATCCCTCTCAAGGGATTTATCGTACAACATATCAGTGAACCTCCCCAGGCTCTACGAGACACACTCTGGACCGTTGCGCGCAGGCGTAGAAAGAGCAAGGCGGCGGGGCACAGGCCACGCATTCGCCCTCTCAAAATCCTTTCGCATCGGTAAACAAGTATTGCGGACTTGCTTCAGAGGGAATCTCAATTACTGCATAAATATGATGAGCAGGCTGCTCATCGAGAAAGCTTCCAGCGGATCCTCAAGTTATCGGGAATCCGCACACAGGTCAAATGGCAATCTTATTTATACAAAAATGTGCTACATGCATGTTAACCATATGATTACTATCAATATTAGTGATTTTTAACAATGTATTTACCCTCAGCGAACCGGCTGCTGAATGTGATCTCTCTCACTATATGAAAGCGCTATTATGGCGGATCTGTGCTGAGTGGCTTTTTTATCACAGAATAATATTCTGCCCAGGGGCGTGAATCCCCATGATGACACTGTTTTTCATCTGGCACGGTAATAGTGAAAAATCGAGGGGCAACATAAGGAAAAGTAATCACCGGAGTGGTGAATGAAATTGCAGTTATCTTGAGTTGTTATGCAATGGGTGTGACATGTCCGGAGCGTTTGATCCAGGTCAGCGCCGAAAGAGACTAAAAATGGCAGGCTTTGCACCTCTTCGAAAGGTGCGGTCTATCAGATTATGCAGTTACAGAAATTAGTCAATATGTTTGGTGGGGATCTTATGCGTCGCCATGGCGAAAAGGTGCATAAGCTGACCCTGCATGGCGGTTTTAGCTGCCCGAATCGCGATGGCACAATTGGCCGTGGCGGCTGCACCTTCTGTAATGTGGCGTCGTTTGCTGATGAGGCACAGCAGCACCGCTCCATTGCGGAACAACTGGTGCACCAGGCGCATTTGGTGAACCGCGCTAAACGTTATCTCGCGTATTTTCAGGCTTATACCAGCACCTTTGCGGAAGTGCAGGTGCTACGGTCGATGTATCAGCAAGCGGTCAGTCAGACGAATATTGTTGGGTTATGCGTGGGCACGCGCCCGGATTGCGTACCCGAGGCGGTGTTGGATTTACTCAGTGAATATAAAGATAAGGGCTACGAAGTGTGGCTCGAACTCGGTTTGCAGAGCGCACAGGATAAAACCCTACATCGCATCAATCGTGGGCATGATTTTACCTGTTACCAGGCCACCACGCGTCTGGCACGCGAACGCGGGCTGAAAGTGTGTACGCATCTGATTGTCGGGCTACCGGGTGAAGGGCAGTCGGAATGTATGCAGACACTCGAAAAAGTGGTTGAGACCGGTGTCGATGGCATTAAGCTGCATCCATTACACATCGTGACCGGCAGCATCATGGCGAAAGCCTGGCAAGCGGGCAGGCTGAAAGGCATTGAGCTGGATGAATACACCCTGACGGCGGGCGAAATGATCCGCCACACGCCGCCGGAAGTTGTCTATCACCGCATTTCCGCGAACGCACGTCGTCCGACGCTGCTTGCCCCGCTGTGGTGTGAGAACCGCTGGACTGGAATGCTGGAACTGGACCGCTATCTTAACGAGCATGGCGTGCAGGGCTCGGCGCTTGGTCAGCCTTTCATCCCTTTCACTGACGCATAACCCCTATTATCACCGCATTTTTCGCACAACCTTCAACGCGTTGCTCAGAATTGGGTATTATTGAGCGACGTTGTGGTGAAGGAAATCCCTATGAAGCAAATCCGAATGCTTGCGCAGTACTATGTCGACCTGATGATGAAGCTCGGCCTGGTACGCTTCTCGCTGCTGCTGGCGTTGGCGCTGGTGGTGTTAGCCATCGTGGTACAGATGGCGGTGACGATGGTGCTGCACGGCCAGGTCGAGAGTATTGATGTTATCCGCTCCATTTTCTTTGGGCTGTTGATCACGCCCTGGGCGGTTTATTTTCTCTCGGTGGTGGTCGAGCAACTGGAAGAATCTCGCCAGCGTCTTACGCGTTTGGTCGAAAAGCTGGAAGAGATGCGCGACCGTGACCTGAAGCTGAATGTGCAGTTGAAAGACAATATTGCGCAGCTTAATCAGGAAATCACCGATCGCGAAAAGGCGGAAGCCGAACGTCAGACCACGCTGGAACAGCTAAAAATCGAAATGAAAGAGCGCGAACAGACGCAAATACAGCTCGAGCAGCAGTCGTCTTTCCTGCGTTCGTTCCTTGATGCCTCGCCAGACCTGGTGTTTTACCGCAACGAAGACAAAGAGTTTTCCGGCTGTAACCGGGCGATGGAGCTGTTGACCGGTAAAAGCGAAAAACAACTGGTAAATCTCAAACCTCTTGACGTGTACTCTCCAGAAGCCGCAGCCAAAGTCATTGAAACCGATGAGAAAGTATTCCGCCACAATGTTTCGCTGACCTACGAACAGTGGCTGGATTATCCCGATGGGCGTAAAGCCTGCTTCGAAATTCGTAAAGTGCCGTATTACGACCGGGTCGGGAAGCGCCACGGTCTGATGGGCTTTGGGCGCGATATAACGGAACGTAAACGCTATCAGGACGCCCTTGAACGCGCCAGCCGCGATAAGACCACCTTTATTTCTACCATCAGCCACGAGCTGCGTACGCCGCTCAACGGCATCGTCGGCCTGAGCCGTATCCTGCTGGATACTGAATTGACGTCCGAGCAGGAGAAATACCTGAAAACCATCCATGTTTCGGCGGTCACGCTGGGTAATATCTTCAACGATATTATCGATATGGATAAGATGGAACGGCGTAAAGTTCAGTTGGATAACCAGCCTATTGATTTCACTGGTTTCCTGGCTGACCTGGAAAACCTCTCTGGCCTGCAGGCGCAGCAAAAAGGGCTGCGTTTCGTGATGGATCCAACGCTGCCATTGCCGCATAAAGTGATAACCGATGGCACCCGCCTGCGGCAGATCCTGTGGAATCTGATCAGCAACGCGGTCAAATTTACCCAGCAGGGTAACGTGTCGGTTCGCGTGCGGTACGATGGAGGTGACATGTTGCGCTTCGAAGTGGAAGACTCCGGGATTGGCATCCCGCAGGAAGAACAGGACAAAATTTTCGCGATGTATTACCAGGTGAAAGACAGCCAGGGTGGAAAGCCGGCGACGGGGACCGGGATTGGTCTGGCTGTTTCGCGTCGTCTGGCGAAGAGCATGGGCGGCGATATCACTGTTTCCAGCCAGCCAGGCAGTGGCTCAACCTTTACGCTAACCGTTCATGCGCCTGCCATCGCGGAAGAAGTGGAAGACACCCTTGCCGACGATGATATGCCGCTACCGGCCTTGCATGTGTTGCTGGTGGAAGACATTGAGCTGAACGTGATTGTGGCGCGTTCGGTGCTGGAAAAACTCGGTAACAGCGTAGACGTGGCGATGACCGGCAAAGAGGCGCTGGAGATGTTTTCGCCCTCTGATTACGATTTGGTACTGTTGGATATTCAGCTGCCGGACATGACCGGCCTGGATATTTCTCGTGAGCTGAAACAGCGTTATCACGCTGACGAGCTACCGCCGCTGGTGGCGCTGACGGCCAACGTGCTGAAGGACAAAAAAGAGTATCTGGATGCGGGAATGGATGACGTGTTGAGCAAGCCGCTGGCCGTTCCCGCATTGACCGCGATCATCCAAAAATTCTGGGATACCCCTGACGACGAGGAAAGCAGCGTGACCATGACCGATAGCAACAAATCAAGCAGCATTCTGGACACCGACATGCTCCAGCAGTACATCGACCTGGTGGGCCCACAGCTCATCACCGACGGTCTGGCGGTGTTCGAGAAGATGATGCCTGGATATCTGGCGGTGCTGGAATCAAATCTGACCGCGCGTGACCAGAAAGGCATTGTTGAAGAAGGGCATAAAATCAAAGGCGCCGCGGGCTCGATTGGTTTACGTCATATTCAGCAGCTTGGGCAACAGATTCAATCTCCGGATCTTCCGGCCTGGTGGGATAACGTGGGTGAATGGGTTGAAGAGATGAAAACGGAATGGCAGCAGGATGCCGCTACCCTGAAAGCGTGGGTCGCAAGCCGATAAAAAATGACCCCGGTCAAGCCGGGGTGCGCGAATACTGCGCCAACACCAGGGAAAACGTGGCTGCGCCTCGATAGTTTTAAGAGTGTTGAACAGACGCGGCCTGAGAATTTAGGCTGCACGTTCATTAAGATAGCAAAACTTAAATTATTTGTTACGTAAATCAGTTAAATGTGTGAAGCATGGCGGTTAAATCAAAATAACTGATGGGCTTCACGCGGTTGCAAAAAGGAACGCAGGATGAAAAAAATTGGCGTAGTGCTGAGCGGCTGTGGCGTATATGACGGTAGCGAAATTCATGAAGCGGTTATTACTCTGTTGGCTATTGCTCGAAACGGCGCACAGGCGGTCTGTTTTGCGCCAGATAAAAGCCAGTCTGATGTGATCAACCATTTAGCTGGTGAATCAATGGCGGGTGAACGCAACGTTCTTTTGGAAGCGGCGCGGATCACGCGCGGTGACATTCAGCCGTTGGCGAGTGCGCGTGCCGAGGAGCTTGATGCGCTGATTGTACCCGGCGGATTTGGCGCGGCTAAAAACCTGAGTAACTTTGCTTCCCAGGGCAGTGAGTGCGTGGTGGATGCGGATTTAAAAGCGCTGGCGCTAGCGCTGCATCAGGCGGGTAAGCCGCTCGGTTTTATGTGCATTGCCCCGGCGATGCTGCCGAAGATTTTTGATTTCCCTCTGCGCATTACCATCGGCACCGATATCGATACTGCCGAAGTGCTGGAAGCAATGGGTGCCGAACATGTGCTGTGCCCGGTAGACGATATCGTGGTGGATGAAGAGCACAAAGTCGTGACCACTCCGGCCTACATGCTGGCGCAGAATATTGCCGACGCGGCAACCGGCATTGAGAAGCTGGTGGCCCGCGTGATGGTGCTGTGCGAATGAGTCAGCGTCGTACACCGTTGGCCTGGATAAAGCGCATTCTGCTGCGGGTGGTAATAACACTCGCCGTTTTTTGGGGCGGGGGCATCGCAATTTTCAGCGTGCTGCTGGTGCCATTTTCAGCGGTGATGGTGGAGCGTCAGCTTGGAGAAATGTTTAGCGGTAACTTTCACTATCTGGCCCATTCTGACTGGGTCAGCATGGATGAAATGACGCCCTGGATGGGACTCGCCGTCATCGCTGCGGAAGACCAAAAATTCCCGGACCATTGGGGATTTGATGTGTCTGCCATTGAGAAAGCGCTGGCCCATAACGAGCAGAATGAAAATCGCATTCGTGGCGCATCCACGCTCTCACAGCAAACTGCGAAAAACCTGTTCCTGTGGGACGGCAGAAGCTGGCTGCGTAAAGGGCTGGAAGCGGGTTTGACGGTGGGCATCGAAACTGTCTGGAGCAAAAAACGCATCCTGACCGTTTACCTGAATATTGCCGAATTTGGTGATGGGGTATTTGGCGTCGAAGCGGCTGCGCAGCGCTATTTCCAAAAACCTGCCAGTAAATTGACGATGTCGGAAGCGGCGTTGCTTGCGGCGGTACTGCCAAACCCTATTCGTTTTCGCGCTGATGCGCCATCAGGGTATGTTCGCAGTCGTCAGGCGTGGATTTTACGCCAGATGCGTCAGCTCGGTGGGGAAGGGTTTATGCGGGAAAATAAACTGTATTAAAGGTTTTGCCCTCTCCTGCGGGAGAGGGCGTCAGACAGTCAGCGTAAACGAAGACTAATCTTCATCGAACCCGGCGTTAAACAGCGCGATCACCGCCGCCAGAGCTTCAGTTTCTTGCGGCCCGCTGGCTTCGATTTCAATCTGTCGGCCTTTGGCAGAATCCAGCATCAGTAACGCGATAACGCTGCTGGCTTCGGCTTCGGTGCCTTCGTCATTGCGCAGCCACACTTCGGCATCATAATTCTGTACCAGCTCAAACAGCTTCATCGCTGGGCGTGCGTGCATCCCCAGCTTATTAGTGATTTCAACCGTGTGCTTTACGCTCATGTTTTCCGTTTTTCCAGCGTCCGATGACGAGACTGAACGTTCTTCCCACGCGAGCGGAAGTAGTCAGCCAGCTGTTCGGCAATGTATACCGAACGATGTTTACCGCCGGTACAACCAACCGCGACCGTAAGATAGCTGCGGTTGTTGGTTTCCAGCATAGGTAACCATAGCTCAAGATAGCTGCGGGTCTGATAGATAAAATTGTGAACTTCTGTGTGGCGATCGAGGAACGCGGCAACCGGTTTATCGAGGCCAGTCATCGGACGCAGTTTCGGGTCCCAGTGCGGGTTTGGCAGGAAACGCACATCGAACACGTAATCGGCATCGATTGGGATCCCGTGCTTAAAGCCGAAAGATTCAAATACCATCGTTAGTTCGCGTTCACGCTTGCCAAGCAGGCGCGTACGCAGCATTTCAGCCAGTTCATGCACCGACATTTCGGAGGTGTCGACTATCAGGTCAGCACGGGAACGCAGCGGTTCCAGTAAATCGCTTTCCTGATCGATTGCGCTTTCCAGCGACAGATTTTTGCTGGAAAGAGGGTGCAGACGGCGGGTATCGCTGTAACGGCGGATCAGCGTGTTGCGATCGGCATCCAGGAACAACAGTTGCGGAGAGAATGTATCAGGCAAATTGTCCATTGCCTGTTCAAAAATCTCCGGAGATTCCGGCATGTTACGCACATCGATGCTGACCGCGGCAGAAATTTGTCGGTCAGCAAGGCTTTTCGCCAGTTCGGGCAACAGCACGACGGGCAGATTATCCACGCAGTAAAAGCCCATGTCTTCCAGCGCACGCAGGGCGACAGATTTACCTGAACCCGAGCGACCGCTGACAATCATCAGTACCATCAGTCGTTTCTCCTTAAGACAACCGAGTTACCGTTAGGCATTTTCATCACCGTTATCGTCGCTGGTGATAATCTCATACAGTTCCTGATCGCTCTGTGCGTTACGCAACCGGCGACAGATGGTTTTGTCTGCCAGACGCTTCGCCACCAGTGAAAGGGTGTGCAAATGCGTTTTGGTCTGATCGGCAGGCACCAGCAAGGCGAACAGCAGATCAACCGGCTGGTTATCAATGGCATCAAAGGCGATCGGTGTTTCGAGCTGCACGAAAACGCCGACGGCACGCAGAGTATCTTCTTCCAGCTTGCCGTGAGGAATGGCGATGCCGTTGCCGATACCGGTACTGCCCATCTTTTCACGGGTCAGAATAGCTTCGAATACCACCTGCGACGGTAAGCCAAGCTGTTTTGCGGCCAGTTCGCTGATGATTTCCAGCGCACGCTTTTTACTCTGGCAGTGAACTGCACTGCGGGTACATTCCTGGTTAAGGACATTGCTCAATTGCAGAGCGGAATCATTGTTCATCATAATTTCACCTGCGTGCCGCCCAACCCGAACAACCGGGTCAGGCGCACGCCCGGACAATTAGTGTTGTTTCAGTTTATCTTTATGTTTGGTCAGCTGTCTTGCCAGCTTATCGATAAGACCGTCTATTGCGGCATACATATCCTGCCCTTCCGCACTGGCATGAATTTCGCCCCCGTTAACATGCAGGGTGGCATCCGAGATATGAGTCACCTTTTCCACTTTTAACACAATATAGACTTGATTGATCCGTTCGAAAAACTGCTCGAGCTTCGCGAATTTGGTGTTCAAAAATTCACGCAGTGCGTCAGTGATTTCGACATTGTGTCCTGTGATATTGAGCTGCATAGGGTCTTCCTTATCGGTTGTGTCAGACCAGCTGTTTACGCTGGTTCGACGGCGGAATGGATAAAGACTCTCGGTACTTTGCAACGGTGCGGCGTGCCACCATGATACCCTGTTCGGACAGCATGGTAGTCAGCTTACTGTCACTCAGTGGTTTCGCGGGATTTTCCGCGGCAATTAATTTCCTCACCAGTGCGCGAATCGCCGTGGACGACGCTTCGCCGCCGCCTTCGGTATTCACATGGCTGGAGAAGAAATACTTAAGCTCAAAAATGCCCCGTGGGCTGTGCAGATACTTTTGCGTGGTGACGCGTGAAATCGTTGATTCATGCATTTCGACGGCTTGGGCAATATCAGCCAGGACCATCGGTTTCATGAACTCTTCGCCCTGATCAAAGAACGCCTGCTGCTGTTCGACGATGCAGCGGCTTACCCGCAGCAGCGTGTCATTGCGGCTTTCCAGGCTTTTAATCAGCCATTTGGCTTCCTGCAGATTACTGCGAATAAATTGGTTGTCGGCGTCGTTGCGCGTGGAGCTGCACATGCCGGCGTAATGCTGATTGATTTGCAGGCGCGGGATACTATCGGAATTGAGTTCAACTGCCCAACGGCCACTGATTTTACGCACCAGCACATCGGGGATGACGTACTCCGGTTCGCCGGTCTGAATGGACTGACCTGGGCGCGGATCCAGGGACTGAATCAGCGACACGGTTTCTTTCAGCACATCTTCTTTGAGGCGAGTGACGCGCATCAGGGAGCGGAAATCATGATTGGCCAGTAGATCGAGATGATCGCTGATAATCGTTTTGGCTTCCGTCAGCCACGGCGTCTCTTTGGTAAACTGGGAGAGCTGGATCAACAGGCAGTCGCGCAGATCTTTCGCGGCCACGCCGATCGGATCAAAACGCTGGATGCGTTTCAGCACCGCTTCGACCTCATCGAGATCGAGTTCTTCGTCGCCGATGCTTTCCAGGATCTCGTCCAGCGATGCGGTGAGGTAGCCGGTATCGTCAACCGCGTTCACGATCGACGTGGCTATCGCGCGGTCGGTATCGGAAAACGGCGTCAGCCCAACCTGCCACATCAGATAATCCTGGAGTGTCTGCGTCGTTTCGCCCTGGTAGACCGGCAGTTCGTCATCCTGATAATCGGTGCCGGTACCGGACGGCGTGCCTGCGGTATAGATTTCATCCCAGCTGGCATCGAGCGGAAGCTCATCGGGCATCTCTTTCTGCTCGAGGGCATCAACGGTATCAAATGTGTCGTTGTCGGTTTCTTCTTGTGAATCGACTTCCTCGTGAAGGTCGGTTTGCTCAAGCAGGGGATTACTCTCCAGCGCTTGCTGAAGTTCCTGTTGCAGCTCGAGCGTAGAAAGCTGCAACAGACGAATAGCCTGTTGCAGTTGCGGCGTCATGGCGAGCTGTTGGCTGAGCCTTAATTGCAAACCTTGCTTCATAATCAGGGCAAATTTCTCCGGCCAGAATGTCTGTATTCACTACCCTATCAGAGTCTGAAGTCTTCCCCAAGATACACGCGCTTAACATGCTCGTCCTGGAGGATTTGTTCCGGCGTACCGTGAGCAATCAGATGCCCCTGGCTCACGATGTAAGCGCGTTCACAGACTGCTAAGGTTTCGCGAACGTTATGGTCAGTAATCAGCACGCCGAGGCCGCTGTCGCGCAGGTGTTCGATAATACGCTTGATGTCGATAACCGAAATGGGGTCAACACCCGCAAAAGGTTCATCCAGCAGAATAAATTTAGGATTAGCTGCAAGCGCGCGGGCGATTTCTACACGACGGCGTTCACCGCCGGAGAGTGCCTGGCCGAGGTTGTCGCGTAGATGCTCAATGTGAAACTCTTCCATCAGCTCGTTTGCACGGTCAACGCGCTGCTCATTGCTCAAATCATCACGGATTTGCAGCACCGCCATCAGGTTATCAAACACACTCAGACGGCGGAAAATGGAGGCTTCCTGCGGCAGATAACCAATACCCCGACGGGCACGGGCATGCAGTGGCAGCATACTGATATCGTCATCATCAATGATGATGTTGCCCGCATCGCGGGACACAATGCCGACCACCATGTAGAACGTGGTGGTTTTACCCGCCCCGTTCGGGCCAAGCAGGCCGACGATTTCGCCGGAATTCACCGTCAGGCTAACGTCTTCAACGACCCGACGTCCCTTATAGGCTTTCGCAAGATTCTTTGCTGTTAAAGTTGCCATAACGTATTAGTTACTCTTTTTAGGCTGAGCCGGTTTGGTGTTGCTGCTCTTATCCTGCAGCTGCGATGGCACCAGAACTGTCGTCACGCGTTTACCTTTTTCGCTATACGCCTGCATTTTCTGCTCTTTCACCAGATAGGTAATCTTGTCGCCTTTAATGTTGCTGTCGACCTGCTCGAGATAGGCGTTGCCAGTCAGCACGACAAGGTCGTTAGCCACTTCGTAGTGCATTTTCGACGCATGGCCGTTAACCGGTTTACCGTTGTCCTGCATCTGGTAAAACGTAGCCGGGTTACCGTAGCCGTCCATCGTCTCTTTGCCTTTAACACCGGCCGGGCGAGTGACCACCACTTTGTCGGCATTAATTTTGATGGTGCCTTGGGTGACGATAACGTTGCCGGTGAACGTCGCTACGTTACCCTGCATGTCCAGAGACTGTTGATCGGATTCAATGTGGATCGGCTGATCGGTATCACCCGTTAAGGCCAGCGCTGGCAGGCTGGAAGCCAGCAACACGCTGGCAAGGGCAAGCTTAAAGCTGAATTTATTATTTCTGAATTTCATAGGAGGTTCTCACCTTTTCAATCAGCTCAGCGTTTTTGCTGCGTAAGTTGCCGCGCATTCTGAGGCCGCTGGAATTAAATGTTGTACCGTACAACGTCACCAAATCATCTGAATTCACATCCTGAGTAACCAGATTCACAATGGCGTTATCCGTCGTGACTTTGCGCAGTTGAGAGTCGTCCGTCAGGGCGTTTATCTCAACGTGACCGTACAGATACAGCATACGGTCATTGGTCAGTTTGGCCTTGTCAGCCTTAATAGACCAGGTCGGCACTTTATTCACATCAAAAGTGGTCAGAACCGGTCGGGTGAACCACGAAACAGCCTGATCGGAGAAATACTCGACATGTTCTGATATCAACCGGTAGGCCAACGCCCCTTCTGGGTTGTAGACCACGGAGTCAGTATGCTCACTTTTATACGTCGGGTCGTTATTGTTGACGGCCGCCGGGCCTGGATCGTCTTTGTCCACCAGATTGAAGCCGATAAGCACCAGCGCCAGCAGCGAAAGCAGAATGATAACCCAACGTCTGGTTTTACTCATATTGATTGCCCTTTGGCTTCATCCAGCTTGCCCTGAGCCAGCAGCAACACATCGCACACTTCACGGACGGCACCACGGCCTCCGGCGATACGCGTGACATAATCCGCGCGCGGTGGCAGCAGGGGGTGTGCGTCTGAAACCGCAACGCTCAGACCCACCTCGGCCATTACCGGCCAGTCGATGAGGTCATCACCGACGTAGGCGACTTCATCCGGACGCAGGGACAGGGTTTCCAGTAATTCATGATACGCAATCAGCTTATCGGACTGTCCTTGCCATAGGTGCGTAATTCCCAGCGTTTTGCAGCGGTCTTCTACTAGTTTAGCTTTTCGTCCGGTGATGATTGCAACTTCTATGCCTGACGTCAGCGCGCAGCGAATGCCGTAGCCGTCGCGCACGTTAAAGGCTTTTAGTTCTTCGCCGTTATTGCCCATGTATATCAGCCCATCAGACAGCACGCCGTCTACATCAAGGATCAGCAGACGAATTTTCTGCGCTTTCTCCATGACCGCTGAACTGACTGGTCCATAGCAGGTCGTTACCGACGCGCCAGCATTACTCATTGTTTTTTCCTTACTTACACTACGCCAGCGCGCAGGAGATCATGCATATGTATCACACCCAGCAGATGGTCGCCATCGGCAACCATGACGCAGGTGATATGACGAGACTGCATTAGATTCAGTGCATCAACGGCCAGAATCCCTGGACGGACACGAATGCCGCCGCGAGTCATCACATCCGCGATGCTCATGTCGCGAACGTCAACGCCCATATCAAACACCCGACGCAAGTCACCATCGGTGAAAATGCCCTCGATTTTCATCTGATCGTCGCAGATAACCGTCAGACCCAGATTTTTGCGTGTGATTTCCAGCAGCGCGTCACGCAGCGAGGCATCCGGGCTGACGTGCGGGATTTCATCGCCGGTGTGCATGATGTCATTCACGCGCAGCAGCAATTTACGACCCAGCGCGCCACCCGGATGTGAAAGGGCAAAATCTTCGGCAGTAAAGCCGCGCGCTTTGAGCAGCGCAACCGCCAATGCATCGCCCATTACCAACGCTGCCGTGGTGCTCGACGTTGGCGCGAGGCCCAGCGGACACGCTTCTTTCGGTACGCTAACGCACAAATGGATATCCGCAGCCTTGCCCATGCTACTTTCCGGGCGGCTGGTCATGCAGATGAGCGGCACATGCAGGCGCTTAAGCACCGGGATCAGTGCCAGAATTTCGTTGGATTCACCGGAGTTGGATAACGCGATGACCACATCTTGCGGCGAGACCATGCCGAGGTCGCCATGAGCAGCTTCACCAGGATGAACAAAGAACGACGGCGTGCCGGTGCTGGCAAACGTTGCCGCCAATTTACGACCAATATGCCCGGATTTACCCATGCCCATCACGACGACTTTACCGCCGCAGTACGCTATTTTTTCGCAGGCGAGGGCGAAATCCTGATTGATAAATTGATCGAGCTGCGCCAGACCTTCACGTTCAATCTCCAGCACGTCGAGGCCTGCCTGCTGAAAGTCAAAACCCGGCTGCAAATCTATTTGCGACATAATGTTATCCCGATTCACTCTGCGAAAAACGGCGTGCCCCACCAAAGGAACGCCAGCCAAACAAGAAAGCACCCGGTCAGTATTATCCCGGCACCTTTGCCAATTTGTGGTTTACGGCGCCAGCACAGTAGGGCAAAAATCATGCTGACCAGCACCATCACACCGTAATCACGACTAAACGCCAGCGGATTAAACGGCCCCGGCGCGACCAGCGCAGGTATACCCATCACGATGGCGACATTGAAAATGTTGGAGCCTATGATATTGCCAATGGCGATATCGTCCTCTCCTTTACGTGCCCCGGCGATGGCTGTGGCAAGCTCTGGCAGACTGGTACCAATGGCAATCACCGTCAGGCCGATGGTCAGTTCGCTCATCGCGAAGTAGTTCGCCAGCACGGTGGCGTTATCCACCACCATGCGCGTGGCCATTGGCATAATGATTAAGGCAACACCGAGCCATAAACAGGCGACGGGGAGCGTCCCTTCGCGGGGCAATTCTGCCAATTGTTCACGCGTCAGGCTGTCATTTCCCTGCCGTTCTGCCAGGCGGGCGATTTTAACAATATAAAACAGCCACAGCACAGCCAATGCGAACAGAAATAAGCCATCTATCCTTGTTAACTGCCCATCATACAGCACAAAGCCCGTTAACAGGCTTACGACTAACATTAGCGGCAATTCCCGACGCAGGATATCGGAATGGACGGTAAACGAATGCAGCAACGCGGCCAGGCCAAGGATCAGCAAAATATTAATGATGTTTGAGCCGATCGCAGTGCCAATAGCGAGATCAATTTGTCCGTGAAAAGATGCGGTTACGGATACGATTATCTCTGGAAGCGAGGTGCCCACGCTAACGACCGTCATGCCGATAATCAGCGGCGGGATGTTCATGCTGCGGCATAGAATCGAGGCGGCAAAAACGAGACGATCGGCACTGTAGACCACCAGGAGTAAACCAATTATTAACAGAGCCGTCGCTAAAAGCATCTAAAGTCCTTTCTTCAGGTATAATCGTCAGCCGCTTTGCACCACCTGCATGGCGCGGACGAATTCTTAATTTTGACTTTATGCGTTGAAAAAGTAAAACAAATGCCTGCTTTCGCTAACTCTGGCAGGTAAGATTCTGTAAAAATGATGGGTTAGGGGCGTCAAATCGCGCCATGCTTAACCCGAAGAGGTTTTTCCAGGGATAAACCTATGACCCAGACACTGGATAATTTAGTCGATGTTCGCGGCGTGAGCTTCACGCGTGGCTCCCGAAGTATCTTCGACAACATCTCGCTGTCGGTGCCTCGCGGTAAAATCACGGCCATCATGGGACCGTCAGGGATCGGTAAGACCACGTTGCTGCGTTTGATTGGCGGACAGATCCCGCCTGACAGCGGTGAGATTCTTTTCGATGGCGAAGATGTGCCAAAGATGTCTCGCTCACGACTGTATGCTGTGCGAAAACGCATGAGCATGTTGTTCCAGTCGGGTGCGCTTTTCACCGACATGAACGTTTTCGATAACGTTGCCTACCCGCTGCGTGAACACACGCGTTTGCCTACACCGCTGCTGCAAAGCACGGTGATGATGAAGCTTGAAGCCGTGGGGTTGCGCGGGGCTGCTAAACTGATGCCTTCGGAACTGTCCGGCGGGATGGCGCGGCGTGCGGCACTGGCGCGGGCAATCGCCCTCGAGCCGGATTTGATCATGTTTGATGAACCCTTCGTGGGCCAAGACCCGATCACCATGGGTGTACTGGTCAAGCTGATTTCTGAGCTCAACAGTTCGCTGGGTGTCACCTGCGTCGTTGTTTCCCACGACGTCCCGGAAGTGCTGAGTATCGCCGACTACGCCTATATCGTGGCAGACCGAAAAATTGTCGCTCACGGTAGCGCACAGTCACTACAGGAAAACAGCGATCCGCGCGTGCGCCAGTTCCTGGATGGCATTGCTGACGGCCCGGTGCCGTTCCGCTATCCGGCGGGCGATTATCATCACGATTTATTCGGAACAGGGAGTTAGTTGCTCATGCTGTTAAATGCACTGGCTGCGCTCGGACATCGGGGGATTAAGACAATCTCGACCTTCGGACGTGCCGGGTTAATGTTGTTCAATGCGGTGGTTGGCAAGCCTGAGTTCCGTAAACATGCGCCTTTATTAATACGCCAGCTTTATAGCGTGGGCGTGCTGTCGATGCTGATAATCATCGTCTCGGGTGTATTTATTGGGATGGTGCTGGGTTTACAAGGTTATCTGGTGCTGACTACCTACAGTGCAGAAACCAGTCTCGGTATGCTGGTGGCGTTATCGCTGCTGCGTGAACTGGGACCCGTTGTGGCTGCACTGCTCTTTGCCGGGCGCGCCGGTTCTGCGCTGACCGCCGAAATTGGCCTGATGCGCGCGACTGAGCAGCTTTCCAGTATGGAAATGATGGCGGTCGACCCACTGCGTCGCGTAATTGCTCCGCGCTTCTGGGCGGGCGTGATTTCGCTGCCGCTGCTGACGATTATTTTTGTTGCCGTCGGCATTTGGGGCGGATCGCTGGTCGGCGTTAGCTGGAAAGGGATTGATGCGGGCTTCTTCTGGTCGGCGATGCAAAACGCCGTTGACTGGCGTACGGACCTGGTGAACTGCGTGATGAAAAGCGTGGTATTTGCCATTACGGTGACGTGGATTGCATTGTTTAACGGTTACGATGCGATCCCCACATCCGCAGGGATCAGCCGTGCAACGACGCGTACCGTGGTGCATTCGTCGTTGGCGGTACTGGGGCTGGATTTTGTGCTGACTGCACTGATGTTTGGGAATTGAGTTCATGCAAACGAAAAAAAGTGAAATCTGGGTAGGTATTTTTATTCTGGTGGCTTTTCTGGCGGCGCTGTTCGTCTGCCTGAAAGCAGCGGATGTGACCTCTTTACGCACGGAACCGACCTATCAGGTTTATGCCACCTTCGATAATATCGGCGGCCTGAAAGCCCGCTCTCCGGTCCGTATCGGCGGGGTGGTGATTGGCCGGGTGGCTGATATTTCGCTGGACCCGAAGACCTATCTTCCACGTGTTACGCTGGATATCGAAGAACAGTACAACCAGATCCCGGATACCAGTTCGTTGGCTATCCGTACCTCTGGTCTGCTGGGGGAGCAGTATCTGGCGCTGAATGTCGGTTTTGATGACCCGGAAATGGGCACGGCGATGCTTAAAGAAGGCAGTACGATTCAGGATACGAAATCTGCGCTGGTGCTGGAGGACTTGATTGGTCAGTTCCTCTACAGCAACAAAGGCGGAGAAAATAAGAATTCAGACGAAGCGCAAAGCCCGGCGGAAGACCATACTGACGCTAAGGCGCCTGCTGTAACGACGCACTAATCTCAGGAGAATTAACCCATGTTTAAACGCTTACTTATGGTTGCCATGTTGGTCATTGCCCCACTGACGGCGGCTACGGCGGCGGATCAATCCAACCCGTATAGCCTGATGAATGAGGCGGCACAGAAAACCTTTACCCGCCTCAAAAATGAACAGTCACAGATTCGTTCCAATCCTGACTATTTGCGTCAGATTGTTGATCAGGAATTGCTGCCGTATGTGCAGGTGAAATACGCGGGTGCGCTGGTTTTAGGCCGCTACTACCGGGATGCAACCCCGGCACAGCGTGAAGCTTACTTTGCCGCGTTCCATGAATACCTGAAACAGGCTTATGGCCAGGCGCTGGCGATGTACCACGGTCAGACCTATCAGATTGCCCCTGAGAAACCGCTGGGCGATGCCACTATTCTGCCTATCCGCGTCACAATCGTTGACCCTAACGGTCGTCCACCGGTTCGCCTCGACTTCCAGTGGCGTAAAAACACCCAAACGGGTAACTGGCAGGCGTTTGACATGATTGCTGAAGGTATCAGCATGATTACCACCAAACAAAATGAGTGGAGCGATCTGCTGCGTACTAAAGGTATTGATGGTCTGACCTCGCAGCTGCAGGCGATTTCTAAACAGCCGATTACGCTGGAACAGAAAAAATAATGACCGACTCATTACGCTGGACGCGTGAAGGCGGACGACTGCTATTGCAGGGGGAATTAGATCAGGATTTTCTGGTTCCTCTCTGGGACGTGAAGAAAGAGGTGATGCAGGGCGTCGATACCATCGACCTGAGCGACATAACTCGCGTGGATACGGCCGGTGTGGCGATGCTGATGCATCTGGTCGCCCAGGCTCGCCAGCAGGGTTCGACGATCAGCATCGTTGGCAAAAGTGAAAAGATGAACACCCTTGTACAACTTTATAATCTGCCGCCCGATCTGATCCCCTAAATTATTCAATGTATTACTCTGAAAAGCCTCTACGTTTTGTGCGTCGGGGCTTTTTGCTTGTTTAAGACAGCGACACTTTCCTCTAAGATGTTGGGCTGTTTTCACTATCAGATGAAATTATCCCATGGAAAATCATGAAATTCAGACAGTGCTTATGAACGCACTCTCCCTTCAGGAAGTCCACGTCTCTGGCGATGGCAGTCACTTTCAGGTTATTGCCGTGGGCGAACTGTTTGCGGGAATGAGTCGGGTAAAAAAACAGCAGTCCGTCTATGCTCCGCTGATGGAATATATTGCTGATAACCGCATTCATGCCCTGTCGATCAAGGCGTATACCCCAGATGAGTGGGCACGCGATCGCAAACTTAACGGTTTTTAAGTAACGGGTAACCGCCCGTTACACAGGTGAATTTTAAAAGAGATTTGAACGAATGGATAAATTTCGTGTACAGGGGCCTTCACGTCTCCAGGGCGAAGTGAGCATCTCCGGCGCCAAAAATGCGGCACTGCCGATCCTTTTCGCAGCACTGCTGGCTGAAGAGCCGGTTGAGATTAAAAACGTACCGCAGCTGAAAGATATCGATACCACCATGAAGCTGCTGAGCCAGCTGGGAACCAAAGTTGAGCGTAACGGTTCCGTGTGGATTGATGCCAGCGACGTTAACGTGTTTTGCGCCCCTTACGAGCTGGTGAAAACCATGCGCGCGTCCATTTGGGCACTGGGTCCGCTGGTGGCACGTTTTGGTCAGGGTCAGGTTTCTTTGCCTGGTGGTTGTGCTATCGGTGCTCGTCCTGTTGACCTGCATATAACCGGCCTTGAGCAACTGGGTGCAGAGATCAAACTGGAAGAAGGTTATGTCAAAGCGTCTGTAAACGGTCGCCTGAAAGGCGCGCACATCGTGATGGACAAAGTGAGCGTAGGCGCCACTGTGACCATCATGAGCGCAGCAACGCTTGCTGAAGGCACCACTATCATCGAAAACGCCGCGCGTGAGCCGGAAATCGTTGATACCGCCAACTTCCTCAATGCTCTGGGTGCGAAAATCACCGGTCAGGGTAGCGATCGCATCACTATCGAAGGCGTTAAGCGTCTGGGCGGCGGCGTTTATAGCGTTCTGCCTGACCGTATCGAAACTGGCACTTTCCTCGTGGCTGCGGCTATTTCCGGCGGAAAAATTGTTTGTCGCAACGCGCAGCCGGATACGCTGGATGCGGTGCTGGCAAAACTGCGTGAAGCGGGTGCGGATATCGACGTTGGTGAAGACTGGATTAGCCTCGACATGCACGGTAAGCGTCCAAAGGCGGTGAACGTGCGTACTGCGCCGCACCCGGGCTTCCCGACTGACATGCAGGCCCAGTTCACCCTGCTGAACCTGGTCGCTGAAGGCACCGGTGTTGTAACCGAAACCATTTTCGAAAACCGCTTCATGCACCTGCCGGAATTGATCCGTATGGGCGCGCATGCTGAAATCGAAAGCAACACGGCGATTTGTCACGGTGTGGAGAAACTGTCCGGGGCGCAGGTCATGGCTACCGATCTGCGGGCGTCTGCAAGTCTGGTCCTGGCAGGTTGTATCGCGGAAGGCACCACCATCGTGGAGCGTATTTACCACATCGACCGTGGTTACGAGCACATCGAAGCCAAACTTCGTGCGCTGGGTGCGACTATCGAGCGTATCAAAGGCGAATAATTTCGCTTCCTGCTAAGGCATCCCCGCGTCAGCAAGACTCGGGGGTGCATATCGGTTTTACTTCTTCTTCGTCTGTCTTATCTGCTGCGTTCTGTCGATAAATTCATGCGTGATTCTATCGTGGTAGCGCGATGGCCATATAATCCATGGCTCGGTGCCTAACACTGCCGCAATGATTGCCTCCCCCTTTGGCCAGGGTCGGGTGAGGGCATTTGCCAGCGTCGACGAGCTAAGCCCATTTTTACGCGACTCTGCTGCCAGTGATGTTCCTTGTTTGCGCAATCCGGCAATGATATCTGCAGGATGCCAGTCGATAAATTTATCCATACTTTCTCCCTGTTGATAAACAAACCACCTTCGCCTGGTGGCGGGCGTACTATAACGCTGAAAGCGATGAAGTTCTAAAAAGTTCAAGTAAGAGGAAGCGATATTCGGATTAAATCAAGGTGGTGGGGCAGGAGAGGATTTTATTGGAACGTTCCCGCGCAGTGCGCGGGACGTGATCAGTGGTCGCGTTGAACAGCAATATGGGCGAGTGCGATGAGTGCTTCGCGCCATGGGGTATCAGGCAGGCATTGCAGAGACTGGATTGCTTTATCCGCTTCTTCTTCGGCGCGCTGACGCGTCCATTCCAGCGATCCACTGGCGGCCATCGCTTCGAGAACAGGCTCCAGTAAATGCCGACCGTTGCCATCCTCAATTGCCTGGCGAATCATCGCCGCTTGTTCCGGCGTACCGTTGCGCATGGCGTGCAGCAGAGGCAGTGTCGGCTTGCCTTCGTTCAGGTCATCGCCCACGTTTTTACCGAGCGTTTCACCGTCGGCGCTGTAGTCGAGGAGATCGTCAATCAACTGGAACGCGGTACCCAGGTAGCGTCCATAATCCTGAAGACCTTTTTCCTGCTCATCAGAACAGCCAGCCAGCAGGCCAGAGCACTGTGATGCCGCTTCGAACAGGCGCGCAGTTTTGCTGTAAATCACGCGCATATAGTTTTCTTCGGTGATGTTCGGGTCGTTGACGTTCATCAGCTGCAGGACTTCACCTTCCGCAATGACGTTCACCGCCGAAGACATCACTTCAAGGATTTTGAGCGACCCCAAACTGGTCATCATCTGGAATGCGCGAGTATAGATAAAGTCGCCTACCAGAACGCTGGCTGCGTTGCCAAATGCAGCGTTGGCCGTGGCTTTGCCTCGGCGCATGTCGGATTCATCCACCACGTCGTCGTGCAGCAACGTCGCTGTGTGAATAAACTCAATTAGCGCTGCGATGGTAACGTGAGCGTTCCCCTGATAGCCGACAGCGCGTGCTGCCAGTACCGCGATCATTGGACGAATGCGTTTTCCGCCTCCGCTGATGATGTAATACCCTAACTGATTGATCAGTTGGACGTCAGAGTCGAGCTGTTCAAGGATTGCCGCATTGACACCCGCCATATCTTGCGCGGTTAACTCATTGATTTTTTCTAAATTCATCGCAAAAGCCGGGCTTTATGTCCTATTTACCGCTTATCCATAAGGGATAACGAGGAGTCTGGGTTACAATTGTAGTCCTGATTGTACTGAAAAAACGACGCAGATAAACGTCACCGTGTGCGTTGTGTTTTTTTTCTGCATTGATTGATGATCCTACTTGTCAAAGGCTCACGTTTTGCGTAATATTCGCGCCCTATTGTGAATATTTATAGCGCACTCTGAATCACACGAAGATGTGCGCGGAAGCGGAGTTTTATATGTACGCGGTTTTCCAAAGTGGTGGTAAACAACACCGAGTAAGCGAAGGTCAGACCATTCGCCTGGAAAAGCTGGACATCGCAACCGGCGAAGCTGTTGAGTTCGCTGAAGTGCTGATGATCGCAAACGGTGAAGAAATCAAAATCGGCGTTCCTTTCGTTGATGGCGGTGTAATCAAAGCTGAAGTTGTTGCACACGGTCGTGGCGAGAAAATTAAGATTGTTAAGTTTCGTCGTCGTAAGCACTACCGTAAGCAGCAAGGCCATCGTCAGTGGTTCACTGATGTGAAAATTACTGGCATCAGCGCCTAAGACCTGAGGAGTAGATTAAATGGCACATAAAAAGGCTGGCGGCTCAACTCGAAATGGTCGCGATTCAGAAGCTAAACGTCTGGGCGTAAAACGCTTTGGCGGCGAAGCAGTTCTGGCAGGTAGCATCATCGTTCGTCAACGTGGTACTAAATTCCACGCTGGCAACAACGTTGGTTGTGGCCGTGACCACACTCTGTTTGCTAAAGCAGACGGTAAAGTGAAATTCGAAGTTAAAGGCCCGAACAACCGTAAATACATCAGCATCGTTGCTGAGTAAGTTTTTCGGTCCGGTAACGGATGAAAGCCCCGCAACGTGTTGCGGGGCTTTTTACATTAGAAGTCCGGTAAATTTCGTACAGGGATAAACGGGCATGAAACAGCAGGCGGGCATTGGTATTCTTTTGGCGCTCACCACCGCAATATGTTGGGGTGCGTTGCCAATTGCAATGAAGCAGGTGCTGGAGGTGATGGAGCCTCCGACTATCGTGTTCTACCGCTTTCTGATGGCCAGTATCGGCCTCGGCTCGATTCTCGCCATAAAAGGCAAGCTGCCACCGCTGCAGCTTTTCCGTAAGCCACGCTGGCTGGTGCTGCTCGCCATTGCCACCGGTGGGTTGTTCGGAAACTTTATTCTGTTCAGTTCGTCCCTGCAGTATTTAAGTCCTACCGCTTCACAGGTGATAGGACAGCTGTCGCCCGTAGGCATGATGGTTGCCAGCGTCGTTATCCTCAAAGAGAAGATGCGCGGGACACAGGTGGTTGGTGCGATAATGCTGCTCTGCGGTCTGGTGATGTTCTTTAACACCAGTCTGGTGGAAATATTTACGCGCATGACGGATTACACCTGGGGCGTCATCTTTGGCGTCGGGGCAGCAACGGTCTGGGTGAGTTATGGCGTCGCACAAAAGGTGTTATTGCGACGACTGGCCTCACAGCAGATCCTGTTTTTGCTGTACACTTTATGTACGATAGCATTGCTGCCGCTAGCGAGGCCGGGAGTGATTTCCCAGCTGAGCGACTGGCAGCTTGCCTGCCTGATTTTCTGTGGGCTAAACACCCTGGTGGGTTACGGTGCGCTGGCAGAAGCCATGGCGCGCTGGCAGGCGGCACAGGTGAGCGCGTTAATCACGTTGACTCCCCTGTTCACGCTGTTATTTTCAGATTTATTATCAATAGCCTGGCCCGATTTCTTCGCCAGACCGATGCTAAACCTTATAGGTTATCTCGGTGCGTTTGTCGTGGTTGCGGGCGCGATGTATTCCGCCATTGGTCATCGTCTATGGGGACGGTGGCGTAAGCGTGAAGCGGTTGTAGCGCTACCCCGCTCAGGCGAATGATTTACGGAGAGTAAAATGAAGTTTGTTGATGAAGCAACGATCCTGGTTGTGGCAGGGGATGGCGGCAACGGTTGCGTCAGCTTCCGCCGTGAAAAATATATTCCACGTGGTGGCCCAGACGGCGGCGACGGTGGAGACGGTGGTGATGTCTGGCTGGAAGCGGATGAGAACCTTAACACCCTGATCGACTATCGCTTTGAGAAAGCTTTCCGCGCCGAGCGTGGGCAGAATGGCCAGAGCCGTGACTGTACCGGTAAACGTGGTAAAGACGTCACTGTCAAAGTGCCGGTCGGTACGCGTGTTATCGATCAGGGCACAGGCGAAACAATGGGCGACATGACCACTCACGGTCAGCGTCTGATGGTCGGTAAAGGCGGCTGGCACGGCTTGGGTAATACCCGCTTTAAATCTTCCGTTAACCGTTCCCCACGTCAGAAGACAATGGGTACGCCGGGCGACAAACGCGACCTACAGCTGGAGCTGATGCTGCTGGCTGATGTCGGGATGCTGGGTATGCCGAATGCCGGTAAATCAACCTTCATCCGTGCTGTTTCTGCGGCGAAGCCGAAAGTGGCTGACTATCCGTTTACCACACTGGTACCAAGCCTCGGCGTGGTGCGTATGGATAACGAAAAAAGCTTCGTTGTTGCCGATATTCCGGGCCTGATTGAAGGTGCTGCGGAAGGTGCAGGTTTAGGGATTCGCTTCCTTAAACACCTTGAGCGCTGCCGCGTTCTGCTGCATCTCATCGACCTCGAACCGATTGATGGTTCTGACCCGGTCGAAAACGCGCGCATCATCGTGGGAGAGCTGGAAAAATACAGTGAGAAGCTGGCTGAAAAACCACGCTGGTTAGTATTCAACAAAATCGACCTGATGGATAAAGACGCTGCGGAAGAGAAAGCCAAAACGATCGCTGAAGCGCTGGGTTGGGAAGATAAGTTCTACCTGATTTCTGCTGCCAGCCAGCAGGGCGTGAAAGATCTTTGCTGGGACGTGATGACCTTCATCATTGAAAACCCGGTGGCGAAAGCCGAAGAAGAGAAGCAGCCTGAGAAAGTCGAGTTCATGTGGGATGATTATCATCGCCAGCAGCTCGAAGAGACAGAAGTCGAAGACGAAGACGATGAAGACTGGGACGACTGGGATGAAGACGATGAAGAAGGCGTAGAATTCATCTACAAGAAATAAGTCGCTACCCCGCCCGCTAAAGGCTCCCATTGGGAGCCTTTGTCGTTTTTAGTTGTTGTGATAAATGTCTTTGTAGAGTCGGCTTTCGAAGCGAACCAGCGGTATTCGACGGTTACGCTGATCGGCGGGTTCTACTGCATAACCCGACAGATACTGCACAAAGGCCATGCGTTGGCCGCTGGCGGTGGTAATGAAGCCTGCGAGGTTATACACGCCCTGCAATGAGCCCGTCTTCGCAGAGACTTTTCCGTCTACGCCGGCCTGATGCAGGCCCGCACGATACTGCAGAGAGCCGTCATAGCCCGCTAACGGTAGCATAGAGATGAAATTGAGTTCGGTATCGTGCTGCGCGATGTATTGCAGTACCTGCATCATAGTGGCTGGCGCAATCAGGTTATGACGCGACAGGCCGGATCCATCGGCAATAATGGTGTTACCTAAATCGATGCCCGCCTGCTGACGCAGGATCTGACGCACGGCATCAGAACCTGCACGCCACGTGCCCGGCACGCCGAAACGTGCATGGCCAATAGAACGGAAAACGGTGTCAGCAATCATGTTGTCGGATTTTTTCAGCATGATTTTCAGTAAATCGTGTAATGGGGCAGACTGTTTGCTGGCAATGACAGTACCCGGCTCATTGGTCAGCGTCTGGCGTAGCAACGTACCGGTATAGGTAATACCCGCCTGCTTAAGTTCGTTTTTGATAATCGCCCCTGCGTAGCTGGCGCCGTCCTGAATGGCAAAGGCCAGTGGTAGCGGATCCGCACGCTGCGGTAGACAGCCGGTAAGCGTAAAGCGGTTCAGGTCGCCCGGAACGACGTCCAGTTCACAATACTGCACTTCGCCTGAGCCACGCGGTAAGGTGCGTACCTGGCTGAACATGGTGACCGGATAGTAGGACGCGACACGAATGAATGCTAAATCGCCAGGCTTTTGCGCGCTATAAAGCGAAACCGAGAAGCAGTTGCGGTCGATAATGGCCGCAGCGGGTGGGGCGCTAAAACATTGCGTCAGATCGTTCCACGGCCAACCTGGCGCTTTGTCGTGGCTGGCGAAAATGGAGGTGTCGATTAACACATTGCCATCAATTTTCTGCACGCCTGATTTTTTCAGAACGGCGACCATATTACGAATATCCTGACGTTTTAGCGTCGGATCGCCGCCAAATCGAGCAACAAGGTCACCCTTCAAAATTCCGTTATCAACGCTACCCTTACTTTCCAGGGTAGTGTTAAAGCGAAAATCGGGGCCTAACTGTAGCAACGCTGCCAGGGCGGTGATCACTTTCTGGGTACTTGCCGGCAACGCCATCTGCTGGCTGTGATAGTCTATGTCAGGAGCCTTAGCACCGATTTTCTGAACCATAAGGGCCAGATTGGCACCTGCCGGGAGCTGGGTGACATACTCGTCCACGTTCGCGGCCTGGACGCTAAAGGCTAAACTGGTGGTCAATCCGATGATAAGTCTGGAAAATCGCATAATCTCGCGCTAACAACCTGGAATCAAAACGCCATACTACGGCGCAACGCCCTGTAAAGTAAACGATGACCCATAGTGAACTTCAGGGTAAAATACGCATCAAACTGAAAATTTGCCGCTGGCCTGGACGTTTTATTCCGGGTCAGTTTTCTTTTTGCTTAACTTCTGGCTCCCTGATGGGCTGCGGAAGGAAGTGCAGGGCTGCAGCGCTTGCTGTGCCCGAAAGAATGATGAAAGAGGTATAACTCATGCAAGCTATTCCGATGACCTTACGTGGTGCCGAAAAACTGCGCGAAGAACTGGAGTACCTGAAATCCGTTCGTCGCCCTGAAATCATTGCGGCGATTGCCGATGCTCGCGAGCATGGCGATCTGAAAGAGAACGCGGAATACCACGCCGCTCGTGAGCAGCAGGGCTTCTGTGAAGGTCGCATCAAAGATATTGAAGCGAAACTCTCGAACGCTCAGGTTATCGATATCAGCAAGATGCCGAAAACCGGCCGCGTCATTTTCGGTGCGACTGTGCAGGTGTTGAATCTGGATAGCGACGAAGAGACGAGCTGGCGGATTGTCGGTGATGACGAAGCTGATTTTAAGCAGAACCTCATCTCCGTAAACTCCCCAATCGCCCGTGGCCTGATTGGCAAAGAGCCAGACGATGTGGTGACAATCCAAACGCCTGGCGGCGAAGTGGAATACGAAATTATTAAAGTGGATTACCTGTAATCCCCTTAGTTGACACAATGTAAAGATAAGAAAAAGGCCGCATAGCGGCCTTTTATCAACGTTAAGAGCGTGGCATTTTGCTCACCTGCCCGCGGAAACCCCTCGTTTTACACATCAAATGTGTTCAATTAAGGTTACTCTTAACGTGGCAGCGAGATTTTACGCTCTGCTGTTGGGCGATACAGAACCAGCATTTTACCGATGACCTGTACATTACAGGCGCCGGTTTCGCGAACGATCGCTTCCACGATAAGGACTTTAGTCTCGCGATCTTCCGAGGCGATTTTTACCTTGATGAGTTCGTGGTGGCTCAATGCTTGTTCGATCTCGGCCAGTACCCCTTCGGTCAAACCATTATTGCCAAGCATAACTACCGGCTTGAGCGGATGTGCCAGACCTTTCAGGTGCTGTTTTTGTTTAGTACTCAGATTCATCGTATATTTTTGCTTACGTTGGGATTGAAAACGGTTCATTCTACCGCCATCTCTCAACTATCGCCAAATCGGCCGTTAAAATTTATGCAGCCGACTATGATGGTCTGCCCCGATGGGAATGTTAAATGACAGGTAAAAAGCGTTCTGCCAGCTCCAGTCGCTGGCTCCAGGAACACTTTAGCGATAAATATGTTCTTCAGGCACAGAAAAAGGGGTTACGTTCCCGTGCCTGGTTTAAACTTGATGAAATACAGCAAAGTGACAAACTTTTTAAGCCGGGAATGACAGTTGTCGATCTCGGTGCCGCGCCCGGCGGATGGTCACAGTATGCAGTGACACAGATCGGGGGTAGTGGCCGCATCATCGCTTGCGATCTTTTACCAATGGATCCAATCGTTGGTGTGGACTTCCTTCAAGGCGATTTTCGTGATGAATTAGTCATGAAAGCATTACTTGAACGTGTGGGTGACAGTAAAGTCCAGGTTGTCATGTCCGATATGGCTCCAAACATGTGCGGAACACCAGCGGTGGATATTCCCCGTGCCATGTATCTGGTAGAACTGGCGCTTGAGATGTGTCGTGATGTATTGGCACCAGGCGGTAGTTTTTTAGTGAAGGTGTTTCAGGGCGAAGGTTTCGAGGAGTACCTTAAGGAAATTCGCTCCCTGTTTACGAAAGTTAAAGTTCGTAAGCCGGACTCTTCGCGTGCACGTTCGCGTGAAGTGTACATTGTAGCGACCGGGCGAAAACCATAACCCGACCGTTTTAAACCTTTGCCGCTTCGGTGGCGGTTTGAATTGTGTCGGATGTATAGTAACCTGACGCTGTTATTAACACAGTTGTAATAAGAGGTTAATCCCTTGAGTGACATGGCGAAAAACCTAATACTCTGGCTGGTCATCGCAGTCGTGCTGATGTCAGTATTCCAGAGCTTTGGGCCCAGCGAGTCAAATGGCCGTAAGGTGGATTACTCTACCTTCCTGCAAGAGGTCAATCAGGACCAGGTTCGCGAAGCGCGTATCAACGGACGTGAGATCAACGTTACCAAGAAAGATAGTAACCGTTACACGACTTACCTTCCGGTTAACGATCCTAAACTGCTTGATAACCTGCTGACCAAGAACGTGAAAGTAGTGGGCGAACCGCCTGAAGAACCAAGCCTGCTGGCTTCAATCTTCATTTCCTGGTTCCCAATGCTTCTGTTGATTGGTGTCTGGATCTTCTTCATGCGACAGATGCAGGGCGGCGGTGGTAAAGGCGCCATGTCGTTTGGTAAAAGCAAAGCGCGCATGCTAACCGAAGATCAGATCAAGACCACTTTTGCTGACGTTGCAGGCTGTGACGAAGCTAAAGAGGAAGTGGCCGAGCTGGTTGAATACCTGCGTGAGCCAAGCCGTTTCCAGAAACTGGGCGGTAAAATTCCTAAAGGCGTTCTGATGGTGGGCCCGCCGGGTACCGGTAAAACTTTGCTGGCGAAAGCAATCGCCGGTGAAGCGAAAGTGCCTTTCTTCACAATTTCAGGTTCTGACTTCGTAGAAATGTTCGTGGGTGTCGGTGCATCTCGTGTGCGTGACATGTTCGAGCAGGCGAAAAAGGCAGCACCTTGCATCATCTTCATCGACGAAATCGACGCCGTAGGTCGCCAGCGTGGCGCAGGTCTGGGCGGTGGTCATGATGAACGTGAGCAAACGCTGAACCAGATGCTGGTTGAGATGGATGGCTTTGAAGGTAATGAAGGCATCATCGTTATCGCGGCAACTAACCGTCCAGACGTACTTGATCCAGCGCTGCTGCGTCCAGGCCGTTTCGACCGCCAGGTTGTTGTTGGTCTGCCTGACGTACGTGGTCGTGAGCAGATCCTTAAAGTGCATATGCGTCGCGTACCGCTGGCACCAGATATCGACGCGGCAATCATCGCGCGTGGTACACCTGGCTTCTCCGGTGCAGACCTTGCTAACCTCGTCAACGAAGCTGCTCTGTTTGCCGCTCGCGGTAACAAGCGCGTCGTATCGATGGTTGAGTTCGAGAAAGCGAAAGACAAGATCATGATGGGTGCGGAACGTCGCTCCATGGTGATGACTGAAGCGCAGAAAGAGTCGACGGCATACCACGAAGCCGGTCACGCTATTATCGGTCGCCTGGTACCGGAACACGATCCGGTCCATAAAGTGACGATTATTCCGCGTGGTCGTGCATTGGGCGTGACCTTCTTCCTGCCTGAAGGTGACGCAATCAGCGCCAGCCGTCAGAAGCTGGAGAGCCAAATCTCCACGCTGTATGGTGGTCGTCTGGCTGAAGAAATTATTTACGGTGCAGAACATGTGTCGACCGGTGCGTCCAACGATATTAAAGTTGCGACTTCCATCGCCCGTAACATGGTGACCCAATGGGGCTTCTCTGAAAAACTCGGTCCGCTGCTGTACGCGGAAGAAGAGGGTGAAGTGTTCCTGGGCCGCTCAGTGGCGAAAGCGAAACACATGTCCGATGAAACGGCTCGTATCATCGATCAGGAAGTGAAGCTGCTGATTGAGCGTAACTATGCTCGTGCTCGCCAGCTGCTGAATGAGAACATGGACATTTTGCACACCATGAAAGACGCGTTGATGAAGTATGAAACCATCGATGCGCCGCAGATTGATGACCTAATGTCACGCCGTGATGTTCGCCCACCTGCGGGTTGGGAAGACAGTAATGGTGGCAGCAACAATTCTGACAATAATGGCACCCCGCGTGCTCCGCGTCCGGTCGATGAACCGCGTACGCCGAACCCGGGTAACACCATGTCAGAGCAGCTGGACGACAAATAAGTTATCCGTTGTTGATGATGCTGCTTTAACTGAAAACCCTGGAGCGACTGCTCCGGGGTTTTTTTATTTTGCTAACACTCACAATACCAGGGATTCTTCATGAAACTCTTCGCCCAGGGCACCACACTCGACCTCGCTTATCCGCATGTGATGGGCATCCTGAACGTCACCCCAGACTCATTTTCTGATGGCGGGACGCATACCACCTTGGTCGAGGCGGTAAAACACGCCAACCTGATGATTAACGCCGGTGCGACGATTATCGATGTGGGCGGCGAATCAACACGCCCAGGTGCGGCAGAGGTGAGTGTCGACGAAGAGTTATCGCGGGTAATCCCAGTGATAGAAGCAATTGCTCAGCGTTTTGAGGTGTGGATTTCGGTTGATACCTCGAAGCCGGAAGTCATTCGGGAATCGGCCCGCGTCGGGGCGCATATCATCAATGATATTCGCTCGCTGACTGAGCCCGGTGCGCTCGAGGCTGCCGCCGAAGTGGGTTTGCCCGTCTGCTTGATGCACATGCAGGGTGAGCCTAAAACCATGCAGGAAGCGCCGAAGTATGACGACGTGTTTGCGGACGTGAATCGCTTCTTTATTGAGCATATCGCGCGCTGTGAAGTTGCTGGTATCACAAAAGACAAATTGTTGCTCGACCCGGGATTCGGTTTCGGTAAAAATCTCACCCACAATTACGCGCTGCTTGCTCGCTTATCAGAGCTTCATCATTATGGCCTGCCGCTGTTGGTGGGAATGTCTCGAAAAGTGATGATTGGCCAATTGCTGAATGTCGGACCGTCAGAGCGCCTGAGCGGCAGCCTGGCCTGTGCAGTGATTGCCGCGATGCAGGGGGCGCAAATTATTCGCGTTCACGATGTGAAAGAGACAGTTGAAGCGATGCGGGTGGTAGAAGCCACTCTGTCTGCAAGGGAAAAAAAATACTATGAGTAACCGTAAATATTTTGGTACCGACGGCATTCGCGGTCGTGTGGGCGATTCTCCGATCACCCCAGATTTCGTTCTGAAACTCGGTTTTGCTGCTGGTAAAGTGCTGGCTCGTCACGGTTCGCGTAAAGTCATCATTGGCAAAGATACCCGTATTTCAGGCTACATGCTGGAATCAGCGCTCGAAGCGGGTCTTGCCGCAGCGGGCCTTTCTGCGTCCTTTACCGGTCCAATGCCGACCCCTGCGGTGGCGTATCTGACCCGCACGTTCCGGGCTGAAGCAGGGATCGTTATTTCTGCGTCCCATAATCCGTACTACGACAATGGCATCAAATTTTTCACCATAGAAGGTACCAAGCTGCCGGATTCCGTAGAAGAAGCGATTGAAGCGGAACTGGAAAAAGAACTCACCTGTGTTGATTCCGCAGAGCTGGGTAAAGCCAGCCGAATCGTTGATGCTGCAGGACGTTACATTGAATTTTGTAAGGCAACCTTCCCGAATGAGTTGCGCCTTAACGAGCTGAAAATTGTTGTCGATTGTGCCAACGGTGCAACCTACCACATCGCACCGAACGTATTCCGTGAGCTCGGCGCACAGGTGATCACCATCGGCTGCGAACCGAACGGTTTGAACATCAATGAAGAAGTCGGCGCAACGGATGTCCGTGCGCTGCAGGCCCGCGTGCTGGCAGAAAAAGCCCATTTGGGTATCGCGTTTGACGGCGACGGTGACCGCGTGATTATGGTTGACCATGAAGGTAATAAAGTCGATGGCGATCAGATCCTCTACATCATCGCCCGCGAAGGGCTGCGTCAGGGCCAGCTGCGCGGTGGTGCGGTTGGGACGCTGATGAGCAATATGGGTCTGGAAGTGGCACTTAAACAGCTAGGCATTCCGTTTACCCGCGCGAAAGTGGGCGACCGCTATGTGCTGGAAAAAATGCAGGAAAAAGGCTGGCGCATCGGGGCGGAAAACTCTGGCCACGTTATCCTGCTGGACAAAACCACCACCGGAGACGGTATCGTAGCCGCGTTGCAGGTTGTGGCGGCGATTGCGCGGAATCATCTGACTCTGCAAGATTTGTGCAGTGGCATGAAGATGTTCCCGCAGGTACTGGTCAACGTCCGCTACATCGATGGCGGCGTAAACCCACTGGAGCATGACAGCGTGAAAAGCGTAACGGCAGACGTGGAAGCCGCGTTGGGCAGCCGTGGTCGTGTCCTGTTGCGTAAATCGGGCACTGAACCGTTGATTCGCGTCATGGTTGAAGGTGAAGACGAGGCGCAGGTGAATGCATTTGCCAATCGCATTGCCGATGCAGTTAAAGCTGTTTAATTCGCGTTAACTGTCTAAAAAGGCGGCTGTTGTCGCCTTTTTGTTGAACTGTAGATCGGTTTTTGCTGTTTTTTTCTGCACTTGATACAATGCATCAAAATTGCCCTTGCGAAGCCGATTCGCTTTGGTTAGTATTCACACCCGCTTCAGTGGGAAACATTAAAACGTCCCGCTTTTGGTTGAAGCAATTGGTATGCGGTAGTACCGCAAGGAACAGGTTGATTATGTACGAAGCTCTTCTGGTCATTTTCCTTATTGTTGCGATTGGCCTTGTTGGTCTGATCATGCTGCAGCAGGGTAAAGGCGCTGATATGGGAGCCTCCTTCGGAGCAGGCGCATCCGCTACACTGTTTGGCTCAAGTGGTTCTGGTAATTTCATGACCCGCATGACCGGAGTTCTGGCGACGCTGTTCTTCATCATCAGTCTGGTACTGGGTAACCTCAATACCAATAAGACCAACAAAGGAAGCGAGTGGGATAACCTGACTGCACCTAAATCGGAGCAGACTCAGCCAGCAGCACCGGCACAGCCGAGCAGCGATATCCCGCACTAAGTATTTCAGTACCGAGGTGGTGGAATTGGTAGACACGCTACCTTGAGGTGGTAGTGCCCTAACGGGCTTGTGGGTTCGAGTCCCATCCTCGGTACCAATATTCCAGAAAAGAGACGTCGAAAGACGTCTTTTTTTTTGTCTTTTTAAATTCCATAGTTTTTTTATAAACAAATCTCTCCTGTTGGGTTCTTCCAATAATAGCTAAAGTCGGCTTCGTCTATTTTTACATCAAATGCAGGAACGAAGACGTCGTGAATATATCCAGAATCGTGACCCTGACGGGAATATTAATGCTGACCGCGTGCAGCAATTCGTCCTCTTTAACGTCTGTGAAAGAAATACAGGACATGCCGGTGCCTGTCGTCCATGCACAAAATAGTACGCTAGCGGATAACGCTACGTTGATGGATTGTTATAAAGACAACGCAACACGTCTCAGTGAGCTGCAATATTCGTTGAAAACAAATATGGGTGATGATGTCAGTCCATCCGAAATTTTGGATACTCACAGTGATGCTCACCGAGTATTTGCGGCGTTATCTAAATTGGAGCAAATTTCCGCGATGAATGAAACCTATCGTAAAGAAGGGAATGTCGTGGGATTGAAAGCAATCAATGAGATGTTAAAACCGCTGAGCGCTACTGCCTGAGAAAGGCGAACGAAATGGAGATTGCCGGTCGTCGGCAATCTCTGAAATCATTTAGAAGCTGAAGTTAACACCGGCATAGGCGCCGTCAGCTAATTTGTTGTCACGGTGTCCGTTCTTACCCGCCATATCGATATAGCGATATCCGCCCTCTATACTCACCGATTTAATGACGCGCACACGCACGCCCGCGTTCGCTTCGGCATAGTCATCCACGCCGCTGGAGAGTGAATCTGGAGAGTAGTAGTAGTCGCCAAACACGGTGATGAAGTCACCCAGAGGAACCTGTGCACCGCCGCCAACTGCGACCGCATAACCTTCGTCACCGTCCTTCGGGTTCAGGTACAGTGCTTTACCGCCTACGGTAAACAACACAGGGCCTAACGGCAGGTTGAAACCCATACCCAGGCCGGCAGCATCCCCATCGTCATCGCTGTGGGCCCAGTTGCCATTGAAGGTCAGGCCAGGATCGGTCGCACCGAAACTGGCGGACAGATTAGTAAATTCAGCTCCGGCTTCACCGTGGAGATTGATAGATGCATTGGCAGCTGCAGTGGTGCCGAGTGCGGCAACCAGCAACGCCGCTTTTAGCTTAAACATACGCATGGGTGATCCTTCAGATATAAAAAAGCCCGATACGTATGATCGGGCAAATAAATCAAGTGTTTGCTATCGCGAGTAAATCTTACTGACCGGAGATCTGTACCACTACACGGCGATCTGGGGACAGGCAGTTGATCAGCGCATTGCCGGACTGGTTGTCACAAGAATTACCGGTTACAGAATCGCTGGCGCCACGGCCTTCGGTCTGGATGTTTGCAGCAGGCATGCCATCGGCTACCAGCTGGTCAGCAACGGCCTGTGCACGACGTGCAGAGAGCTGCTGGTTGTATTCAGCCTGACCCGTACGGTCGCTGTAGCCGATTACGGTGGTGTTGTTATCTTTTGCAGCTTGCATTTCTGGAGAGTTATACAGCTGGTCGATTGCAGCTTTACCTTCGTCAGTCAGCGCGGCGGAATCGTAACCGAACATCACGTCAGACTTCAGATTGAAGGTTTTAACTTCTGGAGCTGGTGCTGGAGCAACGACTGGTGCTACGTCATCGTTCTGGCCGAAGCGATATACGATGCCAGCAGTCACGGAGTGAACGTCTGAGCTCAGACCGATCTGGTTAGAGTTGCCAACGTTGCTAACCCACTGGTATTCCAGACGGCCAGCCCAGTTTTTGGTGAAGGCATATTCGGTACCAGCAGCAACCACTGGACGCACGCCAGTTTCGAATTTGTTGTGACCGGCAACGTCGGTCTCAGCACGGTAACCCATCGCACCGAAACGACCATACAGATCCCAGTCATCGGTCAGCGCGTAGCTGGTTTTCAGAGACATCTGCAGACCCTGGCTCTTCATTTTAGCGCCGTTTACGCCGTTGTTACCGTTGTACTGCATGTTGCCAAGATAGTCGTAACCACCTTCAACTGCCAGCCAGTTAGTGATCTGGTAACCACCAAATACACCGCCGCCAACGTTGTCGTGATCAACGTTGAAATCGTTAGAAGCCGCCAGGCTGTTGTTGAAATCTTTGTTGCCGCTGACGTCAGCGTAATGAGACCAACCGAATTTAGCACCGGCGTACCAGGTATTTGCGTTACCAGCTGCGAATGCGGAAGAAACTGCGCACGCGTTTAAAACAATCAGAGCGACAAGCGTCTTTTTCATTTTGAACCTTAATCCTATTTTGAAGTCAAAAACTTAAAAGTTGATGAATAGCGTAGGTCGCTAAGATATAGATGATTTTTATTTTCTGTTAATTTAAAGAAGTTTAAATTTAAATCTAGGATGGATTTTAGACGATTTATTTTCTAGAGATTTGCGGATGTTTTGAAATGTAAAAAACCCTCGGCTGTTATTTATCTGGCCGAAGGTTTCTGAGCAATTAGAATTTCTCTGGCAGAGATTCGATATGCTGCAAAAATCCACCGCGAATAAATTGAATGTATTTCCCTTTCTTCAGGGCTGATAACACGTTCAAGATACTGCTGCGCGAGAGATGTGTCCTGTCTTGTATATAATCGAGAATCGAAATCCTCATTCGCATATCTTCAGGAAGGAGAATCATTTCCATCAAATGATTGCGAATAACGGCATAGGTTCGCTGCTGTAAAACCAGAGCATCGCGGTAAGCAAGATACGCAGTGTGGTATGCCAGCAGAGATGTGACATCTTCCCACAGGTTTTGTTCCCGGAAAATGCGAAGTGCTTCTTCGGCATCAATACGCGAAAGCGAACATTCGGTCTCTGCGCGCAGAACATGACCCCGCATTGGCTGCAAAATTTCTGCCACGCCAAAAATGTGTCCTTCATAGACCGTAATCATCAGCAGCCCATCGGACATGCGGAGGATTGAGATTTCCCCGTCCTTGCAAAGCCAGAGCTGCTGTTTGCCTTTGTAATGCCAGTTCAATTTTTTTCTTGGAACCGCATTAACAGCCGTTGCGAAGGGTTCAAGTGCCTCAAGGAGTCGATTTATTGCCTCTTGGGGGCGGATAGGTGATGTAATGTGCATAGAGATCCTCATGAATAATGACGATTTCTTCCGTCAGAAATTATAGAAGACATGGTAATGCACTCGCAGGGATACCGACAGGTAAAATAAACTCAAACACGCTTTATGGATGAAAAAAGACCGGACTTGGCAATCTTTTTTCGGTACAAAAATAATTAAGGCCGGATAACCGGCCTTAATGATGGTCTTATTTCTTCGTCTGGTTATCCAGATTCTCTACCTGTGGAAGCCCATTATCGGAAGAGGCGGACAGCAGGCCGGTCTTCGCGTAACCCAGAAGCTTCTCGCGAGTATCGGTAATATCCAGATTACGCATGGTCAGCTGACCAATACGATCGTCTGGCGAGAATACGGAG
The DNA here is from genome assembly GCF_024764965.1 of Scandinavium tedordense. Taxonomy (NCBI): domain Bacteria; kingdom Pseudomonadati; phylum Pseudomonadota; class Gammaproteobacteria; order Enterobacterales; family Enterobacteriaceae; genus Scandinavium; species Scandinavium tedordense. The sequence goes on along the minus strand of NZ_JALIGG010000052.1, from coordinate 182,227 downwards.
TCACCTTTTTCCATCGTCAGACGTTCTGCTTTATAGGTCAGATTGTCAGAAACGGTATTCAGGATGGAATAATCGTTACCACGACGCAGTTCCAGCGTGACTTCACCGGTAATGGCGCTGGCAACCCAACGCTGGAGTGCATCGCGCAACATCAGCGCCTGGGAATCGAACCAGCGGCCCTGGTACAGCAGACGACCTAACTGACGACCATGAGCGTGATATTGTTCAATAGTATCTTCGTTATGAATACCGGTCAGCAGACGTTCATAGGCAATGTGCAGCAGAGCCATGCCCGGAGCTTCATAGATCCCACGGCTCTTGGCTTCAATGATGCGGTTTTCAATTTGATCGCTCATGCCCAGACCGTGACGGCCACCAATGCGGTTGGCTTCCAGCATCATTTCAACGTCATCGTTGAAGGTTTTGCCGTTCAGCGCCACCGGATGACCCTGCTCGAAGCGGATAGTGACTTCTTCTGCCGGGATCTTAACGTTCTCGTCCCAGAACTTAACGCCCATAATCGGGGTCACGATTTTGACGCTGGAGTTCAGGAATTCCAGGTCTTTGGCTTCGTGAGTCGCGCCCAGTATGTTGGAATCGGTGGAGTAGGCTTTTTCGACCGACATTTTGTAGTCGAAACCGCAGGCAATCATAAACTCGGACATTTCCAGACGGCCGCCGAGCTCGTCGATGAAATCGGTATCAAGCCACGGTTTGTAAATTTTCAACTCGGCATTGGTCAGCAGGCCGTAACGATAGAAACGTTCAATATCGTTGCCTTTATAGGTACTGCCATCGCCCCAGATATTGACGCCATCTTCTTTCATTGCAGAGACCAGCATGGTGCCGGTCACCGCACGTCCGAGAGGTGTGGTGTTGAAATAGGTCAATCCGCCAGTGGTGTTATGGAATGCACCACACTGGATAGCGGCAATGCCTTCGGCCACGAGCTGCTTACGGCAATCGACAAGGCGTGCGTTTTCAGCGCCGTATTCCATCGCGCGACGTGGGATAGCATCGTAGTCTTCTTCATCGGGCTGACCGAGGTTGGCGGTGTAAGCATACGGGACCGCCCCTTTTTTTCGCATCCACAGCAGTGCGGCACTGGTGTCCAGACCACCGGAGAAAGCGATACCAATACGTTGACCAGATGGAAGATGCTTGAGAATCGTCGTCATAAAGTAAAACCCTGCTTGCCAGACTGTGAGGAGGTAAGTGTTTACGCTACTGCATGTTTATGCAAAATAAGTGAGTTTTCATTTAATCATCTTTTTTCGGGAACAGGAAGTGATTCATGCGTGTTAGCGGAAAAAATCCCTGCAATCGCCGATAACATTATGCATAACAGCAGGTTTTTTATGCTTCATCAAATGTCAATATGAATGAGTTGACATAACCAATGAAAATTCAATATACTACAGGCCGGTTTTACGTCCCGTCCTCGGTACCAAATCCCAGCAGTATTTGCATTTTTTGCTCCGAATGAGTAAAATATGCCACGTTTCAGGCGCGGGGTGGAGCAGCCTGGTAGCTCGTCGGGCTCATAACCCGAAGGTCGTCGGTTCAAATCCGGCCCCCGCAACCACTTTCCCTTTGAGTTTTTTCAAATATACTCTTCGTATTCGTCGCTGGATTTGAAAGAATTCTCACGGAAAGTACTCCAGACCGCATTTGCGGTTGTAGGGTTCAGTTATCTAAAGCCCCGATTTATCGGGGTTTTTTGTTATCTGACTAAAGAATAACTGGGCTTTATGCCCTTTTTTTACGTCTTGGGGGTGGGCTTGTCCACATTAGAACAGAAATTAACAGAGATGCTTAAAGCGCCGGTTGAGGCTCTGGGCTTCGAGCTGGTCGGCATCGAATTCATTCGCGGTCGCACATCTACGCTGCGCATCTATATTGATAGTGAAGATGGCATCAATGTTGATGATTGTGCTGATGTGAGCCACCAGGTCAGTGCCGTCATGGATGTCGAAGACCCCGTTACCGTCGCTTACAACCTGGAAGTCTCCTCACCAGGGCTCGACCGTCCTATGTTCATCGCTGAACATTACACGCGTTTCCTCGGTGAAGAGGTCACGCTGGTCCTGCGCATGGCGGTTCAGAACCGTCGTAAATGGCAGGGCATTATCAAAGCGGTAGACGGTGAGATGATCACTGTTACAGTCGAAGGCAAAGATGAAGTGTTCGCGCTGAGTAACATCCAGAAGGCGAACCTGGTTCCCCACTTTTAACAGTCTGGATTGAGGTGAAAGGCCCCGATGAACAAAGAAATTTTGGCTGTTGTTGAAGCCGTTTCCAATGAAAAATCGCTGCCGCGCGAGAAGATTTTCGAAGCGCTGGAAAGCGCCCTGGCAACGGCTACAAAGAAAAAATACGAACAAGAAATTGAGGTTCGCGTTAGCATCGATCGTAAGAGCGGTGACTTTGACACTTTCCGTCGTTGGGTAGTGGTCGAAGAAGTTACGCTGCCAACCCGTGAAATCACGCTGGAAGCTGCTCGCTACGAAGATGAAAGCATGAACGTGGGCGATTACGTTGAAGACCAGATTGAATCTGTGACCTTCGACCGTATCACCACTCAAACCGCGAAGCAGGTTATCGTGCAGAAAGTCCGCGAAGCGGAACGCGCGATGGTTGTTGATCAGTTCCGTGAACACGAAGGTGAAATCATCACCGGCGTGGTGAAGAAAGTGAACCGCGATAACATCTCTCTGGATCTTGGCAGCAATGCTGAAGCAGTGATCCTGCGTGAAGATATGCTGCCGCGCGAAAACTTCCGCCCAGGCGACCGTATTCGCGGTGTACTGTACTCCGTACGTCCAGAAGCGCGTGGCGCTCAGCTGTTCGTCACCCGTTCTAAGCCGGAAATGCTGATCGAACTGTTCCGCATTGAAGTGCCAGAAATTGGTGAAGAAGTTATCGAGATCAAAGCGGCAGCGCGCGATCCGGGTTCCCGTGCGAAAATCGCGGTGAAGACCAACGATAAGCGTATCGATCCAGTGGGTGCTTGCGTAGGTATGCGTGGTGCACGTGTTCAGGCAGTTTCGACTGAACTGGCCGGCGAGCGTATCGATATCGTGCTGTGGGACGATAACCCAGCGCAGTTCGTGATTAACGCGATGGCTCCGGCCGACGTGGCGTCTATCGTTGTTGACGAAGACAAACACACCATGGATATCGCGGTAGAAGCGGGCAACCTGGCGCAGGCAATTGGTCGTAACGGCCAGAACGTGCGTTTGGCGTCTCAGCTGAGCGGTTGGGATCTCAACGTAATGACCGTTGACGATCTGAATGCGAAGCATCAGGCGGAAGCACACGCGGCTATCGATACCTTCACCAAATATCTCGAAATTGATGAAGACTTCGCTACCGTGCTGGTAGAAGAAGGTTTCTCCAGCCTGGAAGAACTGGCCTATGTGCCAATGAAAGAACTGCTGGAAATTGACGGACTGGATGAACAGACCGTTGAGGCACTTCGTGAACGTGCGAAAAACGCACTGACTACGCTGGCGCTGGCTCAGGAAGAAAGCCTCGGTGATAATAAACCGGCTGACGATCTGCTGAACCTTGAAGGTCTCGATCGTGCAATGGCATTTAAGCTGGCTGCCCGCGGTGTTTGTACGCTGGAAGATCTCGCCGATCAGGGCATTGACGACCTGGCTGATATTGAAGATTTAACCGACGAGAAAGCCGGTGAGCTCATCATGGCCGCACGTAATATTTGCTGGTTCGGCGACGAAGCGTAATAAACTGTAGCAGGAAGGAACAGCATGACAGATGTAACCGTAAAAACGCTGGCCGCAGAGATTCAGACTTCCGTGGACCGCCTGGTACAGCAATTCGCTGATGCAGGCATCCCAAAGCAAGCTGACGACTCTGTGACCGCACAAGAAAAACAGACCTTGTTGGCACACCTGAACCGTGAACACGGTTCGGCGCCTGACAAGCTGACGCTGCAGCGTAAAACTCGCAGTACCCTGAGCGTTCCGGGTACTGGTGGTAAGAGCAAATCGGTGCAGATTGAAGTCCGCAAAACGCGTACCTTTGTAAAACGTGACCCGCAGGAAGCCGACCGTCTGGCTGAAGAAGAAGCGAAGCGTGAAGCGGAAGAACAAGCCCGCCGTGAGGCTGAAGAAGCAGCCAAGCGTGAGGCACAGGCAAAAGCTGAACGTGAGGCCGCAGAACAAGCTAAACGTGAATCCGCTGATAAAGCGAAACGTGAAGTTGCGGAAAAAGACAAAGTGAGCAATCAACAGACCGACGATATGACAAAAACCGCCCAGGCTGAAAAAGCCCGCCGTGAAGCAGAATCTGCAGAGCTGAAGCGTAAATCGGAAGAAGAAGCGCGCCGTAAGCTTGAAGAAGAAGCGCGTCGCGTTGCGGATGAAGCCCGCCGCATGGCCGCTGAAAACGAGAAAAACGGTGTTAATACAGTCGCAGAGCCGACTGAAGACAGCAGCGATTATCACGTGACCACTTCTCAGCATGCGCGCCAGGCTGAAGATGAAAACGACCGTGAAAGCGAAGGTGGCCGTAGCCGTACCCGTACTGCTAAAGCGCCACGTCCTAAGAAAGCCAACAAACACGCTGAATCCAAAGCTGATCGCGAAGAAGCTCGTGCTTCTGTTCGTGGTGGTAAAGGCGGCAAGCGTAAAGGTTCCGCGCTGCAGCAGGGCTTCCAGAAGCCAGCTCAGGCCGTTAACCGTGACGTTATCATCGGCGAAACCATCACCGTTGGCGACCTGGCAAACAAAATGGCCGTTAAAGGTTCTCAGGTCATCAAAGCAATGATGAAGCTGGGCGCAATGGCGACCATCAACCAGGTCATCGACCAGGAAACCGCACAGCTGGTTGCCGAAGAGATGGGCCACAAAGTTATCCTGCGTCGTGAAAACGAGCTGGAAGAAGCAGTAATGAGCGACCGTGACACTGGCGCAGCGGCTGAACCGCGTGCACCTGTTGTGACCATCATGGGTCACGTTGACCACGGTAAAACGTCTCTGCTCGACTACATTCGTTCTACTAAAGTAGCCTCCGGCGAAGCGGGTGGTATTACCCAACATATCGGTGCTTACCACGTAGAAACTGACAACGGCATGATCACCTTCCTGGATACCCCGGGCCACGCCGCGTTTACCTCCATGCGTGCTCGTGGTGCGCAGGCGACGGATATCGTGGTTCTGGTTGTTGCCGCAGACGATGGCGTGATGCCACAGACTATCGAAGCAATCCAGCACGCGAAAGCGGCGCAGGTGCCGGTAGTTGTTGCGGTGAACAAAATCGATAAGCTGGAAGCCGATCCGGATCGCGTTAAGCAGGAACTGTCCCAGTACGGCATCATGCCGGAAGAGTGGGGCGGCGAGAGCCAGTTCATACATGTGTCTGCGAAAGCAGGTACTGGTATCGACGATCTGCTCAACGCTATCCTGCTGCAAGCTGAAGTTCTCGAACTGAAAGCGGTTCGTAACGGTATGGCAAGCGGTGCAGTCATCGAATCCTTCCTCGATAAAGGTCGTGGTCCGGTTGCTACCGTTCTGGTTCGTGAAGGTACTCTGAACAAAGGTGACATCGTTCTTTGTGGCTTCGAATACGGTCGTGTTCGTGCGATGCGTAACGAACTGGGTCAGGAAGTCGTGGAAGCAGGTCCGTCCATTCCGGTTGAGATCCTCGGCCTGTCTGGTGTACCGGCTGCCGGTGACGAAGTAACGGTTGTTCGTGACGAGAAGAAAGCGCGTGAAGTTGCGTTGTATCGTCAGGGCAAATTCCGTGAAGTTAAACTGGCTCGTCAGCAGAAATCCAAGCTGGAAAACATGTTTGCCAACATGACCGAAGGCGAAGTTCACGAAGTGAACGTCGTTCTGAAGGCCGACGTACAGGGTTCTGTAGAAGCAATCTCCGATTCTCTGCTGAAACTCTCTACCGACGAAGTGAAGGTGAGAATCATCGGTTCTGGCGTAGGTGGTATCACCGAAACCGACGCAACCCTGGCTGCTGCATCCAACGCAATTCTGGTTGGCTTCAACGTACGTGCTGACGCTTCTGCGCGCCGTGTTATTGAATCCGAAAGCCTGGATCTGCGTTACTACTCCGTCATCTATCATCTGATCGACGAAGTGAAAGCGGCAATGAGCGGTAAGCTGTCTCCAGAACTGAAACAGCAGATCCTCGGCCTGGCTGAAGTTCGCGACGTGTTCAAATCACCGAAATTTGGTGCCATCGCAGGTTGTATGGTTACCGAAGGTGTGGTCAAACGTCACAACCCAATCCGCGTCCTGCGTGACAACGTGGTTATCTATGAAGGTGAGCTGGAATCCCTGCGCCGCTTTAAAGATGATGCCAACGAAGTCCGTAACGGCATGGAATGTGGTATCGGCGTTAAGAACTACAACGACGTACGCGTCGGCGATGTAATCGAAGTGTTCGAGATCATCGAGATTCAGCGCAGCATCGACTAATCCACGTCGCCTTTTGGGTCGCGACTTTGTCGTAACCCAAAATTCTTAGTGGATTTGGAGATCTTGCAGGCCGGGTTAGCGAAGCGCCACCCGGCAATAATTCTAAAAAGGGGCTTTGGCCCCTTTTTTGTCTTTTATCTGGAGAATTTATTATGGCGAAAGAATTTGGTCGCCCGCAGCGCGTATCCCAGGAGATGCAGAAAGAAATTGCTATCATCCTGCAGCGCGAAATTAAAGATCCACGTCTGGGCCAGATGACCACCGTATCCGGTGTTGAAGTCTCCCGTGACCTGGCGTATGCCAAAGTATTCGTAACCTTCCTGAACGACAAAGATGAAGCCGCTGTGAAAGCGGGCATCCGTGCGTTACAGGACGCTTCTGGTTTCATCCGTACGCTGCTGGGTAAAGCCATGCGCCTGCGTATCGTGCCGGAACTGACCTTCTTCTACGACAACTCGCTGGTCGAAGGTATGCGTATGTCCAACCTCGTGACCAACGTGGTTAAGCACGACGAAGAACGTCGTGTGAACCCGGATGACACCAAGGAGGACTGATGAGTCGTCCTCGTCGTCGTGGTCGCGACATTCATGGCGTGCTGCTGCTGGATAAACCGGAAGGCGCATCCAGCAATGATGTTCTGCAAAAGGTGAAGCGACTTTATAACGCCAACCGCGCAGGGCACACAGGCGCTCTGGATCCGCTGGCGACCGGTATGCTGCCGGTATGTCTTGGTGAAGCCACCAAGTTTTCTCAGTACCTGCTCGACTCCGATAAACGCTACCGCGTTATCGCGAAGCTGGGGCAGCGTACTGATACGTCAGATGCCGATGGCCTGGTTGTGGAAGAGCGTCCGATGACGTTCAGCGCCACCGAACTTGCCAGCGCACTGGACAGTTTCCGTGGCGACACGATGCAGGTACCGTCGATGTACTCTGCATTAAAATACCAGGGCAAAAAGCTGTACGAATACGCTCGCCAGGGTATTGAAGTCCCGCGTGAAGCGCGCCCGATAACCGTGTATGAACTGCTGTTTATTCGCCACGAAGGGGATGAACTGGAGCTGGAAATCCACTGTTCGAAAGGCACCTATATCCGCACCATCATTGATGACCTGGGCGAAAAGCTCGGCTGCGGGGCGCACGTTACGATGCTGCGTCGCCTGGCCGTGAGCCGTTACCCGGTCGACAGAATGGTGACGCTGGAACATTTGCAGGCACTGGTTGCACAGGCTGAAGAACAGGATATTCCTGCGGCGCAGCTGCTGGATCCGTTGTTGATGCCAATGGACAGCCCGGCAGAAGATTTCCCGGTTGTGAATTTGCCCCTGACGTCCTCGGTGTACTTCAAAAATGGCAATCCGGTTCGTACTGCCGACGTGCAGGTACACGGTCTGGTGCGCGTGACGGAAGGCGAAGAAGGCAAATTCATCGGTATGGGCGAGATTGATGATGAAGGCCGTGTCGCGCCGCGTCGTCTGGTCGTCGAGTACCCGCAATAATCGCCTGTCTTGCGATAACATGTCGCTACGGGTAGAATATTGCCGCTTAACGTCTGAATTTAGGTTCGCCTGCATGACGACGTTAATCCTGGGGTCGCTGAATTAGAGATCGGCACCCTTTTTACTTTTTAAATCTGGAGTTTAAAATGTCTCTAAGCGTTGAAGCTAAAGCAAAAATCGTTTCCGAGTTTGGTCGTGGTTCTAACGACAGCGGCTGCACCGAAGTTCAGGTTGCTCTGCTGACTGCACAGATCAACCACCTGCAGGGTCACTTCTCTGAGCACAAAAAAGATCACCACAGCCGTCGTGGTCTGCTGCGTATGGTTTCTCAGCGTCGTAAACTGCTTGACTACCTGAAACGTAAAGATGTAGCACGCTACACCGCGCTGATTGAGCGTCTGGGTCTGCGTCGCTAGTTCTGGCGAGTTTCAGAAAGAGGGGCCTTTATGGCCCCTTTTTTCAACCAGATGGCAGCAATTAACATGAAACTCATGTATTGTTTGTATTGCTGAAACAAATGATCTTCGTTGCAGCGTTTCGCGCGGCTAATGAGAGACTTAACCGTTGGTTAGGATTGTCATTAGTCGCGAGGATGCAAGAGGATCGGGTCTTTAAACGGCACATCCAATGGTGTCCCGTTACTCATCTTGAAAGGATAAAATTTTGCTGAATCCGATCGTTCGTAAATTCCAGTATGGCCAGCACACGGTCACACTGGAAACTGGCATGATGGCGCGTCAGGCGACTGCTGCCGTTATGGTTAGCATGGATGACACCGCGGTATTCGTTACCGTTGTGGGTCAGAAAAAAACTAAACCAGGCCAGGACTTCTTCCCGCTGACTGTTAACTATCAGGAGCGTACTTACGCTGCGGGTAAAATTCCTGGTGGCTTCTTCCGTCGTGAAGGCCGTCCAAGCGAAGGCGAAACCCTGATTGCGCGTCTGATTGACCGCCCGGTTCGCCCGCTGTTCCCAGAAGGCTTCATCAACGAAGTCCAGGTTATCGCGACCGTTGTGTCCGTAAACCCACAGGTTAACCCAGATATCGTGGCAATGATTGGTGCTTCCGCAGCACTGTCCCTGTCCGGTCTTCCGTTCAACGGCCCAATCGGCTCTGCGCGCGTGGGTTATATCAACGACCAGTACGTGCTGAACCCAACCCAGGATGAGCTGAAAACCAGCAAACTGGACCTGGTTGTTGCCGGTACTGAAGCCGCTGTACTGATGGTTGAATCTGAAGCTGAACTGCTGAGCGAAGACCAGATGCTGGGCGCCGTGGTGTTCGGCCACGAACAGCAGCAGATCGTTATCCAGAACATCAACGACCTGGTGAAAGAAGCCGGTAAAGCACGTTGGGATTGGCAGCCAGAAGTTATCGACGAAGCGCTGCATGCGCGCGTTGCGGGTCTGGCACAGTCTCGTCTGAGCGATGCTTACCGCGTCACCGACAAACAGGAACGTTACACTCAGATTGATGCTATCAAATCTGAAGTGATTGCGACCCTGGTTGCTGAAGACGAAACGCTGGATTCTAACGAGCTGGGCGACATCCTGCACGGTATCGAGAAAACGGCTGTACGTAGCCGCGTACTGGCTGGCGAACCGCGTATCGATGGTCGTGAAAAAGACATGATCCGTGGTCTGGATGTGCGTACTGGCGTACTGCCACGTACTCACGGTTCTGCCCTGTTCACCCGTGGTGAAACTCAGGCGCTGGTTACTGCCACACTGGGTACCGCACGTGACGCACAGAACATCGACGAACTGATGGGCGATCGTACTGACAGCTTCCTGTTCCACTATAACTTCCCTCCGTACTCCGTGGGCGAAACCGGTATGGTTGGCTCACCGAAGCGTCGTGAAATTGGTCACGGCCGTCTGGCGAAGCGTGGCGTGCTGGCAGTTATGCCTACCAGTGACGAATTCCCGTACACCGTTCGTGTGGTTTCTGAAATCACCGAATCTAACGGTTCTTCTTCCATGGCTTCCGTGTGTGGTGCTTCTCTGGCCCTGATGGATGCAGGCGTACCGATTAAATCTGCAGTAGCCGGTATCGCGATGGGTCTGGTGAAAGAAGGCGAGAACTTCGTGGTTCTGTCTGACATCCTCGGCGACGAAGATCACCTGGGCGATATGGACTTCAAAGTTGCGGGTTCCCGCGAAGGTATCTCTGCTCTGCAGATGGATATCAAAATTGAAGGTATCACCAAAGAAATCATGCAGGTTGCTCTGAATCAGGCCAAAGGTGCGCGTCTGCACATCCTGGGCGTGATGGAACAGGCAATCAACGCACCGCGTGGCGACATCTCTGAATTCGCACCGCGTATTCACACCATCAAGATCAGCCCGGACAAGATCAAAGACGTTATCGGTAAAGGCGGCTCTGTTATCCGTGCGCTGACTGAAGAAACCGGTACTACCATCGAAATCGAAGATGACGGTACTGTGAAGATCGCAGCGACCGACGGTGACAAAGCACAGTACGCTATTCGCCGTATCGAAGAGATCACCGCTGAAATCGAAGTGGGCCGCATCTACAACGGTAAAGTCACCCGTATCGTAGACTTCGGTGCATTCGTTGCTATCGGTGGCGGTAAAGAAGGCCTGGTACACATTTCTCAGATCGCTGACAAGCGTGTAGAGAAAGTGACTGACTATCTGCAGATGGGTCAGGAAGTACCGGTTAAGGTTCTGGAAGTTGATCGCCAGGGCCGTGTCCGTCTGAGCATTAAAGAAGCGACCGAGCAGACTCAGCCTGCCGCCGCGCCGGAAGCTCCGGCAGCGGAACAGGGCGAGTAAGGTTGCCTATTAGCCCTCCGCCTTTGCGGAGGGCGCATTCCGGGCAGGACGCTTGTTAGCAGCCGGGGAACAGGACGTTCATCCAATTGTTGTCTTCGGGAGTGGGAAATGAAGCCTTTTTTGCGCTGGTGTTTCGTTGCGACAGCACTCACGCTAGCAGGATGCAGCAACTCCTCTACCTGGCGTAAGAGCGAAGTCCTGGCGGTGCCATTGCAAGCGACATTGCAGCAAGAAGTGATTCTGGCACGTATGGAACAAATTCTTGCCAGTCGGGCTTTATCCGATGATGAACGCGCACAGCTTTTATATGAGCGCGGAGTGTTGTATGATAGTCTTGGTTTGAGGGCATTAGCGCGTAACGATTTCTCGCAAGCGCTGGCAATCAGACCCGATATGCCTGAAGTATTCAATTACTTAGGCATTTATTTAACGCAGGCAGGCAATTTTGATGCTGCCTATGAAGCGTTTGATTCTGTACTTGAGCTTGATCCAACTTACAATTACGCATATCTGAACCGCGGCATCGCGCTTTATTACGGTGGTCGTGCTAAGTTAGCGCAAGATGATCTGCTGGCGTTTTATCAAGACGATCCCAATGATCCTTTCCGTAGTCTGTGGCTATACATCGTTGAGCGGAAGCTCGATGAGAAGCAGGCTGTCGTAGCACTTAAACAGCGCTATGAAAAATCGGACAAAGAGCAATGGGGATGGAACATTGTCGAGTTCTATCTCGGTGACATTAGCGAAGCAACGCTGATGGATCGCCTGAAGACGGACGCAACGGATAACACCTCGCTCGCTGAACATCTCAGTGAAACAAACTTCTATTTAGGTAAGTACTACCTAAGTCTGGGGGACAAGGACAGCGCCACGGCACTGTTCAAACTGGCGGTTGCTAACAACGTTCATAACTTTGTTGAGCACCGATACGCATTGTTGGAATTAGCGCTCTTGGGCCAGGAGCAAGATGACCTGGCAGAATCGGACCAGCAATAGCTGACGAACATACAAATCAGACCATATTCTTTTTTGATTGCCATCATCTTCACGGGTGAGGGCTTTATTGTTCGTTAATTACCCAAATTTGAGCCGGTTCACACTTTTCAATGAAAATTGCAGGTCAATTTCACGATGAGTTATGTAGACTGGCCGCCATCTACGAGGCACGTGTACTACATGACTGATATCATCGAGACTACTACTATCGAAACTACTTTTACCGACCTGGGTCTTAACGACTCCATCCTCAAAGCCCTGAACGATCTGGGTTACGAAAAACCATCTCCAATCCAGGCAGAGTGTATTCCACAACTGCTGGCTGGTCGTGATGTACTGGGTATGGCCCAGACAGGTAGCGGCAAAACTGCAGCGTTCTCTTTACCGCTGCTGCACAACCTTGATCCAGAGCTGAAAGCACCACAAATTCTGGTGCTGGCACCGACCCGCGAACTGGCGGTTCAGGTTGCTGAAGCCATGACGGATTTCTCTAAACATATGCACGGCGTAAACGTTGTGGCCCTTTACGGTGGCCAGCGTTATGACGTACAGCTGCGCGCCCTGCGTCAGGGACCACAAATTGTTGTCGGTACCCCGGGCCGCCTGCTCGATCACTTAAAACGTGGCACGCTGAACCTGTCCAGCCTGAAAGGTCTGGTCCTGGATGAAGCTGATGAAATGCTGCGTATGGGCTTCATCGAAGACGTTGAAACCATTATGGCTCAGATCCCAGAAGGTCATCAGACCGCTCTGTTCTCTGCAACCATGCCAGAAGCGATTCGTCGTATTACCCGTCGCTTCATGAAAGAACCGCAGGAAGTCCGCATTCAGTCTAGCGTGACTACCCGTCCTGACATCAGCCAGAGCTACTGGACTGTATGGGGCATGCGTAAAAACGAAGCGCTGGTGCGTTTCCTGGAAGCAGAAGATTTTGATGCGGCGATTATCTTCGTACGTACCAAAAATGCGACCCTGGAAGTGGCTGAAGCGCTGGAACAGAGTGGCTATAACAGCGCCGCGCTGAACGGTGATATGAACCAGTCCCTGCGTGAGCAGACTCTGGATCGTCTGAAAGATGGTCGTCTGGACATCCTGATTGCGACCGACGTTGCGGCCCGTGGCCTGGACGTTGAGCGTATCAGCCTGGTTGTTAACTACGACATCCCAATGGACTCCGAGTCTTACGTTCACCGTATCGGCCGTACCGGTCGTGCAGGTCGTGCTGGCCGTGCGCTGCTGTTCGTTGAGAACCGCGAGCGTCGTCTGCTGCGTAACATCGAACGCACCATGAAGCTGACTATTCCAGAAGTTGAACTGCCGACCCGTGAACTACTGAGCGAGCGTCGTCTGGCTAAGTTCTCCGCTAAAATTCAGCAGCAGCTGGAAAGCAGCGATCTGGATGTTTACCGCGGTCTGCTGGCAAAAATTAAGCCTTCTGCTGAAGAAGAGTTGGATATGGAAACTCTGGCCGCAGCACTGCTGAAAATGGCTCAGGGCGAACGTCCTCTGATCCTGCCACCAGATGCACCGATGCGTCCTAAGCGTGAGTTCCGCGATCGTGACGAGCGTTTCGACCGTAATGACCGTGCTCCGCGCGGTGATCGTAACGACCGTGGCCCACGTGGCGACCGTCCAGAACGTAGCGGTGAAGACCGTCCACGTCGCGAACGTCGTGACGTTGGTGATATGCAGCTGTACCGCATTGAAGTGGGTCGCGATGATGGCGTTGAAGTTCGTCACATTGTTGGCGCTATCGCTAACGAAGGTGATATCAGCAGCCGTTACATCGGTAACATCAAGCTGTTCGGTACCCACTCGACTATCGAGCTGCCGAAAGGTATGCCGGGCGAAGTACTGCAGCACTTTACTCGCACCCGCATCCTGAACAAACCGATGAACATGCAGCTGGTCGGTGATGCCGTGCCGCACACCGGTGGCGGTGAGCGTCGTGGTGGTCCTGCTGGTGGTCGTGGCGGTTTCGGCGAGCGTCGTGAAGGCGGTCGTGGTGGTGAAGGTCGTCGCTTCAGCGGTGAACGTCGTGAAGGTGGTGGTGCAGGCCGCTTCAGCGGTGAGCGTCGCGAAGGTGGCCGTGCGCCACGTCGTGATGATGCGCCAGTGCGTCGTCGTCCTACCGAAGCGTAATTGCCAGATAAAAAACTGCGTTTACTGACGTAAAGTAAACGATACAGCCCCGGTATTTATTATCGGGGCTTTTTTTATTTCAATCGTACTCGTGTACTGGTACAGTGCTGCGCATAAAACCTATTTAGATTACTTTTTTCTGGAGAGCAGGCGCTATGGCGACATTGACCACCACAGCAACCCGGCCGTCATTGATTGGCGGGGTGGTGATTATCGGCGGAACGATTATTGGCGCAGGGATGTTCTCGCTACCGGTGGTCATGTCCGGAGCGTGGTTCTTCTGGTCACTGGCGGCATTGGTGTTCACCTGGTTCTGCATGCTGCATTCCGGGCTGATGATCCTTGAGGCAAACCTCAACTATCGAATTGGCTCGAGCTTTGACACCATCACCAAAGACTTGCTTGGCAAGCGCTGGAACATCATCAACGGGCTGTCGATCGCCTTCGTGCTCTACATTCTGACCTATGCCTACATCTCGGCGAGCGGCTCGATTCTGCACCACACGTTTAGTGAAATGTCGTTGAATGTACCGCCGCGCCTGGCCGGATTGGGCTTCGCGCTTCTGGTGGCGTTTGTGGTGTGGCTCAGTACCAAAGCGGTCAGCCGAATGACGGCGATTGTCCTCGGCGCGAAAGTGATCACCTTCTTCCTGACCTTCGGCAGTCTGCTAGGACACGTAGAAGCCCCAACGCTGTTTAACGTGGCGGAACAACACGCGACCTATCTGCCGTATCTGTTGATGACGTTACCGTTCTGTCTGGCGTCGTTTGGCTATCACGGCAATGTGCCAAGCCTGATGAAGTATTACGGCAAAGATCCTAAGACCATCGTGAAGTGTCTGGTTTACGGTACGCTGCTGGCACTGGGCCTGTATGTGGTGTGGCTGCTGGGGACGATGGGGAATATCCCGCGTCCGGAATTTATCGGCATTGCGCAGAAGGGCGGTAACATTGATGTGCTGGTGCAGGCGCTGAGCGGCGTGCTGAACAGCCGAAGTCTGGATCTGCTGCTGGTCGTGTTCTCTAACTTCGCTGTGGCGAGTTCTTTCCTCGGCGTCACGCTCGGTCTGTTCGATTATCTGGCGGATTTGTTCAAGTTTGACGATGCGCCACTCGGGCGTTTCAAAACCGCGCTGCTGACCTTCGTTCCACCGGTAATTGGTGGCCTGCTGTGGCCGAACGGTTTCCTGTATGCGATTGGATATGCCGGTCTGGCGGCGACCATCTGGGCGGCGATTGTGCCCGCGCTGCTGGCGCGTAAATCCCGTAAGCGCTTTGGTAGTCCGCAGTTCCGCGTATGGGGTGGTAAGCCGATGATTGCGCTGATCTTGCTGTTCGGGGTCGGGAATGTAGTGGTACATTTCCTGTCGAGCTTCAATGTGTTGCCGGTGTATCAGTAATCGTTAGTGCCCGGCGGCGTAATTGCTTGCCGGGCCTACGTGGAAATAAACCTGTAGGCCTGGCAAACGAAGTGCCGCCGGGCAACAAACAAAAATTATCCCAACAACGCCTCTTTCACCTGCATCGCCAAATCGAACGAATGCAAACGCGCCTGGTGATCGAAAATTTGTCCGTTAACCATGATTTCGTCGGCCTGCGTTTCACGCAACACCGATTCCAGCCCATGACGCACTTTCGTTTTATCCCCCACCAAAGACATGCCAAGCGCCTGATCGACGCCGTACTTCTCGCCCGGGGTCCAGACGTTATCCATGTTCTGAATCGGCGGCGGCAGTTGCCCTGTTTCGCCCCTACGCAGTTTCACAAACGCCTGCTGCATGGTCGTGAACAGGAATTCCGCATCCCGGTTGCTGTCGGCCGCAATGATATTGATGCAGACCATCGCGTACGGTTTTTCCAGGCGCGCAGACGGTTTGAACTGTGTGCGGTAGAGCTGCAATGCCTGGAACAGCATATCGGGCGCGAAGTGCGAGGCGAAGGCGAACGGCAGCCCCAGCTGAGCGGCAAGCTGTGCGCTGTACAGGCTTGAGCCCAGCAGCCACACCGGAATTTTTTCACCGTAGCCCGGGACCGGACGCACCTGCGGATGGGGGTCACGCGCGTCAAACCAGTCAACCAGTTCGGCAACATCGCGCGGGAAGTTATCAATATCACCGCCCATATGACGGCGCAGGGCGCGCATCGTCGGCTGATCGCTACCGGGCGCACGCCCCAACCCCAAATCGATACGGCCGGGATAGAGCGTGTTAAGGGTGCCGAACTGCTCGGCAATGACTAATGGAGAGTGGTTGGGCAACATAACCCCGCCAGACCCGAGATGAAGCGTCGAGGTGTTAGCGGCCAGATAGCCAATCAGCACCGAGGTCGCGGCGCTGGCGATCCCACTCATGTTGTGGTGTTCTGCCAGCCAGTAACGGTGATAACCGCGCTTTTCCGCGAGGCGGGCGAGGTCGAGCGAATGGGAAAAGGCGTCTTTCGCAGAAGATCCCTGAGGGATCGGTGCCAGATCCAGCACCGAGAATGCACAATTTTTGTCAGTCATAACGGCTCACTTTGCTACAGCATTGTCATCAGATTGAAGGTCTTCTTCCAGCCTGGCGCAGGAAAACCGCGCCGGCCAGAAAAGCTGCATCTTTAATACTGCATTACAAACCGATAACCGTCGTTAACAAAGTGAGCTTTTTTATGCCTGCAGTTCGAGTCCAGCCAGACGTTTCCAGTAACCGTTACAGTCGCTGTGCGCTTCGAGCGCGAGCGGAGCGGCACCGTTTTCATTGGCGCGGAAGGCATCAATCATGGCGAGGGTATCGGTGTCCATCGGCGACAAGCGAACCATATCCACCAGGCCGTCCATTGATTTCAGTTCATTACCGAGGTTGTAAACATAGCCGCTCATGGTCTGAATGCCGTTCAGTACAAATACCTGCTGGTTTTCCTGTGACAGCATATCGCGCCCGTTAGGGTATTTGATGCAGCAGGTTTCGCACTCGTCCTTCGGCTTGTCTTCCGAGCGGGCGGTAAAGCAGCGGGCGGAATACGCCAGCGGAAGGTGGCCGTAGCTCAGAACTTCCACTTCAAACTTATCGCGAATGCCCAGTTCTTCACACTGTTTGAGCATGTTAACCAGCCAGTCACGGGAAAGCTCGACTGGCATACACCAGCGCATCATCCCCTGTTTTTGCAACAGGCGCAGGGTCACGGCGTTATAGCAGTTCAGGGCGTGCCCAGCGACGAACGGCAGATTACGATCGGCGCACAGGTTCACCACGCCAAGGTCGCTGGCCTCAATCAGGAAATCCCCGTTATCAACATAGCGTTTCAGCTCATTGAGTTCGGAAGAGGCCTGAACCAGTGCCAGCGTCGACAGTACGACCTGTTTGCCGCTGCCCGCCAGACTTTTCGCCATATCCAGCCAGTCACCCACTTTGGTGGCGCGACGTTTGCTGCACACTGCTTCTCCGAGATAAATGGTATCGGCACTGCTGTGGGCCGCCTGCTGGTAAAAGCCTTCCAGCGTCTCTTTTGACCAGTAATAGAGCACTGGCCCTAATGAATATTTCATCACGTTCCTTACTGCCATTTACGGTGATACGCACCAAGCGTGGTCTGGGTGCCTTCGGACATCGCACCGAGCGTTTCCATCCAGGCGGATTGCGGTACAAAGTTTTGCGGGTCGGCCATGCAGCGGTCGATGGCCTGACGCCATACTTTCGCCACCTGGCTGACATACGCCGGGCTGCGCTGGCGGCCTTCGATTTTCACCGATGCAATGTTTGCCGCGAGCAGTTCCGGCAGTAATTCAAGCGTATTGAGGCTGGTCGGTTCTTCGAGCACGTGAAAACGCTGTCCGTCGACCATGTAACGACCTTTGCACAGCGTCGGATAACCGGCATTTTCACCATCCTGATAACGGTCAATCAGCACGTCGTTGAGTCGAGACTCCAGCCCCTGCGGCGTTTGCTGCCAGCGCACGTACTTCGCCGGAGAACACGCGCCCACCGTATTCGGTGACTCCCCCGTTAACCAGGAGGAGAGAAAACAACGGCCTTCAGCCATAATACACAGGCTGCCAAAGGCAAAAACTTCCAGCGGAACTGGCGTGGTGCGCGCCAGTTGCTTAACCTGATGAATAGAAAGTACGCGTGGGAGCACTACTCGGGCGACGTCAAAGTTACGATGATAGAAGCGGATAGCCTCTTCATTGGTCGCAGAAGCCTGCACGGAAACGTGGCGCTCAATGTGTGGATAGCGCTCAGCGGCGTACTCCAGCATTGCGATATCCGCGAGGATCAGTGCATCGGCACCGAGCTGAGCGGCCATATCCACCGCGCGCTGCCAGCGAACATAACCGTCTGGATGCGCAAAAGTATTGATGGCGATATGTAGCTTCCGGCGGTGCTGATGTACAAAGCTGACCGCTTCCTGCAGTTTTTTTTCGGTGAAGTTAAGGCCGGCAAAATGACGGGCGTTGGTGTCATCTTTCAGTCCGATGTATACCGCGTCGGCACCGTTTTCGATGGCCGCCTTAAGCGCCGGGAGGTTTCCGGCAGGGCAGAGCAGCTCCATAATATTTCCTGAGGCAGCGACCCGCAGGGCCGCGATTGTTAACGAACTGGGATTTTAGTTAACCCATCGTCGACTATTTTTGATTTGAGGCAGTTAAAAGCGGATTGATGGTGCCAATAATGCGGCATAGCCTCTTACAGAATTGTTGATTTACGCCGCTATGTTGTTTCGCGGTTGTGGCAGAATAACCGGACTATTGCATTGAGGGAGTAAAGCTCGTGTTGGATAAACTGCGTTCACGCCTGGTACAGATGGGTCCGACTCTGATGAGCGTCCCGGTGAAAGTCACCCCGTTCGCCTTAAAACGTCAGGTTCTGCAACAGGTGCTAAGCTGGCAGTTCCGCCAGGCGTTAGCGGAAGGCGAACTGGAATTTCTGGAAGGCCGTTGGTTAAGCATTGATGTGCGCGACATTGGCCTGCGCTGGTTCACCTCCGTAGAAAATGACCGCCTGATTGTCAGCGATTCCGCAGATGCCGATGTGAGCTTCAGCGCAGACGCCAGCGATTTGCTGATGATTGCGGCACGCAAGCAGGATCCGGATACGCTCTTTTTCCAGCGCCGCTTAGTGATTGAGGGTGACACGGAATTAGGGCTGTACGTCAAAAACCTGATGGACGCCATTGAGCTTGAGCAGATGCCAAAGGCGCTGCGTATCATGCTGCAGCAACTGGCGGACTTTGTTGAGGCGGGGCAGCAGAACCCGCCACAAACCAGACATACATCGGTAGGTGAGCCATGCTGATTCGAGTGGAAATTGGGATAGACGCACCGGGCATTGATGCCCTGCTGCGCCGTTCGTTTGAGCGCGACGGTGAAGCTGAATTGGTGCAATCCCTGCGGGAAGATGGCCTGATTACATTGGGTCTGGTCGCCACGGATGACGAAGGACAGGTCGTCGGCTACGTTGCCTTCAGTCCGGTAAGCATCGAAGGCGAAGAGTTGCAGTGGGTCGGACTGGCGCCGCTGGCCGTTGATAAAGCGTATCAAGGGCAGGGGATTGGCCGCCAGTTGGTCTACGAAGGGCTCGATTCACTGAACGAGTTCGGCTATGCCGCCGTTGTCACGCTTGGTGACCCTGCGCTGTACGGTAAACTGGGCTTTGAACCGGCGGCCCGCTATGACTTGCGCTGCCGTTGGCCGGGCACTGAAGCTGCATTCCAGCTGCGCCCACTGGCGGATGACGCGCTGAATGGCGTGCACGGCCAGGTAGAATACTGCGACCACTTTAATCGTCTCTGAGACGCTCTAGCAACGCTTCAAACGAGGCATTTCCGGCGACGAGGCGCTCTTTGTGGCGCTTCGTCAGCTGTTTAATTTGATATTCCACGCGCAAGGCAAGTGAGTGGTCACCAACGTCTCTGGAGAAGGCCAGCGCCAGTTCTCCCTTTCCCCGTAATGCTTTCGCACCCTTACCGCTCTGATGCTGCGCCAGACGGCGTTCAACGTCGGTTGTAATGCCCGTATAGAGACGGTTATCAGGGCTTCGAATCAAATAGACAAACCAGCACACGTTCCGGCTCCTGTGTTAAGGTGAGCGCACCATAGCACGCGGGAGAGCAAAAATGGAGTCACTGGCCGCTATCAGTCGATGGCTGGAAAAACAGCATGTTGTCAGCTGGAGCGTAGCGAAGGACGGCGAGTTGTGGGCTGCTTGTGCATTTTATCTCTACGACCGTGAAAAGGTCGCGTTTTACCTTCTCAGCGAAGAAACGACCCGACATGCCCAAATGAGCGGCCATTGCGCACCCGTCGCAGGTACCGTCAATGGCCAACCGAAAACGGTAGCGTTAATTCGTGGCGTGCAGTTTCGGGGTGAGATCCGACTGCTTTCCGGAGAGGAAAGCGTAAATGCCCGTCAGCGCTACAACCGCCGTTTTCCCGTCGCCAAGATGATGCCCGCCCCGGTATGGGAAATTCGTCTTGATGAACTGAAATTCACGGACAACACCCTGGGATTTGGTAAGAAACTGAACTGGTTACGCGGTTCAGACGCCGAGCAGGCGTAACGCTTCGCGGTTAAACGCCGGAAGGTCATCCGGTGTCCGACTGGTCACCAGCTGGTCTTTATCCACAACCACTTCCTGATCGTAAAAATCACCGCCCGCGTTTTTAACGTCCACCACAATCGGTTTCACGGCGGTCAACTTGCGTCCACGAATGACATCCGCGCTGATTAAAAGCTGTGGGCCATGGCAGATGGCAAAGACCGGCTTTCCGCTATTAATAAAGTCACGGGTGAAGGTGACAAAACGCTCGTCACCGCGCAGTTGGTCAGGCGAGTAGCCGCCGGGAAGCAGCAGGGCATCGAAGTCAGCGGGACGCGCCTCATCAATGGATTTATCAATCGTGACGCTGGTTTCGCCTTTCTTACCTTTGACCGTTTTACCGGCCTGTTTTTCGATGGTGATAATCTGATGGCCCGCTTTTTTGAACTCTGCGGCAGGCGAGGCAAACTCTGAATCTTCAAACTCGTCGGTAATCAGGACTGCAATTTTCTTGCTCATGTTTCCTCCGTTGTTCTGGTTTCAGAGACGTAAATTCTCCAGTAATGGTCGATAATGACTGAGAATATTAAGTCTGGTTCATACACCGACATTCACCATACGGATAAATCTGCAAAGGAGATCCTATGAGTCACGTATTGATTACGGGGGCGACCGGTTTGGTTGGTGGGCACTTACTGCGGATGATGACGCTGGAGCCGCGCATCACACAAATTACCGCCGCCACCCGACGCCCGTTGCAACAGGTGCCCGACGGCGTGATTAACCCTCACGATCCGCAACTCACAGATGCGCTGGCAACGGTCACTTCTCCGGTAGATATTGTGTTTTGCTGCCTTGGTACCACCAGGCGTGAAGCTGGCAGCAAAGAGGCCTTTGTGCACGCTGATTATACGCTGGTGGTGGATACCGCACTCACCGGCCAGCGGCTTGGTGCGCGCCACATGCTGGTGGTCAGCGCAATCGGCGCTAACGGCCGGTCGCCGTTTTTCTACAATCGCGTGAAGGGCGAAATGGAAGAGGCGTTGATTGCGCAGAACTGGCCGCATCTCACCATTGCACGTCCATCGATGCTGCTGGGTGACAGGGAAAATCGGCGTCTGAACGAATCGCTGATGGCGCCGCTGTTTGCATTTCTGCCCGGAAACTGGAAATCCATCGACGCACGCGACGTCGCAAAGGCCATGCTGATAGATGCGCTTTCTCCCGCAAAACAGGGTGTGAATATCATCACCTCAGCAAAATTACGTGAAATGGCGGCGGGCCAGGCGTAACATCCTGCGTCACATCGTTTTTCGTTCCTGGAGCATGGTATGGCTGGTCAGTCTTCCTCACAGGCATCTTCCCCACTGGCGTGGTGGAAACCTGCACTCTTTTTCCTCGTCGTTTTCGTCGGTCTCTGGTACGTGAAATGGCAGCCGTATTACGGCAAAGCGTTCACCGCCGCGGAGACGCACAACATCGGTAAATCGATTCTGGCGCAGGCAGCGGATAGCCCGTGGCAGGCCGCGCTGGATTACGCGATGGTTTATTTTCTGGCAGTCTGGAAAGCCGCGGTGCTGGGCGTATTGCTCGGCTCGCTGATTCAGGTGCTGATCCCGCGCGACTGGCTGTTGCGTACCCTCGGACAACCGCGTTTTCGCGGTACGCTGCTCGGCACGCTCTTTTCTCTGCCCGGCATGATGTGTACGTGTTGCGCCGCACCGGTGGCGGCGGGAATGCGCCGTCAGCAGGTATCGATGGGCGGTGCGCTGGCTTTCTGGCTAGGAAACCCATTGCTGAACCCGGCGACGCTGGTATTCATGGGCTTTGTGCTCGGCTGGCAGTTCACGCTGATTCGGCTGGTGGCCGGTTTCACGACGGTGCTGGTGGTCGCAACGCTGGTGCAAAAATGGGTGAAAGAGCCGGCCAGCGCCGAGCCTGTTGCGGTTGATATGCCGACGGAGGCCGACTCCGCACCGTTCTTATCTCGCTGGGTAAAAGCGCTGTGGACGCTGTTCTGGAACACCATCCCGGTGTACATCATTGCGGTGCTTATTCTCGGTGCGGCCCGGGTCTGGCTGTTCCCTCATGCGGATGGCATCGTCGGCAACACGCTGTTTTGGGTGATTGCGATGGCGGTGGCCGGCTGTTTGTTTGTCATTCCGACGGCGGCGGAAATCCCGATTGTTCAGACCATGATGCTCGCCGGAATGGGCATAGCTCCAGGGCTGGCGTTGCTGATTACGCTGCCTGCACTCAGTCTTCCGTCACTGGTCATGCTGCGCAAAGCGTTCCCGGCGAAAGCCTTGTGGCTGTCGGGTGGGCTGGTAGTGCTGAGTGGGGTGATAACCGGCGGGATAGCGTTGATATAAAAAAACCCGGCAGGTGCCGGGCTTCGTCTTTACTGGATGAAGGTAAAGGCGGTAGTGACGTGTTTCACCCCGCTGACGCGGCTGGCGATATCCGCCGCGGCTTTGCCTTCACGGTCGGTCAATGTCCCCATCAGAAACACTTCACCGTTTTCGGTTGTGACTTTCACGGCAGAGGATTTCACCTGGTCGCTGCCCAACATCTGTGAACGGACTTTGGTGGTAATCCAGGTATCTGAAGACGCGGTGCCCAGCCCAATCGGCTGGCCCTGACGGATTTCGTTAAACACTTCCGTCGTGCCGTCAACACCCATTGCTATCTGCTTGGCCTGCGATGCCAAATCAGTAGACGGTGCCTGGCCGGTCAGCAGGACTTTACCTTGCCAGGCCATGACGTTCACACGCGCTTCTTTCTTCAGTTGTTCATCTTTGTTCAGGGCGCTATTAACGCGCAATTCCAGCGTGCTGTCATCGACCTGCGTGCCCACTGTGCGTGGATCCGTGGCGGCCTTAGTGCCGACCGCAGCCGTACCGACCACTGCCGCAGCAACACATCCCTGAAGCAGCAGTGCGGAAATAAGGACCGCGAGGGGCGAAAATGCCTTCATGAGTACTCCTTAAACGTCCTGGTGTGGGAAAAGGGTGTTATCAATCAGATCGCATAAACAGTTAACCGTCAGCATGTGCATCTCTTGAATGCGCGCGCCTCGGTGCGAGGGGATGCGGATTTCCACATCCTGCGGGCCCAGCAGGCCAGCCAGCTCTCCCCCGTCATAGCCCGTCAATGCCACGATAGTCATATCGCGTGTCACGGCGGCTTCTACCGCTTTCACGATATCGCGGCTGTTTCCCCGCGTGGATATCGCCAGCAGCACATCACCCGCATGACCCAGCGCACGTACCTGTTTTGCATACACTTCATCGTGAAGACGATCGTTTGCAATCGCCGTTAAGACCACATTATCGGTATTAAGTGCAATGGCAGGTAAACCAGGGCGTTCTGTTTCAAAACGGTTAATCATGCAGGCAGCAAAATGCTGTGCGTTGGCGGCTGATGTGCCGTTGCCACAACAGAGGATTTTGTTGCCATTAAGTAAGGACTGCACCAGCGTCATGGCGGCCCGGGAAATAGCGTCCGGAAGCGCTTCTGCTGCTGCAATTTGGGTCTGAATGCTTTCCGTAAAGCAGGCTTTAATTCTGTCGAGCACGATGTCCCTTAAATTCTTGAGTGACGCTATTCGCCAAAGGCGTTTGTTAACCATTCGATCTGACTACCGGTGAAGGCTATCACATCGAACCGACAATCCGTAGTCTCAAAACTCCCGTTGTGGCGGGCAAGCCACAAGCGCGCCGTCTGTAATAATTTTGTTTGTTTGCTGCGTGTCACACTGGCGGTTGCGCCGCCATACTGCGCGCTGCTGCGATAACGAACTTCAACAAACACCGTTACCGCACCATCTTTCATTATCAGGTCGATTTCGCCGCCGCGCGAGCGCACATTGGCGGCGATAAAGCGCAGTCCTTTGCGTTCCAGCCAGCGACGCGCTTCCTGTTCCCACGCGTCACCGGTCTGCTTCCGACTTAGTTTGCCGGCACCATCTGTCCCTGCTGGTATTTGAGCCATGACAACTTCCTGTTGATCACACAATCCTGAGTGGCGGTCAGATCGCCCGTGTTACCGTTCAGCTCGAAGCCTGGCACCTGACGCATCTGTGAGAAGTGATTCGCCAGCGTCCAGGCATCAGCGCCCATTGCGTACAGGCGAGCCAGTGAGTAATCGTTACGTACTGCGCCAAGCGCCTGCTGCATCAACGCCGGGTTGCTGCCCGCCAGCATTGGGATTTCGCTGAACTGTAAGCCATCCATTTCCAGACGGAAGTCCGGACCTGCGGTACCCTGCGCGCTGCGCGAGCTGGCGTATAATGTGGCGCCGTTCTGGCTGCCGTTACGCATGGCGATCATCGGCTTGATGTAGGCGATTTCGTCCGGCGTGGCGACAATATACGCCGCATCCACTTTACCGCCGCTGGAGATCTGCGCGTCGCTCGGTGGCGCCGGAATCGTCAGGCCGCCGATAGTCACCGCTTGCTGCTGCGGTAGGCTGGCATTGATTGGACTACCGGTCAGGGCGATACCACCGCCGCCGTTCACATTGCCGCGCAGTTCATTCACCGAACCAAATTTCTGCTCCAGCACCACACCACCGCCGATCTTTTGCCATTCCTGCGCAAAGGCGTTAGCCACGCGATCGCCGAAGGCGCTGCGTGGGATCAACACCAGCGGAGCCTGTTTACCCTGATCGTGAATATGATGCGCCGCATCACGCGCTTCATCTTCCGGGGAGAGGGCGAAGTAGCAAATGTTCGCGCGATTCTGCACGCTTTCAGGTTCATTGAGCGCCAGCACGTTCAGGCTGGTGTTGCTCTTGGTCAGCGACTCCACTTCATTTTTCAGCAGCGGGCCGACAACCAGCGTTGCGCCATCCTGCTGAGCCTGATTAAGCAGCTGATCCAGTGGAGCGGTGGTGGTGTCGTAAACCTTAATGTTCGCTGACGGATTCGCCGGAACAGAGGCAACAGCAGGTTGTGCAGTTGGCTGAGGAGCCGTTGGCTCATCTGGGCTGACAGGTGCCGTTTCTGCTGGCGCTGGAGCTGGCGTGCTGACAGGCTGCTGAGTGGCAGGAGCCTGGACGTCAGGTTGAGCCGGAGCCGCGGCAGGTGCTGCGTCCTGTCCGGTGCCTGGCGCCTGCACCGGTCTTGCCTGCGAGCCGATTGTTGGCTGAGTCTGCACGTCCGCCGTCGGTTGGCTGGCGGTTAAATCACTCACTTCCGCCTGGGAAGGGCTCACCACGGCGTTATTATCCTGAACGGATGCCGCCTGCGCCGTTTGTTCCGGCACTGCACTGCCGCTGATTGCACCAGCGCTGCCATTTTTAGCGGCTTCAAAGCCCTGCTGAATAGTACGACCATACACCGCCGCCTGACCGTTTAACGGTAAAAACAGGGCGATTTTCGCGGTAGACGCGGGTTTAAAGTTCTGCACGTTGACCAGTTGAGTCGGCAGCATTTTCGCGCCTGGGTTTTGCGGGTAACGGGTTTTCCAGTCCTGGATCCCGGCCTTCATCATGTCCGGATCGTTACGATTATCAAACCACACGCGCTGGAGATCCAGCCAACCCTGCAACACGTTTTCGTCAGCGTTAATCACCAGCGCTGCGGCCTGCTCTTTGGTCATGGACGAGAGCGCTTGCCAGGTGGCATCAATATTTTTCTGCTTATCCTGCGCTGAAGTTAGCAGCGGCTCCTGTGCAATCAGGGCTCGTAGCAGCGTCAGCGATGGCTGGCCCTGCTGGGCGACAATCACATCCTGCCAGTAACGGGCCTGCTGATTATTCTCGAGGCTGGTGGCGTCAATCTTGGCGAGCAGCGCCTGCGCACCGGCAAAATCTTTCTGCGAGAGCTTGATTTCAGGTGCCAGCAGCGACTGTTCCTGACGTTGAGAGGCGTTCAGGTCCTGCGGCAGCTGACCATACAGTTCCAGCGCCTGCTGGTTCTTGCCTTCTTTCAGCAGTGCACGAATGGCGAGTAATTGCCAGGTGGTCTTGCTATCATCTGAACTTTGCTGCATCTGCTGCAGGTAGTAACCGGAATCGGCCTGCGCGCTCCCTTCGAGGTGAGCGGTGCTCTGATCGGCGCTATGCTGGGTGCCACAGCCGGCGAAAAGTAACGCTGCCAGCACAACAGGCAGACAGCGCGCGGCTTTAGAACGAAGAAATGTTGACGGTACCATACGTATCCAGTGATATTTTTTTAGCTCAATGCTCAATATTAAATCGGCAATACGGACTAAACAATGAAACAACGCGAATCAGCGGACAATTCTCAGGGTCAGCTCTATATTGTACCCACGCCAATCGGTAATCTTGGCGACATCACCCAACGTGCGCTGGAAATACTGCAAGCTGTTGATCTCATTGCTGCGGAAGATACTCGTCATACCGGTTTACTGCTGCAACATTTTGCCATTAACGCCCGTTTATTTGCCCTTCATGACCACAATGAACAGCAAAAGGCTGAAACACTTCTGGCGAAGCTGAAAGAAGGGCAGAACATCGCGTTGGTTTCCGACGCCGGAACGCCGCTGATTAACGATCCGGGTTATCACCTGGTGCGCACCTGCCGTGAGGCGGGCATTCGTGTGGTGCCGCTGCCAGGCCCATGTGCGGCCATCGCGGCGCTGAGCGCGGCGGGCCTGCCATCCGATAAATTCTGCTACGAAGGTTTCCTGCCGGCCAAGTCAAAAGGCCGTCGCGATGCGCTGCGTGCATTGGAAAACGAACCTCGCACGCTGATTTTCTACGAATCCACTCACCGACTGCTGGAAAGCCTGGAAGATATCTGCACGGTGCTGGGCGAAAGCCGTTACGTGGTGCTGGCCCGCGAGCTGACGAAGACTTGGGAAACCATCACCGGTGCGCCGATTGGCGAATTGCTGGCGTGGGTGAAAGAAGACGAAAACCGCCGCAAAGGCGAAATGGTTCTGATTATTGAAGGTTTCAAAGTGCAGAGCGACGACGCGCTGCCTGCTGAAGCGCTGCGCACCCTGGCGCTGCTACAGGCTGAACTGCCGCTGAAGAAAGCCGCTGCCATTGCCGCTGAAATCCACGGCGTAAAGAAAAACGCGCTGTATAAGCATGCGCTGGAACAGCAGGGCGAGTGACACGATGAGCCGCTACCAGCCTCCTTTCACCATCACATCTGCGATGCTCAATAAGATTGTTGAGGTCGGTGAATTGCTGGGACACTGGGCGGCTCAGTCTGGGCGTTCCTCGCCACTGCTACGTAAAGAAAACCGCATTCGCACCATACAGGCCTCGCTGGCTATTGAGCATAACTCGCTGAGCACCGATCAGGTGACGGCTATCATGGATGGCAAGCGCGTGCTGGCGCCTGAAAAAGAGATTCAGGAAGTCCGCAATGCCATCCTGGCTTATGAAAAAATGTCGGGCTGGAAGGCATGGCATCTGAATGATTTACTGAGAGCCCACCATCTGCTGATGGCAGGCCTGGTTGATAGGCCTGGCCAGATAAGACAAGGGGATGTGGGTGTTTATCGTGGGAAAAAATTGGTGCATATGGCACCGCCAGCCTCACAACTCCCCCGACTGCTCGACGACCTTCTCCTTTGGCTTAAAACCTCTGAAATTCACCCGCTGATTGCGAGTTCAGTTTTTCATTATGAATTCGAGTTTATCCATCCGTTTGCTGATGGCAATGGGCGTATGGGGCGATTGTGGCAAACGCTGATTCTGAGTCAGTGGCGAAGTGAACTCGCCTGGCTACCGGTTGAAACGCTGATTCACTACCAGCAGTCACGTTATTACCAGATCCTCGGCCAATGTGACAAAGCCAGCGATTGCACCTTGTTCATTGAGTTCATGCTTAAAAATATGCTGGAAGCATTGCGCGAGGGGCTAGCTCATCCGTCAGCTGTGGCGGAAGAAATGGCGGAAGAAATGGCGGAAGAAATGGTGGAGGAAAATCGGGTAGCGCTGTCGAATAGAGAACGTGCGTTATGGCTACTTTTGAAGACGAATCCGACATTGACTACGGCCGAACTGGCACTGAAACTGGCTGTTTCGCCAAGAACGGTAGATCGGGATATTCAGTCCCTGCAACAGAAAGAAAGATTGCGCCGGGTAGGTCCCAAGAAAGGTGGTTGTTGGCAAGCTGAATAAAAAATGGCCCGGGGATGCCCGGGCCATATTGTTTAGTTAACCGGTGTGGCTTCAAACACCAAGGTTTCCAAAGGTTGTAGCGTCACCACAACCGCATCTTTGTAGTCTGATGGGATGGTGGTATTGCTGCCATACACCGCTTTCATCGTGAAGTGCGTGGTTTCGCCCTGCGGGATCTCAAAATCTTTCGCCAGATTCAGATAATAGGTCTGCGGTTTATCGGACGGGTTACGCAGGCCAAGAATGGCCTTATCTTTGCTCCATGATGCCCAGCCGTACGTTTCAAGTGATGTTGGATCGCCGCCGACCCAATGCGTATCAACCAGCACCTGTGCGTTATCCCGTGACCATTTGGCGGCCTGCGCCAGAGTGTCCCACTTTGGTTTGTTCAGCATGGAAGGTGTGATGTACAGCTCCTGCAGTTGGGTACCAGTGGCGAAATAGCTCCAAACCTGATCGGCAAAATCACTGTCCGTCTGCACTTTCTCCAGCCCGTAATAGGCATGTTCCGCACTGACAATTCCGTGGTACATCAGAGAATTGAGTGGGAATAGCGGGCCTTTTCGTACAATCGAGCGGAAGGTTTCCGCGTCGCGATAGGTCATCCACTGTTGTACCGGCGTGCCAGGGCCGTACAAGTTGATGTCATCGCCCTGACGCCAGATAGAATCGGCGTACAGCAGCCAGGAAGGGCTGGCATCGGTGCCGGTGGTCAGGTTGATAAACAGGTTTTTATTGGCTTCTCGCATGTTGTGCAGTAGGGCGATGGACGCGTCGAAATCAGAGGCAAATTTACTGCCTTTAATGTGCGAGTTAGCGTTACCCATCCCGTCCAGCTTGAAGGAAGTGATGTGCTCATTCTTGATAAGCTTGATGATTTGTTCGTTGAAGTTGTCGAAATAATGAGGGCCGGAGAGCGCGAGTTTTCCGTCAACGGTTTCGAAGCCATACTCTTTCGCGTGCGATACGCGGATGTCGCGTGGTTTGTTATAGCCACCCCACGGCGAAAGCCATAATCCTACCGAGCTGTGCAGGCTATCTGCATTTTCACGCACGTTGCTAAACCCGTGACTAAACGCAGGTCCAAACAGCCATCGGCCGGTACGATCATCCCAGCCGTCATCCAGCAAGAACGCATCCAGCGGCACACCGCGTCCAGTTATGAATTCTTTATTCCACTGATCCATGCGGCCTAACACATCCTGCTCGGTATAGGTGGTGAAGAAGCCAATATCCATCCAGCTGTTGTAGTGTAAATAAGGCTTATAAGGGCGCGGACGAACGGCTTCAATGAACTGATTCACGCTCCGACGAAGCTGATTCATCTCAGGAAACGTACCGAAAAAGGTGGTGTAACTGACCGGCGTATCAGCCTGAATCGGCGTTTTCAGCTCGACGTTGAGATTGGTGGTGGCTTCATAGGCGTATGTGTTGACGATAGGTTTGCCCGGCAGAATGAAAAACGAATCGGCGATAATTGGCGAACTGTTAATCGCGCCATCAACGTAAGGTGCCTGGGCCTGTTTTTTGGTCGGGAAAAAGGTGATTTTCGCCACTTCGCGCGGTTGGCCAACGGCAGCGAGGGTGTAATCAATGCTGGCGTATTTCCCTTTCACCATGTGGATGGTCACGGTGATGTTAAAATCAGGGTGCGTATAGTCGATGACAATCGCATCCTTCTGTTTCTCAACGTGTTTCACCTTAAAATCTGCGGTATGGATAACTGATTCATCCGGCAGCGTCAGGAAGAACAACTCCTGCGGCGATAGCTGGTGGCTGGAGTGGGTATCTTTAATCACCAACGCGGAATTGGCATCGTCAAACGAGACGCTGAGGTTGTCATTTTTCAGGGCGTAGTTTGCGGCACAGGCAGCGTTGGAAACCAACAATGTGAGTAACGAAACGGTAAGCACTTTTTTCATCAGGGTGAGTTCCTTATTGTGTTTAAGGTAAGGCCAATAGGTTCTTCTTTTAGTTACAGAATGCCCAGCGCTGACCCGGCTATAGCCAGGACGAAGGTCACGCCAATTAACAGCACCGGATGCGCTTTTTTCGCGCGTAGCAGGTAATACATCAACAGGGTGTAAGCCTTGGCAGAATATTGGGGAAGACCTTATCAAAGAAATCTTGTTGCAGCGCGACCTTATGGGTGGCGTCAATCGCGAAGGTTGTCACCACATTAATATGGACATACGAAGCAATCAGGCCACCAATAACCGTTATCCCGAGAATGGTTGCGGAGCGGGCAATCATCTGTGAATTTTCTCGGACTTTATCTATCGCTTTCACCCCAACGGAATAACCAATATGTGTCCAGCCAACACGTAAAAAGAATATGGCGAGATAAACCGCAAAGAATAAAATAGGGCCGAGCAAATTCCCTTGACTGGCAAATGAAGAGCAAATACCCGCCATTATCGGCAATAAGGTGAACCAGAATATAGCGTCGCCGATGCCCGCAATAGGGCCAAACAGTGCCACCTTCAGCCCTTTAATGGTGCTGCGGTCTTCGCCTTTCTCCTCCATGGAGATTAACAAGCCCATCAGGAATCCCACCAAATTTGGATGGGTATTAATAAACTCCAGATTATCTTTCATTGCGGCGCTCAGGCCGGGCTTATCATTCTTATAGATTTTCTTGAGTAACGGCAGCATCGCCCAGGTAAAACCGCCCGCCTGCATACGTTCATAGTTAAAACTGGCCTGCAGGAGCGATGAACGAAACCCCAGACGGGTGATGTCTTTTTTACTGATTTCAGATCCCATTGCTGTAATCCTCTTCATCATTTTTGTGCGTGTCGGCCTGCGGTTGCGCTGCGGCTTTTGCTTTCGCGTTGAAAAACTCGTAGACGGCAAAGCCTGCGCCAAGCACGGCGACGGGCAGGAGGTTATTGACCTGGATATAACAAACAAACAGGAACCCGGCGATCAGGTACGGAATGTACTGAGCCTTGAACATCACCCGCAGCAATAAGCCAAAACCGACCGCTGGCAGGATCCCACCCGCGACTTCAAATCCGTGTGTCAGCCAGGCCGGCATGGATTTTACCAGCGCCTGCATTGCGCCTTGCGCGAGGTAGGTACAGAGGAAAGCAATGACCGCATACGAACAGGCGACAATTAGCGTGGTCGTCCAGTTCAGGCGAGCAAAAGCGGCGGTATTCGTTTCTTTTGCGTATTTATCCGCTTTGCTCATGAACAGTGAAAATGCAGAATAGAAAAACAGAATGACGTACTGCATCAGCAAACTGAACGGTAGACCAAGGCCAATTGCCGTTTTGGCATCAACTCCCGTCGACCAGGCAATAACGGTCGTCATCACCCCCGCCATAATTGGGTTCGGCGGTTGCACACCTCCGGCGGGCGTGAGCCCGGCAAAGGCGAGTTCAGTTAATCCGCCTGTAATTAACCCAATATGAATATCCCCCAAAATTGCCCCAGTCAGGGTACAAACAATAATGGGACGAAATAAAAACAGAGCTTCCAGCCAAAAATCAATTCCCAATACAAAGACAAGGGCGGCAAGTGACAGCCCTTGAATGAGCGTGATTTCATGCATTTTATCGCCTCGTGATTTTTATGTTTATTGCTTTAATACAGAGACAGTCCGTTAGTCGTTAATATTTTCTTTGGTATCTCCCGGCACATCCTGAATAAAAATATTGATACCCTGATGTTTAATAAAGCGAAGATCGGCCAGATCCTTTTCGTCGACATAGACTTTGCTGCTGATCTGTTTTTTCCCTTCCGAGAAATGCATGTTGCCGACGTTGACGTCTTTCAGCGGTACGCCGCCTTCCAGCAGTTTTCGTACCGTGTCGGGCGTGCGGCAAATGAGGAAGATCTTCTGATGCGGGGCCGCTTTACTGATGATATCGATGGTTTTGGCTATCGAGAAAAAGCGGATCCCAAAACCGTAGGTCTCGGCGGTGATCCCCATCAGTTTCTGCTGTAACTCGTCTTTAGCGACATCATCATCAACCACGATCAGCAAATTAGCGCCGATCGTTGAAGTCCAGGTCACGCCCACCTGACCATGCACCAGGCGATTATCTATTCGGGTCAGTAAAATATTGGGTGTACTCATTTTTACTCTCTCCTTTAATTACGATATGAAGCGCACATTTTTTCGATGGCCTGCTCCAGCCAGTAACGCTGGGTACCGAAGTTAATACGCATGTAGTTCTGCCCGTCCTGGACGTAATGGCTGCCGTCTTCAATTACCACGCCTGCATGTTGCGCAAAATGGGCGGTTAATTCGGTGGCGCTGCGCGCGTCGGCGCTGACGTCAATCCACGCCAGATACGACGATTCCGGATTCATCATTTTCCAGTGCGGGAAGTGGGTGGATATCGCATCTGCCAGATAGCGCGCGTTGCCACGCAGATAACCGTTCAGTTCATCCAGCCACGGTAGCCCTTGCTGGTAGGCGAGAATGATTCCCCAAACACCGAACATATTCGGTGAAGTGATGGAGTTCTTCTCCAGCTGCTGACGGAACCGCTGGCGCAGCGTAGCGTCAGGGATAATGGAGTAAGAGGTTTTCAGGCCGCCGAGATTGAAGGCTTTGTTCGGCGAGGTCAGAAGGATCAGGTTATCCTGCGCGGCACAGCCCGGCGACAGACAGCTAACAAACGTGCCGTCCAGAATGTGCTCGGCGTGAACTTCATCGACCACCAGAATCACGCCGTAGCACTGGCATAAATCAGAGACCTGACGAATGTCCTCTGCGCGCCAGATGCGCCCGGACGGATTATGCGGTGAGCAGAAGAACCACAGCTTAGGCCGATGGGTTTTCAGCTGATGTTCAACCAGATCAAAATCAAGGTGATAGCGATTGTCCTGAACACGTAGCGGATTCGCGAGAACGCGAACGCCCTGCCGCTCAGTCGCCATGGCAAACGGATCGTAGACCGGCGTGTTCATCATCACGCTGTCACCCGGCTGGCAGAAAGCCTGCACCGTGTAATGCAGCGTGGAGACGGTGCCGTAGGTCAGTGTTATCCACGATGCATCGACCTTGACCTGGTGCCTTTCACGCTGAAAGCCAATGACCGCCTCGTAAAACTCGTCGAAGCACCAGGTGTAGCCGAACGTACCGTGCGAAACGATGCGCTGAAATCCTTCAATCACCACCGGGGGCGAGGTGAAATCCATATCAGCAATCCACAGCGGGACGAACTCCTCGGGCACGCCGGGGAAACGCGAGCAAACGAAGGCGTGATCCCACTTGCGGCATTTATCGCTTTTACGTTCAATAATTTTGTCAAAATCAAACACGCTAATCCCCTGTTAAATTAAGGCTTCAATGCCCGTTTTTACGCCCTGAACCTGCGGCCCGATAATCACCTGTACGCTGTGCGCATCCAGTACCACAACCGATAACGCTCCGGCGTTCTTCAGCGTTTGCTGGTCAACTTTGCTCATGTCTTTCACCACCAGACGCAGGCGGGTAATACAGTTATCGAGTGAGTCGATATTCTCTTTTCCGCCGAGTGCGTCGAGGATCAGCCCATGATCGTATTTGGATTTGCCACGCGCCCGGGTATTGGCTTTCACGGCAAGCGCCGCGCCTTCTGTGTCTTCTTCACGCCCAGGCGTTTTGATATCGTGCTTGAGGATGTACCAGCGGAAGACGAAGAAGTAGATGGCGAACCACGCGATCCCGACCGGGAACAACAGATACCACTTGGTGGACGTCCCTTGCATTACGCCGAAAATCAGCAAGTCAAGAATGCCGCCGTCGGTGTTGCCGATGGTGACGCCGAGCAGCGCCATGACCATCAGCGCCAGGCCAGACATCACGATATGGAACGCATACAGCACAGGGGCGATAAACAGGAACAGGAATTCGATCGGTTCAGAAATCCCGGTGACCACCGAAACCAGCACTCCGGAAAGCAGAAGTCCTTTAATCACCGGCCGGTTTTCCGGGCGCGCGGTGCGGTAAATAGCGTACGCCACCGCAGGCAAGCCGAAGATAAAGGTCGGCATAAAGCCTTGCGACAGGAACGCCGTAACGTGCGGGCTAAACGGCAGGCCCGCTTTCAGCTCGGCGTAGAAAATATTCAGCGCGCCTGCAACTTCCTGCCCGTTGACCATTTCCATTCCCCCGGCTGGGGTAAAACGCACCATCGCCAGCAGAATATGGTGCAGGCCAAACGGTTTAAGCAGCAGCACGCCCACGCCGTACAGGAACGGCCCAAAGACGCTGGTGCTCTGAATGATGTGCCCGATACCGGCAATTCCCAGCGCCACGTATTCCCATAACAACGGGATAAAAAGACCGACCAGCGACATCGTCAGCGCGGTAATGATTGGCACAAAGCGGATACCGCCAAAGAAGGCGAAAGCGTCGTGCAGGACGGTGTCCTGAAAGCGTTCATGCAGGAAATACGTAATCACGCCGACAACGATGCCGCCGAGCACACCCATCTCCAGCGTTTGAATACCTAATACGATCGACTGACCGACCTGTTTCATGGTGGCGGCGTCGGCAAGCTGGTGGGTGACCGTCAGATAATAATTGATGCTCATGTTCATCAGCATGTAGCCGACAAAACCAGCAAATGCGCCCACCGCTTTGTTACGCGTGGCGAGGCCCATCGGAATCGCCATCGCGAACATCAGCGGCAAATAGGAGAACGCAAACCCGCCGACCATGGCGATAAAACCAAAGGTTAACTGGGTCAGTTCCCCGCCCAAAAAGGGAAAGCTTTTGATCGTTGACGGACTGGTAACCGAGCTACCGATACCCAGTAACAGGCCCATAAAGGCCAGCAGTGAGACCGGGAACATGAAGGTCTTTCCCAGGCTTTGAAAGAACTCCCACGCTTTAGATTTGAACGACTTTTCCTGTGTCATGTAGGGGACTCCTCGGAATTGCTCATTTTAATGGAAGGAGCGCCCTGGATTAAGGACGCTCCTTCATAGTTGCGAGGCTTATTGTTTTTTTAGATGAGTCGAACAGCGAATAACGGTAATCAGGCTTCTACGGGAAGCAAAAGGCGGTTGGCCGAACCGCAAACGGCGATTTTATTTCTGACGATTTCTTTCATCGCATCCATGCCGACCCGCATGTAGTAACGCGGATCGTTGCCTTCTGGGTTTTCGGCGAACCACTCTTTGACGGCAGCCGCAAACGCGATTTTCAGCTCGGTTGCGACGTTCACTTTGCACACGCCAAGTTCGATGGTGCGACGGACATATTCATCAGGCACATCACTCGCGCCGTGCAGCACCAACGGGATATCCACCACTTCGCGAATTTCTGCTAATCGCTTGAAGTCGATTTTAGGGCGATGGGTATAAAGTCCGTGCGCGGTACCGATGGCGACCGCCAGGCTGTCGACGCCGGTCAGCTCCACGAAACGCTTCGCTTCCTGCGGGTCAGTCAAAAACGCGCTTTCGGCGTCGACACTCATGTCGTCTTCCATACCGCCGAGGCGACCCAGCTCGGCTTCTACGCTGCAATCATTCTGATGGCAGAAATCGACTACG
Source organism: Scandinavium tedordense (assembly GCF_024764965.1). Taxonomy (NCBI): domain Bacteria; kingdom Pseudomonadati; phylum Pseudomonadota; class Gammaproteobacteria; order Enterobacterales; family Enterobacteriaceae; genus Scandinavium; species Scandinavium tedordense. The sequence continues at coordinate 146,215 of NZ_JALIGG010000052.1, read as the reverse complement.
GATTTCACCAGTTTGACGTTCTGCTCAAACGGGAAATGGCTGCCATCGATCATCGCGCTACGCACGCCCGCGTTCACTTTGCGACGGATGTCATCGAGTGATTCATGGTGATCGAGGTGCAACGCCAGCGGCATGTCGTAGCTGGTGGAGTAGGCGTTGCACAGCGCGAAGATCTCTTCCAGTGCGATATGTTTAAACGTGCCTGGCGTGCCGGCGAGGATCACCGGCGATCGCAGTTCACTGCATACGTCGAGGATCGCCTGAATAGTTTCGGCGTTATGAATATTGAACGCCGGAACCGCGTAGCCTTTGGCCTGTGCATCCTGCAGGAGATATTTGGTTGAGATAATGCTCATGCTGCGATCCTCTTAAGCAATCCATGGATGAATGACGACGCCCTGTACCACGCGATTGACCGTGCCGTTGGCAGACGGGGTATCCGGGGTATTGCCGACGCTGATGGACTGCGTGAGGGCAAACACCTGCGCGTACATCAGGAAGCAGAACACCAGCTCCATGTCGATGAAGTGACGAGAAGGAGGAAGAAGAATGTGTGGGCCTGCTTCGATAACCGGATCCATTTGCGCGGTAATGGCCACGACTCGGTTGGCCTGACGATCGCGGCGCAGCTCGTTGAGCAAATCGAGATCGTACTGGCGGGTATATGGGTGGCTGGAGATAAACACCACCACCAGTGTTTCGCCATCGACCAGCGATTTTGGACCGTGACGAAAACCGGTTGGCGAGTCATAAAAAGCCACCATTTTTCCGGCGGTCAGCTCCAGCACTTTCAGGGCGGATTCACGCGCGGCACCCTGCAAGCCACCGCTACCGAGATACACAATGCGTTTCCAGGTTTCCTGACCAAACACGCCGTGATTGAAATCGCCGAGCGAGCTGATAATGGCCTCGCAGCGTTGTGCCACATCGCGGAACGTCTCGCTATTGATGGTTTCCGGGGCGAACACCGCCAGACAGCTGGCCATCATGGTGGTGATGCTACTGGTCATCGCGAAGCCGCGATCGTGGGTTTCGGCAGGCATCAGTAGCGCGAAGGCGTTATCGCTGTCGAGTGCGTTCTGATACAGGCTTCCGGCTTCGTTACAGGTAATCGAAAGGTGATAGCACTCCGGCACAAACTGGTTCGCCAGTTCGACGGCGGCCACGCTTTCCGGGCTGTTGCCGGAACGGGCAAAAGAAACCAGCAGCAGCGGGTTGGCCGCGCTCAGGTAGTCCATTGGGTTAGAGACCAGGTCAGTGGTCGGAACCGCGCTGATGTTTTGCCCGGTGTGGCGTGACAGCCATGGCGCGATGATGTCGCCGATAAACGCCGAGGTGCCGGCACCGGTCAGGACTATCCGCAGATCTTTTTTACGCAGTAGCGGAGCGAGGAAGTTGTCGAGCTGAGATCGGATCTTGTCGATATGCGTGAGGGAGCGGATCCAACTGGCAGGCTGCTGACGGATCTCTGATTCTGTCCAGGTGCCTGTGGCAGTCGCGGGAGAGGTGTAGGTTTCTGGCATAACTCATTCCTTAGTCATGTGAATTCCACATCGGAAGCGGGCGATTTGCCGTTATCTTTCGTTTCGTTTCACTTGCTCACATAAGCCGTTAAATAAAATCTATAGAAAAGAAATTGAAACTTCAATGAAAGAAAGTGAAATAAAACGAAAACTGTGATCGAAAACGATATGGGATGGGTAACATATTGAAATTGAATGTATATATTTGTGGATGTCAAAAAGGGGAAAAAACGAAGGAAAGGAAAAGAAAGGCCCGGGCGAGGAGCGCACGCGGGCCAAAGGGACACACAGTGTAAGGTCTATAGGGGGAGAGCCAGACCCTGAATCCAGATTTGTTGCACATGAAGCCCGGCATTGAGCGCAATAACATTGGCCCGTTTGCCTGGCTTTAGCGAGCCAAGCTGGTGGTCAATTCCCAGCAGGCGTGCGGGATGGAGCGATGCCATATGGATTGCATCCTCCGGCGCAACACCGGCCCGTTCAACCATGTTTCGCACGGCGGCATCCAGTGAAAGTGTACTACCTGCCAGACCGCCCGACGCGGTTCGCACAATTCCGTCGTGCATTTCCACGTCTTCACCACACAGCGAATAGCGTCCGTCCGGCATCCCGGCGGCCTGCATGGCATCGGTAATCAGCACCACCCGATCGCGAGCGCAACAGCTGCACAGCCGCAGCGCCGCCGGATGTACGTGATGCCCATCGGCGATGAGCTCCAGCCACGCACGGGGATCGGTTAATCCGGCTCCCACCATGCCGGGCTCCCGATGATGCAGACCCGTCATACCGTTAAAGCAATGCACCAGCCCATCAGCACCTGCGTCAAATGCCGCACGGGTCTGGCCATACGTGGCTGCGCTATGGCCTAACATGACTTTGACGCCGTGTTGTTTCAGGTGGCGGATGGCTAACAGCGCATCCGGTTTTTCTGGAGCCAGCGCTACCACGCGAAGCGTGTGCCGTGAGACGGCAATCAGCCCATCGAGTTCCGTTAGCGTCAATTCGCGGAACAGTTCAGGCGGATGTGCGCCTTTATTCTGCGGCGTGAAATAGGGCTCCTCGAGATAGCTGCCGAGCACCTGCGCGCCCCGGCCGCCTGATTCATAACGCTGTGCTATTCGCTCAAGCGCACCGTGAATCGTCTTTACAGGCGCCGTCACGGTCGTCGGTAAAAAGCCGCCTACGCCTTCACGCGCTTTATACATCGCCAGCCGGTCGAGGGTGTCCGGCGCGTCGTCCATCACATCAACTCCTGCGCCGCCGTGAACGTGGGTATCGATATAGGCCGGGCACAGCAGTTCTGCATCACGCGCCATCACGCCTGCAGGAATAGGCTCGATGGCGGTGATGATGCCGTTTTCAAGCAGAAGCTGATGATCGTCCAGCCAGCCCCACTCGCTCAGAAGGCGTCTGGCGCGCAGTATCTGCGTCATATTCCTTCCTCAACGGGCTTTTCCTCGCGACAGCGCCCCAGCTCATCAACAAGACTGGTCAGCCCGCGGTGCCCGCACTCCAGCGCCTGCACGCGGAACGTCTCGCTGTCTAAGCCTTCTCGCTCCAGCACCATTTCCAGCAGCAGCTGCAAATTGGTGCCAGTAATCACCTCGCGGCCAGGCTTTTGCATCGCCAGCGTTGAGGCGACTCGAAACGGCGTCCCGCCCAGCAGGTCCGTCAGAAACACTATCTCCTGCTGGCTGTCCAGCGTGTTCACCGCCAGCTCAAGCTGTGACGTGAGCAGGGCGGTGGAGGACGTCTCCGGAAAATCGATGGCAATAAACTGTGACTGCTCGCCAAGGATTTGCGTCATCGCTTTTTCCATTCCGCTGGCAAAACCGCCGTGGCCCGTCAAAATAATACCCAGCATCGCAATACCTCTTTACCGTTACAGGAAGTGACAGAATTTACCGACGACGCCAAGCACGACGGTGATACCAATCAGACGCAGCGGACTCCAGCCACGACGCACCAGCCAGAACATGCACAGGGTGTAAACCAGCGGCAGAAACGCAGGCATCAGCTTATCGATAACGTCAGTTTGCAGCTTTACCACCGCATCACCGGCGGTGATTTCCAGGGTTGTATTCAGACGAACGTAGGTGGCCACTAGCGCGCCAATCACCGTCATCCCGACAATCGATGCCGCGTGCCCCACTTTTTTGGTATTGGCCTTAATCAGCGGAATCGCCGCCACGCCCATCCGGTAGGCATAATGCGCCAGACCAAAACGCAGGCCGAGATGCACCACGTTAAACAGCACCAGGAATACCACTGCGCCGAGAATCGATCCTTGCAGGGCGAGACTTGCCCCGATGCCACCGCAAATCGGCAGCAGCGTCAGCCAGAACATCGCATCACCAATGCCACCGAGCGGTGCGCCAACGGCAATTTTGGTGCTCTGAATGCTGTTTACATCCTGCTTAGAGCGTTCCATCGCCAGGATGATGCCGATAACAAACGTCACCAGGAAAGGATGGGTATTGAAGAATCCCATATGACCTTTCATGGCTCGCGCCAGGTCACGCGGGTTAGTGTGGATTTTTTTCAGAGCAGGCAGCAGACCGTACAGCCAACCGGAAGCCTGCATACGCTCGTAGTTAAACGAGGCCTGCAGCAGCATCGAACGCCAGGCTACGCGGTTGATGTCTTTTTTGGTCAGCTCCACGCCGAGTTTCTGATCTTCATAGATATTTTCATTCACGCCCGTGAGCAGCGTCTCTTCGGTTTCGACGACGCCCGGCAGTGTGGTTTGATTAGATGTCATCTTCGAATTCCTCTTTCTGTGCTGCCGGGGCAGCCGGTTCAGGAGATTTACGCAGCAGATCGATAAGCGCCATCGCCAGCGCCGCAGCGGCAATCGCCAGCACCGGTAATTTCAGCCAGGCCGCCGCCACAAAGCCGATGATGAAATATGGGATGTAGACGTTCTTCATCATGATTTTTAGCAGCACGGCGAAACCAATCGCGGGCATGATGCCGCCTGCAACGCCGAGGCCATCAATCAGGCGGGTCGGCAGCACGTCAATGGCGGTTTTGGCGTGCTCGGCCCCGAAGTAAATCGGCAGGAACGCGCAGAGAAAATAGAAGATACCGAGCGCCAGCAGCGCCAGATAGTTAATCCGCTCAATACCCTGGGTATCGGCGTTGGCCGCCATGCGATCGCACCGAGACATGACGCCGGACATTACCGAGAACAGGAACGTTATCCCCATTTGCACGGCAACCGCAAACGGCACGGCGACGCCCACGGCAACCTCAGGTTTCACGCCGGTCGAAATGGCAAACGCGGTACCGACGATGGTCCCGATAATCACGTTTGGCGGCTGAGCACCGGCCAGCGGGGCGAGGCCCATCCACACCAGTTCCAGCGTACCGCCGGTCAAAATACCGGTGTGTAAATCGCCCAGAATCAAACCGACCAGCGGCCCAAGCACCACCGGGCGGTGCATGTGCGTTAACCCGTTGAACATATCCAGGCCTGCGATAAAGGCCAGAATGCCCAACGCAAAAGCCTGTAGAAGACTGATTTCCATTGTGAATCCCTCAGAGCAGTTTAAAGAGATCCAAAGCGGGTTCAGTCGGCACGCCCTGTACAAAACACGCTACTCCAGCAGCTTTCAGGCCGCTGAAGGCGGTGATGTCGTTGGCGTCGACGGAGACCGTTTTGGCAATTTGCTGTTTGCCATTGGCGTAGTGCATGTTTCCTACGTTGATACGCGTCACCGGGACGCCGCCTTCGATCAGCTTCAGAAAATCGGCAGGTGACTTGCAGACCAGCAAAATCTTCTGACGGTCTGCGGCGCGGTGAATGTTGTCGATGACTTTTTGCAGCGACCAGAAGCGAACGGAGATACCTTCCGCCAGGACCATCTCCATCAGGTTTTGCTGAACCGGATCCTCAGCCACCTCATCGTTCGCCACCAGCACCAGATTTGCCCCCGCAAATCCGACCCACTGAACGCCGACCTGTCCGTGAATCAGGCGCTCGTCGATACGACTCAACACAATGTTTGGCATAGTGTTTTCCTCTTTTTTGTTATGCGTTCTGGGCGTTTCCGCCCTGACAGGCCGCGTGGTACTGCTGCAGTATGTCCTGGATATGGTCAATGATGAGTTCGCGTGGGGTCGCACTGAGACCGGCTTCGCGGACTTTTACATACTGCAAAGGCAGGTACTGGCTGATGAGCGGCAGCGGAATGGGCTCGTCGGCCAGATTGCGCACCAGCCGTGCAAACGCGTCATCAATCTGACTGTCCGGCCAGTAGTAGCGCACCCGGTCTGAATAACTGTAACCGCGCGCCAGCCGACGGGTGTTGCCGTCGCCGTGATAGTGGTTTTGCCAGTATTCTGGATGGTCGAGCATGACGTTTTCCAGCACGTGACGCAGGTCCGAGCAGGCTTTTGCAGGCAGCAGTTCTTCTTCAATCGCGGCCAGTGAGAATAGGGCTTCCCGCAGGGCAAAGGTCAGCGCCGGGCCGACTTTCAGGATAGCGAAGTGATCTTTCACTAACTGGCGCAGCGCGTGTGGGGTCTGGTAATCGGTGGAGTGCGCTTCAAACACCAGCGTGTCGAACGCTTCAACCATGTGGCTCAGCGCCACGGCTTTTTGTGGCTGATAATCGATGATATGCGTGTGATCGAATTCGACGCCGGGCTGCACGACGAGCGCGATAATGCGTGGCCAGATGGCATTCAAACCCTGTTTTTCAAAAGCGTGGCGATGGGCTTCGAGCGTGGCCCGTGCCGCATCGGGCGTGGTAACTGCCAGCTCGGTCAGGGCTTCGTGCGCACCACCGGGAACCGGCACTTCGGTGCCGATTACGTACACCAGATCAGATTCACCAAACTGTTCGCGGCAGGTTTCCTCGGCAATTTTTGCCAGGCGCGCAGCGCGCTCGGCCACAATATCATCGGTTAACGGCAGCGGATCGCCTTCGCAGGACATACTGCAATCGAGGTGGATCTTTTTAAAGCCCGCCGCAACGTAGCTTTTGATCAGCGCGTCGGCGTTGTGCATTGCCTCTGCGGCCGGGAGATTTTGCCAACGGTTTGGGCCCAGATGATCGCCGCCGAGGATCAGCTGCGACTGCGGGAAATCGAGCTTGTCGGCGAGTTGACACACAAAGCCGCGAAAATCCGCCGGCGTCATACCGGTGTAGCCGCCAAACTGATCAACCTGGTTTGAAGTGGCCTCAATCAACAGTGACGTCTGCTGCGTGCGGGCGTAACGGATTGCGGCTTCAAGTACCAGCGGATGTGCGGAACAGACGGCATAAATTCCGTTGCTGTTTCCTTGCTTATGCTGTTCCACCATTTCTGTCAGATGTTTCACTTTCCTCTCCATTTCGGATGGTGATGGTATTCATCTTTCGTTTTGTTTCACTTAATCCTGCATCATGCTGCTATAAAAATAAAACGAAAGATAATAGTTTTCCGATCTGTTTCACAAAAGAAACATAATGAAAGGTTTCAGCGTCAGGACGGTAACGGTCTGCACGGCTTACAGGGCTTGCATTCCGGAAAAAGAAAGGCGTTAATAGTTAAAACGAAATGAAACGAAAGTTTTTCTTAAAGGAGTTCTTATGAGCAGCAGCGATTTGTCCGCGGAAAAGCGCATTAGCGGAACCAGCGAAAGGCGTGAGCAGATTATCCAGCGGTTGCGACAGCAAGGAAGTGTGCAGGTGAACTCCCTATCCGCCGCATATGGTGTCTCGACGGTGACGATTCGTAACGATCTGGCTTTTCTCGAAAAGCAGGGCATCGCGGTGCGCGCCTACGGTGGGGCACTGATTTGCGAAGGGAATGGGGCGGCGCATGAGCCGTCGGTGGAAGATAAAAGCGCGCTCAATACCGGCGTGAAGCGCAGTATCGCCCAGGCGGCGGTTGAGCTGATAAAACCAGGCCATCGCATTATTCTCGACTCCGGTACCACCACCTATGAAATCGCGCGCATGCTGCGTCAGCACGCGGAGGTGATTGTCATGACCAACGGGATGAACGTTGCCAATGCGCTACTGGAAGCCGAAGGGGTGGAACTCTTAATGACCGGCGGGCATCTGCGTCGTCAGTCACAGTCATTTTATGGCGACCAGGCCGAGCAGTCATTACAGAATTACCATTTCGACATGCTGTTCCTCGGCGTGGATGCCATCGATACCGATCGTGGCGTCAGCACCCATAATGAAGATGAAGCCCGCCTCAACCGCAGTATGTGCGAAGTCGCTGAGCGGATAATCGTGGTGACCGACTCCACTAAGTTTAATCGCTCCAGCCTGCATAAAATCATTGATATGCCACGGATTGATATGGTTATTACCGATGAAGGCGTACCGGCTGAAAGTCTCAAAGAACTGCAGCGGGCTGGTATCGAAGTGGTGCTGGTAAAGGCGTAAACCTTACGCACTCTGATTCACCAGCCAGCGGGCGAAATCATCCATCGCCGGGGTCTGTGGTCGGGACTGCAATCGCGTGAGGGAATAACTGCCGAGATTAATCTCGCATTCAAACGGTTGCACGATACGCTCGCTGTTGAGTAAATGAGTAAACATATTCACCGGCGCGATGGCGATGCCCATTCCGGCCTGGGCGGCTTCGAGCATCGTGACCGATGAATCAAAGACCATCACCCGATGAGTGGGCGAAGGCGATTGTTCACCTGCCGCCTCGAACCAGGAATTCCATTCATCGCGTCGATATGAGCGCAGCAGCGTGAATTGCAGAATATCGCCCGGTGTGCGCAGCGCCGCAGCCAGTTCGGGGCTGCACAGCGGCGCCAGCGGGGCCGAACATAAAAACGTGGCGTCGGTGCCGTGCCAGGCGCCGTTGCCGTAGCGAATGGTGTAATCCAGCCCTTCAGCGGCCGGGTCGACCCGGTTATTGTGCGTAGATAACTGCAAATCGATATACGGATAACAGCGCCGGAAATCCTCTAGCCGGGGAAGTAGAAACCCGGTGGCAAACGTACCCACCACGCCGACCTTCAGTTTTTCTCGCTCATGGGAAACGGCGAACCTGTCCAGCATCCCCGCGATGCGATCGAACGAATCATTTAGCACCGGCAGCAGGCTTTCGCCTTCCGTCGTCAGCCGTAATCCACGCGAAACGCGAACAAACAGCGGGCAGTTCAAATGTTCTTCCAGCGCTTTGACTTGCTGGCTGATGGCCGAATGGGTGACGTTGAGCTCGATGGCAGCGTGAGTAAAGCTAAGGTGTCGCGCCGCGGCTTCGAACGCACGTAACGAATTTAGCGGGATGTAGCTACGTGTCATGGGTTTTCCGTTAGAAAATCTTAAGGCTACTGCTAAATTTAATCGTTTGTTCGTCACAGTCAAATCCCGCAGACTGAGTGCGTCTGATATGCCGGACCCTCTGTCATGTTACTTATGGAAGAATTTCAATGATGAAAAAAACACTCTGCTATGCGCTGGTTCTGAGCGCCTCCTTTTCTGCCTTTGCCACGCAAAAAACATTGAGTGACAAACAGTTAGAAGAGGTTGTGAATCAAACGCTTAAACCGATGATCAACGTGCAGGCCATTCCCGGCATGGCTGTAGCGGTGATTTATCAGGGCAAACCGCATTTCTTTACCTACGGCGTGGCCGACATCGCGAAAAAGGTGCCGGTGACGACGCAGACGATTTTTGAGCTGGGCTCCGTGAGTAAAACTTTCACCGGAGTACTGGGCGGCGATATCGTGGCGCGCGGGGAAGCGAAGCTGAGTGATCCGGCCAGCAAATACTGGCCAGAATTGACGGGTAAGCAGTGGAAAGGCATCACTTTGCTGGATCTGGCGACCTACACCGCCGGCGGCTTGCCGTTGCAGGTGCCGGATGAGGTTGATAATCAGGTCGCGCTGCTGAAGTTTTACCAGAACTGGCAGCCGGACTGGGCGCCGGGAACGCGTCGTCAGTACGCCAACTCGAGCATTGGCCTGTTTGGTGCGCTGGCGGTGAAACCCTCCGGGATGACGTTTAACGATGCGATGCGCCAGCGCGTTCTGCACCCATTGAATCTCAAACATACCTGGCTCACCGTGCCGGCCAGTGAAGAAGGCCATTACGCCTGGGGCTATCGTGACGGCAAAGCCATGCATGTCGGGCCGGGGATGTTGGATGCCGAAGCCTACGGCGTGAAATCCACCGTCGAAGACATGGCGAGCTGGGTGCAATACAACATGAATCCGCATCAGGTAAAACAGCCAACTCTGCAAAAAGGGCTGGAGCTTGCACAGTCGCGCTATTGGCGCAGCGGCAGTATGTATCAGGGTTTAGGCTGGGAAATGCTGAACTGGCCGGTTGCGGCGGCGACCGTCATTAACGGCAGCGATAACAAAGTGGCACTGGCGGCTTCACCTGTGGCGGCGATGGATCCGCCGGTTGCGCCGGTGAAAGCCTCTCTGGTGCATAAAACCGGGTCGACCAACGGCTTTGGCGCGTACGTGGCGTTCATTCCTGAAAAACAAATCGGCATCGTGATGCTGGCCAACAAAATGTACCCGAATACCGAGCGGGTGAAAGCGGCAAATGCCATCCTCAACACGCTGCAATAAGCAGATAAAAAAGCCCGGCGGTGTGTTCACTGCCGGGCTATTTTTTGGGTATCAGGTCACGGGGGCGGGGTTAAACACCGCCAGTTGATTGTGCAGTCCCCACTGGTCGGAAAACGTTTTTTTACGCCCGCTGGCGACGTCCAGAATGAAGTGGAACAGTTTCCAGCCCACATCCTCAATGCTCTCTTCGCCTGTCGCAATCGTTCCAGCATTGATATCCATTAAGTCATACCAGCGGTTCGCCAGCTCGGTGCGCGTAGCCATCTTGATAACCGGTACCGCCACCAGACCGTACGGCGTGCCGCGCCCGGTGGTAAACACCTGCACGGTGATCCCGGACGCCACCTGCTGCGTGCCGCAGACAAAATCGCTGGCAGGCGTGGCGGCGTAAATCAGGCCGCGTTTGGTCGGGCGTTGCCCCGGAGAAAGCACTTCGACAATCGCGCTCTGGCCGGATTTTGCAATCGAGCCGAGGGCTTTTTCCACCACGTTTGCCAGACCGCCTTTTTTATTGCCAGGCGATGGGTTAGCGCTGCGGTCTGTTTTGCCCATATTGAGATAGTTATCGTACCAGGCCATCTCTTCCAGCAGGCGTTTGCCGACCTCTTCGTTGATAACGCGCGGCGTGAGCAGATGAATGGCATCGCGCACTTCGGTCACTTCTGAGAACATTACCGTGGCGCCGCAGCGCACCAGCAGGTCAGAGGCGTAGCCCACCGCCGGGTTGGCGGTCACGCCTGAAAACGCATCGCTGCCGCCGCACTGCATCCCGACCACCAGTTCAGAAGCCGGGCAGGTTTCGCGCTGGCGCTGGTTGAGCTTCACCAGATGGCGTTCGGCGACCTGCAAAATATCGTCGACCATTGAGCGGAATCCGACGTGATGTTCGTCCTGCAAACGCACGATGCTCGCGCTATCGACCGGAATGGCCTGCACATCTTCCGTGCCTTGCAGCAAACGTTCGGGCTGGAGTTTTTCACAACCTAATCCAACCACCATCACTTCGCCGCCAAAGTTGGGGTTCAGCGCGAGGTTGTGAATAGTGCGAATCGGCACCACCGCTGCTGGCGCATTGATCGCCACGCCGCAGCCGTAAAGGTGGTTGAGGCCAACAACGCCGTCGACGTTCGGGTATTTCGGCAGCAGATCGCGTTCGATGATTTTCACCACGTAATCCACTACGCCCGCCACGCAGTGCACGCTGGTGGTGATGCCGAGCAGGTTTTTGGTGCCGACGCTGCCGTCGGCGTTGCGATAGCCTTCGAAGGTGTGGCCTTCCAGCGGCGGTAACGGTTCCGGCACGCGGGTCGCCAACGGCAGGGTTTCCAGCGGCGGCGCTTTTGGCAGTTCGACGGTGGATTCATCAATCCAGCTGCCTTGCACAATATCGCGTACCGCATAGCCAATCACTTCACCGTAGCGCACGATTTCGCCGTGATGAGGAATATCCACCAGTGCGACTTTGTGCCCCTGTGGAATATGTTCAATCAGCGTCAGACCATCCGCAAAACGTGTTCCGGCTTTTAATCCGTTATCGTTCACAATAATGGCGACATTATCGGTGTCGTGCACTTTTATATAAAACGCCTGCGGCGGTGATTGTCGGATTTCGATCTCTGCCATTGTCCAGTATTCTCCAGCAAAAAATGTTGAAGCGAAATAAAGCGAAAAAGGTCACTGGAATAAAGAATGTCAGGAGTATGACATTGATAATGTGACGCAGATCACCTCTTATCGTCAGGCTATGCGCAGGAAGGCGAGGGAACATAGGAACTGTGTGGCAGCGCCCATCCTCCTGTGCATATGCCTGAAAGCCATTGGTGTCATCTTGTTGATATTGGAAGATTGCACAATGTGTATTCCACGGGGCTTACTTATACTGAATGGCAATTTCATTGTGTCTGCCGCGTTTAATAAAACAAAAGCAGAATTAAAACATCTTACAAAATAAGAATGATAATGCCCTGTACCCGAGGATAATAACATGATGCTGGACAGTGCTGTTGAATCTAAAAGAGGAATGAATACCCGCCATTTAATTCTGCTGATTATCTTTATTGTTACCGCGGTGAATTACGCTGACCGTGCCACGCTGTCGATAGCGGGCACCGAAGTGGCGAAGGAGCTTCAGCTCAGTGCGGTGTCGATGGGTTACATCTTCTCTGCATTTGGCTGGGCTTACCTGCTGATGCAGATCCCCGGCGGCTGGCTGCTCGATAAGTTTGGCTCGAAAAAAGTGTACAGTTATAGCCTTTTTTTCTGGTCACTGTTCACCTTTATGCAAGGATTGGTCGATATCTTCCCAATTGCCTGGGCCGGTATTTCGATGTTCTTTATGCGCTTTATGCTCGGCTTTTCGGAAGCGCCGTCATTCCCGGCCAACGCCCGTATTGTCGCGGCCTGGTTCCCGACCAAAGAACGCGGCACCGCGTCGGCGATTTTTAACTCGGCGCAGTATTTTTCCCTCGCCATTTTCTCTCCACTGCTGGGTTGGCTAACCTTTTCCTGGGGCTGGGAGCACGTCTTTACGGTGATGGGCATGATCGGATTTGTGCTGACCGCGCTGTGGGTCAAGTTGATTCATAACCCGACTGACCACCCTCGCATGAGCGAACAGGAGCTGAAATATATCTCCGAAGGCGGCGCCGTGGTGGATATGGACCACAAAAAACCGGGTGCCGCATCGACCGGCCCGAAAATGCATTACATCAAACAGCTGCTGACCAACCGCATGATGCTCGGCGTGTTCTTTGGGCAATACTTTATCAACACCATTACGTGGTTTTTCCTCACCTGGTTCCCCATTTATCTGGTGCAGGACAAAGGCATGTCGATTCTGAAGGTGGGGCTGGTGGCGTCCATTCCGGCTCTGTGCGGCTTTGCCGGTGGCGTGCTGGGCGGCGTGTTTTCTGATGCGTTGATCAAACGCGGGCACTCGATCACCTTCGCTCGGAAGGTCCCGATTGTGCTGGGAATGCTGCTCGCGTCGACGATTATTCTGTGTAACTACACCGATAATACCGCGCTGGTGGTGACCCTGATGGCGCTGGCCTTTTTCGGCAAAGGGTTCGGTGCGCTGGGCTGGCCGGTCATTTCTGATACCGCGCCAAAAGAGATTGTCGGCCTGTGCGGCGGCGTATTTAACGTATTCGGTAATGTCGCCTCGATTGTCACGCCGTTGGTGATTGGCTATCTGGTCAGCGAGCTGCACTCGTTCAACGCCGCACTGGTGTTTGTCGGCTGCTCAGCCTTGATGGCAATGGTCTGCTACCTGTTTGTGGTGGGCGACATTAAACGTATGGAACTGCAGAACTAAGCAAAGGGTGAAACGATGACTAACGAATACTTCCCGAACAAATTCAAGGCCGCGCTGGCTGACCATCAGATTCAGATTGGCTGTTGGTCAGCGCTGGCGAACCCTATCAGCACCGAAGTGCTGGGGCTGGCCGGTTTCGACTGGCTGGTACTGGACGGCGAACATGCGCCGAATGATATTTCCACATTTATTCCGCAGCTGATGGCGCTGAAAGGCAGCCCGAGCGCGTCAGTGGTGCGCGTGCCGACCAACGATCCGGTGATTATTAAGCGCCTGCTGGATATCGGTTTCTATAACTTCCTGATCCCGTTTGTTGAAACGCAAGAGGAAGCAGTGCGTGCGGTGGCTTCGACCCGCTATCCGCCGGAAGGCATTCGCGGTGTGTCGGTGTCCCACCGCGCCAATATGTTCGGCACCGTGCCGGACTACTTCGCTCAGTCGAACAAAAACATCTCCATTCTGGTGCAGATTGAAAGCCAGACCGGCGTCGATAACGTTGATGCCATCGCGGCCACCGACGGTGTGGACGGCATTTTTGTCGGACCGAGTGACCTCGCCGCCGCGCTCGGCCATTTGGGCAATGCTTCTCATCCTGATGTGCAGAAATGCATTCAGCACATCTTTGCCCGCGCCAAAGCGCACGGTAAACCGAGCGGCATTCTGGCACCGGTTGAAGCGGATGCCCGTCGCTATCTGGAATGGGGCGCGACGTTCGTTGCCGTCGGCAGCGACCTCGGCGTGTTCCGCTCCACCACGCAAAAACTGGCTGACGCCTTTAAAAAATAATCACCACCGTAATTGATAAGGAAAAAATGATGACGATGAAAGTGGGCTTTATTGGCCTGGGCATTATGGGCAAACCGATGAGCAAAAACCTGCTGAAAGCGGGCTACTCGCTGGTGGTGTCAGATCACAATCCTCAGGCGGTCGCGGAAGTGATTGCCGCAGGTGCAGAAGCGGCCAGCTCGGCCAAAGATATCGCCGAGCAGTGTGACGTTATCATCACCATGCTGCCGAACTCGCCGCATGTAAAAGAGGTCGCGCTGGGCGAAAACGGCATCATCGATGGCGCTAAACCGGGTACGGTGCTGATTGATATGAGTTCTATCGCCCCGTTGGCGAGCCGTGAAATCAGTGAAGCGTTGCAGGCTAAAGGTGTGGTGATGCTGGATGCGCCGGTCAGCGGCGGTGAACCGAAGGCTATCGACGGCACGCTGTCGGTGATGGTCGGCGGCGATAAAGCGATTTTCGACAGGCACTACGATTTGCTGAAAGCGATGGCGGGTTCGGTGGTGCACACCGGAGATATCGGCGCGGGTAACGTGACTAAGCTTGCCAACCAGGTGATTGTGGCTTTGAACATCGCCGCGATGTCCGAAGCGCTGACGCTGGCAACCAAAGCAGGCGTGAACCCTGACCTGGTGTATCAGGCGATTCGTGGTGGCCTGGCGGGCAGTACCGTGTTAGACGCCAAAGCCCCGATGGTTATGGACCGTAACTTCAAGCCCGGATTCCGTATCGATCTGCATATTAAGGATCTGGCGAACGCGCTGGATACTTCCCACGGCGTTGGCGCACAACTGCCGCTGACGGCGGCAGTAATGGAAATGATGCAAGCTCTGCGGGCCGATGGCCACGGCAACGACGACCATAGCGCCATCGCGTGCTATTACGAAAAACTGGCGAAAGTGGAAGTCACTCGCTAAAGGACGGGGCGCGGGAACGCGCCCGGTAATTCTGCCTCGCGCGGTAACAGGCAACGCACTATGAAAATCGTCATCGCTCCAGATTCTTATAAAGAAAGCCTCCCGGCCTGCGAGGTGGCTCAGGCCATCGAATCAGGATTTCGGGAAATTTTCCCCGATGCGCAGTATGTCAAAGTCCCGGTCGCCGACGGCGGCGAAGGCACCGTTGACGCGATGATTGCCGCCACTCACGGAACGGTAAAAACCTCGCGCGTCACCGGCCCGTTGGGCGAACCGGTGGATGCGATGTGGGGCATTTCCGGCGACGGCCTAACAGCATTTATTGAAATGGCAGCAGCCAGCGGTCTGGCACTGGTGCCTGTGGCGCAGCGTAACCCACTGTTAACCACCTCGCGTGGCACAGGCGAGCTGATTTTGCACGCACTGGAACAGGGCGCGAAAAGCATCATTATCGGCATCGGCGGCAGCGCGACCAACGACGGCGGCGCGGGCATGGTGCAGGCGTTGGGCGCGCGTTTATCCGATGCCAGCGGCAAAGAGATAACCGCGGGCGGCGGGAGCCTGATTAGCCTCAACAGCATTGATATATCAGACTTAGACCCGCGTCTGGCGGTGTGTTCGCTGCGTGTCGCCTGTGATGTCACCAATCCGCTAACCGGCGACCTGGGCGCATCTCGGGTGTTCGGCCCCCAGAAAGGAGCCACTGAAGGGATGATCGTGGAACTCGACGCCAGCCTGGCGCACTACGCTGAGGTCATCAAAAAATCGCTGCATATCGACGTGCTGAGCGTGCCTGGGTCGGGCGCAGCAGGCGGAATGGGCGCGGCGCTGATGGCTTTTCTGGGCGCAGAGTTGGGGCGCGGGATTGAGATTGTGACTCAGGCGTTAAACCTTGAAGAACATATTCACGACTGCTCGCTGGTGCTGACCGGTGAAGGGCGCATTGATAGCCAGAGCGTTCACGGTAAAGTGCCGGTTGGGGTCGCGAGCGTCGCCAAAAAATACCATAAGCCAGTGATTGGCATTGCCGGGTGTCTGACGACGGACGTGGGCGTTGTGCATCAGCATGGCATTGATGCGGTGTTCAGCGTGCTGACGCAAATCGGCACGCTCGATGAGGCGTTTCGGGGCGCATTCGATAATATCCAGCGCGCCTCGCGCAACGTGGCCGCGACGCTGCAAATAGGGATGCGGCTCGAAGGGTGACATTGCCGCGCAAACCCTCTATACTTCGCGCCGAAGCTGACCAGACAGTCGCCGCTTCGTCGTCGTCCTCTTTCGGGGGGAGACGGGCGAAGGGGAGGAAAGTCCGGGCTCCATAGGGCAGGGTGCCAGGTAACGCCTGGGGGGAAACCCACGACCAGTGCAACAGAGAGCAAACCGCCGATGGCCCGTGCAAGCGGGATCAGGTAAGGGTGAAAGGGTGCGGTAAGAGCGCACCGCGCGACTGGCAACAGTTCGTGGCACGGTAAACTCCACCCGGAGCAAGGCCAAATAGGGGTTCACAAGGTACGGCCCGTACTGAACCCGGGTAGGCTGCTTGAGCCAGTGAGCGATTGCTGGCCTAGATGAATGACTGTCCACGACAGAACCCGGCTTATCGGTCAGCTTCAACTTCTTAGAAAACCCTGCCTCGGCAGGGTTTTTGCTTATGGGGTGAGCGTGATGAATGACTGTCCACGACGCTATACCCGAAAGAAAGCGGCTTATCGGCCAGCTTCAACTTCTTAGAAAACCCTGCTTCGGCAGGGTTTTTGCTTATGGGGTGAGCGTGATGAACGACTGTCCACGACGCTATACCCGAAAGAAAGCGGCTTATCGGCCAGCTTCAACGTCTTAGAAAACCCTGCCTCGGCAGGGTTTTTGCTTTGTGTGATGCGGAAACGTGATTGAATTTGTAGGCCCGGTGAGCGTCAGCGCCACCGGAGAAAAAATGCACGGATTGCCGCTTATATATAATAAATATATCCGCCAAAATTTAATTTAATACTTTTATCCATAAAGCGATAACTCACGTTTATTATTAAATAACTTACTAATGGTGCGTTTTTTTTGTACATGGTACTCTTTTTGATAAAATACCATCAGGTTGTGTTGTGTACATTATGTCTCTTTCCTGTTGGTAACCTAATTATCTATTAATCATCTGCATCCTCCGACAGCTCCCCATGGTCCCCTATGATTTTACGTTATTTTAAAACATCATCATTTTCTCTGACCGGAGCTGTCAGAACTTTATTCATTGCATTTTATTGCATGGTGTTTGCTATTGTTTCAACGGTGGTTTATCTCGACCGTCAGAGCCTGCTGGACACCATCAGCCACAACCTGTTTGTCTCCAAGAGCAGCCTGCTTAAAACGGCGGTTGAAGACTACATTAATATTCCGCGCCAGGCTGATTCGGTACTGAGAGACACGTTCAAACATTATCAGACTGATAATATCGCTGTCGGCGATGTTTATGACGATATCATGAACGTGATGAATGATGTCTTCCAGAGTAATGTCGACCTGAATGTATTGCAGTTTGGCAATATTAAAGGTGATTACATCGGCATCAGCCACCGACACGACGGCGGAAAAGAAGAGTATTTGACCTTAAAAGATACCTCGACGCACGACGTCTTGGTCTCGTACGCCGGGTCGACAACGCGTTCGACGGTGGTCATGCAGAACCCGAATTACTCGATGCATAACCGGCCATGGTATCAGCCGGTGAATGAGTATAAGAAGCCGCTGTGGACGCCGGTGTATCGTGACCTCAGTAACGAAAAAGAGGTGGGTATTGCCTACAGCGTGCCCGCATTTAATAGCAAGGGGCAGTATATTGGCGTGATTTCCAGTGAATTGCACTTGCAAAATTTGAGCAAAATGCTGCGCCGCCAGCGTCCTTACCCGGAGAGCAATCTCCTTATTCTGGATGAGCGCGATCAGATTGTGGCCTCATCCTCGCGCCACGCCGCACCACCCGTTAATTCAGAAATGGTACTGCCAACTCTGACCAAAAATAACTCGCCGATGATTGAGAAAATCGGAACGTCGCTTCTGGCTGCTAGCCCGAATGAGGTGATTAATCTTAAGCTGGATGGTGATCATTATTACGCCACGCGTTTTCCTGTTAACGATGCGTCCGGCGAATTGAAATGGCAGGCGGTGGTCATCATCCCGGCGTCGGCAATTATAGCGACCATAAAGCTGCATGATAAGTTCATGATTGTGGCATTGCTCCTGACCTTCTTGCTCAGCGCGGCGCTGGTCCACGTGGTGCTTAGCCGCATAACCTCGCCGTTACGTCAGATTGCCCAGCGCACCAAAGAGCTGGAGTCCGGGCAGTGGTCAGAAGGCAGCGATCGCCACCAGTTCCAGGAGATCGCCGAGCTCGAATCAGGTTTTAAGCATTTGTCGCAGCAATTGACTGACAGCTTCGAACAGATGCGTAAGAAAATAGAATTTGACCCGTCCTCCGGTCTTTACACCCGCAGTGGTTTATTAAATGATGAACGGATTTATCATCATCATAATTTAGTCGCGCTGGTCCACGTGACCAACATGAAGTCGATCATGAACACGCTGGGTAATAAATATGCAGATTCGTTTATTTCTGAGTTTATGCGGCAGGCGGAAACCGTTCTGCCAACTAATATTATTGTGGCGCGCGATAATATTGATAAATTCATTATTGTTTTCCCAGGGGTAAACCAGAAAAGCGATTGCATTAAATACCAGAGTATTATTAACTCGCTATTCTCGTTACATAATAAATCAGGCAGCAACGGAAAGGGGAATGTTCTGTTTGCCGGTAACGCGGGTATGGTGTTGCAGGACATTACGCCAGAGACGATAACCGATATCTTAATGCATGCCTGGATAGCTCTGCGTCACGCTGAAAAATCGGGTAATGCACAAACGCGGTTATATCTGCCTGAAATGCTGGAAACGGAGCTGACCAATATCCGCCTGCATGATTCTCTCGGCAGCGCGATGGCCAGTAATGAGCTGTTCCTGGTGATTCAGCCGATTGCCGGACCGGATGACAGCGCAACGTGCATCGCCGGTGAGTGTCTAGTGCGCTGGCACTCTGAAAAACTGGGGGAAATTCCGCCAGAAGATTTCATTCCCGTCGCCGAAGAAAGCGGGCTGATCATTCCGCTGGGTCGCTGGATTATTGAAGAAGCGTGCCGCGAACTGTCCTCGATGATTAAGCGTGGGGCACCGAAGGATTTCCGCCTGCACATCAATATTTCGGCAATTCAGCTGATGCAAAACGGTTTTGCCTGGCATCTGATGGATACCATCCAGCTGCATGGCCTTAAAAATGAAAATATCTGCATCGAGATTACGGAAGGCGGGCTGGATCGCGATATGGCTCAGGCTTCCCAGGTGCTGAACTATCTTCGACGCCACCATATCAGCATCTGCCTGGATGACTTCGGCGCAGGTTTCTCCAGCATGTCTTATTTGCATTCGATTCCGTTCGACAGCATCAAAATTTCAAAGCATTTAATTTCGAATCGACTGAATAATGAGAAAAGCATTTGTGTCTTTAATTCATTGTTAACGTTGGCGAAAGGTTTCCAGGTGCCGCTGATTGCTATCGGTATTGAGGATGAAGATACCCGGAAGCATTTCTTCGACCTCGGCTGCGATCAGGTGCAGGGCTACTTTCTTGCCCATCCGGCTCCGTTTTCCTCTTTGTTTTATGGTTCTGAACAGGTCGCCAGTGATAAGGATGCAACAGCGCTGACCGCTCAACATGACAACACCGGTCAGGAGACTCTCTGATGTTCCGCATGCTTAATAAACGCTCGATATCCTTCGCGAGCACGCTCATCCTAAGCCTGATAGTTTGCACGGTCATCATGATGTTGCTGTTTTTCTTCCTCCAGCGCCGGGATATCAGCAACTGGTATACGGAAATGACGCAAAAAACGCTGACCCAAAAAAGCCAATATCTCAGCCACCGAATCAATATGTATCTGAACGAGCCTCAGCGCGCGGCCGAGTTGATGTCTGATTTGGTAAATGCGTCTTCGGGCATTGATACTCCTGCTGTTGAACAGCAGCTGAAGCATGTGCTGGGCCATGATTTCGTCTCTTCTGATACGATTTCACGGATCGGTCTGGCGACGGCGGACGGGAAGTACATCGCGTACGAAAGAGATAAAGCCACGGGGGCTATTTTCCCGATCAAAACCTCGTCTACCGTTCGAGACAGATTAGATATCTATCGCACGGCGTCGAAGGATTCGGACATCGTCGGCCACGTTGAGCACTACAACATTTTCTCGCGTCACTGGTTTGTCAAAGCGATGACGCAAACTCGGCCGTTCTGGACCAAAAATTATTATCACATGTCGACCAGCAATGGCCAGGCGATGAGTTGGCGCATGCCTTTATACGGCGAGAGCCGGGCCTTCAAGGGCGTTGTTTTTGCCGATATTAACCCTACGGTTATCAGTAAGTTCCTTACAAAATCGGCCCCGATGCCGGGCAGCACGCTGCTGCTGCTTGACGATCAGCAGCAAATTATTTCGTCTTCTCGCCCTCAATATCTCGTGTCGGACGACGGAAATCAGAAAGGACAGCACGTCAAACTACGGAGCATTTACGCTTTCCCGATGCTTAAAGCCCTGTTGCAGGGTGAAAACGAACAGTCCGCGTCATCGCGAATCATTACCCACAAAGGTGAAGGCTACTTTGTGATAATGCATCCGATTCGCGACCTGTCGGGCCAGTTTAACGGTTCGCTGGTGCTGATTGCGCCGAATATCCATCCTTACACCCTGTACAAAACCTCTCATTTCATGACCCTCATAATGCTGTCGACGCTGGCACTGTTCTTTATGCTGGTGATGATTATGTTGGTGAGAAACTTTTTCTATCCGTTGCAGCGATTGGTTCAGAAAACCCGCTGGCTCGGCAAACAGTCGTGGGAAAAGGCAGAGCAGGGGACGTTATTCACGGAAATAGCTGTACTCGAAGAGGAACTCAGTAAGGCGTCTGGCCTGATAGCCGGCATGCTGAATGAGCAGAAACAGCGAATTGAAAAAGATAAAGATACTGGCGTTCTGACTCGCGAGGGCTTTATGAACGAGTCGTCACTGTATGATGGTCGCAATTTATTAGTGATGATCCGCGTGACTAACTTCCGTGATATGCGCAGTACGCTGGGCCACGTATATGCCAGGAAATTTATTCGTTTCTTTGCTGAAAGCCTTGTTCAGCTGGCGCCCGCAGAGAGTATTTTCTGCCGCTACTCTGAGGATCTGTTCATTGTGACCTTCCCTGGCCACAACGAGCAAAAAGATCTTGATACCTATTGGGGACTGATCTCGTCATTGTTCCATGACACGCCAGCCCGACAAATCCAAAACGATCCAGAAGACGCGTCACACGTTTTCACCGGTCAGGGCGGGGCTGTGCTGGAGACAATCACCCCGGGTAATCTGGTCGATTGCATGATGAATGCAGGCCTGGCGTTGCAGCAAATCCGCACGGGCTCGAACCGCGAATATGTCCTGTTCACTTCGGAGATGCGGGAAAGCGAACTCAACAATATCCGCATGTTCAAGGCACTGCGAGAAGATCTGCTGAATGATGGATTCCATCTGGTACTTCAACCGATCGTCGACCTGGATAATTCCGACACGTTCACGGAAGGTGAATGTCTTATTCGCTGGCAATCTGCCGAACTCGGTTTTGTGCCGCCGGATGTGTTTATCGGTCTGGCAGAGCGTACCGGCACCATTATCCGTCTGGGTCGCTGGATTATCGAAGAAGCCTGTCGTGAACTGGCGGCGTTTATCGCCCGCGGCGCGCCGAACGACTTTAAGCTACATATCAATATATCGGCGGTGCAGCTCCAGCAGACCGATTTCTCTTCGCATCTGTTGACCTGTATTCAACATAACGGGCTTATCAACAGCAATATTTGTCTGGAAATTACCGAAAGCGTACTGCTGCAAAACAGCCAAAAGGTCATTGAAACGCTCAATTATCTTCGCCGTCTGGGGTTGTCTGTCGCTATTGATGATTTTGGCAGTGGTTACTCAAGCCTGTCCTATCTGCATTTACTGCCTTTCGATTGTCTGAAGATCGACCGCGATTTTGTGAAAGGTGTGCTGGATGATCGTAAGAGTGAGGCCATCATTTCGTCGGTGATTATGCTGTCGCAATCCTTCGGCGTACCGCTGGTTGCAGAAGGGATAGAGACCGTGGAAATGGGCGAAAAACTCGAGTCGATGGGATGTGTGAAAGCGCAGGGGTATTACTACTCGCGGCCACAGCGTTTCTCGGCTTGGGTACCGCAGGATGGGGTGATCATGGTGAAGGCTAACGGGTAAATGCTATGAAAAATTCGCATCAGCTTAAATCAGAAAAGAAGCTTTTTTTGATCGTGCTTTCGGTGATGGTAGTCATCGTGAATGCGTTCACTTTTTATATTTCGTTTTCTAACGCCAGAACCAATGTTGAGTTGGTCACGTCGCGTGTGATGCGCCTGATTATAAAAGATACGCAAAATAATAGAAGCATGGCGTCTGATCTGAGTTCAATGCTGCAACTGCCAGACAGTATGCTGAACCAAAGCATGGGCATCGACAGCAAAAAATTCGCGGGCACAGTGAATGAACGACTGAGCGACAGCGAGCTTCCCGCATGGAAAGCAGATATTGATGATGCTCATCGTAAGAAATTCACCATTTTGCGCTCGTTCTGGCGTAATTTTAGCGATGCAAATAAGTCCCAATTTACGACCTACTATACCGACGGTGATACTGGCTACTATTACGTGTTCAACACTGAAAAAGCCATTGAAATTCAGGGTGCTAATCCACACTTTCGTCTTTCTAACTACATAATAACCACCTCTTCGCTGCTGAGAACCAATCGTGGGTATGTCGTGCCGGAACTGTTTTATAGCAATGTTTACCAGGATGCCATTTCGAAATTACCGACTATCACTATCGGTAGCCCGGTAGTGATTAAGGACTTCATCGGTCAGGGAAGTCGAATGTCTGGGATTATCGCTATCGATTACACCCGAGAAGATCTGGCCTCTCTGTTCCGTGATGCTTTTAATGAGCTGAATATCTCCAATTCTGGGTATGACATTCGTATTCATAGCATGAAAGGTAATGACATCGAGATGAATATCTTCCCCGACCACGGTTCGTGGCTCGAGTTTAATCTCGGGGACATCAAGCTGGTAAATGGCTTCTGCCTGAGCACTCGCGTGAGCTTTACTGAACTGCTGCGCATTAAGCTTGCAGGTTTTATGTTTGCTAACATCATCATGCTGTTTTTCTTTATGGTCTTCACGCGCTCCCACAGAAGAATTGAGCTGATGATGGATAAACTCACTACCGATTCGCTGACTGAAGCATTGTCGCGTGAAGGCGGAAAAATCGTGACAGAAAATATTCCTAATAGCCGCAATAGTATTCTGGTTGCCATGGATTTGAATGATTTCAAAACCATTAACGATACCTGGGGCCACCATGCCGGAGATGTGGCACTTATCTTCTTCGCTCAATATTTACTGGAATCCGTTCGTCAGGGCGATCATCTGATCCGAATGGGTGGTGATGAGTTTGTTCTATTATTACAAAACATGACAATCGTACAGGCGCATCAGATGATGGCGAAGCGGGTTGCGGAGCTTTCTTGTTTCCCATTTGAAAATACAACGCTTCCATTATCGTTCTCTTACGGCATCAGTGAACTGACGCATGGCTTTACTGATAGCTATAAAAGAGCGGATGAAGAACTGTATGAAATGAAAAAGCAGCGCAAAAGCCAAATGGAAGCGCTACAGCCTGCCGTTTAACGTTCGAGACGTCGAGAGGCCCTTTTAGTAAAATAAACGGCGGCAGAGATGCCGCCGTTTCGCTTGTATTTTGCCAGCTGTTTCTCCCGCCACAACCCGACATGCTTTCTCCACAATCCTGTCACAATGATTAACTGACTTTGCACTTGTCCTATATCGCCTGACGGAGCGGGCGACATACTTATTGATGTAAACGATTCTACATCCATTCCGAGAGGGTTAAAAAATGAAAACAACTTCTCTGCTGACAGGTGCTGTCTTTATGTTACTTTCCGCTACCGCTCTGGCTGCGGGTCCTAAACAGGTTGATTCCGATCAGGCAAGCACGCTGCAACAGATGGGCACCGTACAAGTTTCTGGCCTTGCAGGCTCCTCTGACGATGCCATTCATGCCCTGAAAGCCAAAGCGGCACAGGAAAATGCCGGCCACTATCAAATTGTCGGACTCGGTAATTCTGGCGATTCCAGTCTGTGGGGCGGCACCGCCATTCTCTATAAATAAGCGATGTTCCTGCATAAAGGCCGCCTGTGATACGGCCTTTTTTCATTTACATTCAAATATATATTAATGAAGTGTCATACTTCTTTACTGTCCATCGCGAAATAATGTCCATGTCTACTTAAAGGATATTAACGATGAACAAAATGACCCGCATTGCGCTGCTGACTGCTTCCCTGATTGGTTTCACTGGTGTTGCCCAGGCTGCAAACACCGAGGTTGCTCCGGCGCCTGCTCAGGATCCAATCGTTCAGCATCTGAAGCTGTCCAACGATCAGGTTGCAAAAATCCAAAGCCTGCACGACGAAATGGAAAAAAGCGTTGAACAGGTGTCCATGAAAGACGTGAAAGATGGCGCGCTGATTGACGTTATCCACTCTGGAAAATGGGATGAGCAGGCGGTGAAAACCCAGCTCGAAGCGTTCAGCAAAGTTGAGCAGCAGACCCGCTACTACCGTGTGAAGTACTACTTCGACCTGAACCAGGTTCTGACGCCAGCACAGCGTAAGCAGATCCAGGACGATTTGATTCAGTCCATTAATAATTAAAAAATGGCCCCGATTAGCCATAATCGGGGCTTTTTTTGCCTCAAATTTCATCTGTGATCTGCCTCCCACATACACCAATGGTAGAATAGTTTTCTACTCCATTCGGTTTTGCTGAAAAGTTTCCTCTTTCGTTCCGATATTCATTCTTTAATGGCGATTTTTTTCTCCGATCCCGCGAGTATGATTTCTCCATTCAAAAAAACTTGCCTGCGAACACAATGCATATCGCCCAGATGCAGCGTGAAAAAATAATAAAACCTCTACCTACAAGCGAGAATGTTTATGGAAACGGCTACAAATAACCATGTCGTTATTAATATCGATCCGCCTGAGCGGGATGGCATGACAGAAAGCGAATGGCAGGCTGCAATTAAATTCGACAGTACCGATACCGGATGGGTGATTATGAGTATCGGGATGGCTATCGGCGCGGGAATTGTTTTTTTACCGGTTCAGGTAGGATTAATGGGCTTGTGGGTTTTCCTGCTATCCTCCTTGATTGGCTACCCGGCCATGTATTTATTTCAAAGGCTGTTTATCAATACCCTTGCAGAATCACCGGAATGCAAAGATTACCCGAGCGTCATCAGTGGTTACCTGGGTAAAAACTGGGGGGTGCTATTAGGTGCGCTCTATTTTGTGATGCTGGTTATCTGGATGTTTGTCTATTCCACCGCCATTACCAACGACAGTGCCTCTTATTTGCATACCTTCGGTGTGACTGACGGCCTGCTCTCGGACAACCCCTTTTACGGTCTGGGCCTCATCTGCATTCTGGTGGCGATTTCGTCAAGGGGAGAGAAGTTACTGTTTAAGGTTTGAAGTTTGATGGTCTTGACCAAACTGCTGGTCGTCGCCGCGCTGGGCATTTCGATGATAGGCCTTTGGCATCTCTATAATGCGGGGACGCTGCCTCCCGTCGGCCTGCTGATTAAAAATGCCATTATTACCTTACCTTTCACGCTAACCTCTATTCTGTTTATTCAGACGCTCAGCCCTATGGTGATTTCCTACCGTTCCCGAGAAAAATCGCGTGAAGTGGCGCGATATAAAGCACTTCGGGCGATGAATATTGCCTTTGGGATCTTATTCGTTACCGTCTTTTTCTACGCAGTATCATTCACCCTTGCAATGGGTCATGACGAAGCGGTGAAAGCCTACCAGCAAAATATTTCTGCACTGGCTATTGCGGCGCAGTTTATCAGTGGTGACGGCGCCGGCTGGGTAAAAATAGTCAGCGTTATCTTAAATATCTTCGCCGTCATGACTGCCTTCTTTGGCGTATATCTTGGTTTTCGCGAAGCCACGCAGGGAATTGTGATGAACCTGCTGCGGCGTAAATATGCAGCTGAACGCATTAATGAAAAATACGTGCAAGGCGGGATTATGGTCTTTGCCATTTTGCTCTCCTGGAGCGCTATCGTGCTTAATGCGCCGGTCCTGAGCTTTACCTCTATTTGCAGCCCAATTTTTGGCATGGTGGGATGTCTGATCCCTGCCTGGCTGGTCTATAAAGTGCCTGCACTGCATAAATATAAAGGCCTTGCGCTGAAGGTCATCATCATCACCGGTTTGCTGCTATGCGTATCGCCGTTTCTTGCATTTTCCTGATCCGGTCCAGTGTGTTTCGTGAGTAACAGTTAAGGTCGAAAGTATGTTGAACACTGAATATCCTGCACTTTGGAATAAATTTATCCACGCCGTACGTGCGGAAGTAAAGCCTGCGCTGGGGTGTACCGAGCCGGTATCGCTGGCGCTGGCCGGAGCCATCGCGTCAGCTCACCTGGAAGGTGAGATTGAACGCATTGAAGCCTGGGTTTCTCCCAATTTGATGAAAAATGGAATGGGTGTCACCGTGCCGGGAACCGGCATGGTGGGACTGCCCATTGCGGTAGCGCTGGGCGCACTGGCGGGCGACCCGCATGCCGGACTGGAGGTGCTGAAGCAAGCTCGGCAGGAGGATATCGGGCGAGCAAAACAACTGCTCGCCGAGGGTAAGGTGTGTCTCAGGCTACAGGAACCCTGTACCGAATTGCTCTACGCTCGTGCCAAAGTGTGGAGCAAAGCATACTGGGCCAGTGTCACGATTGAAGGTGGTCATACCCGCGTTGTGAGGATTGAAAAACAGGGCGAAACGCTACTTTCTCAACGGCCTGGTGGCGTTGAACCGACGGCAGAAGACCCGCTGGAGGTTATGTCACAGACGTCGTTGGCCGACATTCTCAATTTTATTGAGCATGTTCCGTTCGAGGCTATTGCGTTTATTCTTGAAGCCGCAGCGCTCAACGGTGCACTTTCTTTCGAGGGATTGCAGGGCAAATGGGGTTTACACATCGGTGCGACGCTGGAAAAACAGCGCGGACGGGGGTTGATAGGCCACAGTCTGGCATCGGAGATTGTGATTCGGACGGCTGCCGCGTCGGATGCACGAATGGGTGGCGCGTCGCTTCCGGCGATGAGCAATTCTGGCTCAGGTAATCAGGGGATCGCGGCGACTCTTCCTGTCATGGTGGTGGCAGAGCATCTCCTCGCCAGTGAAGAGAGTCTGGCCAGAGCGCTGATGTTGTCTCATCTTAGTGCCATCTACATCCACGCTCAGCTACCGCGTTTGTCCGCACTCTGTGCTGCTACCACAGCGTCGATGGGCGCCGCAGCGGGAATGAGTTGGTTAATGGGTGGCACGTACGAAACGCTGGCGAAAGCCATCAACAGCATGATCGGTGACGTGAGTGGAATGATCTGCGATGGCGCATCGAACAGTTGTGCGATGAAAGTCTCTACCAGCGCGTCATCGGCGTGGAAAGCGGTGCTGATGGCGCTGGATGACACGGCAGTGACGGGAAACGAAGGCATTGTGGCACACGATGTTGAGGACTCTCTGGCGAACCTCTGCGCGCTGGCCTGCCAGGCAATGCAGCAGACTGACCGTCAGGTTCTCGACATTATGTCGCGCAAATCCCGCTAATCGGGCAGGGCAACGGAAAGGATGACTTATCCCAGGCTGGCTTACTGCGCCAGCCTGACTTCAGCGTTTACACCGGTAAATCTATCAGCAAAGCACGCAGAGGCGTATCGGCCACCAGCGTAATGTTAGCCTCGTCACGAATAAATGCGCCATCACCGCAGGTTAATCCTTTCTGCTCTTCCTGCGGTGTTACCGCATGAACGGTGCCGTGAATGGATTGCAGATACGCGCGCGGGCCATGCAGCTGGAAGCTCAGCTGTTCGCCTTTATTCAGCTGAATGTGGTGAACCCACACTTGCTGGCGAAGCTGCACGCTATTCTGGCTGCCGTCGGGGGAAGCGATAAGCTGCTGCGCGGTGTCGCTGAGTTCGAGCTTATGTACCGATGGATTTTCTCGCTGCGTGCAGGCGTCAAGCCAGAGCTGCATTCGCGTCAGCGACTTCTCTTTGCTGAGGTTGTGCTCGCTGTAGCTGGTGCCCGGCTGCGTGGCAATCAGCAGCGCTTCGCCCGCTTTAGCCTGAACGTGATTCCCTTCGCTGTCACGATATTCGGCTTCCCCTTCCAGAATAATATTCAGGATATCGACCTTCGGATACGTGCGCGGCTGCAACGACGCGCCTGGCCCGAGTACTTCCTGGTTCAGCACGCGCAGGGAGGCATATCCCAGCAGCTTCGGGTCGAAGTAGTGTCCGAAGGAGAAGGTGTATCGCGCCTGCAGCCAGCCGAAATCGGCTTGTCCGCACTGTTTGGCTGTTCGGGTTGTAATCATATTCTTGACCTCTCTTTACACTAAACAATGGTAAAGCTATGGACGCTGCATTGTTAGCCAGATATTCTGCCGGGTATGTTCAAATTTCCTGAATGAGAACGCCATGGCTAAAGAGAGAGCATTGACGCTGGAAGCGTTAAGAGTAATGGACGCTATTGACCGGCGTGGCAGCTTTGCCGCCGCCGCCGATGAGCTAGGGCGCGTCCCGTCTGCGCTGAGCTACACCATGCAGAAGCTGGAAGAAGAGCTCGACGTGGTGCTGTTTGACCGCTCAGGTCATCGCACAAAATTCACCAATGTGGGCCGAATGCTGCTGGAACGCGGCCGTGTGCTGCTGGAAGCTGCCGATAAACTGACCACCGACGCCGAAGCGTTGGCGCGTGGCTGGGAAACGCATCTGACGCTGGTCGCCGAAGCGCTGGTGCCGACTCCGGAGCTGTTCCCGCTGATTGAAAAGCTGGGGCTGAAAGCTAACACGCAGTTGTCGATCATCACCGAAGTATTGGCTGGCGCCTGGGAACGTCTGGAACAGGGGCGGGCGGATATCGTTATCGCACCGGATATGCATTTTCGTTCATCGTCCGAGATAAACTCCCGCAAGCTGTATTCGATCCTGAACGTTTATGTTGCCGCGCCGGATCACCCGATTCATCAGGAGCCGGAGCCTTTATCAGAAGTGACGCGCGTGAAATATCGCGGCGTGGCGGTGGCGGATACCGCCCGTGAACGCCCGGTTCTCACCGTACAGCTGCTGGATAAGCAGCCGCGTTTGACGGTCAGTACCATCGAAGATAAGCGTCAGGCGTTGTTAGCGGGGCTTGGTGTGGCGACAATGCCGTATCCGCTGGTCGAGCAGGATATTGCCGAAGGAAGATTGCGGGTGGTGAGCCCGGAATACACGAATGAAGTCGATATTATTATGGCGTGGCGACGCGACAGCATGGGTGAAGCAAAAGCCTGGTGCCTGCGTGAAATTCCAAAGCTGTTTGCCCGAAAATAGGGTTTGCCTGGGTGCCCGGCGGCGTAAACTTACCGGGCCTACGGCTACATAATGTAGGCCCGGTAAGCGCAGCGCCACCGGGCGCTTTTTACGTTAAGGGACTTGCTTAGGATCCGGTCCGAAGCG
The DNA here is from genome assembly GCF_024764965.1 of Scandinavium tedordense. Lineage (NCBI taxonomy): Bacteria > Pseudomonadati > Pseudomonadota > Gammaproteobacteria > Enterobacterales > Enterobacteriaceae > Scandinavium > Scandinavium tedordense. The sequence goes on along the minus strand of NZ_JALIGG010000052.1, from coordinate 116,391 downwards.
GTTTTCACCTGGCGTGCCGTTCTGGCAGTTAAAGACCAGGATCACCACCCAACCAATGATTGGGATCAGTAACAGCAACAGCCACCACGCTGAACGATCGGTATCATGCAGACGACGGAACTGCACTGCCCATGTCGGGATAAGTACCAGCAGACCATAAATGCTCGCCAGTACGCCTTCACCGCTGACGCGTTCCAGACCGAGTATTTTATCAATAATACTCAGCACTCCGGCCAGTACGAAACTCACCAGTACGAACATCCAAAATTCTTTCCGGCGCGCCCGGCCACCAAACCCGATGTAATTCTTGAGTACTTTTAGATACCAGTCCATTTTCCTTGCCTCTGTAATCAGTCAATCACTTGTTTTCTAAGGGATCGAGGTAAGGATAGATGCAAACTATAAATTAAAAAAGGACATCCATTGATGTCCTTAATAATTAGCGGAAACGCACGTCGCGACCGTGAGGCTCATCAAGATCCTGCCACGGACCAATAGAGATGATCCCTGTCGGGTTAATGGTTTTATGGCTGCGATAATAGTGATTGCGAATGTGGTCGACATTCACCGTCTCCGCCACGCCTGGCAGCTGATAGATATCGCGCAGGAAACCATACAGATTCAGGTAATCGCTGATGCGGTGCTTATCGCATTTGAAATGGGTGACATACACGGGATCGAAGCGTACCAGCGTGGTCCACAGGCGAATATCCGCCTCGGTTAACTGGTTGCCGGTCAGATAACGGTGCTGGCCGAGGATTTGCTCTACGCGAGCCAGCGCGTCGAAGACTTTCGTCACCGCTTCGTCGTAGGCATCCTGGCTGGTGGCAAACCCGGCTTTGTAGACACCGTTGTTGATGCTGTCGTAAATCCAGTCGTTCAGCTCGTCAATCTGTTGACGCAGCGCTTCAGGGTAATAATCACCCGCACGTGCGCCAAGACCGTCAAACGCGGTGTTCAGCATACGGATGATTTCCGCGGATTCATTACTGACGATAGTGTGGTTCTTTTTGTCCCACAGCACCGGCACCGTGACGCGCCCGGTATATTGCGGGTCAGCATGTAGATACAGCTGATAGAGAAATTCGTTCTGATACAGCGTGTCGCCGGTCGATCCGGGGAAGCTGTCGTCAAAGGTCCAGCCGTTTTCGTACATCAGCGGGTTTACCACCGACACATCAATAAACGATTCCAGGCCTTTTAACGCGCGCATGATAAGCGTGCGGTGCGCCCACGGACAAGCGAGGGAAACGTATAAATGGTACCGATCTTTTTCAGCCGCAAAACCGCCTTCTCCGGAGGGGCCTGGCGCGCCGTCGGCAGTCAGCCAGTTGCGATACGCCGAAACAGAACGTTTGAATCGTCCCCCGGTAGATTTGGTGTCATACCAGGTGTCATGCCAGACGCCGTCAATGAGTTGTCCCATGGTTCTCTCTCCTTCAAAATGACAAAAGCGAGGGATTTCCCTCGCTTTACGCTTCAGTCAGTATAGCGGGCTTACCACTTTTTGTTCAGCACGCGGTCAATACTGAACGCGCCCGGGCCGGTGATAGCCAGCAGCAGGAAACCGCCAGCGATGGTCATGTTTTTCATGAACATCAGTGAGTTAACACCTTCAGCAAAGTTGCTGTGGAAGATAAACGCGGTCAGCAGAGTAAAACCTGCGGTGAACAGCGCGGTGGTGCGGGTCAGGAGGCCGAACAGAATCGCCAGACCGCCGCCGAATTCGAGCAGAATAGTCAGTGGCAGCAGTGCTCCCGGAACGCCCATCGCTTCCATGTACTGCTGAGTGCCCGCATAACCGGTGATTTTGCCCCAGCCTGCGGTGATAAACAGGATTGGCATCAAGATACGAGCGACCAGAATACCAACATCTTCTAATTTTTTCATTTTACTCTCCATCAAACCACGCAGGCGGTTTTATTCATTTATTGTGCAAATTCGCAGGGATACCGCGGGCTTGCTGTCGATGGAAAGGAGTGTAATCGTGCCGGTGGGGGATTGTTAGCAAGGAAAACTGTCGATCTTCTTCAAAGATATTGAGTATTAATTCGGGGAAGGGAAATGGGCAATATTGCCCGGCAGACAGGGAGTCGCCGGGCAGAGTGATCTCAGTGGCGTAAATGCTGCTGGCGCATCGTACTTTTCACCAGCCGCCATGCGCTCCAGACGCCGAAACCGCGACGGCTCCAGCGCACCAGGAAGCGTGGATGGCGTACTGACCAGATAGCCATGACGCTACTGCCGACCAGCGCCCAGGCGCGCAGGCTCAGCAGCGTGTTCCATCCGCGATCGTAGACATCAGTGGTTTCTATCCAGTCACGACGGCTAGCGGACAGGTCCAGCCGTTGCTGTTGGATTTTGCTTAGCAGATACGCTTTTCGTTTCTGCAGTTCCACTTTGCTACTCACGTTCGTCATCCTCAAGCAGCGCCCGATCGTTCGCCAGTTCGTTGCGGGTATGGCGCAGCAGTGTTGAGCGCCGCGCTTTTCGCAGCGTCCAGATGGCGCCGATAAGTGCCAACAGGAGCAGGACGGCGGTGGTCGCAATCATAGCGTTCAGCCGGTATTGCGGGTCGATGGCCCAGATAATCAGCACCATCAAACTCATCAGGCCAAAAGCTGCGAACAGCATGGTCAGGCCGAGCATCAGCAGCATCTGGAAAAGGTTCGCTTTCTCCTCTTCCAGCTCAACGACTGCCAGCCGCAGGCGTGTTTCCACCATGTCGACCATGATAGTGACAATTCGCTGGCCGATGCCGAAAACGCTTTTTCCCGGCCCGTTTGAGTGATGTGAGTCAGCCATAATTAACGACGCGACAGCAGCACACCCAGCACCAGCCCAACGGCCGCGCCGATACCTACGCCGGTCCATGGGTTATCACGCACGTATTCGTCAGCGCGCGCAGCGGCTACACGGGTTTGTTGGGCGATGGCATCGCTAGTTTCACCCAGACGGTAGCGGCTGTCTTTCAGCGCGCGTTCTGCTTTACTGCGCAGTTTGCCGAGTTCTTCTTTCGATTTGTCTGAGGAGGAGTTCAGCACCTCTTCCAGGGTATCCGCCAGGGATTTCAGTTCGTCACGCAGATGTTCTGAGGTGTTATCTTTCGCCATGATCTTGTTCTCCAGTGTACTTTGTTAGACTTCCATTGAATCAATAGTCACGAGACTCCAGCGCTTTCAGTTGTTGCTGCGCTTCAGTGAGCTTGTGCTCACGCTTACTGATTTTCTCCGCATCGCCCTTGGTTTTGGCTTCATCAAGATCGTGGCGACGCTCGGTGATTTCTTCTTTCTGTTCAGCAATTTTCTTTTGGTGATCGGCCCGAAGTTTACTGTCGCTGCAATTGTCTTTTACTTCCCGCAGCGCTTTGTTCAGACCGTCAATACGGCTTTGGTTGTGGTGCTTTTCGGCGTAGTGGATTTCTCGCTGAATGTCCTGTTCCTTTTCCTGACACGGCGTTGAGGCAAACGCGCCAGCGCTCATTGTCACCAGGCCCAAAGCCAGAAAAATGCGGTATTTCATAGGTGAAACCTTCCCTTGTGTTATGGGCTATTTATGGCATTGCCCCACCCAATCGACGAGATGATGCGGGTGACTTCCGCTTACTCAATGATAGTAAGTAAACGCGAAATCACCAAAGCCTGTGAAAAGATTCAGAATCCTGGAAGGATTTAACCGAGCCGGTGCGGATTGTCGCGAAGGCGGGAGAGCCACTGTGGGGCCAGCGAGTCTTCATCATCAAGCTGAGCGATGATGTAACCGTGGGGCAGGGTTCTGTCCAGTACCTCTTTGGCGGCGGCGCTCTGGTCGCTGGATTCAAACTTAATCACTAAAGCATCATTTTGTGGGGTTATGCTTTTAAAGCGGATGCCGTTAGCATCCAGATGATGCCAGATGGAGAAGCCGTCTGGCATGCTGATATTGGCGCTGACCGGACGAATGGCCAGTGACGACTCGCGTTGTTGAATCGCTGCCCAGAACCAAAGCAGGGCGCACAGCATAAGCAATGCACCGAGACTGAAACTGAACCGGCGAAGGGTAACATTCCGCAATCCCATGCCTAGCTCCGATTACCGTATTTTTTCTTCACCAGTACGATAAGCGACCCGACCAGACCAATCACCAACAGCACGACCGGCAGCAGCATCAGGCAGGACATCAGCGCATCTTCGTATTTCAGAAATACCGGGGTTTTCCCCAGCAGATAACCGAGCGACGTCAGGATAAGCACCCACAGCAGGCCGCTCATCCAGTTGAAGAACTGGAAACGGGTGCTGCTAAGACCGGACAGACCGGCGATGGTTGGCAGCAGCGTGCGCACAAAGGCGATAAAGCGTCCGACCAACAGGGCGGATAAACCGTGCTTATGGAACAGGTGATGTGCACGCTGGTGGTAATGGGCGGGCAGGTGCGAAAGCCAGTTCTGCACAATGCGCGTATTCCCGAGCCAGCGGCCCTGAATATAACTCAGCCAGCAGCCGAGGCTGGCCGCGGTGGTCAGCAGTAGCAGCGTTAGCGGGAAGCCCATCGCACCTTTGGCAATCAGCACGCCGACCAGTACCAGCAGGCTGTCGCCCGGTAAAAAGGCGGCAGGTAATAATCCGTTCTCTAAGAACAGGATCATAAACAACACGAAGTAGAGCATGCCTATCATGGAGGGGTTGGCAAGGGTTTCGAAATCCTGGCTCCACAAGGCATTGAGTAATTGGGTTAACAGTTCCATTCACGATTCCTGGTACATCGATTAATGTCACGCCTGAACGCGTTTTTCTGCCGGACGTCAGTTGTTATTGATTGATTATGGACGCTGGCAACACGCTCTGAACTTATCCATGTTTTACGCGAATCAGAGATGCCTGACTCGCCAACGACAAAATGCATCTAAGTGTAACAAAGGCTCTGGTTTCACGTCACAGAAATTGCAGTTTGTTGCGATTGATTTTGCTGTCTGAAGGGGGGAGAGGCGAGAGATTTTACACAGGCTGACACTATAGTGGATTAACTGACCCTTCAGCCGTGGCCGGAGGGTCAGGAAAATTTTATTTTGCGCCGTTGGCGGCGGTATCGAGATGAACCACCGGATTATCTGCAAACAGGTAACGGTCGGCATTAAATTCGAAATCATCGCTGGTTTCGTTAAACAGCATCAATTTGGTGTTTTCCAGATGCTGCCACATCGCCAATTTTGCAGCGTGTGGGTCTTTGCGGATCAGCGCTTTCAGAATTTGGTCATGATCGTCACACCAGTTATCCACCGTGCGCAGATCAATATGGTCGTGAAGTTTTTTCCAGTACGGGTTATGCACGCGCTGAGTCCACATTTTTTCGACAATTGCCGCAAGCGCGGTGTTTTGCGTCGCCAGGGCAACCTGGACGTGGAACTGGAGATCCCATTCGGAGTCGCGGAAGCACTTCTCTTTGCGCGCATTCTCCTGGATTTCCATCAGCTTCATGATGTCCTGTTTTGTCACCTGCGTGGCGGCGAACTCAGCAATATTACTTTCTATAAGCTGGCGGGCCTGTAGCAGCTCGAACGGACCATAATTGGCAAACTCAAGGGATTCGTCCGGCGCGTGGTAATGCTTCGCGGTGCTGGAAATGACATGAATACCGGAGCCTTTGCGTACTTCAACGTAGCCTTCGACTTCCAGCATGATAATGGCTTCACGAACCACCGTGCGGCTGACGTTCTTCTCGTCGGCAATAAAACGCTCCGCAGGCAGTTTGTCGCCCACAAGATAAACGCCTTGCTCGATGCGATTTTTCAGATCAGCGGCAAGCTGTTGATATAAACGGCGTGATTCCGTGATTTCCATATTCGCTCCAGGCAGGGTACGGCATGAGGATTTGTTATACCACTTTTACGCAAAACTCACCACCTTCTTAACGGCAAAAAGCCGCCTGGAAGGCGGCTTTAAAGCAGGTATAGCAAGGGTTAGCTCTGCGTAGCTGTCCCGCCAACTGCGTGATTGGTTTCGGCTGCCGGTTTGTTCTGCAGCACGGTCCAGATAACAACGGCACCAATCAGGTCGAACACCGCCAGGACTGCGAACAGTGGGCTGAAGCCCAGAGTATCGGCCAGCGCACCGACAACCAGCGCAAACAGTGTACTTGCTGTCCATGCCGCCATGCCGGTCAGACCGTTCGCCGTCGCCACTTCATTACGACCAAAGACGTCAGAAGAGAGGGTAATCAGCGCACCGGACAGTGACTGGTGAGCAAAGCCACCCACGCACAGCAGCGCAATCGCAACGTATGGGCTGGTGAACAGGCCAATCAGGCCAGGACCAATCATCAGGACTGCACCCATGGTGACGACCAGTTTACGGGAAACAATCAGGTTCACGCCGAACTTACGCTGGAACAGCGGTGGCAGATAGCCGCCGACGATACACCCGAGGTCAGCAAACAGCATTGGCATCCATGCAAACATCGCAATGTGTTTCAGGTCAAAGCCATAGACTTTAAACATGAACAGCGGGATCCAGGCATTGAAAGTACCCCAGGCCGGTTCCGCCAGGAAACGTGGCAGCGCGATACCCCAGAACTGGCGGTTACGGATAATCTGCCAGGCCGACATTTTTTTGCCGTTATCGGCCTGATGCTGTGCTTCCTGACCCCCGATGATGTACTCACGTTCTTCTTCGGTCAGTTTTTTCTGGTCACGTGGGTGTTTGTAGAAAATCAGCCAGGCCATTGCCCATGCGAAGCTCAGAACACCGGAGATAATGAATGCCATCTGCCAGCTGTGCATGACGATAGCCCACACCACTAATGGAGGCGCAATCATCCCGCCGATGGAGGAACCGACGTTGAAGTAGCCGACGGCAACCGAACGTTCTTTCGCCGGGAACCACTCGGAGCTGGCTTTCAGACCCGCCGGGATCATTGCCGCTTCTGCTGCACCGACAGCACCACGCGCCACGGCCAGACCGCCCCAGCTGCCTGCCAGCGCAGTCGCGCCGCAGAAACATGCCCACAGAACGGCGAACATCGCGTAGCCAACCTTCGTACCTAACAGGTCAAGCACGTAGCCTGCAACCGGCTGCATAATGGTGTAAGCAGCGGAATAGGCGGCGATGATGTAAGAGTATTGCTGTGTGGAAATATGCAGTTCCTGCATAAAGGTCGGCGCAGCGGCCGCCACGGTGTTACGAGTGAGGTAACCGAGCACGGTGCCCAACGTCACCAGTGCAATCATGTACCAACGTAACCCTTTAATCTTACGCATGTAAAACCTCGTCATTTTGTTTTATCCGCGGCTGCGCGGTCATCTTCCTGGGTGAGGAGGATGTTTAAGTAACGGGGGGCGTAACAGATTTCCTGTAACGGCCCGAACCTTGCCATTAATAATCCTGCGAATTCGGTATCCGTACCGGTCAATTCCGATGATGGAGTCATCGGTAATGCATTCCTTCGGCTTATAGGTTGCGACGGGGCAAACGATAACTTGTCATACAACTTTAAAAGGTGAGAACCGTCACAAATGCTGTAATAGCCGTGTGGTCTTTATTTGCGCTGCGCAGAGCCAGTGCTGGCGCGGCCTGGCGATGGGTTTACTTCTTTTTGGGTACTTTTTTTGTCGGCTTTTATTGATCTGACTCACGAAAAAATCTTCAGGGACTGGAAATTGGTGTGATAACTTTGCAGCATTGCAGTTAAGCATCTGACGCACTCTTTTAGAGGAAGACGATAATGACTCCGTTTATGACCGAAGATTTCCTGCTCGACACCGAATTTGCCCGCCGTCTGTACCATGACTACGCCAAAGACCAGCCGATTTTCGACTACCACTGCCACCTTCCTCCGCAGCAGGTTGCCGAAAATTACCGTTTCAAAAACTTGTATGACATCTGGCTGAAAGGCGATCACTACAAATGGCGCGCGATGCGCACCAACGGCGTGGCTGAACGTCTGTGTACCGGTGACGCCTCTGATCGTGAAAAATTTGATGCATGGGCCGCCACCGTGCCGCACACCATCGGTAATCCGCTGTATCACTGGACGCACCTCGAGCTGCGTCGTCCGTTCGGTATTACTGGCAAACTGCTGTCGCCAAACACCGCCGATGAGATCTGGAACCAGTGCAACGATCTGCTGGCACAGGATCAGTTCTCTGCCCGTGGGATCATGAAACAGATGAATGTGAAGATGGTCGGCACTACCGACGATCCGATTGATTCGCTGGAACATCACGCCACCGTGGCGAAAGACACCTCTTTCGACGTCAAAGTGCTGCCGAGCTGGCGCCCGGATAAAGCCTTCAACATCGAACAGGCGACGTTCAACGATTACATGGCGAAGCTGGGTGAAGTGTCTGACACCGACATCCGTCGCTTCAGCGATCTGCAAACGGCGCTGAGCCGTCGTCTGGATCACTTTGCCGCTCACGGCTGTAAAGTGTCGGATCACGCGCTGGACGTCGTGCTGTTTGCTGACGCCACCGACGCTGAGCTCGACGCTATTCTGGCGCGTCGCCTGTCCGGTGAAACGCTGAGCGAACACGAAGTTGCACAGTTCAAAACCGCAGTGCTGGTCTGGCTTGGTGGCGAATATGCGCGTCGCAGCTGGGTGCAGCAGTACCACATTGGTGCGCTGCGCAATAATAACCAGCGTCAGTTCAAACTGCTGGGCGCGGATGTGGGCTTCGACTCCATCAACGACCGTCCGCTGGCGGAAGAACTGTCAAAATTGCTGAGCAAGCAGAACGAAGAAAACCTGCTGCCAAAAACCATTCTCTATTGCCTGAACCCACGCGATAACGAAGTGCTCGGCACCATGATCGGTAACTTCCAGGGCGAAGGGATGCCGGGCAAAATGCAGTTCGGTTCCGGCTGGTGGTTCAACGATCAGAAAGACGGCATGGAACGTCAAATGACCCAATTGGCACAGCTCGGCCTGCTGAGCCGCTTTGTCGGCATGCTGACCGACAGCCGCAGCTTCCTGTCTTATACCCGCCATGAATACTTCCGTCGCATCCTGTGCCAGATGATGGGTCGTTGGGTGGCTGCGGGCGAAGCACCGGCGGATATTCAGCTGCTGGGCGAGATGGTGAGAAATATCTGCTTTAACAATGCGCGTGATTACTTCGCCATTGAACTGAACTAATGCCCGAGGTTGGTTGATATGCAATACATCAAAATCCATTCGCTGGACAATGTAGTCGTCGCGCTGGCTGATATGGCCGCGGGGCAGGAAGTGACCGTGGAAGGTCAGACGGTACTTCTGCAGTCAGACATTTTGCGCGGGCATAAGTTTGCTCTGTTCGCGATTGCGAAGGGTGAAAACGTCGTCAAATATGGATTGCCGATTGGTCATGCGCTTACGGACATTGCGCCAGGGGAATACATTCATTCCCACAATACGCGGACCAATCTCAGTGATTTGGACGAGTACAGCTATCAACCAGACCTTCAGGCGGAACTGAGCCAGGCAGGCGATCGCGACGTGCAGGTTTATCGTCGTGCGAATGGTGAAGTTGGCGTTCGCAACGAGCTGTGGATCCTGCCGACCGTGGGCTGCGTCAACGGTATCGCGCGTCAAATTCAGAATCGTTTTCTGAAAGAGACTAACGATGCCGAAGGCACCGACGGTGTGTTCCTGTTCAGCCACACCTACGGTTGTTCGCAGCTGGGCGACGATCACATCAACACCCGCACCATGCTGCAAAACATGGTACGTCATCCGAATGCCGGGGCGGTGCTGGTGATTGGTCTCGGTTGTGAGAACAACCAGGTCGATGCGTTCCGTGAAACGCTGGGTGAATTTGACGCCGACCGCGTGCACTTCATGATCTGCCAGAAGCAGGACGACGAAGTGGAAGCGGGCCTTGAAGAACTGCATCAGCTTTACGACGTCATGCGTCACGACAAACGTGAACCGGGCAAACTGAGTGAGCTGAAGTTTGGACTTGAATGCGGCGGTTCTGATGGCCTTTCTGGTATTACCGCCAACCCAATGCTGGGGCGTTTCTCTGATTATGTGATTGGCAACGGCGGCACCACCGTTTTGACCGAAGTGCCGGAAATGTTCGGCGCCGAACAGATCCTGATGAGCCACTGCCGCGATGAAGCCACGTTTGAAAAGACCGTCACCATGGTCAACGATTTCAAACAGTACTTCATCGCGCACAACCAGCCCATTTACGAAAACCCATCGCCAGGCAACAAAGCGGGCGGGATAACGACGCTGGAAGAAAAATCGCTGGGCTGCACGCAGAAAGCCGGTTCCAGCCAGGTGGTTGACGTGCTGCGTTACGGTGAGCGCCTGAAAACCCACGGTCTGAATCTGCTGAGTGCCCCAGGTAACGATGCGGTCGCGACCAGTGCATTAGCCGGGTCAGGCTGTCACATGGTGCTGTTCAGCACCGGGCGCGGAACGCCGTACGGTGGTTTTGTGCCGACGGTGAAAATCGCCACCAACAGCGAGCTGGCGGCGAAGAAAAAGCACTGGATCGACTTCGATGCCGGACAGCTAATCCACGGCAAAGCGATGCCGGACGTGCTGACTGAGTTTGTCGATACCATCGTGGAATTCGCCAACGGCAAGCAGACCTGTAATGAAAAGAATGATTTCCGTGAACTGGCTATCTTTAAGTCTGGCGTCACGCTCTAATCCTCGCTAAAATAAAACGGCGTTTCATAAATGAAGCGCCGTTTCTTTTTCTGTATCATCCAAAGGATTTACCATGACCGCGTATTGGCTAGCCCAGGGCGTTGGAGTCATCGCCTTTCTGGTAGGTATCACGACGTTTATTAACCGCGATGAACGCCGATTCAAAAAGCAGTTGTCCGTCTACAGCGCCATTATCGGTGTGCATTTCTTCTTGATGGGCGCGTTTCCGGCGGGCTCCAGCGCCATGCTTAACGCCATCCGAACGCTTATCACCCTGCGCACCCGCAGCCTGTGGGTCATGACGCTGTTCATCGTGCTGACCGCCGGGATTGGTCTGGCTAAATTTCATCATCCAATGGAACTGCTGCCCGTCGCCGGTACGCTGGTCAGTACTTGGGCGCTGTTTCGCTGTCAGGGCCTGGCGATGCGCTGCATCATCTGGTGTTCAACGGCCTGCTGGGTGGCGCATAACTTCTGGCTCGGTTCGATCGGCGGCACGTTGATTGAGGGGAGTTTTCTGGTTATGAACGGCCTGAACATCGTCCGCTTCTGGCGAATGCAGAAACGCGGAATTGACCCGTTTAAAGTGGAAACTAAATTACAAAATGAAGTGCAGGAAGAAAGCCCTTCTACTCGTTAGCATAAGGGCTGGCATAGCAGAGGGTTAACCGCGCAGGGCGTCTTTCGCCAGACGTTCGTCATCGGCCATGCAGGCCGCGGCGGTGAACAGCACGTCGGTGGAAGAGTTCAGCGCAGTTTCGCAGGAATCCTGCAGCACACCGATGATAAAGCCGACGGCAACAACCTGCATCGCCACATCGTTCGGGATGCCGAACATGTTGCACGCCAATGGGATCAACAGCAGAGAACCCCCCGCCACACCCGACGCGCCACAGGCACACAGGGCCGCAACCACACTCAGCAGAAACGCCGTTGGCAGGTCAACCGGAATCCCCAGCGTATTTACCGCCGCCAGCGTCAGCACGGTGATGGTGATCGCCGCGCCTGCCATGTTGATGGTCGCACCCAGCGGAATCGACACTGAATACGTATCGCGATCCAGGTTCAGCTTTTCAGCCAGCGCCATGTTCACCGGAATGTTAGCGGCGGAGCTGCGGGTAAAGAAGGCATAAACACCGCTTTCACGCAGACACATCAGTACCAACGGATATGGGTTACGGCGAATCTTCCAGAACACCAACAGCGGGTTAATCACCAACGCCACCAGCAACATACAGCCAATCAGCACGGCCAGCAGATGGGCGTAGCCCCACAGCGTTTCGAAGCCAGTGCTTGCCAGCGTAGACGCGACCAGACCGAAAATCCCGATCGGCGCAAAGCGAATCACCACTTTCACCATAAAGGTGACCGCATTGGATACATCGTTAACAAGGTTTTTAGTGGTCTCATTACCGTGACGCAGCGCGAAGCCCAGGCCCACGGCCCACACCAGAATACCGATGTAGTTGGCGTTCAACAGCGCGTCAATCGGGTTGGCCACCATGCTTATCAGCAGGCCACGAAGCACTTCAACAATGCCAGACGGCGGTGTGATATCGGCCGCTCCGGTGCTCAGGTGCAGGGTGGACTGGAACACGAAGCTGAACAGCACTGCGGTCAGCGCGGCGGCAAAAGTACCCAGCAGATACAGGAACAGGATTGGGCGAATACTGGTTTTCTGACCGTGCTGGTGGTTGGCGATAGACGCCATAACCAGCATCAGAACCAGCACCGGGGCCACGGCTTTCAGAGCGCCGACGAATAGCGTCCCGAACAGGCCAACGGCTTCCGCAGCAGGCTTTGAAATCCAGGCCAGCAGAATACCCAGAACCAGACCCACCAGAATTTGTTTTACGAGGCTGCCTTCAGCGAGACGCTGAAGCAAGCCAGAGCGGCGTTGCGTAGTCATTTAACTTTTCCTTCGGTCGTAATGTGGTTCCATCCCGGCGACTCTTTGGTCGCATTTAGCAGGATGTAACAAATGTTTGCATGGATGAGTATAAGGATGTTCTGGCTTCGTGGAAGGGGAACCTGCTGAATATTTCGAGTGGATCTTATTTTTTAACTGTTGCTTAACATTAAATTGACATAAACCACAAAAAAACGACCCGAATAAATCGGGCCGTCTGACATATTCAGGGCTTATTTTGCGATGCTTTTTTTGTCGTGCTGGTGGTTGACCCACATGTTAATCAGCAGCGTTAACACCAGAATACCGAAGACCACGCCCAGCGAAATCGCGATTGGGATGTGGTAGAGGTCGATGAGCAGCATCTTGATGCCGATAAACACCAGGATAATCGACAGGCCGTACTTCAGCATCGAGAAGCGCTCCGCCACGCCTGCCAGCAGGAAGTACATCGCACGCAGGCCAAGGATTGCGAACAGGTTCGACGTCAGCACAATGAACGGGTCAGTGGTCACCGCGAAGATAGCCGGAATGCTGTCTACCGCGAAAATCACATCACTCAGTTCGACGAGGATCAGCACCAGCAGCAGCGGCGTAGCGTAAAGCAGGCCATTTTTGCGCACGAAGAAGTGTTCGTTCTCGATGTTATCGGTCATGCGCAGATGGCTGCGGATCCAGCGAACCAACGGCTTGTCGCCAATGCCTGCGTCGTCTTCCTTCGCCAGCGCCATTTTCACACCGGTGAACAACAAGAACGCGCCGAACACGTACAGCAGCCATTCGAACTGGGAAATCAGCCAGCTGCCGGTGAAGATCATGATCGTACGCAGCACAATCGCGCCCAATACACCGTAAATCAGCACTCTACGCTGCAATGCCGCCGGAACCGCAAAGTAGCTAAACAGCATCAGCCAGACGAAGACGTTATCGACCGCCAGCGCTTTCTCAATCAAATAACCGGTAAGGAAAGCCATCGCCTGCGGATCAGCAACCGCACGCCCTTGGGTTTGAGCGAGGTACCACCAGAAAGCGAGGTTAAACAGAAGCGACAGGGTGACCCACACCAGCGACCAGGTGGCCGCCTGTTTCATGGTCATGGTTTGCACGCCGCGCCGTCCTTGTAACAGCAGATCAATCGCCAACATAATGACGACCACAACAGCAAATCCGCCCCACAACAGAGGTGTGCCGACAGTATTCATAATCTTTCCTTTAAGCAAAAAAAAACGGCTAACGTCCAAAAGACGATAGCCGTTGCAGGATTTTTTGCTCGGACCTCGCCTTTCGGCAAGGTCTCACTTACAACAGAAAAGAAATCTACAGCAAATTTCTTTTCTGTTGCCCGGCAACCGGATGCTTTCGCATCGTCATGACGATCCACCGGCAAACAAGTTACTCCCCTTTGCGTGTGACAAAATATTACAGGCCATTGATGGCGTCAATGGCCCATAGCCTCTGTTTTACACAGCTTTACGCGGGAAGCGTTTCGTTCACTCCGTCTGCCGGGAACACGACGCCAGTCTGGCGACGAATTTCGGTGGCGAGCTTTGAGGTGGTGCGGCTCACCGTCAGCCCCGGATGATTCACTTCATTCTCTTCGACCAGACGCGCAAACAGCTCTGCTTCGTACAGCATGGTGTTGATATGCTGCGGTTGAGTCAGATCCTGCGCCTTGCCGCCGCGCGGCACAAAGGCGACTTTCTGGCACTCGGAAATTTTCTCGATAACCAGCGAACCTTCTTCGCCCTGGATTTCACTCGGCAGTACCGAATCGCTCACTTTGGAGTGTTGCAGGGTCACGCTGAAATCACCGTAATCCAGCACTACCACGCCGTGCGCATCGACGCCGCTGTCCAGCAATGTGGCGGTAGCGTGAACGCCGTGCGGTTCGCCCCACAGGGCAACGGCCGACGCGAGGCAGTAGAAACCAATATCCATAATCGAGCCGTTCGAGAACGCCGGATTAAAGGTATTCGGGTTTTCACCGTCGAGATAGCGCTGATAGCGCGAGGAGTACTGGCAGTAGTTGATCAGGGCTTTACGGACTTTGCCCACTTTGCTCAGAGACTGCTGCAGTTGCAGGAAATTCGGCAGGCTGGCGGTCTTGAACGCTTCGAACAGCACCACCTGGTTTTCACGCGCAAGGGCGATAGCCGCTTCCACTTCCGCAATATTCGACGCCAGCGGTTTCTCGCAAATCACATGCTTTTTGTGGCTGAGAAACAGTTGGGTTTGCGCGAAGTGCAGGGAGTTGGGGCTGGCGATATACACCGCATCAATGGCATTGCTTTGCGCCATCTCATCGAGAGAGGTAAAGAGATGTTCAACCATGTAATCGCTGGCGAAGCCCTGGGCCTGCTCGAGACTGCGGGAATAAACGGCGGTGAGTTTATATTTGCCGGTTTCATGGGCGGCATCGACAAACTGACGGGTGATCCAGTTCGTGCCAATGACTGCGAAACGTATCATGAGAATTGACGTACTCCGAAAAAGGGGCCTTTTGCCACTTTAGCACGCCATGATGACAAAACCAGTGCGCGCTTACGCAGAACCCGGTAGCGAAAGTTGAGTCAGCCACAGGCGGGTATCAAACTCCAGTTGGTGGTACTGCGGCTCCATATGACAGCAGAGCTGATAGAACGCTTTGTTGTGATCTTTTTCTTTCAGATGCGCGAGTTCATGGACCACGATCATCCGCAAAAAGGCTTCCGGCGACTGGCGGAAAACGGTGGCGACGCGAATTTCCGCTTTGGCTTTGAGCTTGCCGCCCTGAATGCGGGAAATCGCGGTGTGCAGCCCAAGGGCGTTATTCAGTACATGAATTTTGTTGTCGAACGCCACTTTATTGATCGGCGGTGCGCTGCGCATATAGCGGTTTTTCAGGCTTTGCGTGAATTCCCACAACGCCTTATCGTTAGTGATGTCGTGCTTGCCGGGATAGCGCTTTTCCAGTACGTCGCCGAGACGTTGTTCGGCAATAAGGGTGCGAACCTGGCTAAGAAGATGCTCGGGATAACCGCTTAAATACGTCAGTTCGCTCATGCTTGTCTCGAATTGTAGAAAAAAGGGGTATACTCACGCCCCCAAATCGGGGATATCACCGAATTTTACCATCCAGGAGGGCCGATGAGCCAATCAGACAACGGTTTTCGTTCACTGACACTAAAACGTTTCCCGGAAACGGACGACGTTAGCCCGCTGCAAGCGTGGGAAGCGGCAGATGAATACCTGCTGCAACAGTTGGACGGCACCGACATCAGCGGCCCGGTTCTCGTCTTTAACGATACCTTTGGCGCGCTAGCCTGTGCGCTGGCGGCGCACCAGCCGTACAGCATCGGCGACTCGTACTTAAGCGAGCTCGCGACCCGTGAAAACCTGCGCCACAACGACATCGCTGAAAACAGCGTCACGTTCCGCGACAGCACGGGTGAATACCCGCCGGCTCCGGCCGTCGTGCTGATTAAAATCCCAAAAACGCTGGCCCTGCTGGAACAACAGCTGCGTGCGCTGCGTGAGGTTGTGACACCGGAAACCCGCATTATCGGCGGCGCGAAGGTGCGTGACGTACACAACTCCACGCTGGAGCTGTTCGAAAAAATCCTCGGCCCGACCACCACCACGCTGGCGTGGAAAAAAGCGCGTCTGATTAACTGCACCTTCAGCGCGCCAGCGCTGGCGGACGTCCCGCAGGTACTTAGCTGGCCGCTGGAAGGCACCAACTGGACCATTCATAACCACGCGAACGTCTTCGCCCGTACTGGGCTGGACATCGGTGCGCGCTTCTTTATGGAGCATTTGCCGAAAGATCTGGAAGGCGAAATCGTTGACCTCGGCTGCGGTAACGGCGTTATTGGCCTGAGTCTGCTGGAGCGTAATCCGCTGGCAAACGTCGTGTTTGTCGATGAATCGCCAATGGCGGTGTCTTCAAGCCGTTTGAACGTCGAAAGCAACATGCCGGAAGCGTTGGATCGCTGCGAGTTCATGATCAACAACGCGCTGTCGGGCGTCGAGCCGTTCCGCTTCAATGCGATACTGTGCAATCCGCCGTTCCACCAGCAGCACGCGCTGACCGATAACATCGCCTGGGAAATGTTCCACCACGCACGTCGTTGTCTGAAGATCAACGGCGAGCTGGTGATTGTGGCTAACCGCCACCTCGACTATTTCCATAAACTGAAGAAGATTTTTGGCAACTGCACCACCGTCGCCACCAATCAGAAATTTGTGATCCTCAAAGCGGTGAAATTAGGGCGTAATCGCTAGACGCGACACACCCATAGCCCGATAGCCGCATGGCTGTCGGGTTTTTCTTCGCTTATATCTCCAGCGCCAGCCTGGTGCCCTGGGCGATAGCCCGGCGCGCATCCAGTTCCATCGCGACGTCGCAACCACCAATCAGATGTACCGGTTTTCCAGCGGCGCGTAATGGATCCGCCAGATCCTGACGCGGATCTTGCCCGGCGCAAAGAATCACATGATCCACCGCCAGCAGCTGCGGTTCACCGCCGATCGTCACATGTAATCCGTTATCGTCGATCTTTTCATAACTCACCGCCGGGAACATTTTCACGCCGCGGGCGAGCAGGGTGGTGCGATGGATCCAGCCGGTGGTTTTGCCAAGCCCTTCGCCAGGCTTACTGGCTTTACGTTGCAGCATCACAATTTGTCGCGGGCTTTTATGCAGCTGCGGCCCTTCCGGGCGTAAACCGCCGTTCATCTGCAGGCTGGTGTCGATCCCCCATTCCACGCAGAACTCGGCGATATTCTGGCTGGTGGCTTCGCCGGGCTGGCTTAAATACATCGCAGTATCAAAGCCGATGCCGCCGCAGCCAATAATCGCCACGCGCTTCCCTACGGGAGTTTTGTCCCGTAGCACGTCGAGATAGTTCAGCACTTTAGGATGATCAACGCCTGCGATCGCGGGCATACGCGGTTCTATGCCGGTCGCGAGAATGGTTTCGTCGAAGTCAGCGAGATCTGCTGCGCCGACAAAGCGGTTGAGTTCCAGCTTCACGCCGTGCAACTCGATCATCCGACGGTAATAGCGCAGCGTTTCAAAAAACTCCTCTTTGCCGGGGATCTGTTTCGCAATGTTGAACTGGCCGCCGATTTCCCCCGCGGCGTCAAATAATGTAACGCTATGCCCGCGTGCGGCGGCGTTAACGGCGAACGCCAGGCCAGCTGGCCCGGCCCCGACGACGGCCAGATTCTTTTTCGCCACTGTCTCGACGATCGGCATCTGCGTTTCATGGCAGGCGCGTGGATTCACGAGGCAGGAGGTCACTTTGCCGACAAAAATCTGATCGAGGCAGGCCTGATTGCAGCCGATACAGGTGTTGATCTCATCCGCCCGGCCACTTTGCGCTTTCGAAAGCAGTTCGGCATCGGCAAGGAATGGCCGAGCCATCGACACCATATCGGCATCTCCACGGTTCAGAATGTCTTCTGCGACCTGCGGATCGTTAATGCGGTTGGTGGTGATAAGTGGGATCGACACCTTGTCTTTCAGTTTGCGTGTCACCCAGCTGAATGCCCCACGTGGAACCGGTGTGGCAATGGTCGGGATCCGCGCTTCGTGCCAGCCGATCCCGGTGTTGATGATCGTCGCGCCAGCCGCTTCGATGGCCTGCGCCAGCTCGACGGTTTCGTCAAAATTACCGCCGCCTTCTACTAAATCGAGCATCGACAGGCGATAGATAATGATGAATTCATCGCCCACGCGTTCGCGCACGGCACGCACCACTTCCACAGCAAAGCGCATGCGTCGGGTCCAGTCTCCGCCCCACTGGTCGTCGCGCTGGTTGGTGCGGGCGGCAAGAAATTCATTAATTAAGTAGCCTTCCGAACCCATCACTTCCACGCCGTCATAACCGGCTTCCCGCGCCAACAGCGCACATTGCGCGAAGTCGTCAATCAGCACCAGGATTTCGTCATGCGTCAGCGCGTGAGGTTTGAAGCGGTTAATCGGCGCCTGAAGGGCTGATGGTGCCACCGGGCGCGGCTGATAGCTGTAGCGACCGGTATGCAAAATTTGCAGCGCGATTTTGCCGCCTTCTCTGTGTACCGCATCGGTAACAGGGCGATGATGTGCTAGCTGGTTTGCATCGTTTAGCACCGCGCCGCCTTCCATGCCCACACCGGAAAGTGCAGGGGCCACACCGCCGGTAACAATCAGCGCCACGCCATGACGGGCGCGCTCGGCATAAAAGGCCGCCAACCGTTCAGTTCCGTCCGGACGTTCTTCCAGCCCTGTGTGCATCGAGCCCATCAGGACGCGGTTTTTCAGCGTGGTAAAGCCCAGATCGAGCGGGGCGAATAACGATGGGTAGTGGCTCATAATCGCGCGTCCAGATGTAAAATTATTGTTATGTGGTCGGATGAGTTACTAATCTAGCGCTGACAGCGGAAAAGGGAAAAGGCGCGTGCGGTGATTGTGATGGGAGTCAAATTCTCGGCTATCTCTCTGTCAGAGGCAGAGCAATGCAGACCCTCAAGCCTCCCGCCGGACGATTTTCCAGGGTCAGCCTTCCTTCTAATTGCACAACCAGTTGTGCGGCAATCGCCAGCCCTAGCCCGGTGCCGCCAGTGGTGCGGTTACGCGAGTTTTCAATCCGATAAAAAGGCTGCAACACCGCATTCAGCTCGGCTTCGGGAATGCCTTGCCCGTTATCGCACACGGCAATTTGCACGCCATGAGGTGCGGACTGTGTGAGGGAGACCTCTGCACTGCTGCCATATTTCAGCGCATTGTCGATTAAATTGGTCATTACCCGACGCAGGGCCTGCGGGCGGGTGGACAATATCAACGAAAGCACGGGGCTTTGAAACGTCACAGGATGGCCGACATCGGTGTAATCGCACACCAGACTGTCGAGAAAAGCGGGGAGCGCAATACGCTGGAGAGGTTCTTCGAGCCTGTCTGAAGAGCGGGCGTAGGCAATACCTTCGCGCACCAGTTGCGTCATGGTATTGAGATCCTGCATCAGTTTTTCACTCAATGCGGCATCATCGGCCATTTCCACCCGCAGCTTCATGCGGGTAATCGGCGTTTGCAAATCATGGGAAATGGCCGCGAGGATCTGCGCGCGTTCTTTTAAATGCCCCTGGATTCTGTCCTGCATCGCGTTAAAGGCCCGCGCGGCCTGCTGCACTTCTGTCGGGCCTTGCTCAGGTAACATGTGCGCCTGACCAGCAGCGGGTTGCAGGGTATCTACCGCGCGGGTGAAACGTGTAAACGGCTGAATAACCGTCCGTACCGCCAGCCAGGCGCAAAGCAGCATCAGCATCAGCTGGATAATCAACACAACGGGCAGCCAGCGGGCCACGGGCGGCATATGCGGGATGAGATCCAGCGTTAACGGCGCACCGTCGTGCAGCGTAATGTGCGCCTGAATATGCGAAATTGGGCCGGGAACGGCGGTGAAAGAGAGCGGATATTGCCCTGCCAGCGTGGCGGTAAGCGAACGTATCGCGTCCCGCGAGCGTTTATCCGTGGGGACAACTCCCGGTTCGCCAGCGCCGAGCAGATAACGGTAGTTACCCCGTGCCAGCTTGGGCAGCCACGCCGCGCGTTCCTGCGCAGGGAGGCGGTCAAGAATGGCCACACTGGTGGCGACATCATATTCCAGATTACCCAGCATCACATTGCGCACGCTGTTGGTCCGTTCGAGCATCACCAGTGAAAGACTTAAGCCGTTCGCAAGAAGCAATCCCGCCAGCACCACCAGGCTCAGCCGGGCTCGTAAGGACTGGGGCCACAGTTTCACTCGTGCGGCTCTTTAATCGTGACAGGCATTGCCAGCACATAGCCTTCACTGCGCACGGTTTTGATGTACGCGGGCGTGCGGGCATCATCGTTGAGACGCTGACGTACCCGGCTGATGAGTAAATCGATTGAACGTTCAAACAGTTCAGCATCGCGACCCTGCGTCAAATTCAACAGTTGATCACGTGTCAGCACCTTTTGAGGGTGATCGACAAATACCCTCAGAAGTCGATATTCCGCGCCGCTCAGCGCCACGATAGTGCCATCATTGTCGATCAGCTGACGGGTGACGGTATCCAGTTCCCAGTCGCCAAAGGCAATCAGCCGCCCGGCGTCGGTCACTTGTAAATTGGGAGGAAGGGTACGAAAGCGGCGCAGAATCGCCTTAATACGCGCCAGCAGTTCGCGGGCGACGAACGGTTTGACAACGTAATCATCGGCGCCCATTTCCAGGCCAAGTATGCGGTCGGTATCGTCATTACGGGCCGTCAGCATCAGAATCGGTAAATCCTTAAATTCGCTACTCCGAAGCTGGCGGCACAGGGTCAGGCCGTCGTCTCCGGGCATCATCACATCCAGCACCACCAGGTCGATAGGCTGTTTATCCAGCACGGCGCGCATCTCTTTCCCATTCGCAGCTCCGCTGGCGCGATAGCCGGATTTCAGAAGGTAGTCGACAACCAGTTCGCGAATATCGCGGTCATCGTCGACCACCAGAATAGTGTCAATGTGATCCACCCGAAGCTCCTGACAGTGAAAAGAAGTCCCGGAAAAAGCATAGCTGCTTTTAACGAGCCAGCGCATCGGCGTTGACCACGGCGTTGGCAAATTCCTGCGGGGCTTCCTGCGGCGGGTTATGGCCGATGTTGCCCGTGAAGGTCAGATGTTGATACTTGCCGGTGAATTTTGCTGCGTAGGCTTTGGGGTCGGGATGCGGCGCGCCATTTTCATCACCTTCGATGGTGATGGCCGGGACGCTGATTACGGGTAGTTTCGTCAGTTTTTGCTCATAGACGTCATATTTGGCCTCGCCTTTTTCCAGGCCCTGACGCCAACGGTAATTGCTAAGCGTGACCGCAACGTGGTCGGGGTTATCCAGCGATTTAGCACTCACGTTAAAGGTGGCATCGCTGAATTTCCAGCCTGGTGAAGCCTGCTGCCAGATGAGTTTTGCGAAGTCGTGGGTGTTTTGCGCATAGCCCGCCGCACCGCGAGGGGTCGCAAAGTAGAACTGATACCACCACTGTTGTTCCGCTTTCGGCGGCAGGGGTTTTTCACCCAACTGCTGGCTACTTATCAGATAGCCACTGACGGATACCAGCGCTTTTACCCGCTGCGGCCACAGTGCGGCGACGATATCCGCCGTGCGTGCGCCCCAGTCATAGCCTGCGAATACCGCCTGTTTGATATTCAACGCATCCATCAAATCAATGACATCTTTCGCCAATGCTGAAGGTTGTCCGTTACGCGGCGTCTGGGCTGAGATAAACCGGGTGGAGCCAAAACCGCGAAGATCCGGCACGATAACCCGGTAACCCTTGCGTGCCAGTTCAGGGGCCACGTTGGCAAAGCTGTGCGCGTCATAGGGCCAGCCGTGAAGCAGAATAACCGGCTGACCGTTTTTAGGGCCGATATCGACATACCCGACGTTCAGTACGCCCGCGTCGATGTGTTGTTGATGATTAAAATCGAAAGGGGCGGCTTCAGCCTGGCAGGCCGCAACGGTGGAGAGTGAAAGGACAGCAACCAGTGATGACAGTGTGAATGTGTTAAACATGATTGTAGCTCCGCAGGTGTTTAGGTTGACGGAGCTATCTCATCATAAGGATGTATAGGGCTTGTGTTCAAAACCGCGAATTTTGCATGCGTGTGTATACCGCCAGAGGGGAGATACATTGCGATACAAAGAGACGGCTTTTCTCTGCGGCTGCATTTCCCCTCGGTGTGAAAGAAGAGGGGAGGTGCGCCTGGGCATCAGGCTGACGGCGCGCGCTTCCCAAGCCCAGGCGCCTGCCACATTGAGGTGGTCAATCCACTGTCGACAAGGCCAAGTTGGTCGGCATACACCGCCTGCCATTTTTCTTTCATGCCATCGTACAGCTCGCGATGGGCGCGGTTCGGGGTAAAGACCCGGCTCCAGCTGACCAGCTTTTCGCCCGCGCTCGCCATGTCGGGGTACAATCCCGCACCGGTTCCGGCGGCAATCGCGCAGCCCAGCGCGGTGGCTTCTTTGACCTCCGGCACACGCACTGGCAGTCCGGTAACATCGCTTAAAATCTGGCTCCACAACGCGCCTTTCGAGCCGCCGCCCGCGAATACCAGACTGTCGAAAGTGACGCCGGAAAATTGCGAAATCTGCGCCAGGTTGCAGGCCGAGACTATCGCCGCATTTTCTTCTAATGCCCTGAACAGAGTGGCTTTATTGCATTTTTCTGGATCGATGGAGAGGTTAATAAACGACGGGGCGGCGTGATACCACTGTTTGAAATGCATCGCATCGGAGAAGATCGGCATCACGCCGTGGGAGCCTGCCGGTACGCGGTTTGCCATCTCTTCCAGCAGGGTGTAGGTGTCGGTGCCGAGTCGTTCAGCAATCAGCTTTTCTTCGGCGCAAAACGCGTCGCGGAACCAGCGCATCGTCAGCCCAGTGAAGAAGCTAATCGACTCGGCCTGCACCATGCCGGGGATCACGTGTGGATTAACGCGAATATTCATCTCCGGGTCGGTGCGCACCTCCGGCAGATTGACCACCTGCTGCCAGAACGTACCGCCGAGTATCGCGGTTTGGCCGGGGCGTACCACGCCTAATCCTAAACAGCCCAGCTGCACGTCGCCGCCGCCCATGACCACCGGCGTACCGATGCGCAGGCCGCATTGCTGCGCTGCCTGTTGGGTGACGGCCCCCAGCACGCTACCGGTTTCTTTCACCGGGGAGAGAATGTCGGCCCGTAGCCCGGCCATGTCCAGCAGCGCCGGTCGCCAGTCACGGCTGAATAAATCGAGCATCCCGGTGGTGCCTGCGTTAGATGGATCGACCGCTAGCTCGCCGGAAAGCTTCGCCGCTAGCCAATCGCTGATCATGGTGATGGTGGCGGCATTGCGATAAATATCCGGGCGATGATGGGCGAGCCACAACAGGCGCGGCATCGCGGAAAGCGCCAGCGTCTGGCCGGAGACGTCATACACTTCGGATTCAAAACGGTAATCGTGGATTTCTTTCAGCTCAGAGACTTCGCGGCTGGCGCGCGCGTCGACGTTGGCGCAGGCCCAAATGGCGTCACCATTGCGGTCGTACAGCACGATCCCTTCGCGCATGGAACAGCAGGCGACGGACTGAATATCGGCGGCGCTCAGATGGGCATTTTCCAGTGCCTGACGGATGCACTGACAGGCGAGCTGCCAGTTGGTGTTGAGGTCAAACTCCATCGAGCCGGGGACGTTTTCCACGCTCAGGTGTTTCCATTCTGCCTGACCGACGGCAATCTGACGGCCAGCCAGGTCGAAAATCACCGCCCGGATGCTGCCGGTCCCTGCGTCCAACGCTAAAAGGTAACTCATGACGTGCGCCTCGCTGTTATCGCGCGGCGCGCGGCGGTTATCCCGCCAGCGACAGCACCGCGCGTGCTGTTGTCTCTTCCGTTACCAGGCCATTAATCCGCTTACCGATGAGGGCCGCGTAAATGGCCTGCGCTTTTTCTTCTCCCCCGGCGACACCGACGATGGTCGGCAACTGCGCCAGTTCATCGAGGGTCACGCCAAGCAGTTCGCGGTGGATTTCCAGTCCTTCCACCCGTTCGCCATCCGCTTGCAGGAAATAGCCCAGAATGTCGCCGACCGCGCCTTTGCGCGCGTACATCAGCTGTTCGCCCTCGCTGATGTAGCCGGAGCGTAGGATCGTCGCATCCCGTCGCTGATCGATAGCGCCGATACCGACCACGGCAGCATCGGCAGCACTCGCCGCGAGGATCACATCGCGCACGCTGGACTCACGACGCAGGATCTCCGCCACTTCTGGCGAGGAAACGCGTAGCGGTGCCGGGATCATGCTCACGCTGCACGCCGCATCCAGCTGGCCGATGCCGGTCATATACGGCCCGACGCCGCCGGACAGCGTCACCAGACGGATTTGCTGCGAGCCTATAAACCCGCTCAGATGCTGAATGCAGCTCATGGTCGCTTCACCAAACCCCACCGCCAGCAGTTGGCCGGGTTCGAGTACGCCCATCAGCGACTGGGCTGCGCCAATGCCCAGCCGCACGTTCATCGGCGAGGTATTCAGTGCGGGCAGAACCCGGGTCATTTTCAGGCTAAAGCGTTTTTGAAGCTCAGTTTCCAGCGCCAGACAGCCTTCGTAGCGGGAGTTGATCTGCACGCGGATAACCCCTGACTGGCGGCCTTTTTCCAACAGCCGTGAAATCTTCAGTCGCGGCAGCCCGAGCCGCTCGCCAATATCGTTCTGGGTCAGGCCGTCGTGGTAATAACACCAGGCCACTCGCGCCACCAGTTCTTCTTCCGCCAGCGCCAGACCAGCGTAACGGCTCTCTTCCGTAATGCGTTTTTCGCTCATAAATTGAACTCTTATAAAAATCTAGATCATATGTTCGCAGTTGCGCGGACTGAAAATGTGAAGCCACTGGCAAAACCGATCTTTCTTTACTTACAGCCTGTGCTAAGCGATCCAAAGGCCAAAACTGTGATCCTTGCACGGTTGTAAATATAGTTCACGGTCTACGCTTTTGAACATTATTAATTTAAAAAATCATTTGTTCAACCGAGGCGTAATGATGAAGCCACTGATTGAAGCCCGCAACATACGCAAGCAGTTTTCCGGCGTCGCCGTGCTAAAGGGCATTGATTTCACGCTCTTTTCCGGCCAGGTGCATGCGCTGATGGGCGGCAACGGGGCTGGGAAATCGACGCTGATGAAGATAGTTGCCGGGGTGGAAACGCCAGATGACGGTGAACTTCGGATAAACGGCAAACCTTTTGCACGCCTGAAACCGGGCCAGGCGCACCAGCTTGGCATTTACCTGGTGCCGCAGGAGCCGATGCTGTTTCCCAACTTAACGGTGCAGGAAAACATCCTTTTTCGCCTGCCGCGCAAACCGGATACCGAAACCCGGCTAACGGAAAAATTGCAGCAGCTGAACTGCCAGATAAACCTGCAGGCGGCGGCCAGCACTCTGGAAGTGGCGGATCAACAAATGGTGGAGATCTTACGGGGACTGATGCGTGACGCGCAGATCCTGATCCTCGACGAACCCACCGCTTCACTAACGCCTGGCGAAACGGAACGATTATTCCGTCAGGTGCGATCTTTGCAGGCGCTCGACGTCGGGATCGTCTTTATCTCTCATAAGTTGCCGGAGATCCGCGCGCTAGCCAGCCACGTCTCGGTGATGCGCGACGGTGCCATCGTGTTGAGTGGTGACACCGCGGATCACACCGACGGCGAGCTGATCGCCGCAATGACGCCCGCCAGTCGGGATAACGCCCTGAGCGATACGCAAAAGCTGTGGCTGGCGCTACCGGGCAATCGCCGTACCCAGCCTCAGGATTTTCCGGTGCTTCGCGTTGAGGATCTGACCGGCGAAGGGTTTATCGATCTGAGTCTTGAGATCCGCGCCGGGGAGATCTTAGGTCTTGCGGGGCTGGTGGGGTCCGGACGTACCGAATTTGCCGAAACGCTGTACGGTCTGCGCCCCGTCAGGGCCGGGCGCGTGTGGCTGGAAAATCGCGAAATCAGCAAGGACAGCACCGGTGCGCGGCTGGCGAGCGGGCTGGTGTATCTGCCGGAAGACCGGCAGGTGTCCGGGCTGTTTCTTGATGCGCCGGTGCGCTGGAACACGGTGATGTTCAATCAGCCCTCGCTGTGGCAGGAGAGAAAACGGGAGGCGGCAGTGGTGGAGCGCTATCACCGGGCGCTGGGGATCAAACTCAACCACGCGGATCAGCCGGTGCGCACGCTTTCTGGCGGTAATCAGCAAAAGGTCTTGCTGGCGCGCTGTCTGGAAGCTAACCCTCTGCTGCTGATTGTCGATGAGCCAACGCGTGGCGTGGACGTTTCCGCCAGGGCCGACATCTACCAATTGCTGAAAAGCGTGGCGGCACAAAACGTCGCGGTGCTGATGATCTCCAGCGATCTGGATGAATTCCCGGGCCTTGCCGACAGGGTGCTGGTGATGCATCAAGGGCGAATGAGCGGGGAACTGAACAAACAGGCGGTCAGCGTCGATCGAATGATGACCTTAGCGTTCGGAGGGCAGGTATGAAAACGTTGCTGAAAAACCGCGAGCTGAGCGCGTTCCTCGCCATTCTGGCGCTGTTTGCGGTGCTGGTGGTGCTCAATCCGTCCTACTTTAGCCTGCAGACTCTGGCGATGATCTTTTCCAGTGCGCAGATCCTATGCCTGTTGGCGATCGGTGCGGCGCTGGTGATGCTCACACGTAACATTGATGTCTCCGTGGGATCGACCGTCGGGCTGAGCGCGATTGCGGTCGGCGTGGCGCTCAATAGCGGCTACGGTTTGCCGGTCGCGATTGCGTTCGCACTGGCGATTGGCGCGCTGGCCGGGGCGTTCAACGGTTTGCTGGTGGTCGGGTTGCGTATTCCAGCGATCGTCGCGACGCTCGGCACGCTCGGGCTGTATCGCGGCATTATGCTGCTGTGGACCGGCGGGAAGTGGATTGAAGGGCTACCGGACAGCCTGAAATCCCTCTCTGAACCGACGTTCGTTGGTGTGTCGCCGCTCGGCTGGCTGGTGCTGGTGATATTGCTGGCGGGCGCATGGCTGCTGGCGCGCACGACATTCGGGCGTGATTTCTACGCGGTGGGCGATAACCTCGCCGCCGCACGCCAGCTCGGGGTTGGCGTCAACCGCACCCGAATGCTGGCCTTCACCTTCAACGGGATGCTTGCCGCCTGCGGCGGGATTATTTTTGCCGCGCAGATTGGCTTCGTGCCGAACCAGACCGGCAGTGGACTGGAGATGAAAGCCATCGCCGCCTGTGTGCTGGGCGGGGTGTCGCTGCTGGGCGGTACCGGCACGCTGCTCGGCGCATTCCTCGGTGCCTTTTTTCTGACTCAAATCGATACCGTGCTGGTGCTGTTCAGGCTCCCGGCCTGGTGGAACGACTTCATCGCCGGAATGGTGCTGTTGGGGGTGCTAGTGCTCGATGGACGTCTTCGTCAGGCGCTGACTCGCCATCAGCGCGCGCTCAAATACAGCCGTTTCCAGCCGGGCAACAAAGGAGGAAAGAACGTCGCCTCCTTTCCGAAACGTAAAAACAAAGAGGTGGCGTAAATGAAGCTCAACTGGGAAAGCGCGCTGCTGATTTTGCTGGTGCTGGAGATAGGCCTGTTCGGATTGCTGAACCCGCGAATGCTCGATGTGAATATGCTGCTGTTCAGCACCAGCGATTTCATCTGCATCGGCATTGTGGCGCTGCCGCTGACGTTGGTGATCATCAGCGGCGGGATTGATATTTCACTCGGCTCGACCATCGGCCTGTGCGCCATCGCGCTGGGCGTGATGATGCAGGCGGGTTGGCCAATGAGCGTCGCCATTCCACTGACGTTGCTGCTCGGTGTGCTGTGTGGCCTGGTGAATGCGGCGCTGATTCATTACACCGGCATTAGCCCGTTGGTTATCACGCTCGGCACCCTGTATCTCTACGGCGGTGCGGCGCTGCTGCTTTCCGGCATGGCAGGTGCGACGGGCTATGAAGGCATCGGTGGCTTCCCGGATAGCTTCACCGCTTTCGCTAACCTGACGCTGTTTGGCCTGCCCATCCCGCTGGTGCTGTTTATCGTCATCACCTTTTTCTTCTGGCTGCTCGCCCATCGCGGGCGCTTCGGGCGTCATCTCTTTTTACTCGGGCAGAACCCGCGCGCGGCACGCTATGCGGCGCTCTCAGTCAACGGGATGCCGTACGTGTTGTACGGTCTGGTCGGGCTGGCGTCAGCCATTGCGGCGCTGGTACTGGTGTCTTATTTCGGCTCGGCCCGTTCGGATTTGGGCCGCGATTTACTGATGCCGGCGCTGACGGCAGCGGTGCTCGGCGGGGCCAATATTTATGGCGGCTCCGGTTCGGTTATCGGTACAGCCCTGGCGGCGCTGCTGGTGGGGTATCTGCAACAAGGTTTACAGATGGTCGGTATTCCCAACCAGGTGTCGAGCGCGCTCTCGGGGGCGCTGCTGGTTGTCGTAGTCATGGGACGTTCGCTGAGTCTGCATCGTGAAGGGGTGCGCACGGTGTGGCGTCGGCTTGTTTCGCGCAAATCAATCGGAGCATGAGATGAAAGCAAAACGGTGTGTGCAGGTGAGCGCCCTGGCGCTGGCAATGAGCGTGGCTGTCGTACAGGCAGCGGACAGAATTGCGTTTATCCCGAAACTGGTGGGCGTCGGTTTCTTCACCAGCGGCGGTAATGGCGCAAAAGAGGCGGGCAAACAGCTCGGCGTAGACGTCACCTACGATGGCCCAACGGAGCCGAGCGTCTCTGGCCAGGTGCAGCTTATCAATAACTTCGTTAACCAGGGCTACAACGCGATTATCGTTTCCGCAGTCTCGCCGGACGGTTTATGCCCGGCGCTGAAACGTGCGATGCAGCGCGGCGTCAAAGTGCTGACCTGGGATTCCGACACCAAGCCGGAATGCCGCAGCATTTACATCAACCAGGGCACGCCGGAACAGCTCGGCGGCCTGCTGGTGGATATGGCTGGAAAACAAGTCACCAAACCGAATGCCAAAGTGGCGTTCTTCTATTCCAGCCCAACCGTCACCGATCAGAACCAGTGGGTGAAAGAGGCGAAGGCCAAAATCGCCAAAGACCATCCGCAATGGCAAGTGGTTACGACCCAGTTTGGTTATAACGATGCCACCAAATCACTGCAAACCGCCGAAGGTATTCTGAAGGCGTATCCGGATCTGGATGCGATCATTGCCCCGGACGCTAATGCGCTGCCGGCTGCGGCCCAGGCGGCGGAAAACCTCAAGCGTCAGGGCGTGGCGATTGTCGGCTTCAGCACCCCGAACGTGATGCGGCCGTACGTCGAGCGCGGCACGGTGAAAGCCTTTGGCCTGTGGGATGTGGTTGAACAGGGCAATATTGCGGTTAACGTCGCCAATCATCTGCTGAAAAAAGGCGATTTGAACGTGGGCGACAGCGTGGCGGTAAAAGGCATTGGCGACCTGAAAGTCGAGCCGAACAGCGTGCAGGGATACCAGTATGAGGCGAAGGGTAACGGTATCGTGCTGCTGCCAGAGCGCGTGGTGTTCACCAAAGAGAACATTGGCAAATACGATTTCTGAGGGAGGGACAAATGGCTGATTTAGACGATATCAAAGACGGGAAAGATTTCGGGCTCGACCGTCCGCAGAAGAATACGGTTTATGCCCTGAAAGGCTGCGGTTCGCTGGATTGGGGTATGCAGTCGCGGCTGGCGCGGATATTTAATCCGCACAGCAACCGCACGGTGATGCTGGCGTTTGACCATGGCTATTTTCAGGGGCCGACCACCGGACTGGAGCGGATAGATTTGTCGATTGCGCCGCTGTTTGGTGAAACCGATGTGCTGATGTGCACCCGGGGCATTTTACGCAGTCAGGTGCCAGCGGCGACCAACAAACCGGTGGTGCTGCGAGCGTCTGGCGGTAACTCTATCTTAAGCGAACTGTCGAACGAGTGCGTGGCGGTGGCGATGGAAGATGCGCTGCGGCTTAACGTCGCGGCCGTGGCGGCACAGGTGTATATCGGCAGCGAATACGAGCATCAGTCGATCAGCAACATCATCAAGCTGGTGGACGCGGGTAACCGTTACGGGATGCCGGTGCTGGCCGTCACCGGCGTCGGGAAAGAGATGACCCGCGACGCGCGTTACTTCTCGCTTGCCAGCCGAATTGCGGCAGAAATGGGCGCGACCTTCGTCAAAACGTACTTCGTGGAAGAGGGCTTTGAAAAAGTCACCGCCAGTTGCCCGGTGCCGATTGTGATTGCGGGCGGCAAAAAACTGCCCGAAGACGACGCGCTGGATATGTGCTGGCGGGCGATTGACCAGGGCGCATCTGGCGTGGATATGGGGCGCAATATCTTCCAGTCCAGCGCGCCGCTGGCGATGCTCAAAGCGGTGAAAAAAGTGGTGCATGAGAACATGAACGCCCGTGAGGCGTATCAGTACTGGCAGGAAGAGAAACAAGGAGAGCAGCCATGAATGTGACGCTGGTGGAGATCAACATCAAACCGGAAAAGGTGGATGCGTTTCTCGACGTGTTTCGCGCCAACCACGAAGGGGCGCTGACCGAACCGGGAAATCTGCGCTTTGATGTGTTGCAGGACCCGGACGTCGCCACGCGGTTTTATATCTACGAAGCGTATAAGGACGACGCGGCGGTGCTGGCACACAAGAAGACCCCGCACTATCTGGCGTGTGTGGAAAAGCTTGACGAGATGATGTCGGAGCCGCGCAAAAAACGCATTTTTGTCGGGTTGCTGCCGGAGGTATGACGCCCGGCAGCGCGTTGCTTGCCGGGCCTGGAACAGAGTGCGTTGTAGGTCTGGTAAGCGCAGCACCACCGTGCGACAAGGGTGATTGTTCACGTTATACAACATCGACAAATACGCTGCGCTCCACGAGAAAATACGTGTGGGGACTGCGGCAAATGGAGTAAATCGAATAACCCCCTTCATTCCATGCCACAGAATTATCGGCAAACAGGGAAAATGACCGGTTATGTCAGTGGTGTTGCATGTAAAGAATGGCTTATTGGGCGTAAAGGGAAACAGCGGGAAAGAAATGATGCCAGCGGATGGTTATGGGAATGATGCTGTTCCGCTCAAAGCCGATGTTTTGCCCCTTTAGAATGTCTGCTGTGTGTCAGGAGGGGACGTTGTTCACCTATAAGTATCCCAGCAAAACGAAACACTCATCTTTGCAACCTTTTTATGTTTATATAAAGTACCTCAATCAGCTCTTCCGAATTTTGGCTGTAATGCAATGCCCGATGGCAATTTGGGCATAGTGCAACACAATTGCTTATGGTGTCAGAACCAGATAAAGAAAGCGGTATCACATGATGCACTTCGAGGTATGGGGTATCGCCATTTATTAAGAACGGTGCATTTTCACCACATCTTTCACAAACGCCCTTACTCTTTTGCAATACCCAAGCTTTAACAGCAGGATCCCGAATATAAACCTTCTGAACTCTTTCTAATGTTCCAGGTGTTTTATATCCCTCGGGCTCGTTCAAAGGAATCTTTATTAGCCTACTGACCCTTTTACTTAGAACACTCTCATCATCAGTAGGCTCGAAAAGCACTGATGTGTCTCCATATATGATAGGTTTCCAAAATTCAGCACTGTTGACACCAGGAACATTTATCATTACTCGCTTGGTTCTGTTCCCTGATGGTGAATCTTTTTTACCAGTATTGCTGAAATGAGTCTGATACCTACACATTTCTTGGCGAATATCGGAAGGGTGGTTTCCCACTAAAGAAAAATACTCATCAGGATGTATTTTTCTTTCAGCTATAGATGGTATATGTCTTCTGATTGGTGATGAGGCCAAATACACAACGACTTTGTCTACCCCGGAATCAATAAGTCGTTCAATGATATAATCGAGGGCAACATTATAATCTTTGTTTCTATGTGCCGGTCCCCAGGACTCAAGTATCAGGCCATATACCCCATCTTCTTCACCTACCAGGCACTCGGCGTTCAGTTCCATACCATTTTTATCAAAAACTTGCATTGGTTTGATCTTTTGTGAGTATTTTCTACAAAATATCCTTCATCTATATGAATATGCAACATTTTAAAAAAATCATGTTCACCTCTTCACTATGAGCCTGCCTAGAAATCCTGACTCAGCCATGTTGTCTCTATTCCAAACATAACGACCGCTTCTCGCTCAAAGCTGCCCCTCGCTCTCCACTACGGCAACTGTGTGTCAGAAGCGGACATTGGTAGCACCACTGTGTATTAAATATTTAGGAGCAGGTCATTAGCACAGTCATTATCGCTGTAAATAAAAACATGTTTTAAAAAACAGTATTGACCTCAACTCTCAAATGAGTAGATTGGTACTTAGCAGCACAATGAAGTGGTTAGTAAGTTAGTGAGTAGAAAGAAGTTCTGGGGAAGCCATTTTGCATTACAGGCCACGAAGTTTGTTGTTTGGGGTGTAGTTTGCTATCAGGCCTTGTAGTTATTGTGCTGGTTCGCAAAATGGTAGTGTTAGCGCGACGATGTAAGGCTTTGTTTTTTTAGTTGATGCTGACGGTTTCGTTTGTTTATGGTAACCGTATCAGCAACGGGCAACGCATCAAATAGTATATGTCGCGATGGGGAATGTACTTGTTTAAGTTGCCACGCTTAGTTTTTTAAGCGCAGGCAGGTGTATAACGAGATAAATAGAGGGAGGGTTTTTAGTATTGATGCCTAATATTATCTGTAGTAAACGGGTACATTTGAAAGCAGTATAAATAGCAGTATCATTTATTAAGTCGATTAATGTTAAATCTGAAGTCTGTAGTACCTTAAAAGTCCTGGCTATAAGGGTCAGGACTTTTAAGATTACTCCCCTCTTTTAATTGTAAGTTCTCCCAACAAATCATTAATAAAACAAACCTTGATAATTTCCCCAAATGCGCCCCCGGTGCCTTATCGGTTTGGCTGCGCTTAATCAAGGTACGCACGCTGTGACCTCCTCCCCATTGATCATGTTTCCTCAATTCATGCAGTTACAGTTGCTAGCAGAACAGCCAACGTCTTTTCCTCGCTCACAGCGGACGATGCCCACGTATGTACACTGCCTCTTCTAATCTTAAAAACACGCTCATCCCGATATCAATTATTTCTGAAACCCTTCCGTCGTCCCAGGTAATACATCAGACATATAAAAACGTGCAATGCATTGATTTAAATGATGTAACTAGCCAAAAGCAATTTCACTCGATAATGAGAGGTTACTTCAAGCAATACCCCTTGTCGCCGTCAGGCTATCGACGTATTCTTCTCCGGCACCTGCAAAATCAGGTGACGGGATTGACCTCCTGAAAACACACACTGGCGACACAATTGCGCGTCCGCGCTTTTTTGTGTCGTGCGCACGGCTACGCTACAATGGCGGACCGGGCGGGGGCGTCGCAAGACGCGCCGATGTCAGTGTGGTCGGTAAGGTCAACCCCGTCCGGTTCCGCCACCCGTGAGATTGACCTCTCCGTTGGCGGTATTCAAATACCACACACTGGAGGCTGCCCTTATGGCGACAATCCTCAATTCCGACTGCGATTTACTGACACTTCCCTTTAGCGCCGCAACAGACTTTCTCGATCTGGCTGATATCTGCGATCGCTTTGCGGAAACCCTGATTGAATGCGACGACGATGACATCTATAAAATGGCGCTATTAGGCCGACTCAGCGCCTGTCTGGCATTACTTGCCCCGACGTTGAATGGCCCGATTCCTCCACACCTGATTGACAGTTTGACCGTCGAGACGCTGCCTGAGCCACAACAATTTTTCGAACCAGACCCTGAATTACTGTGTGAATACAGCCAGACGCTGACCCAGGTGCTTTGTCAGCAAACGCTGCTGCCCGAAACGGAAAAATCATTGCGAGGATTATTGTGCGAACTGGTGTGGATGTTCGCGGCAGATATGAAAGCGCCACGTTGGGAAGTCGAAAAGGTCGCGCGCTAAAAACGAGACGCCCGCTGGCGCGAACGCTTACCGGCCTACAACAGAGCGCGTCGTAGGCCCGGTGGAGCAGCGCCGCCGGGCGATAAAGATTACTGTTTTCTGAAGAAATCGTTATACAACATATACAAATGCGCGGCGCTCCACGAGAAATTTGGCGCGCCCTGTTGCGCCCCGGTCAACGGGTTGTAGTTCTCCTGAATCGGCCCGTCGCTGGTCAGCCCTTTGGCGTGCTGGAAGAAGGTGTCTGCCAGTTTCAGCGCCGCGTCGCGATGGCCATATCGCTCCATGCCTTTGAGACCAAACCAAAACTGATCGACCCACACGCGCCCGCGCCAGTAAATATCTGCGCCAAACGCCGGGCTGGTTAACGCCGCTGTACCCAACGGCACAAAGGTGTTGAACGCTTTCGGGTCGAGCATGACCGCCACCACCGCATCGGCGTGGTCCTGCGTTGCGGCACCGTTAAACAACGGTGACCAGCCTTCCGGGCCTTTGCCGCGCTCGACGATCGGTTTGCCCGCGCAGCTGTTGGCTAACGGCTTGTCTTCAATGCGAATGTCGTAATAGAAACCTGTTTTGGCATCGAACATGCAGGTATTGATATAGGTCGCGAGCTTATCCGCCAGTTGGCTGTAATGGGCTGCCGCCTCATTTTTGCCGAGGAGGGTCGCCATTTCGGCCAGATAATGGTTGTCGCTGTACATGTAGCTCGCCTGATCGACCGACTCCTGGAGTAGCGAATAGCCCAGCAGCGTGCCATCTGTAGCCCGGTTTTCAGCGAAGTTGACTGTCCAGTCACTGCGCTTGCCGCCATTTTTGATGTATTTGTCGAGTTGGTCTTTATCGATAAAGCCAAACACCGCCG
This sequence comes from Scandinavium tedordense, assembly GCF_024764965.1. Taxonomy (NCBI): domain Bacteria; kingdom Pseudomonadati; phylum Pseudomonadota; class Gammaproteobacteria; order Enterobacterales; family Enterobacteriaceae; genus Scandinavium; species Scandinavium tedordense. The sequence continues at coordinate 81,529 of NZ_JALIGG010000052.1, read as the reverse complement.
CATCATCACGCCCGGATTCCCACGACGCCGCCACCTGCGCCGGAATTTCCAGGCTGTCGTATTGGCCTTTGCTGACGGTGCTGGCGTAATTCTTCAGCCCGGAAAGGGTCTGTTCTTTATCGCCCGTTTTCACCGTAAACAGCATCTCGCCGCCTTCGGTGTTATGCGCCTTATCACGCGTCGCGCCGTACTCTGGCACGCCATTGTGGTTATGGTCGCGGTTACGCAGCCACCAGTCGTGATAGGCCACCAGTTTCGGGTACATCTCCTCCAACCAGGCCTTGTCTTTGGTGACCTTATACACTTCCATCACCGACCATGCTGCCAGGCTTGGCTTGGTGTTGCGTTCATTCCAGTTGCCGCCATCGCCTCCGCGATCCGGGCTCAGGTTCCAGGCAATCAGGTCAGGCACAAACCCCGCATCCTGCGGGCGCACTTTATCGTCGGCTTTCACCTGCCAGGAGAACACCGCGCGGATGTTCTCTTTGGCGATATCCGGGTTGAAATGCGCCATCGCAAAGGCTTGTTTCCAGGTATCCCACGGCCAGGTCTGGTTACCGGAGAACCAGCGCCCGGTGACGGATGGCGTCACCGTATTGTATTTCACCGCGCCGCCCGGCGAGCGCCAGTTACCGTTCAGCGTCTCGATGGCTTTAACGGCCACGCGCGTTTGCTGTGCAGTTGCATCCGGGTTGGTCAGTCCGCGTTGTAAGTAGCCTTCCCAGCGCAGTTCTGAGGCCTGCATATAATGCGACGGGCGAGCGAGAATATCGCGGATTTGCATCTTTTCATGGCTGACATCGTTGGCGGTCAACAGGTGGGACCAGGTGGTCCACAGCGTGGTCGAACCGTTCACCCGTGCGGTGCTGGTAAAGCGGTGACCATCAACAATGGTTTCGACGGGAATCGATTTATGCACCTGATACTGCGAGTCGCCAGAGGTCAGTAAATCCCAGGTGGAACGGACTTTACCGAACGTCACGTTGACGCCATTACGGGTGGCGACCAGCTTGCGTTGATAGTCAGGGAACGTGCCATCGATGGTTTTCGCGGAAACCGGCTGCCCCTCTTTGGCTTCCAGTTTTTCCAGCAGTTCGCCATCCCATTGCAACACCAGCGGCGCATCGCTGGTAATTTTCGTTTCCAGCAGCGACGTCCGTGGGCTGGCGAAGCGCAGCGTCATCGTAATTTTCACGCCGGGTGCGGTCAGCGTCTGCATTAATGCCCCAGGAATGCTCCAGGCCTGCAGGGTGAAATCGACTTTTTTGCCGCCGCGATACACCGTCAGACGGTCAAAATTGGTCGCCATAAAGTTAATGTACTCTTCGGTCAGCAGCGCCGGGCCGGGAAACCCGCCCATTGTCGCCGGGCCGTCGGGCAGCAGATGCCCGTGCCATGCGCCCAGGTCGAAGAACGGGTTAAAGCGCTGATGATCGTCGCTGTCGAAATCGTGCATGTACTGCGGAGCGCCGACGCGGTTAATCACGTTTTTGTAGTTATCGGCGGTGGCCGCGTGCGCCGACAGGCTCAACAACAACGCGCAGGCCAGCGGGGCGAGAGAGGTGGTCAGTTTCATGGTATGTCTGTCCCTTGTTACCAGTAAAAGTATTGCATCAGGAAAACCTGGTCGCTCGGATCGCCGGAGGCTGTTTTCATGTACCAGCGGCTGTCGGCGGCGGTGGCAAAGCGCCCACCGCCGTATTCGTACCAGATGCCAAACTGCATAAATGAGGTGGTTTCATCCGCAGCGTTGTCCGGGCGATGTTTAGCGTAGCTCCAGGCGGTGGAGAAATAGAGGCCTTTCAACGCTTCAACCATTGCGCTGGCCATAAAGCCGGTTTCGGTTCCCGGCACATCCTGACCCATTGCCCGTCCGGTGTGGTGCCAGGCACGGGCCGCCAGATTTGGCGACAACAGCCCGGTTAAGAACAACTGCCCGGTGCCGTCGGTCACTTCCAGGCCGTTCATCCACGTCACGCCGTCGATGAATTCATATTGCAGGTAGCCGTTCATCATCGCCGGATAAGTGTATTTATCGTCATAGCGATCGTATTTGCCAAAATGCAGCCACGCTTTACTCTCATCGTGATGCCCGGCGGGCGTGGCGGTCACGCTGTAGCGCAGTTTGCCGGTCAGGTTTTGTACCTTCAGGGCGTACATAATGTCGCGGGTGTTAGGGATGACGTAACCGAGGTCAGGTGTGAAATCGCCCCACCATTGCAGGTCGTCGAGTGACGAGTCCTGACGCAGGCTGAGCATGATTTCGGTGTTATCTTCGGTGCGATAACCGCCGTAAAAACGGTTCAGACCGCCTTCAAAACCGCCCCAGCTATGGTCGGGAACCCAGGCATTACCCTGATGATCTGCTTGCACGGTCCAGCCTTCGCCATAAATCAGGCCGAACCATGGGCCGTGTTTGATTTCCAGGCCGCCTTCAATATAGGTGCCATCGCTGTATTTATGCTTATCCGGGCCTTCGAGATCCATATACCCGCCGACGCCCAGCTCACCATAAAACCGATATGAGGTGCCGGAAAGCTCTGGCGTTCGGGTGTCGTCATGTTCCGCCGGACGAACGTCTTCTGCTGCCATCGCCGGGTTGCAAAAAGACAGGGCCGCAAGAGCCCCGTAAAAAGTCGGTATTATTTTCATTATCAGATTCTGGCTTTATCAGGAGGATGTTGTTGAAGCCGGTGTAGCTTCAATTTGTTGTTGTTCTTTGGTTAATCCCTTGACGTATTTGCTGTATTTCCACCAGGCAAATCCGAGGAAAATAACGATGCCGCCGACGTTATAGAAAATGATCGTCAGAATATTGCCGTCGGTCGGGAAGGTCGAGGCAATAAAGCCAATAGTGAAAATCACAATCAGCATCGACACCACCACCGTGCCTGTAGTGCGGGAACCCATTTTAAAATCGCGCGGCAGATGGTCGAGCTTACGACGCAGATTGAGGTAGGCCAGCATAATAAACAGCGGTGGCAGCATGGACGCGGCGGCGGTCATGTTGATTACCGTGTTCATTAAATCCTGGGCGGTATTGGAGCCCATGGTCGGAATAATCATCAGCGGAATGACGATTAAATACTGGATCCACGCCGCACGGGCCGGCACGCCATTTTCATTCAGCGCCACGGTCTTTTTCCCAAAGATGCCGGACGGAATTTCAGAGAAGAAAATTTTCACCGGCGTAGCGGTCCACATCAGCAGCGAGCCGAACATCGCGGTGAAGGACACCAGGCCGACGAAGCGGTTCATCAGCACTTCCGGCAGGCCAAACCAGACCGCCAGGCCGTGAAATACCTGTACCGAGCCGCCGGTGTATTTCAGCTCTTTGCTGCTGATAAAGATGTTGATCAGCACCGACGTGACCGAATAAAGCACGCCAATCACGATCCCGGCGAGGATGATCACTTTAACGAAAGACTTCGATCCACCTTTCACATCGTTGACGTACACCGCCACCGATTCCGCACCGCCGGCGGCCATGAAGATCCACGTGGTGATACCGAGGAACGCCCAGTTAAAGTTGGGGATCATCGCCTCGACGGTAATCGGATCCGCCGGTTGCACGCCACCGACTAATGCTGCGCCGGCCAGCAGAATATAGGACATTGTCAGCAACAGCATCAGCGTGGAGGTGACGGAGGTTATCGGTCCCAACATTTTCGCGCCGTTGGTGGAGACCCACGTCGAGAAGGCAAACAGAATCAGGCTCAGCACCACGGTGGTAAATGGCGTAAGGATGTACTCATAGCCGAGAAATGCGTATGACGCGTAGGCAATAACGCGCGGTAATAATGAGGTGAAGAAAAACAGATTCACAAACCAGTAGGTGTAGGCGGTAATAAACGCCCAGCGTCCGCCGAGCGAACTTTTTACCCAGGCATAAACACCGGCCTCGGAGTTTTTATTCAGCGAAACGAATTCCGCGATGATTAAGCAGAACGGAATAAAGTAAAACAGCGTCGCAAGGAAAAACATGGGCGCGGACGCCAAACCCAGCTCGATATTATTGTTGATGACGTTATTAAAACTAAACACGGCGGCAAAGGTCAGCGACAGCAGACCGAACTTGCCGATGGTATTACGCTTGGACTCTGACATAACGTTTCTCCGGGTACAGGGAGGATTTATACGTTCCCCTCCGGCTGCCTCTGCGTTGGCTGCAGCCTGAAAGGGTGTATAACGATTTTTAGTTTTTATTTGTTATGGAAATAACCATCTTCAACGGTGACGCGCAGTACGACTTTTTTAATCGGTCCATCGCTGATAAAACGGTAGGCTTCGTCGATATCGCAAATAATCATTTGGCCTTCTTGCACCTGCACGGTTTCACCGCAGCCTTTGAGAAACTCACGGTCGGTTTCATCGCGGTAGCACTCCACTACCTGGAGTTGCTCTTTCGGCGCGAACTCAATTCGTTGCGCGCCTTGCAGGTAGTAATGCACGTCGAAATAACGCCGATGGCCGAGGAATAATGCGTCGGTGGTGGTCCCGGTCAGAAGGCGATAGCTGAGTGAATCACCGATGGAATGCGCCACGCCGGGACGAATGTTGTCGACGTTACGGATGGCTTCCACGCAGCGCTGCCATTTTCGACCGCCGTGATAGCGTTGGGTGAACTGTTCCAGGTTGTTAATAATTTCCATTATTTGGCCTCGCTTTCGGCGATAGAAGGCGTCAGCTGAAACGCCTGGGTCGGTACGTTGCCTTGAGCCGGCAGCAGGGTGAAACCGTAGCGGAATGCCTGGAAGCGAACGCGCCAGCTGTCCAGCACTTCGCTGCCCCAGGAGTTCGATCCGAGCCCCAGCAGCTGGTGGTCAAGGTTCAGCGTGATGTGACCGCTGGGCTTCAGCTCATTGCAGTGGCGAGCGGCGTGGATAGCTTCAGCGCTGAACGGCCAGGCGCTGAAGTGAAGAGGCTGTTGCGGCACCACCAGTAGGCCGTGGCCGCTGCTGTCGGTAAATGAGGTCCAACGGACATGCTGGCGATTACCGTTGTTTTGCGGGAACGGATAAGGCTCAAACATCGCCTCCACATTGCTGTGCCAGACGTCAATCAGGTTGGCCTGCTGGCTGTCCGGGTAGTTTTCTCCCGGTCCACGCCCGTAATACGTTACCTGGTCGAGACGGCTGTTGATGCCGATGCTAAAACCGATGCACGGGATAATGTGCGGGTAATCGCCGTAGGGAACCCCCGCCAGTTCGATACTCAGCGCACCCGCCGGACTGATGCGCCAGCGATAGGTACAGCGCATACCGAAATCAAATACTGGTGGGGCGATGATGCTATCGCTGACGACACACACCTCATCGCCGTCGCGCTCTACGCTAAAGGTGCGCAGATGTTCCTGCATGATGTGCAGATGATTGGGATGCCAAAGCCCGTCGTACTCCTGTTTGTGGTTATCAATCATCGGCTTGAAGAAGTTAATTTTGCCTTCTTCGGCGATAAGCTCCTCGCCGTTCACCTGCCAGCTCGTGAGCTTGCCGCTCATGCGCGAGAACACCATGCGGAAGTTGTGTCCGCTGACGGTGCAGCTCAGGCGTTCGTCGTTGATGACAAGCGCGGTGGCGATATCGGAAACCCACGTCACTGGCATCAACGTGCGCGGCGTCAGGGCAAACTGGTATTGCGCAATCGGGTGGTGAGCATCGCTGTAAGAGGTGGCAGAGTCTTTGCTGACGTATACGTTCACCCAGCTTTCGCGGCCATCCGCTTCAGGTACGTTGATCTGCAACAGTCGGTAGCTGTTGGCTGCCAGTCCGGGGATTTTCAACGCCTGGCTACTGATGAGTTCACCTTCAGCTTTTATTTCTACCCGCAGGGTGTAATCGTCCAGCGAGCTGAACCACAGCCTGTTCTCTACCCGCAGTTCGCCCTGCGCGAGGTCAACCGCGTGGACTTTCACCGGGGCGATGACCTGCTTGTACTCTTTCAGTCCTGGGCCTGGCGTTTGATCGGAATAAATCAGGCCATCGAGGCAGAAGTTGGCGTTGTTTGGATAGTCACCAAAATCGCCGCCGTACTGGTAAAATACGTTGCCGTCGGCGTCCTGCGCCTGGATCCCGTGATCGCACCATTCCCAGAGGTAATGCCCTTGCAGGCAGTCGTGGCGATAAAACACATTCTGGTATTCGCTCAGGCCGCCGGGGCCGTTACCCATCGCGTGGGCGTATTCACAAATGATGCGCGGCTTCGGGTGTGGGTATTCGCCGAACTCATTCATCAGCGGCACGCGGGTGTACATGGTCGAGATGATATCGACCACTTCCGCGTCCCGGTCTTCTTCGTAATGCACCAATCGGGTAGGGTCCAGCGTTTTGCAGGCCTGCGCCATGGCGCGGATATTGCAGCCGTAGCCGGACTCGTTGCCGAGCGACCAGATGACTATCGACGGGTGGTTTTTCTGCGCCTCGACGTGGCGCACAATGCGCTCGACGTAGACGGACTCCCAGTGCGGATCGTCGGTGATGCGACTGAGATCGCCGACGTTGGCGAAGCCGTGCGATTCGACATCGGTTTCTGCCATCACAAACAGGCCGTAGATGTCGCACAGCTCGTAAAAGCGCGGATCGTTCGGATAGTGGGCGGTGCGCACCGAGTTGATGTTGTGCTGTTTCATCAGGACAAGATCCTTTTCGACCCTGTCCATGCTCACCGCGCGGCCTTTGCGGTGATCGTTATCGTGGCGGTTAACGCCGTGCAGCATCACATACTGATTGTTGATGTACATCAGACCGTCACGCACCTGAATGTCGCGGAAACCGACGCGTTGCGGCACCACTTCCAGCACTTCCCCCGCGCTGTTCTTCAACGTCAGTATGAGGTGATACAGGTAAGGGGTTTCGGCGGACCACTGCCTCGGTTGCTTCACGTCAAGGCTGAAGTCGAGCGTCTGTCGTTGTGTCACGCAGCCGATGGTTTCGCCCTGATACAGGCGCTGCTCGCCTTCGAAAAGCTGATATTCGAGGGTGACGGTTTCTGCCTGAGCGGTCAGGTTTGCAAGCTCGATACGGCATGACAGCGTGGCGTCACAGTAGTCAGCGTTGAACGCGGTGGTCACGGTGAAATCATCAATGTGCGTCAGCGTCCGGCCGGTCAGGTAAACATCACGGAAGATCCCCGCGGTCCACCACATGTCCTGGTCTTCAACATAAGTCGAATCCGCCCATTGCAGCACTTTGACGCACAGCAGGTTCTCGCCGGAGTGAACGTACGCTGAAATATCGAACTCAGCGCTCAGGCGGCTGCCTTTGCTGAAACCGACGTAGTGGCCGTTAACGTAGACCTCGAAATAGGTTTCCACCCCGTCGAATTTGAGCAACGTTTGGCGTGCATCCCAGCTGTCGCCGAGGGTGAACAGGCGCTGGTAAGCCCCGGTCGGGTTAGCGCTCGGCACGTACGGCACGTTAATCGGGAAGGGGAACCCTTCGTCGGTGTACTGCAATTTGCCGTGGCCTTCCAGCTGCCACATCGACGGGACGCCAATCTGGCCCCAGTCGCTCATCAGCTGATGAGGGAATTCTTCAGGCACTTCAAGGGGATGGTCAAAATAGCGGAACGTCCACTGACCGCTCAGCAACAGAAAATGGTTGCTGGTCTCGCGAGCAAAGCGGCGAGCCTGGTTAACATCGTGGTAAGCAAAAAAGTACGCACGCGGCGGAAGCCGGTTTTCGTGCGTAAGCTGAACATTCTCCCAGCGGTTCATCTCATCTCCCTGCGGGTTAAAACATCATTGCCGGGGAGTTTAGTAAATATTTTACTAAATAAAATCAGTAAAACCGAAATGGGTTAAGTTGATCACGAAAATAAGCGGATTCGACGGTGGGGAAAAACGCCCGGCGGCACGTTGTTTGCCGGGCCTGCCGATCCCGCGTAGGTCCGGTCAGCGCAGCGCAGCGCCATCGGGCAGGGAACAACAGGGATTGGGCAGGCCCGGTAAGCGTTGCACCACCGGGTAAGGTGACAGGTTTAACGCGTGGTGCCACGCAGCTTCAGGCGGCTGGGAACAAATACCTGCAACGGTAATGCCCGTCCATCGCGCGCTTTTTCCAGCAACAGGTTAACCCCCTGGCTGCCCATCATTTCGGAATGGATACGCACAGTGGTCAGTGGCGGGAAAGTAAAGCGGGCAGTGGGGATATCATTCACGCTTATCAGGCTGATGTCTTGCGGGATCGACAGACCTTTCTCGTGAATAGCCCGCAGCACGCCGATGGCAATGGAATCTGAGGCCACAAACAGCGCTTCTGGAAAGTCGTCCTGCGCCAGCATTTTCGTTGCCAGTTCATAACCGGATGAGCTGGAGAAGCCTCCGCGCCAGATATCCGCTTCAGATACCACGCCCTTCAGATGGCCGTATTCGACAAACGCTTTTTCACGGATGTCCGCTTTACCGGGTTCATCTTCACCGCCAATAAAGCCAATCCGCTGCACGCCGTGAGCCACGAAGAAGTCTATGACCTCTTTACTGATACGCACCAGGTCGATATCCACCGAGTCAAAACTGGAGCCGGATTCGTGAAAATCGATAAAGCAGATGTTGTCGCTACGTGCTTCTGCCGCCTGGCGCATTTGCGGCGCTGGCTTGCCAACAATCAGGACCCCACTCACTTTATTCACATCAGGAAGTCCTTGATTTTCATAGCAGTTCGTCAGGCCGATATTCAGCTTTTCACACTGCATTTCTATCCCGTGACGGATGGCGAGATAGTAAGGATCGTTAATTTCCAGCTCCTGACGGTAGCTGTACAGCGCCAGTACATGATGACAGGCATCATGGTGCACCAGGCTTTTACGCGCACTGCTGCCGCGATATTCCAGCTTTTCAGCGATCTCCAGGATCCGGTGGCGCGTCTCTTCTTTGACGTTGAGCGTCGGGTCATCGTTGAGAATGCGTGACACGGTGGCCTGCGACACGCCCGCTTCCTTTGCGATATCTTTCAGTGTTGCCATAGATCCCCTCAGCGCGGGAGTTAAAGTTTGTTCTGCCGCCATTGTAATGAATCCCACGTATTTAGTAAAAATCCGTTGATCAGAATCGGGGCTTATGCTGTGATTGTTTTACTAAATGTTTATCTGGAGTGAAGTATGGACACCGTAGCGTATGGTGATTTTGCCCGTCTGGAGATCCGCACCGGCAAGATTACAGAGGTTAAACGTCACGCAAACGCTGACAAACTGTACATCGTGCAGATTGATATTGGCGAACGCACGCTGCAAACCGTCACCAGCCTGGTGCCGTATTACACGGAGGATGCGTTGCTGGGTAAGCAGGTGGTGGTGCTGTGCAATCTGGAGAAGGCGAAAATGCGTGGGGAAGTGTCAGAATGCATGCTGCTGTGCGCGGAAACGGAGGATGGCAGTGAAAGTGTGTTATTGACCGCCGAACGTGCCATGCCTGCGGGTGTGCGGGTGGTGTAAACATGCCCGGTGACGCTGCGCTTACCTGGCCTACAAACACTGAGTCGTAGGCCCGTACAAACGAAGTGCCGCCGGGCAATGATTTACGCAATTATCTTCAGGCTTGCTCCACGGAAACCCGCAGCGCGGCCAGCGCAATACCGGTGGCTTTGATCACCTGTTCACACTGTTCGATAGTCAGTGTCAACGGCGGCTCAATGCGAATGGTCTTGGCATTGTTGAGCGTACCGGCCACCAGGATCCGTTGGCGGAACATTTCACTCGCAAAGTTATAGCCGATTTCGTTATCCACAAACTCGATCGCAATCAGCATCCCTTTCCCACGCGCTTCCTGCACCAGGTCCGGGTATTCACGCGCCAGCAGACGGAAGCCGTCCAGCAGCATGTCGCCTTTCTGTTCCGCTTGCGCGGGCAGGTTTTGCGTCAACAGCACGTTGATGGTCGCCAGCGCGGCCGCACAGGCCAGCGGGTTACCGCCAAAGGTGGTGGTATGCAGGAACGGGTTGTCGAACAGCACCGAGAACACTTCCTCCGTTGCGACCGTCGCCCCGATCGGCATCACGCCGCCGCCCAACGCTTTAGCCAGACACAGAATGTCGGGCTGTACGTTTTCGTGCTCACAGGCGAACATTTTTCCCGTGCGCCCCATGCCGGTCTGCACTTCGTCGAAGATCAGCAGTGCGCCAAACTCATCGCACAGCTTACGCACGGCGGGCAGATAGCCCTGCGGTGGCAGAATCACCCCCCCTTCGCCCTGAATAGGCTCGAGAATCACTGCCGCCACATCGTCACCGGTCTTCTTGCATTCGCTCAACACGGAACGCATGGCGCTGATATCGCCAAACGGCACGTGACGGAAGCCCGGCAGCAGCGGCATAAACGGTTTGCGGAATGTCGATTTCGCCGTCGCCGACAGTGCACCCAACGATTTGCCGTGGAAGGCGCCGCTGGTGGCAATAAAGGTAAATTTGCCCCGCGGTGACTGGTACGCCTTGGCAAGCTTAATCGCTGCCTCGACGGACTCGGTGCCACTGTTGCTGAAGAAGCTGTACTTCAGTTTACCCGGCGTCAGCGCGGCAAGCGTTTTCGCCAGCATCGCACGAAGCGGATCGAGCAGCTCCTGGCTGTGAAGCGGCTGTTTTGCGAGTTGATTCTGTACGGCGGAAACCACTGTTGGATTACGGTGCCCCACGTTGAAAATACCAAAGCCACCCAGACAATCGAGAAACTCCTGTCCCTGGGTGTCGACAAGCGTATTCAGACTGCCCGCTTGCCATTCTACGGCTCCGTAATCCCCGCCTGCAGTTACAGACTTGCGATACTCTAAAAACCCCGGATTCACATGTTCTTTGAAGTACTCCCGGACCTCCTGGTTGAGTGCTCTCATCTCCTCATGATCAAGCGTGCGCTTCTCAATGAGATTCAATGCGTGTGCGCTGCAGGCCAAAGCCGAGGCGCTGGAAGGTAGCCTGTTCAAAATATGCTCCTGGACGTCGCGTATCACATGATACTGATTTAAGTATTGCAGGGATTACGCCAGCCAGGAGGGGAACGCAAAAATCAGGATAAATGCCTGTGCGGAGCCTCTGGTTACAAAATTTAATCATTCCCATAACATTTCGGCGGTTTTTACTCCTGAGCTTTCAGGACCAGAACGTTCATTTTATTGAACGGGTGGATCATGCTGGTGCAGTCGTTGCACCAGCATGAGGCCCGACCAAAACAGGGAGGAAACACAACTATCGGCGAAACCACATTACTCGCGGCAATATACTGTTTGTGATGGTCAGCGGCTGTCACCCCTACGTGGGCGACGAAAGGCATTAATCCAGTTGAGTGATATCCAGGGCCGCGCGGTCGATGATCCCGATGATCTTTTTCAGCTGCGCGTCACTGATTTCCTGCTGGTTCACTTTTAAATCCAGCGCGGCTTTAAAGTTCTCGATGGCGCGTTTCATCTGCGGATCTTTGCGCAGAGCATACCCGACACTACGTTGTTTCAGTCGAGCCAGCACGTGGTCGAGTTGTGTCCGGTTCTCATTTAACCACTGGCTACCTTCAACGGTAATGGCGATTTTTTTACGTCCGCCGTCGGCTACATCAACGGTGATAAGCCCCTGATCCTGAAGTAAATCCAGTGTCGGATAAATCACGCCTGGGCTGGGGATATAGCCGCCGTGGGTCAGTGTCTCTATCGCTTTAATCAGCTCATAACCGTGGCTAGCGTGGCGGGTCAGGATATCGAGCACCACCAGGCGCAATTCGCCGTGGCCGAAAAAGCGTTGACGTCGCCCGTTGCTGCCGCCAAAGCCGTGTTCGTCGTCGTGACGATGTTGATAGGGATGATGATGTTGCATAGGGCCACCTCAAAAAAGATATATCTAAACTGTATCATAAAGCGCTTGCATTCCCCCCAGTTAACAATCATTATCATTTGCATTGAGTTTAGATATATCTGTTTATCATTAATGAAGGTTTCCAATGACCCTATCTACCCCAAAAAAATACCCGCAGCGCGTGCGCAATGAGCTGCGTTTTCGCGAGTTGACCGTCCTGCGCGTGGAGCGCATCAGTCAGGCGTTCCAGCGTATCGTGCTGGGAGGTGAGGCGCTGGAGGGTTTCACCTCTGCCGGTTTTGACGACCACACCAAGCTGTTTTTCCCGGAGCCGGGCAGCCATTTTTCACCGCCGACAATCACCGAGGAAGGCATTGTCTGGGGCGAAGGTGTACGCCCGCAGTCACGCGACTACACGCCGCTGTACAACGCCGAACGCCACGAGCTGGTGTACGATTTCTTCATTCACGACGGCGGTCTTGCCAGCCAGTGGGCGATGAAAGCGAAGGTCGGCGACACGCTGACGATCGGCGGCCCGCGCGGATCGCTGGTGGTGCCGGAAGATTACGCCTGGCAGCTGTATGTGTGCGATGAATCGGGTATGCCTGCGTTGCTGCGTCGTTTAACCGCGTTGCGTGAACTGCCGGAACGTCCGCAGGTGAAAGCCATTGTGACCGTCGCCAATGCGGCGTATCAGGATTATCTGGCTGATTGCGGGTTTGAAATCGACTGGGTCGTTGGTCACAGCGAGCAGGCGGTGGCGGAGAAGCTCGCGGCGTTGAATGTGCCGCAGGAAGATTATTTCCTCTGGCTGACTGGCGAAGGCGTGGGAGTAAAATCATGGCTGGATGGCTTTGTGACCGACGCGATTGACCCGCAACTCCTGCGCTCGCAGGCGTATTGGCATAAGAAGTAGGTTATTTTTTCCCCCTCGCCCCTATGGGGAGAGGGTTAGGGTGAGGGGAAAAGGTGACACTCACGCCACCTCATCAAAACCCACATCCACAATCTGTTTTTCCAGCGTACGAACGGTATTGCTCATCGCTTTTTCCTGCTGTTGAAAATACCCTTCCTGGTCGCGAAGCGTCGTCACCAGTTGCCATGCGCCCTCTTTCTCCAGCCCTGTTAGTTCCAGATTTAGCGTGCGAATTTGCAATCGAATCTCGACTATCTTCAGGCGTAAAGGCTCAAGATCGTTCAAACGACTGCTGGCCATCATTGGCTGCTGACCCTGCATCAGACGGGTAAGAATACTGCGCACCGTGGCGAGTTCCCCGCGCTGACGGGCCTGATTGAGCCGCACCATCAGTGTGTTGGCCTCCGCTTTCAGCGAATCATCCACCAGGTCGGGATGGCACAGTTTACTGGCCTGTCGCCAAAGACGTTTCAGCTCATGACGCTCCGATTCTGCCAGCCGCTGCTGAGCGGCCTGGTGACGCTGGGCTTCCTGATGGCGTTGGCGATACGACTCATAATCCTGGCTGGCGGCATCGGCCTGACGCGCGGATTCCTCGGCCACCGGTTCGCTGCGGTTGCCCTCGCGCAGCTGTCGGCGCAGCATTTTCTCGGCCAGCACTTTCCGTAAACGCAGGATCTCGGTCATCAGCGGACCGAGACGGGTCATGTACAACTCGTTGAATTCATCCAGCCGCTGAATGCGTGCGGTACGCCGATCGAGCAATTCCTGCAATTCGGCTTCCAGAGTTTTCAATTCGAGCTTACTGGCAGAAATGCGCGGGTCTTGCCAGGTGGCCAGCGCCCGCTGGTTCTGCAACCAGACGGTAATGGCAGCGATAGCATCCGCATAGCGTCGGGCCTCAAGCGCCTGCACGATGGCCTCCAGCCCCTCATCCAGCCGCTCTTTTTTTAGCTGCGCAAGCTGGCCGTGGACAATCTCATCGTCCTCCAGCTCAATCGCATTTTTAATGATTTCCAGCCGTTTAATGGGTTTGTTCATGGCGCGTTTGCTCAGCTTCCAGGCCTGCGGAGTGGCAGGCAGAGTACCATTGCGGCCTGGCGACTGTCAGCGGTTAAGCGTGATTATAAGTCTCGTTATTTCATGATGTTAACGATTCAAAGCAATCTAAAAACTTAACCGCAACTACCAGCGATAAATCGCAAATAGGGGCGTTATCGCATTGCGGCATAACCATATGAGAATTTTGTTGTTGAGTTATCAGTACCAGTGATGCTAACGTCTAGACGTCCATAGCTCTATACATCTAAATATAATGATTGTACTAAACCAGATCCGAAAAATTTTTGATAACGGTAAAGCGCCCATCGCCGCCGTCGACGACGTTAGCCTGACGGTCGAGCAGGGGCAGATTTACGGCATTATCGGTTACAGCGGCGCAGGGAAAAGTACCCTGATTCGTTTGCTGAACGGACTCGAAAAACCGACTTCCGGCAACGTGCTGATTAACGGTCAGGATATCTCGGCCGCGAAGGGTGAAACCCTGCGTCGTGCACGGTTGAAAATCAGCATGGTGTTTCAGCATTTCAATCTGCTGTGGTCGCGCACCGTCAGCGAGAACATTGCTTTTTCGATGCAAATTGCTGGCGCGCCGAAAGCACAGATCAAAAATCGAGTGGCGGAGCTGATTGATTTGGTGGGGTTGCAGGGGCGCGAAAACGCGTATCCGTCGCAGCTTTCTGGCGGCCAGAAACAACGCGTCGGCATTGCACGTGCGCTGGCGAACAGTCCGGACGTTCTGCTGTGCGATGAGGCCACCTCGGCGCTTGACCCGCAAACCACCGACCAGATACTGGATTTGCTGCTCGACATTAACCGTCGCTTCGGCCTGACCATCGTGCTCATCACGCATGAGATGCACGTGGTGCGCAAGATTTGCGACCGGGTGGCGGTGATGGAAAACGGTCGCGTGGTGGAAGAAGGCGAGGTGATCCGCGTCTTCACCCATCCGCAGAAGCCGATTACCCAGCAGTTTGTGCGTCAGGTTAGCCAGTATGCCGAAGACGAGGCGTTCAACCCGGAACTGGCGAACGATTTACAGGGCAGCGTTATTAAGTTGACGTTTACCGGGCACAGCACCCATCAGCCGATTGTCGGCGAACTGACGCTGCGCTACGGCCTGCCATTCAACATTTTGCACGGCAAGATGACGCAAACGGCGCACGGCGTATTTGGCCAACTTTGGCTGCACGTGGTGGCCACAGAAGAACAGCTGAACAACATCCTCGCGGATTTGCAACGCAGCGACATCGACAGCGAGGTGATTAAACATGGCTGAACTCAATCTGACTGCACAATGGTTCCCGCATCTGGACCTGGATTCACTGTGGGCTGCGACGCAGGAAACGCTGTACATGACCGCGCTGTCCGGCGTGGCGACGTTTGTACTCGGCATTGTGCTCGGTCTGGCGCTGTTTTTGACCGCCAAAGGTGGCTTGTTCCATAACCGCGCGGTGTACAGCGTGATTTCAGTGCTGGTGAACGTCTTTCGTTCGATCCCGTTCATCATCCTGATTGTGCTGCTGATCCCGTTCACCAAGACGATTGTCGGCACGATCCTCGGCGCGGATGCGGCACTGCCCGCCCTGATTGTTGGCGCGGCTCCGTTTTATGCACGACTGGTGGAAATGGCCCTGCGTGAGGTGGACAAAGGGGTCATTGAGGCCACGCGTTCGATGGGCGCGCGCCTGTCGACGCTGATTTTTCGCGTCCTGCTGCCGGAGTCTTCTCCGGCGCTGGTCTCGGGCATTACCGTCACCCTGATTGCGCTGGTGAGCTACAGCGCGATGGCGGGCGTGATTGGCGCAGGTGGCTTAGGCAATCTGGCGTATCTGGAAGGATTCCAGCGTAACCATAACGACGTCACGCTGGTGGCGACGGTGACCATTTTGATCATCGTCTTCATCATTCAGTTCTGCGGCGACGTGGTGACTTCACTTTTAGATAAACGATAATTCTTTGGGACCACACATCATGAATAAAACACTGACACTGATTGCCGCCGCAACCCTGAGCGCCCTGAGCTTTGCTTCCTGGGCCGACACCCTGACCGTGGGCGCATCTAACGTGCCGCACGCTGAAATTCTGGAGCAGGCTAAACCGATCCTGGCGAAAGAAGGCATCGATCTGGAAATCAAACGTTTCCAGGACTACATCCTGCCGAACACCGCGCTGGCTGGGCGTGAAATCGACGCTAACTATTTCCAGCACATTCCGTATCTGAACAGCGTGCTGAAAGACCATGCGGGCGACAAAGACTATGATTTCGTCAGCGCAGGTGCGATTCACATCGAGCCAATTGGTGTTTACTCCAAAAAATACAAGTCGCTGAAAGACCTGCCGGAAGGCGGCAAAATCATCATGCGTGATGCGGTGTCTGAAGAAGGCCGTATCCTCTCAATCTTTGAGAAAGAAGGTGTGATTAAGCTGAAGCCTGGGATTGATAAAGTGACCGCGCGCATCAGTGATATCGTCGAGAACCCGAAAAAACTGAAGTTCCTGCCAAACGTTGAAGCGTCTCTGCTGCCGCAGATGTACAACAACGACGAAGGCGCGGCGGTGGTGATCAACGCGAATTACGCGATCGACGCGGGCCTCGACCCGGTACATGACCCGATTGCAATCGAGAGCGGCGAGAACAACCCGTACGCCAACATCATTACCGTCCATCGCGGCGACGAAAAGAAAAAGGATATCGTGGCGCTGGTGAACGTGCTGCATTCCAAAGCGATTCAGGATTGGATCCATACCAAATATAAAGGTGCGGTGATCCCGGTTAATAATTAATTGCTCGGGCGCTTGCGCCAGCCACGTGGCCCCGCAACAGAAATCGGTGCTTCGCACTGCCGGTCTTTCAGCCATCTGCCTGCGGCCCGGCGATTTCAAGCGGGGACACAACCGGAGCTCGCGCTTTTCTCCCTCTCCCAGAGGGAGAGGGTTGGGGTGAGGGGGAAATGACGGCTTGCCCCCTTCAAGACACTTCTTTACAGCACTCCGCGTATTCTGCCGTTAAGATAAGCCTCGAATTTCATTGAGGCGTTTATGATCTCACGTCAGCGTAAAGCTTTCCTTCTTGTCGCTCTGGCATGTCTGGTGGTGCTTATCTGCACCGCGCAGCGCATGGCGGGGCTGCACGCGCTGATGATCAACGCCTCTCCGGTTGCCCAGCAATCCGTTCAACAACAGCAGGACAGCGACGCGCCGGTGACGCCGTGCGAGCTAAGCGCGAAATCCCTGTTTGCGACGCCGCCAGTGATGTTTGAATGCGTGATATTTGCCATCACGTTGCTGATGGCCGTGCTGGCCGCCGTACCACAACGCCCGGAGCGCCGATGGCCGCCACGGGTCATTTCTCCTCCCCGGCTACGGGTGCATCTGAGATTATGCGTCTTCCGTGAGTGATTGATTGCCTTTTTTTTACAGGTTAATCAATTGCTTATGGAGAAAATTTATGCGAATTATTTTCAGGCAGCTTATGCTCTGCCTGTTTTGGCTATGGCTGCCCGTTAGCCATGCCGCCGATACGGGCTGGCTACACGCCGCCGATAACGATCATGCCAGCGTCAGGCTGCGGGCCGAGGCTCAGCAGAGCGGTGACACCCAGGTGTTGCTGGATGTAGGCCTCGAAAAAGGCTGGAAAACCTACTGGCGCTCGCCAGGAGAAGGCGGGATTGCACCGGCGATAAAATGGCAGACTCCGCTGGAGATCGACTGGCGCTGGCCGGTACCTCAGCGTTTTGAGGTGGCCGGAATTTCCACTCAGGGCTATCACGGTAACGTCACGTTCCCGATAACGCTGCACGGAAAGCTGCCTGAAAAATTGTCAGGCGTGCTGACCCTGTCGACCTGCAGCAACGTCTGCATTCTGACCGACTACCCGTTTACGCTGGATTTGACCACGCCAGCCGGGGCGAACTTCAGCTACGATTTCACCCGTGCAATGGGCACGCTTCCGCTCAAAGATGGCCTGACGTCGCAGCTGGATGCCGGTTATCGCGCCGAAAAACTGACCGTCACCGCCATTCGCGATGCAGGCTGGCAGAAGCCGGAACTGTTCATCGACACCCTGGCCGACACCGATTTCGGTAAACCAACCTATAAAATTGACGGGCAAACGCTCACCGCCACGCTGCCGGTCAGTGACGGTTGGGGCGAAACCGCGCCGGATATACGTGGGAAAGCGATTTCGCTAGTGCTGGCCGACAGCGGTCAGGCGCAGGAAAGTCGCGTCACCGTAGGCGAGTCTCCCGCCAGTGAATCGACGCTTTCTTTGGGATGGGTGCTGCTGATGGCGCTGGCGGGCGGGCTGATTCTCAACGTGATGCCGTGCGTGCTGCCGGTGCTGGCGATGAAGCTCGGGACGCTGGTTCAAACGCAATCCACCGACCGACGTCGTGTGCGCCAGCAGTTTATGGCCTCGGTGCTTGGGATTGTGACCTCGTTCCTTGCCCTGGCGCTGATGATGACCGTGCTGCGCCTTAGCAATCAGGCGCTGGGTTGGGGCATTCAGTTCCAGAACCCGTGGTTTATTGCGACGATGGCATGGGTGATGGTGCTGTTCAGCGCCAGCCTGCTTGGCCTGTTTGAAATCAGGCTCTCCTCCGGTTTATCAACCTTCCTTGCGACGCGCGGTGGCAACGGCCTGGCCGGTCATTTCTGGCAGGGCGCGTTTGCCACGCTGCTGGCGACGCCGTGTACTGCGCCGTTTCTCGGCACTGCGGTGTCGGTGGCGTTGGTCGCGCCGCTGCCGTTGTTATGGGGCTTGTTCCTGGCGATGGGCATCGGCATGAGCCTGCCGTGGCTGCTGATTGCCGCCTGGCCGGGTCTGGCACAGCACATGCCGCGTCCGGGCCGCTGGATGAACGTGGTCAGAACCCTTCTCGGGTTGATGATGCTCGGCTCGTCGCTGTGGCTTGCCAGCCTGCTGACGGTGCATATCGGGCAGACGCTGACGCTCGCGTTGTTTGCCGGACTCGCCTGCATTCTGCTGCTCGCGACGGGGTGGCGCTGGGGATGGCGCGTGGCGGGCATCCGCACGCTGGCGACGACGCTGGTTATCGCCATTGCGTTCCCGCTGTGGCATGCCGGTGACAAGGGCATTGTCGCGGACAGAATCGACTGGCAGCCGCTGAGTGAACAGGCGATCGCCGCCGCGCGGGCAGACAACAAACGCGTGTTTGTCGATGTTACCGCCGACTGGTGCGTGACCTGCAAAGCCAATAAATACAACGTACTGCTGCGGGATGATATCCAGGACGCGCTCACTGCACCGGATGTGGTGGCGCTGCGCGGCGACTGGAGCCGCCCGTCGGACACCATCAGCCAGTTTCTTCGCACTCGCCACAGCGTGGCCGTGCCTTTCAATCAGATTTATGGACCCGGACTGGAGCAGGGGCGCGTGATGTCGCCGCTACTGAGCCGTGATGACGTGCTGCAAACCCTGTCCGAGGCTAAAGGAAAATAACCATGCGCATTTTGACTTTTATCCTGTTGTTTTGTTTCTCGACTCTCAGCTTTGCCGCTGAACCCGATCTGGAAAACGTGCTCTGGAACGACCCGAATACGCCATCAATGGGCGCGGAAAAACCGCGTCTGACGCTGGTGTCATTCACTGATTACAACTGCCCGTACTGCAAACAGTTCGACCCGGAGCTGGAGAAAATCGTCCATAAATATCCGGATGTGAAGTTGGTGGTAAAACTGCTGCCGTTTCGCAGTGAAAGCTCAGCTAATTCCGCCCGCATCGCGCTCACCGCGTGGCGTCAGCAGCCGCAGCAGTTCTGGGCGCTGCATCAGCGGTTGATGTCGAAGAAAGGCTATCACGATGAGGCATCTATTCTGGCGGCGCAGCAAAAAACCGGGACCGCGAACATCAACGCTGACGGACAAAGCGGCGAGACGCTGCAAATGAACTTGATCCTCTCGCAGGTGCTGGGCGTGCAGGGCACGCCGGCGACGCTGGTGGGGAAAACGATGGTAGCGGGTGCCATTCCTTACGACGAACTGGAGGCGCTGGTGAAACAAGAACTGGCGAAAGCCGATGCGAGCTAAGCTCAAACGCTGGCTGCGTGAAGGTGTGGTACTGCTGCTGATTGCGGCGGCGGTGATGCTGGTGATGGATCAGTTTCGCCAGCCCACGCTGCCCTCGACGTTTGTCAGCACGCCGTTGCAGACCCTGAACGGCAAGCCCGTTTCTCTGGCTGAAATGAGCCAGGACCGCCCGCTGCTGGTGTACGTTTGGGCGACGTGGTGTGGCGTATGTCGCTACACCACGCCTTCGGTGGTTAATTTGGCCGAAGAGGGCGCCAACGTGATATCTGTCGCGCTGCGTTCTGGTGATGCTGCTACGCTTAGTCAGTGGTTGGCGCGAAAGCACTATGCATTACCGACCATCAATGATCCGGAGGGTAAACTGGCCCGCGACTGGCAAGTACAGGTGACGCCCACGCTGCTGTTTATCGAAAAAGGTGAGGTGAAAAGTATCACGACCGGATTGACCAGCAGTTGGGGAATGCGGCTGCGTTTATGGTGGGCTGGATGGTGAAGCACAGGTAAATAAAAAGACCTGCCTGAAAGCAGGTCTTCATTTCTGTTCTGTCATCTGCGTGACTGATTCATCATTAAACATAATTTACTTTTGGACAAAAAAAAAGCAGTAAAGCAGTTAGCAAGCTAATAGTCCTCAGTGTAATTATGATTTTGGATGATATAATCAGGGTATCCACTGCTTATATCTGATGCCGCGCTCTGGTCGGTCATCTTCCGCTTTTTACATTCAATGGTCATCTGCCATCATGAGAATAAGATTGCATACACTGCTGGTACTGCTGCCTGCAATACTTTCCCTGTCGGGATGTTCACTTTCTCCGTCATTGCCTTTTTTGGGGGCTGCTTTTCCTGATTGGCTTTATTGCATCGCTGGCGGCTCGATACTCACCGGGCTTATTTTTAGCCTGATGGGCGATAAGTTGCACGCGCGCTTCAAATTAAATATTGCTGGATGGTTATTAATTGCGGCAATTCTTTCAATGATTATTTGGTTATTTATTTTTAGTTAACCGACAGGCCATCAACATGTTTAAAAATAAGCAAAAAACAACGTTAATTGTGCTGACGGTTGCGGCACTGATTGTACTCGCTCTGGTGGTCTGGCGCATTGATGCGCGGCCCCGAACCGATGATGCCTATGCCTGGGCAGACACCATTACCGTGTCACCAGAAGTGAGCGGGCGGATCCTTGAACAACCGGTGCGTGATAACCAACTGGTGCAAAAAGATGCTCTCCTGTTCCGGATTGATCCCGCCACTTACGAAGCCGCGTTGAAGCAGGCACAGGCGAAACTCGCAGGACTGAATCGCCAGATTGAACTGACCCAGCGCTCAGTGAATGCCCAGAAATTCAGCGCTGGATCGGCAAAAGCCTCTATTGCTAGCGCACAGGCCGAGGCGAAAAAAGCCGCTGATACCTTACGCCGTCTTGCACCGCTGCTTTCTCAAGGCTTTGCTTCGGCAGAAGAAGTTGACCAGGCGCGTGCGGCGAATGCCAGCGCGCAATCCCGTCTGCAAAGTCTGCAATTACAGGCAAAACAGGCCGAAGCCGCAGTCAGTGGTGTCGATGCGCTGGTGGCGCAACGCGCAGAAATCGAAGCGCAGATTGATATCGCCAAACTGAATCTGGCACATACCGAAGTGCGTGCGCCATTTACCGGGCGCGTAGCATCCCTGAAAACCAGTATTGGTGAATTCGTCTCGGCAGGAAAACCGGTATTTACCCTGATTGACACCACGCACTGGTATGTCATCGCTAATTTCCGTGAAACCGAGCTGAAGAATATTCAGGAAGGCACACCGGCACGTGTCTGGTTGATGACCGACACCGGAAAAACCTTTGACGGCCAGGTGGATTCCATTAGCTACGGCGTGTTGCCAGACGATGGCGGCAGCATTATTGCAGGCTTACCGGCGGTGAAAAGGAACATTAACTGGGTGCATGTTTCACAACGCTTCCCGGTCAAAATTCGGGTCACCAATCCTGACTCGCACCTGTTCCGCGTCGGTGCCTCTGCGGTAGCAACGCTGCAACCTCGCTAAGCGGAGGCCGTATGGTTTCACAAACGATTACCGCGACCCCCAACAGGCTGCAACAGCTAGCCAGTTTGCTGCGACCTTATCCAGGGCGCGGCAACCTGATGCTCCGCTGCCTGATAACCTGTACCCTGGTCATGATTATCTCATTGACCCTACAGATCCCTTTTCTGGCGCTGTCTCTGATAGCCGTTTTTTATGTCACGCAAAAGAATATTGTGCTGTCAAAACTGACCGGTACCTTGTTTCTTCTCGGGACGACGCTGGCGGTAGGGCTGTCGATTCTGACCTTAAAGCTGACCTGGGAATATCCAATGCTGCGCCTGATGATGGCGGGCGGGCTATTTTTCGGTTGCGTCTATCTGATGCGGGCCACCAAATATGGCGTTATCTTCTTCCTGAGCGGTCTGGTTATTTTTTATACCCAAACATTTGCGGACCTGACCGATCAGGCAGACAGCGTGGTACGCCTGATTCTGTGGCTTTGGGTGGCTATCAATTACGCCATCATTCTGACGCTTGTTGTGAATCTGCTGTTTCTGCCTCAGGAACCGGTCGCTCAACTTCGTGGGGCACTGCGGGCGCAATTAGCTGATATTATCGAACGCACAGAGCGCTTCATTCGCGGAGAAACGTTGCCGGAACCTTTACCGGCGGCGGTTATCCAGGAAAAAACGCTGATGCTTCAGCACATGCTGGCCTTTTCGGTGATGCGAGATAAGCGCTATCGCCAGGATGAAGCCTGGCATCTGGCGCGAATCAGTACGGTGTCGGGATTATATCTGATGGTGCAACAACTGCCCCTTAACCCCGATGCGGCTGATATTGCGCTGGCGCAGAAACTGCTCGAAGCCTGCAAACGATTTTCTGCCGCCATTGCAGAAGACCAACCGTTTTCGCTCGATGAGACCGACCTCTTCCAGGGCGCGACGTCGGGAACGCTGGTGCGGATGATGGAATCGGTTACTGCATTTTCGCACTATCAACATGTCCCGGTTGAGTCTGAGGCAGAATCGAAAGAAAGAGTCCGTAGCAATGGGCTGGTAATGAACCAGACCTGGTGTACTTTCGCATTCAAAACCCTGCTTTCAACGTATGTCTGCTACCTCATCTATATCGCCGCAGACTGGCAGGGCATTCATACCATCATGCTGAGCTGCATTATTGTGGCGCAATCGAGCCTGGGATCGACCGCCCAGCGAGGATTGTTGCGTGTGATTGGCGCGGTGCTCGGCAGTCTGGCGGCGCTACTGATGGTGATTCTGGTCATGCCGCATATCGACAGTGTGGTGGGGCTGTTGGCCATGTCGCTACCGGTGATTGGCCTTGGCGCGTGGATCTATGCCGGTTCAGAGAAAATTAGTTATGCGGGTATTCAGATGATGTTTACCTTCTCACTGGCCTTGCTGGAAAGCTTTGGCCCGACCTTCGAACTGGTGGAAATACGCGACAGGATAATCGGGATTTTGCTCGGGGTGCTGATAGCAACCTGTTTCCATCTCTTCTTATGGCCTGAGCGTGAAGGCAAACTGTTCTGGAGTAGCGTTAGCGGCTTAATCAATGCCCTGGCCAAACGGGTGAACACGCACACTGAAAGCGCGGGGAGTGAAATTGCCCTGCGTCGTTCACTGGCAGGATGCCAGGGGATTGCCGCCAGGGTCGCGATGGAGCCGGGCTGGTCGTCAGACAACCGTCAGTCAGAAAGCGACATTCTGGCCGCTCAACACGTGCTGAGTCATCTTAGTGAGATAATCTATCAGTTTGAGCACCTCAGAGCGGAACACGGAGACGTGGACTTCACCGCAGAACGCCAACAGGCGGCAGAATTATTGCAAAACTGTGCAGCGCTGGCGGCGTCGGGCGAGCCGTCTGATGACGCAGTTCCGGCGATAAACGTCAATGAAGGGCGTTTACAGACCCTGTTTTACGAAATCGATCAGCTTAATCTCAGCCTGCGTACCCGGCAGGCTGCAACTGGAATGGCATAACCATGCGTTCTCTTAAAAGAGTCAATAAAGTTAAACCGCTGGCACTGCTGTGCTGTGCGTTGCTGGTGGCCTGTGCGCCGATGAAAGACGACACGTCAACCGTGAAGCCGATTTCGCAGCAGGAAATCATCCTGCCGAAAGATATCAAATTAACCTCTCAGCAGTGGCCTGACGCGACCTGGTGGAAACACTACAACGATCCGCAGCTTAACGCGCTGATCGACCGGGCCTTAAAACAGTCTCCGTCGATAGCCGTGGCGCATGCGCGCGTTGCTCAGGCTCGTTCTGACGTGGCGTTGATTGAGTCAGGGACTCAGCTGAAAGTGAATGCGATGGCGCAAATCAACGAGGCGCATGTTTCTTCGAATGGTTACCTCGGCCCGTTCGCGGAAGACAGGCCACGGCTGGGAACCACAGGCCCGTGGTACACCGAAGGGATTGTCGGTTTAGGCGCAACGCTCGACATCGACTTGTGGGGCGAACATCGCGATCGCCTCGATGCGGTGATGGGGGTGGAAAATGCGCACAAGCTTGAAGAGAAAGCGGTTGAGTTAGAGATCTCCGCTGACGTGGCCCAACTCTATTACGGCATTCAAACCACTGACCAGGTAATGCAGCGCCTGGAAGCGTTAAAACAGTCCGAAACGTTCGTGCTTAATTCCCACGAAGCGCGTGCGGCGCGAGGACTTGAATCACATTCGGATGCGGAAATGGCGAAAGCCATGCTGTTGACCATCGAACAACAGCTCTCGATGGCCAAACAGCAACGTGTGGCGTTCCGTGAATCTTTGCGTGCATTAATTGGCGGCGGTGAGCTGGCGGAAATCACGCCCATGCCGTTACCGGTAGCACAAACGCAATTACCGTCGTCGCTTAACTATCAGCTGTTGGCTCGTCGCCCGGACCTACAGGCGGCCCACTGGTACGTACAATCGTCGATGAAGCAAATAGACGCGGCAAAAGCGGCGTTCTATCCGAAGTTCGATATCAAAGCGTTCTTTGGTTTCGATGCGCTGCATCTGGATGATCTGTTTGATCACTCAAGCCAGCAGGCCAATATTGTTCCAGGCCTTTATTTGCCTATCTTCTCCGGCGGGCAGCTTGAAGCCAACCTCGATAAGACCCGTCATCAGCGTGATATGTTAATTTCGCAATACAACCAGGCGGTGTTGACGGCGGTGAAAGACGTGGTGGTGACGGGGTCAGCGCTTCAGTCTTTACAGGAAGAGCAAACGTTGCAAAATGATAAAGTCAGCTCTGCAGCGGCGGGTATGAACAATGCCAAAGCCCGCTATCAGCGAGGGCTTATCAGTGAAGCGATGGCCAGCGAAGCCCAGCGCCAGTGGCTAAGCGCGCAGATCCAGCAAATCGAAATGCAGGGACAACTGGTCAGCAAAGATATTGTGCTGAATAAAGCGCTCGGTGGCGGGAAAATATAGCCAGTGCTGGTGGGCGGTTGATGGGGATAACCGCTGTTTTTTTTGCCTAATAAGCAGGGTCTAAGCATCGGGTATCTGAGCGGGATCGGCATGTAGCCATTCAGTGCCCTATTTGAATTTCACGACGGGTGATGAACCGTTTAATTCTTGAATCAGGTGATCGCCTGAGCGATCACCGTTGTACGCTGCAATGACACGGAATGATTTGCAGGGTGGTAAGCCAATGGCTAATTCACACTAGCGCCTGCAATTGTTCCTGCATGTATACCGTAAAGTATTCCGGGTTTTTAATGACCACACGCTCACCGACGGCAATTCTCTCTGCCCAGTCAGCTAATTTTTTGGTGAATTCTGCATCCCATCCTTCCTGATGACCTCTGGCGGTCACATCAGCCGGGCTCACCGGTGCGCCTAACTCATTTAAATACTTAAACATTCCCTTGATCGTGCTTTCGTCCATGGAATGAGGTACCGATACAGATGTGTCCATACCACTAATGAAGTCTAATGCTTTATCAATTACTGTTGGCATATTCTTGTCCTTAAAATTAACCACCTAATAAATGAAAGTGTAGAATGCCTTGGGCTCTATGATTTAACCATATGATTTAAAGAGAAAAAAAGACCGCGTGATGATTTTTTTGAAAGTTGTGATGCCTGTCAAGGTGAGAGGCTTTGAGGATTCTGCATTTCATTGTGCCTGGAACTAAAACAGGTGTGCTTACACTACGTGTGGAGCAACAGTGCTCAACGTGGTACTGGCAGGCTTGGCGTTAAGGTTCAGCCTTCAGGCAGCAAAGTTTTTTATTTCCGTTATTACGTTGAGAAAGGGAAGAAAGAGAAGTTCATCCAGTTGGGCATCTGGCCTGAGATGAAACTGGTGACGGCCAATGAGTTGGCGAAAAAGTATGGTGCCTGGCTTATTGAAGGAAAAGAACCTCAGCAAGAGCTTGAGCAACAGCGCCTGGCCGAACAGCACATTATGCAGATCCATCGTTCTCAAGGATCGTTTGAAGAACTGGTACATGGCTACGTTAACAAAATGAAGCTCGACAACAAGCGTACTTGGGCTGATGTATTGAAGCGCATGGAGCGAGAGTGCTACTCGGTTATTCCTCGTGATACCAAAGCGAAGGACGTGACGCCTCTGCAGATCAAAACCATTCTCTCAGGCATTATCCAGCGTGATGCGGTGGTCCATGCGAATCGAATTCGTTCCTACCTGATGGCGGCATTTAACTACGGTCTGAAAGCCGATAACGATCTGATGAATACCAGTGTGAGTATTACGTTCGGCCTTGAGGTTAACCCGGTCTCGCCATACCGAAACAGTCGTCGCCGGAAAAAGTGGGTGATACATGGCTAACGCTGGAAGAGTTTCGTGTTGTCATGGGGCAGTTCGTAGAGGCCACCAATGTTGGGCCGCTGATGCAGCATTTAATCCGCTTCTGTGTTTATGCTGGTGGGCAGCGTCCGTTTGAAATGATTGCCAGCCAGTGGAGTGCTATTGATTGGCAACAAAAGACGTTGCTGGTAATAGCTGATGTATCGAAAAACAAGCGTGAGCATCTGATCCCGCTGACTGAATCGGCACTACAGGAATTAGCCTCAGTGAAAGAACTGACTAAGGAAAGTAACAGTCCCTATATCTTCCCGCTCTCGACCAACGGTGAACGACCGGTGCGTACCGATAGTCTGGCACGCTCCATCATGTATTTCCGGGCTTTTAATCCCGAGTTTAAAGTTTTTACAGCAAGAGATTTACGTCGCACCTGTAAAACGCTGATGGGGGAGGCGGGGATCAGTAGAGAGATCCGTGACCGTATTCAGAATCACGCTTTAAATGACGTCAGCTCGAAACACTATGACCGCTATGATTATCTGACTGAAAAGCGCAGGGCGCTTGAGATCTGGGAAGATAGGGTTAATAACTATCAACGGCAGCAGGAAAACAACGTTGTTAACTTGTTTGGGCGGAGGTAAGAGCTTGTCAAAATATGAGCTTAGTTCAGCGGAAGAGCGGTATCAGCCGGGCTCTGGAGACTTAGTGCTGGCTAATAAGCTGGGAATCATTGATGAACAGGAAATGGAGGCGCTGGAGTCTGGCTTGCTGCTGATGATGTATGAGCAGCTATTTATTGAGGGCCAGCCGCCTGAGGCGCTGGCTTTTGAGCACATCAGTAGGTGGCATCGCCAATGGCTGGGGAATGTGTACGACTGGGCAGGGAGGCTGCGTCACGCTAACCTCACTAAGGATGGCTTTCAGTTTGCGGCTGCCGACAGGATTCCGCTGCTGCTTGATGGCTTCGAGAAGCAGTTTCTTTCTCGGTCTGGTGAACTCAAATCCCTGGCTCGTCTGGAGCTGGTAAGTTATCTGGCTGAATGCCATGTGGAATTTATTTTGATCCACCCATTCAGAGAAGGTAACGGGCGTCTGTCGCGGCTACTTTGCGATGTGCTGTCGGTTATGGCGGGGAAGGGCTTATTGGATTACAGCTTATGGGATGAGCACAAGGCGTTTTACTTCAAGGCAATACAGGCAGGTGTGTCAGGCAACTACAGCCCTATGATGCAACTGGTGAGCGACATCTTGCCAGACTAGCGGGCGAGGCCGACGGCTTTCGCCTGTGCTTGATTTTGTTTGAGTTGCTGCTCAATTTTTTGCACAGATACACCGGTTTCTATCGCGGTTGAGCTGGCGACGGAACGGTAAATTTGAGTTTTAGTGATCTGGCTATGTACTGTTTTTGTAGTCATCGTGAAAGCCTCATTGTTTCAGTCATGATTCTAGTTCGGATAGGGGGGGGCCGCAAGGCTGTTATTCGTTGGTCGTTTACCAAGGGGAACTTGGGTTTCCTTAGGTGGATTAATCAGATGCCCGCGATTTCCAGTCCTGGCTAAAAGTACTGATGAATTATTAAGTTACGTGTAAATATGCACACTCACTACTCTGTTATGGATTTAGGGGAAAGATATGGTGCAAGATTTTTACACTCTGGAGGAAATGGCCCCCCGCTTTGGCGCAAAAAGTGTCTGGAACTAAAATGGGTGTACTTACAGGGAGGGTAGGGGGACAAAAAGGGGACAATGGTCGCAGAAATAAAAAAGCCACCTAGTGGTTAAGTGGCTTAATCATATGATTTTAAAGCTAAAATTTGGTGGCCCCTGCTGGACTTGAACCAGCGACCAAGCGATTATGAGTCGCCTGCTCTAACCACTGAGCTAAGGGGCCGTGGGCGGGAATTATAATGGAACTCCGGGTACCAATCCAGTAAATGCGCTACGAGTGCTGTTTTTATAAACAACGGCTAATCAATCTCTTATACTTCACGCATGATAAATTAGGCGAGTCATCTCATGGTTAGCGATATTCTTCAGCCGGGGCTGCGGGTTGTGTTCTGCGGTATCAATCCGGGCAAGTCCTCTGCACATCTGGGTATGCCCTTTGCGCATCCTGCCAATCGCTTCTGGAAGGTTCTTCATTTGGCTGGGTTTACCGACAGACAGCTCAAGCCTGAGGAAGCGCTGCAGATGCTTGATTACGGCTGTGGCGTGACCAAGCTCGTAGACCGGCCAACGGTTCAGGCGAGCGAGATAGGCTTGCACGAGCTGCGTGAGGGCGGGCGTGGGCTGATTACGAAAATGCAGGATTATCAGCCGAGGGTGTTGGCCATTTTGGGTAAGCAGGCTTTTGAACAGGCGTTCAGCCAGCGCGGTGCGGAATGGGGCAAGCAAGAGGTGACGGTAGGGGACACCGAAGTGTGGATTTTGCCGAACCCCAGCGGTCTAAGCCGAATTACGCTGGATAAGCTGGTTGAGGCGTATCGCGAGTTGGATCAAGCGCTGGTGGTGAGAGGACGGTAAGTCTTCTGCGCTATGACGCCCTCTCACAGGGAGAGAGCATCATACAAATTGCAGGCATAAAAAAGCTCCCCGTGTGGCTTCGCGTCGTATCAGGTTATACGCCAGCAGCATGCCCTATACCTCCTGCTCTCACCGTTTAACCTTACGGCTTCTCAGCACCCGCGCGTTATCCAACAGACTGCTTTTCAGGTTCCTGAACCCGAGCTCTATATTCCACCGGGCAGAAGGCGGCATAAGCGGATGGTCGCTGAAGTCGAGTAAATTCTTGATAAGTAGCATAGAAAAGCGGCTCCCTGGAGTGGAAGCCGTTATAGTGCCGCAGTTTAAGGAGGGGCCAACTGATCCTTAACTGATCGGCATTGACCCCGGTGCGGGCTTTTTTTGCTTTGCGGACAGGGGCTTTTAACAGCCCGTTGTTTTATTTACGGCCCAGCAAAAAGCCGAATACCACACCGACGGCAGCGGCTACCGCAAGTCCGGCAATCGGGTTAGTTGACACCTGGTCACGTACGTTATCGGTAGCGTCCCGCACAGCGTAACTGGCCTGCGAAGCATATTTGCGCGCAGCACCTTTGAGTTCATTGTCGGGGCTGTTGGTGTGTTTGCCATATAATTCACGTGCCGTACCTGCCGCTTCGTTCAGTTTATCTTCGGTTTTGTCAAACATACTGAGCTCCTGAAATGTCATTGAACTATTAAGTATAGCGCTGAGAAGCGGCTCCCTATTTTTCCAGGAGTAAACCTAAAGAGGCGTCTTTGCTGCACTCAGCACCCGTCACTGTTCGGGCACTGCACAGAGCCGCGCCAGTTCGTCTGGTTTTCACCTATTACAACGGGATAGAAGTGTTTGAATGCCAGATATCGTCTCCTGATTAACTGTCGCAGCTTAGCTGGCGGAGCTTGCGATAGTTTTGTGGTGACATGCCGACATATTTGTTAAAGGTGCTATAGAAACTACTGCTGGAGTGGAAACCTGCGGTCAGCGCGATATCAAGAATCGACTTGTCGGTATCACTTAACAGTGCCCGCACATGGTTTACCCGCATCGCCGTGATGTATTGCTTCATGGTGAGTTGCATCACGCGCTGAAATATACCCATCGCATAATTAGGATTAAGTTTGGCGTGTTCTGCCACCTTTTCGATGGTCAGTGCCTGGTCGTAATTCGCCCCAATAAATTCCAGCATCTGGCTGACATAAAACTGTGCATGGCGCGACACATTGTTGTTGCTGCGGCGAGTGCTGGCGGTTTTATTCACCAGAATCGGTTGCCAGCCGGACAGGCTAAAACGCTTGAGCATCAGGCAAATTTCATCAATGGTTAACTGGCGGATTTGCTCGTTTGGGCTGTTGATCTCTTGTTGCCAACGCCGGACTTCGAAGGGGCTGAGTTGCTGCGCGGTGAGCGACTTAAGCACTGTCCCGTGGGTGATGTGGTTGACAAGCTGCCGGTCCAGCGGCCATGAAAGAAAAAGGTGCATCGGCAGATTAAATATCGCCATATTCAGGCAGTCACCAGGGCGCGTCAGTTGATGTGGGGTGCAGGCCCAAAAAATCGTGATATGCCCTTGTTTAATCTGTACCTTTTCATTGTTAATTACATATTCTACGTCGCCATCAAACGGCACATTAACCTCTACCTGCCCATGCCAGTGGCAGGACTCCATGGGGCGTGGCCGGCGCAACTCAATATCCATACGTTGATATTCGGAGTAGAGCGACAACGGGCTGCGCGTTTTGCTGTCGGTGCTGCTGCACATATGCGGGTCGGGCGGCAGATGGTCTGGGATGATCGGCATCATTCTCTCCGGTTCCTGAATTATCAGAATTCTGGCACAAAGGCAGTAATGAGACTGTGAAATGGGTAAGACTTCAGCAAGCAGGTGACGAACTTGTTACCTCACAGGCCGCTATTCTCTTCTTTCCTGGCTAAAAACTCCGGAAAGCTCAGATTTACAGGCCCGATAGTCGCATTCTGAGTTTTCAGGAATGCTCTACAGGGAAGAGGGAGGAGAAGCGAAAAACGGCGTGCCACTCTGAATGGGTTCATTAATGCCACGGAGAGAGAAAATGTCAGCACCCAAAATAACCTTTATCGGCGCAGGTTCGACGATTTTTGTGAAAA
Organism: Scandinavium tedordense; assembly: GCF_024764965.1. Lineage (NCBI taxonomy): Bacteria > Pseudomonadati > Pseudomonadota > Gammaproteobacteria > Enterobacterales > Enterobacteriaceae > Scandinavium > Scandinavium tedordense. Next base: position 50,288 of record NZ_JALIGG010000052.1, on the reverse strand, counting down.
ACATCCTCGGCGATGTATTTCATCGTCCGGCGCTGAAATCCGCCCATATCGCGCTGATGGATATTGACGAAACCCGACTGGAAGAGTCGCACATTGTGGTGCGCAAGCTGATGGATTCGGCAGGCGCTTGCGGAAAAATCACCTGTCATACCGATCAGAAAACTGCGCTTCAGGGTGCGGATTTCGTGGTGGTGGCGTTTCAGATTGGTGGCTATGAACCTTGCACCGTGACTGACTTTGCAGTCTGCAAAAAGCACGGACTGGAACAGACTATTGCGGATACGTTAGGCCCTGGCGGCATTATGCGTGCACTGCGTACCATTCCGCATTTATGGCAGATATGTGAAGACATGACGCAAGTCTGCCCGGATGCCACGATGCTGAACTACGTTAACCCGATGGCAATGAATACCTGGGCGATGTATGCCCGCTACCCACAAATTAAGCAAGTCGGGTTGTGCCATTCGGTGCAAGGAACGGCGGAAGAGCTGGCGCGTGATTTGTCCATCGACCCGGCTTCCTTGCGTTATCGCAGTGCGGGTATCAACCACATGGCATTTTATCTCTCGCTGGAGAAAAAGAACGACCAGGGAGACTATGTCAGCATTTACCCGGACCTGCTGCGTGCTTATGAGAGCGGGCAAGCGCCGAAACCGAATCTGCATGGTAACGCGCGGTGTGAAAATATTGTCCGCTACGAGATGTTTAAAAAGCTGGGCTATTTCGTCACCGAATCGTCTGAGCATTTCGCGGAATACACGCCCTGGTTTATTAAGCCGGGTCGTGAAGACCTGATTGCGCGTTATAAAGTGCCCCTGGATGAATATCCGAAACGTTGTGTTGAACAACTGGCCACCTGGCGCAAAGAGCTGGAGGAGTATAAAACCGCCGATCGGATCGACATCAAGCCCTCGCGCGAATATGCCAGTACCATTATGAACGCGCTGTGGACCGGCGAGCCAAGCGTTATCTATGGCAACGTACGCAACGACAATCTCATTGATAACCTGCCGCAGGGATGTTGTGTAGAAGTGGCGTGTCTTGTGGATGCCAACGGTATTCAGCCGACGCGCGTCGGCACGTTACCGTCGCACCTCGCGGCACTGATGCAAACTAACGTGAATGTTCAGACGTTGCTAACCGAAGCAATTTTGACTGAAAATCGTGACCGTGTTTATCACGCCACACTGCTTGACCCCCATACGTCAGCCGTCCTCGGTATCGAAGAAATATATGCCCTGGTTGATGACCTGATAGCGGCACATGGTGATTGGTTGCCCGCGTGGCTTCATCGCGCTTGACCCCGTACGCCGGGCATTCAGCCCGGCACCTGGCGTATCAAATGACAGAAGGAGGGCACTGGTAACAGTGATCCTGTACCCTATATGAGCATATCAATTACAACAAAACTCAGTTATGGATTTGGGGCGTTTGGCAAAGACTTCGCTATCGGTATCGTCTACATGTACCTGATGTATTACTACACCGATGTGGTGGGGTTATCGGTAGGGGTGGTGGGCACACTGTTTTTGGTGGCGCGTATCTGGGATGCGATTAACGATCCGATCATGGGCTGGATAGTCAACAGTACCCGTTCGCGGTGGGGGAAGTTCAAACCGTGGATACTGGTGGGGACGTTTGCCAACTCGATAGTGCTGTTTTTGCTGTTCAGCGCGCATCTGTTTGAAGGGACGACGCAGGTGGTGTTCGTCTGCGTGACCTACATATTATGGGGAATGACGTACACCATTATGGATATTCCCTTCTGGTCAATGGTGCCGACCATCACCTTAGATAAGCGCGAGCGCGAACAACTGGTGCCGTATCCGCGCTTCTTTGCCAGTTTGTCGGGGTTTATTACCGCAGGCATTACCTTGCCGTTCGTGAAGTTCGTGGGCGGTGATGACCGTGGTTTCGGCTTTCAGATGTTTACGCTGGTGCTGATCGCCTTTTTTATCGCTTCAACCATCATCACGTTGCGTAATGTTAAAGAAGTTTACTCATCAGATAGTGACGCTACCCCTGACAGTAGCCGGCTGACGTTAAAAGCCATTGTGGCGTTGATCTATAAAAATGATCAGCTTTCCTGCCTGCTGGGCATGGCGCTGGCTTACAACATTGCTTCAAACATTATTTCCGGTTTTGCGATTTATTACTTCACCTATGTGCTCGGCGACGCCAGCCTGTTCCCGTATTACATGTCGTATGCCGGGGCGGCAAATTTGTTGACGTTGATTCTGTTTCCTCGGCTGGTTAAAGCGCTGTCCCGACGTATGCTGTGGGCAGGGGCTTCGGTGCTACCGATCATTGGCGGCGGGGTCCTGCTGTGGATTGCCTTGGCGGGGTATCACAATGTGTGGCTGATTTCGCTGGCCGGGATTTTGCTCAACGTCGGGACCGCATTATTCTGGGTGTTGCAGGTGATTATGGTGGCAGACACCGTAGATTATGGTGAGTACAAACTTAACGTCCGCTGTGAAAGTATTGCTTATTCGGTCCAGACGCTGGTGGTGAAAGGGGGCTCGGCCTTTGCGGCGTTCTTTATCGCTCTGGTGCTGGGGATTATTGGTTACGTGCCCAACGTGGCGCAATCCGCTAGCACTGTCACCGGCATGCAGTTCATCATGATTGCGTTGCCTGCGGTCTTCTTCCTGGTGACGCTGGTGTTCTACTTCCGCCTATACAAACTGAACGGCGATATGCTGAGAAAGGTACAGATTCACCTGCTGGATAAGTATCGCAAATCACCCCCCCCGATGGTGACCGAACCGGCTAGCATAAATCTGTCGAAAACCTCAGATGTGAAGGCGTAACCATGAAATAGGGATCCGTGGCACCATGGGAGGCGATACCCAGCGGCAAGTAGCGCTTTGACCCCTTCATATTGCCCTTGCTCATCGTCAGGAATATGGCTGGCCACTGGGTCATGCAGGCTTTTGCAGTTCGCCAGTACACAGGGAAGGGTGAGCAATTTGGGTGGGACAGGCACCTGGCGCAATCCCATGGTGGTATAGATAATGCCGTCGGGGCGAAGCGGCAAAAAAAAACGGCCCCAAAAAGGGCCGTTCGTATATCAAAAAACCTGTATCCCGTTCATTCAAAATATCTTAAGTGAACGGTGTTACCCCGTGGGGAGCTTTTTACGTTTACCTGGAATTAATCGTCCAGGAAGCTACGCAGCACTTCAGAGCGGCTTGGGTGGCGCAGTTTGCGCAGAGCCTTCGCTTCGATCTGACGGATACGTTCGCGGGTAACGTCGAACTGTTTGCCCACTTCTTCCAGCGTGTGGTCGGTATTCATGTCGATACCGAAACGCATACGCAGGACTTTCGCTTCACGCGCGGTGAGACCCGCCAGCACGTCGTGCGTTGCGGCACGCAGGCTTTCAGTGGTCGCAGAATCCAGCGGTAACTCGAGGGTGGTATCCTCGATGAAATCACCCAGATGCGAATCTTCATCGTCGCCGATTGGCGTTTCCATGGAGATGGGTTCTTTGGCAATTTTCAGCACTTTACGGATTTTGTCTTCCGGCATCAGCATCCGCTCAGCCAGTTCTTCCGGCGTCGGTTCACGACCCATTTCCTGCAGCATCTGGCGGGAGATACGGTTGAGTTTGTTGATAGTCTCAATCATATGCACCGGAATACGGATGGTGCGCGCCTGATCCGCGATGGAGCGGGTGATAGCCTGACGGATCCACCAGGTTGCGTAGGTGGAGAACTTGTAACCACGACGGTATTCGAACTTATCAACCGCTTTCATCAGGCCGATGTTGCCTTCCTGAATCAGGTCGAGGAACTGCAGACCACGGTTGGTGTATTTCTTCGCGATAGAAATAACCAGACGTAAGTTTGCTTCCACCATCTCTTTCTTCGCACGGCGGGCTTTCGCTTCACCGATGGACATGCGACGGTTGATGTCTTTTACCTGCTCGATGGTCAGGCCGGTTTCTTCTTCAATTTGTTGCAGTTTCTGCAGGCCGCGCTGAACGTCATCTTTAACATCGTTCAGTTTTTCAGACCACGGCTTGTTCATTGCTACCGCAGCGTTGAACCAGGTTTCGCTGGTTTCATTGCTGGTGAACAGTGTAATGAAGTTTTTCTTCGGCATTTTGCACTGCTCAACGCACAGCTTCATGATGATACGTTCTTGAGTACGAACGCGTTCCATCATGACACGCATGCTGTTGACCAGATAATCGAACTGTTTTGGCACCAGGCGGAACTGTTTGAAGACTTCAGACAGTTTCTTGATCTCTTCCTGAGATGCAGCGTGGGTGCGTCCCTTGGCCTTGATGGTGTCACGCGCCAGTTCGTACTGGGTGCGCAGTTCGCCGAATTTTTCACGCGCGAGTTCAGGGTCGATGCTGTTGTCATCGTCGCTGGAATCGTCGTCGTCTTCTTCGTCTTTCTCTTCGTCGTCGTCAATCTCTTCCTGAGAGAGTTCAGAACCGACGTTAGTAGCAGTAGGCGCCAGGTCTTCTTCAGCGTTTGGATCGACGAAGCCGGTGATCAGGTCAGACAGACGCGCTTCCTCGGCTTCAACGCGATCGTACTGCTCAAGCAGATAGGTGATGGCTTCCGGGTACTCCGCAACGGAGCACTGCACCTGGTTGATGCCGTCTTCAATACGCTTGGCGATGTCGATTTCGCCTTCACGGGTCAGCAGTTCAACGGTACCCATTTCACGCATATACATGCGCACCGGATCGGTAGTACGTCCGATTTCAGATTCTACGCTGGACAGCACCTGCGCGGCAGCTTCTTCCGCATCTTCATCGGTGTTGTTCGAGTTTTCAGCCAGCAGGAGATCATCGGCATCCGGTGCTTCTTCCATCACCTGAATGCCCATGTCATTGATCATTTGGATGATGTCTTCGATCTGGTCGGAGTCGACGATATCTTCCGGCAGATGGTCATTGACCTCGGCATAGGTCAGATAGCCTTGCTCCTTGCCCTTGGTAACAAGAAGTTTAAGCTGTGACTGCGGGTTTTGCTCCATAAGACGGTATCCACACTTAATTCATTGATTGGTGTCGGTCGGCGAAAACTAGTTACCGACTTTTAAAGCGAGGGCCTGCTTATATTATTGCCGCTGCGCCTCGATGCGGCCTTCGGGATCGTCCCGATTGATATTCGGCACTTAAGCCGTTAAATTCATTTTTTTGCCAGTTCCTGGTTCAACGTCCAGAGTTCCCGGCGTTCTTCACTGCTTAAACCGTGTGTGCGGTCGCGAGCTATCAACTCTTCTTGCCGCTGGACCAGCAGTGAATCAAACATATGGTTTAGTGAGTCGGTGAACGTATTCTCAGCGATTTCCTTATCTGCTATATCGTCCCACATCGACAGTTTTTCAAGGGTGGCGGCTTCATTTGTGCCGCGATACTGCTCAAGCAGTTGGCCGGTAGTCAGTCCTGGCTGTGACACACAAGTGTTGACCAGTTCAGAAAATAAGCCAAGTCCAGGCAGCTTTTTCGGATCAAGCCCGGTTAATGGCGGCACCAGGCCTGCCAGTTCCGGGTTTTGCACCAGTAATCCTATCAGTATACGCATGGTCGTGCGTTTTAGCTGGGGAGTGGGGCGGGTTGTGCCACTTTCTGCTTGTTTTGGCATTAAGCGCTCAAGCTGAGCGTCTTCGAGAATGCCCAGCTTTTTCCCCAACTCCTGGCGCAAATAAATGCGCAGCGTTTCGCCCGGAACCTGAGTGATCAGCGGGAGTGCCAGCGTACTCAACCGCGCGCGTCCATCCGGGGTACTCAAATCGACCTGCGGCATCAGGCTGTTAAACAGAAACGTGGAGAGCGGCTGAGCCTGCTCCATCCGCGCTTCAAACGCCGCTTTACCCTCTTTACGCACCAGCGTATCCGGGTCTTCGCCATCAGGCAGAAACATAAACCTTAGCTGACGGCCGTCGGTCATGTACGGTAGCGCTGTTTCCAGAGCACGCCAGGCGGCATCGCGTCCTGCGCGGTCGCCGTCGTAACAGCAGACGACGTTATTCGTCACCCTGAACAGCAGTTGGATATGGTCGGCGGTGGTCGCGGTGCCCAGCGAGGCAACGGCATAATTAATGTCGTATTGCGCCAGCGCGACCACGTCCATATAGCCTTCGACCACAAGCAGACGCTGCGGTTCAGCTTCAGTTTGCTGCGCTTCATAAAGGCCATACAGCTGGCGGCCTTTATGGAAAATATCGGTTTCCGGGGAGTTGAGGTATTTCGGCGTGCCATCGCCCAGCACACGACCACCAAAACCAATCACCCGGCCACGCTTGTCGCGGATCGGGAACATCACCCGTTCGCGGAAGCGATCGTAACTGCGCCCTTTATCATTGGTAATCAACATGCCCGCATCGGTCAGCGATTGCTGATTTTCTCGGTTGTTGCCAAAACGCTTTAAGACGTTGTCCCAACCTGGCGGCGCATAGCCAATCGCAAATCGGGCGATGACTTCGCTGCTTAAACCTCGCTGCGTCAGATACTGACTTGCAGGTTCGGCGGTAGGCTGATTCAGGGATTGCTGATAAAACGCGCTCAGACCTTCCATTAATTGATAGAGACTTTGCCGCTGATGGCGTTCTATCTGGGTCGGGCCGGAGCCAGCTTCGTACGGGACTTCAAGGTTGTGCATGGCCGCCAGTTCTTCGACGGTTTCCACAAACTCGAGTTTGTCGTAGTTCATCAGAAAATCGACGGCGTTTCCGTGCGCACCACAGCCGAAGCAGTGATAAAACTGTTTCTCACCGTTGACGGTGAACGAAGGCGTTTTTTCGTTATGGAAGGGACAACACGCGTGAAAATTTTTGCCCTGTTTTTTCAGCTTTACCCGCGCGTCGATGAGATCGACGATGTCGGTTCTTGCCAACAGGTCATTGATAAAGACACGTGGGATACGTCCAGCCATAAGCCTCGCATTTTCATACGCGTCATCCTTCAGCCTGGGTGCGACCTGAATGCTATAGCGTATGCTGATGTATAAACGAAAATAAGCCGCGCATTCCTTCCGGAAGCACGGCCTTTACAGCTTGAACTCAGTCTGGAATGAGAGCGTGCGCTCTCAACAGATTAGTACAGACGAGTGCGGCGTGCGTTTTCGCGAGCCAGTTTCTTCGCGTGACGTTTCACAGCAGAAGCTTTAGCGCGCTTACGTTCGGTAGTCGGTTTTTCATAGAACTCACGACGACGAACTTCCGCCAGAACACCCGCTTTTTCACAGGAACGCTTGAAGCGACGCAGTGCTACGTCGAACGGCTCGTTTTCACGTACTTTAATTACCGGCATGTAACTCTCACCTTTGATAAATTCGGTTTGCCGCTGGCATCAACGCCAGCTTATTTCAAAATGGTGCGGAATTTTACTGCAACTGATGCTGCTTTGTAAAGCACCAATGCCGTTTTTGAACGGGACTTTTGTAAGGGGTGTGAGTATACACGAACTCACCCCCCAGGGTATACATCGACCCGCATTCACCCTAAACTGCGCGGTATTGAAATGAGGTAAAACGAACCATGCGCGTACTGGGAATCGAAACATCCTGTGATGAAACCGGCATTGCCATTTATGACGATGTTCAGGGGCTGTTAGCCAACCAATTGTATAGTCAGGTGAAACTGCACGCTGACTACGGCGGCGTGGTGCCGGAGCTGGCCTCCCGCGACCACGTACGTAAAACCGTTCCGCTGATCCAGGCGGCGCTGAAAGAAGCGAATCTGACGGCAAAAGATATTGATGCAGTGGCTTACACCGCCGGTCCTGGACTGGTCGGTGCGCTGTTAGTGGGGGCAACCATCGGGCGTTCACTGGCGTTTGCCTGGAACGTGCCGGCCATTCCTGTGCACCATATGGAAGGCCATCTGCTGGCACCGATGCTGGAAGATAATCCGCCTGAATACCCGTTTGTAGCGCTGCTGGTCTCCGGCGGCCACACGCAGCTGATCAGCGTGACCGGTATTGGTGAGTATGCCTTGCTCGGCGAATCCATTGATGATGCCGCGGGTGAAGCGTTCGACAAAACCGCGAAACTGCTGGGTCTTGATTATCCAGGCGGCCCGATGCTGTCGAAAATGGCGGCGCAGGGCACCGAAGGGCGCTTTGTGTTCCCGCGTCCGATGACTGACCGTCCAGGGCTTGATTTCAGCTTCTCCGGCCTGAAGACCTTTGCGGCCAACACCATTCGTGCCAATGATAACGACGATCAGACCCGCGCTGACATCGCGCGTGCGTTTGAAGATGCGGTGGTGGATACGCTGATGATTAAATGCCGTCGTGCCCTGGATCAGACCGGTTTTAAGCGTCTGGTAATGGCGGGGGGCGTGAGCGCTAACCGCACGCTACGTACGAAGCTTGCGGAGATGATGCATAAGCGTAAGGGCGAAGTGTTTTATGCGCGTCCGGAGTTTTGTACCGACAACGGCGCGATGATCGCCTATGCCGGTATGGTGCGTCTGAACGTGGGGGCGAGCACTGATCTCGGCGTCACCGTCCGTCCGCGCTGGCCGCTGGCGGAGTTGCCTGCGGCATAATTACTGTGCCCGGTGGCGGCTACGCCTGACCGGGCCTACTTGATTCCGTGGCAGGTCCGGCAAGTGTAGCGCCGCCGGGCAATATGCCACACTCAATAACTACGTTTTCAACATTCCCTTATCTTCCAAAAACGCAATAATCGTCGCCAGACCCTCTCCGGCTTTCAGGTTGGTGAACGTCCACGGGCGCTCGCCGCGCATCCGGTTGGTATCACGCTCCATCACCTCCAGCGATGCCCCGACGTACGGCGCGAGATCGGTTTTATTGATCACCAGAAAATCGGACTTGGTGATCCCCGGCCCGCCTTTGCGCGGGATCTTTTCCCCTTCGGCGACGTCAATCACGTAAATCGTCAGGTCTGCCAGTTCCGGACTGAAGGTCGCGCTCAGGTTATCTCCGCCGCTTTCGACGAAAATCACGTCAAGATTGCCGAATTTCTCGCTTAATGCTTCCACCGCCGCGAGATTCATCGATGCGTCTTCGCGGATCGCCGTGTGTGGACATCCGCCGGTTTCGACGCCGACAATGCGGTCCGGCTCCAGTGCCCCCGCCTCGGTGAGAATGCGCTGGTCTTCTTTGGTGTAGATATCGTTAGTGACCACCGCCAGATGGTACGTGTCACGCATTGCTTTACACAGCGCTTCCAGCAGGGCGGTTTTACCGGAGCCGACCGGGCCGCCGACGCCAACGCGCAGCGGGTGTTTGTAACTTGCCATACCTTCTCCTCAGGAACGGAATATGCGGGAATATTGGGTTTCGTGACGCGCCGAGGCGATGGCCGACAGCGGCGTCGCAGAACCCATAAATTCGTCCGGGCAGTTCAGCCCGCGTTCTACGCCTGCGGCGTACTGCTCGCAGAGAGACATAATCAATTTTTGTGCGGCCTGCTGGCCGAAAGGCACCAGCTTGACGCCTGCCATCACCGCGCTTTCAATCCAACTGTAGCCGAGCGTCAGCGCCAGCTCTCTCAGTTCGATACCCCAACGCACGCCCAGCCATGCCATGCCGCACAGCTGGCTTTGGTTAAACAACCCACGCCATTCGGCAGGGCACTCCGGCTGCCAGTCGTACAGTAGGCGCGTAAACGCCTGGCCGCGATTACGTTCTTCTTCGCGCAGCTCACGCGTTTCCCGACACGCCAGCAGCCATACAGTCCAGCGCGTGGCGGTCTCAACGTCATTGTGTTCCCAGGCGTGATACAACCGGGCAAACAGCGGCAGGTCGACGTGAAAAAAACTCTGTTCCATCTGCTGCGTTTGCCAGTGAGCAAAGGCGGCGGTATCAGCAATCCAGCCCGCTTCCACCGCCCATTCCAGCCCTTGCGACCAGCTGTAGCCACCCACTGGCAGATTACTGCTCGCCAGTTGTAATAATCGCAGCCGCTGCGTGGTATCAGTCATCAGTGGCTGTGCGAATGTGCATGGGAATGGTGGTGATGCCCTTGCGCTTCGCTGGTATACGCCCCGGCTTCTGGTTCGAACGGCAAATGCGCAAAGGTCACGGTCAGGCCAAACTGGCGCAGCATGTCGTCGAGCACGTGGTCGTGATGAAAACGTAACTCGCCGGGCATGATTTGCAGCGGCACGTGACGGTTGCCGAGGTGATAGCAAGCTTTAGCGAGCTGGAAGGGATCATCGCAGCGCACCACTGACACGCCCTCATCGGCGGCAATCACTTCGATACATTCGCTGCCGTCTTCGCTGGCCAGGATATCGCCGCCGCGCAGCAACAGGCCACGAGGCAGTATCAGCCCGGCTTCACGTCCGTCGCTGAGCGTCACTTTGGCGCGGCTTTTGACCCGCACATCAATCGGCAGCGTAACGCTGGCCGTCAGTTGATGAGCGTGATCGACACGCTGAGTCAGATACAGCATCGTTACTCCTTAAAACAGAAAATAGCGTTGCGCCATCGGCAGCACGTCCGCTGGCTCGCTGGTGGTCAGTTTCCCGTCGATCCGTACTTCATAAGTCTGGGCATCGACGGTGATATTGGGCTGCAGGCTGTTGTGGATCATGTCGGCTTTCTTCACCGTTCGGCAGCCTTTCACCACTGCGGTCTGGCTTTTTAAGCCCAGTTGCTGGGGTACGTTGTTATCGAGTGCCGCCTGGGAAAGAAACGTCAGGCGACAGTGATGGCGAGCCGCGCCGAGCGAGCCAAACATCGGGCGGTAATGCACCGGCTGCGGCGTGGGAATTGAGGCGTTGATGTCGCCCATCGGGGCCATCGCAATCATCCCGCCTTTAACGATAGCGGCGGGTTTCACGCCGAAGAAGGCCGGTGACCACAGCACCAGATCCGCCATTTTTCCGGCTTCAATGGAGCCTACTTCATGCGCAATGCCGTGGGTCAGCGCAGGGTTGATGGTGTACTTGGCGATATAGCGCTTCACGCGGACGTTATCGTTATCGCCTTGTTCTTCTTCCAGCGCGCCGCGCTGCACCTTCATCCGGTGCGCCACCTGCCAGGTGCGTAAAATGACTTCGCCCACGCGGCCCATTGCCTGCGAGTCGGATGAGGTCAGGGAAAAGGCGCCGAGGTCGTGCAGCACGTCTTCGGCGGCGATGGTTTCACGGCGAATGCGCGATTCGGCAAAAGCTACATCTTCGGCGATATCTGGCGACAGGTGATGGCAAACCATCAGCATATCCAGATGCTCGTCGATGGTGTTAACGGTGTATGGCAGCGTCGGGTTGGTGGACGAGGGTAGAATGTTCGGATGCGCGCAGGCGGTGATAATGTCCGGCGCATGGCCGCCACCCGCGCCTTCGGTATGGAACGTGTGGATGGTGCGGTCGCCGATCGCCGCCAGGGTGTCTTCGACAAAACCGGATTCGTTCAGCGTATCGCTGTGCAGCGCCACCTGAATGTCCATCTCCTCGGCAACGGTCAGCGAACAGTCGATTGCGGCGGGCGTTGCGCCCCAGTCTTCGTGGATTTTCAGGCCGATAGCGCCCGCGGCAATCTGCTCACGCAGCGTTTCCGGGTTCGAGCCGTTACCTTTGCCCAGCAGGCCGATATTCACTGGCAGGCTGTCAATGGCTTGCAGCATCCGGCTGATATACCACGGCCCCGGCGTACAGGTGGTGGCGTTAGTACCCGCTGCCGGGCCAGTGCCGCCGCCGATCATGGTGGTCACGCCGGAGACTAGCGCTTCTTCTGCCTGCTGTGGGCAAATCCAGTGAATGTGGGTGTCGACGCCGCCTGCGGTGACGATTTTACCTTCGGCGGCGATCACTTCGGTGCCCACGCCAATTGGGATCGTCACATTGGGCTGAATATCCGGGTTGCCCGCTTTACCCACGGCAAAAATCCGCCCGTTTTTCACGCCGATATCCGCTTTCACGATCCCCCAGTGATCGACGATCAGCGCGTTGGTCAGCACCAGATCGACGCAATCTTCGCCGATCATTTGCCCCTGGCCCATGCCATCGCGAATGACTTTGCCTCCGCCGAATTTGACCTCTTCGCCGTAGGTGGTGAAGTCGTCTTCCACTTCAATCCACAGCTCGGTGTCGGCCAGCCGTACTTTGTCGCCAGTGGTGGGGCCAAACATGTCGGCGTAAGCCTGATGGGAAATTTCGGTCATGGTTTTGTCTCCAGTTCGCCCATCACCTCACCACGAAAGCCGAAGATGCGCTTATCGCCGGCGACAGCCACCAGTTCTACTTCGCGTTTTTGGCCCGGCTCAAAGCGTACGGCGGTGCCTGCCGCGATGTTCAGTCGAAAGCCTTTACACGCTTCCCGGTCGAATTTCAGCGCAGGGTTCACTTCGTAAAAGTGATAATGCGATCCCACCTGGATCGGGCGGTCGCCGTGGTTTTCGACGATTGTTTTACGCGTTTCACGGCCTACGTTCAGGGCAATGTTGCCGCTCTGGATCTTGTATTCACCGGGGATCATGGCGACGTCCTCAGAGTATCGGGTTATGTACGGTGACCAGTTTGGAGCCGTCGGGAAATGTGGCTTCTACCTGAATGTCCGGGATCATTTCCGGGACGCCTTCCATTACCTGAGCGCGGGTCAGCACGTGGCGACCGTCTTCCATTAGCGAGGCCACGGTTTTTCCATCGCGCGCGCCTTCCATAATGAAAGCGCTAATCAGCGCCACTGATTCGGGATAATTGAGCTTCACGCCACGGGCGAGGCGACGTTCCGCCACGAGGGCTGCGGTAAACAGCAGAAGCTTGTCTTTTTCTCTGGGCGTCAGTTCCATAGCGTTCTCTCAGGTCAGCCAGATTCGGGGGAGTAATGGGGATTTGTTCAGCAGCTGCGGGCGCAGCGCCTGCCAGATCTCACGCATCGCGCGCTGGCAAATCAGGTTATCATGCGATAAAAAGCGCACCGCCAGCAGGCCGTCGACAAGCGTGGCTCCGGCGAAAGTGTCGAGTGGCGTGAGCGTCTCACGCACCTCATCGAGCATGTTTTTATTGGCCGGATAAAACAGCAGGCTGCCAATCCACGGCTTTTCTGCCACGGCGCTCAGGTCACCATCAGCAAGATGCAGGCGCTCAATCAGCAGTGGCGAGCCGTTCTTCCATACTTCGAGTCGATTGGTTATCTCACCGTGGCTGAAGGTTTCGTCAATAACCGGCCGCCCCAGGCAATACAATTCCCAGGCCAGCAGCCGCGCGCCTTCCTGCAAATGAAACACGCTGTGCAGCGTGGCCTTCGCCCCGGGAAAAAAGAGGGTGTCCTGCGGCAGCCATTCCAGAATGGCGTTTTCTGCCAGCTCAAAATGCTGGCTCAGCCGCGCCTGTGGGCCGTGGCTGCGATAAAACTTGCTGGCGCCGGGCATGGTGATAAGCGTATGGGTATCGGGTTCGAGGGTCACGCTGATATCCAGCGTATCGCCGCCGACAATCCCAGCGGGCGGGTGCAGCAGATAAAGATGGCAGGTGGAGCCTTCGGGATAGAAAGGGCGTTGTACGGTCAGTGGACCGAAATGACGTGCGGAGGCCAGCACCGTTTTCTCCGGCGTGTGGCAAAACCGCAGGGCAAGCGTGGCGTGCCAGCCCGTTTTTTCATTCTCCCGTTCCGCGCCAGACACAGCGGCACTCCTGCAATTGCGTGATTAATCAGACGCTAATGAGTATGGATCAGTCGGAGAAGTTCGCGGTCATAGGAAACGCTTATGATGTTAATAAATTGTAATAACTGGTGTCGCCGCCAGAACGGCGGCGAGGGAAGGGCTAATCCTGAGGTTTATTCTTTCGCTTCAGGCGCGCCCAGATTTTAGTTTCCTGACGACGCCATAAACGCTGGATGTTGTCATGATGGCGGAGCAGGATCAGGCACGAGAGCATAGACACCGGGAAGGTGTACTGGGGCATAAACCACCACACGTAAAACGGAGCCACCAGGGCGCTAACGATGGCGCCCAGCGACGAATAGCCGCTCAGCAAAATAGTCAGCAGCCAGGTGCCCGCCATCACGCCGGTGAGATCCCAGCCGATGGGAGCAATCGCACCGAAAGCAGTGGCTACGCCTTTCCCGCCGCGGAATCCGAAGAAGATGGGCCAGATGTGGCCGAGGCATGCTGCAATGGCGACGAGGCCGAGCCAGAACGGGGTGAAACCCAACGCCCAAGCGCCCCACGTCGGCAACATGCCTTTGAGGATGTCGAAGATCAGTACTGCTACGGCTGCTCCCTTGCCGCCAATTCGTAAAACGTTGGTCGCTCCGGGATTACCGGAACCGCTTACGCGTGGGTCAGGCAGACCCGCGATGCGGCAGACCAGAATGGCGCTGGAAATTGAGCCGCAAAGATAGGCGAGGAAGACCATTCCAGGCTCGATTGCACTCATAACGCTGTTCCGTTTTGAAAATGTATCGGTATTCTCTTCATCTGTGGATAATACGCATATTTTGTCGGAAGTGGTATCCGGCACGGACAAAAAGCAGGCGGGGCGTGATGGATATTGTATTTATAGAGCAACTTTCGGTCATCACCACAATTGGTGTTTATGACTGGGAACAGACCATCGAACAGAAGCTGGTGTTCGATATCGAAATGGCGTGGGATAACCGTAAATCAGCTGCCAGTGATGACGTTAATGATTGTCTGAGCTACGCCGATATTAGCGAAGCGGTCATTGCGCACGTTGAAGGAGGACGTTTCGCGTTGGTGGAACGCGTAGCGGAGGAGGTCGCTGAAATCCTTCTGACGCGTTTTAACTCGCCGTGGGTGCGCATCAAGCTGAGCAAACCCGGAGCCGTGGCGCGCGCTGCCAACGTTGGGGTCATCATTGAGCGTGGCGCTAATCCGAAAGCGTAAGAATAGATTCATCCAGGTTAAACGAAACGCCGATACATATGTCTTAAAGCTGGTTCCAATTTTCAGCTTCTTTTTTTCTATTATTTAAGGGTTTATTAATGAGCGATATGCACTCGCTGCTGATAGCAGCCATCTTGGGTGTTGTCGAAGGACTGACGGAGTTTTTACCTGTTTCCAGTACTGGCCACATGATTATCGTCGGCCACTTGCTGGGCTTCGAAGGCGAAACGGCGAATACGTTTGAGGTGGTTATCCAGTTAGGATCGATCCTCGCCGTTGTGGTGATGTTCTGGCGTCGTCTGTTTGGCCTGATCGGCATTCATTTTGGGCGTCCGCCGGTCCATGAAGGCGAAGGATCCGGGCGTCTGTCGCTCATTCACGTGCTGCTGGCGATGTTCCCGGCGGTGGTGCTGGGCCTGGTGTTACACGATCTCATCAAGTCTTTGTTCAACCCGGTTAACGTGATGTATGCGCTGATTGTCGGCGGCGTGCTGCTGATAATGGCCGAAGTCTTTAAACCGAAAGAGCCGCGCACAGTGGGTCTGGATGACATGACCTATCTTCAGGCGTTTTTGGTGGGTTGTTTCCAGTGTCTGGCGCTGTGGCCGGGCTTCTCTCGCTCGGGTTCAACCATTGCGGGCGGGATGCTGCTGGGCATCAGCCGCTATGCGGCGGCGGAGTTTTCCTTCCTGCTGGCCGTGCCAATGATGATGGGGGCCACGGCGCTTGACCTGTACAAGAGCATCGGATTCCTGAGCAGCTCGGACATTCCGATGTTTGCCGTAGGCTTCGTGACGGCGTTTGTGGTCGCGCTGATCGCTATCAAAGCGTTCCTGCATATCATCAAACGCATCACTTTCATTCCATTCGCCATCTACCGCTTTATCGTCGCGGCCGCGGTTTACGCCGTGTTCATGTAACCTGCGGGCAGCGTTTTTCCTTCCACTGCGCGACGGCCTCTATCCGGCGTCGCGTCAGTTCTTCCCGCACTTCTGGCCCTTTAAATCCGGCATCAATCACCGGTTTGGTCGGCACCGCTTTTGCCACTTCCCACGCTTCATGCAGTAAACGCCCTTGCGAATAATCACAGGCTTCAAACCCGGTACGCCCGCGCACATCGGCTTCGCTGGTCAGCGCCAGCTGCGTCACGCGCTGCGGTTTTCGCCACGCATCGATGGAATCAAACAGCTTCACCAGCGTCGCCGGTTTGAGGATAGGCAAGGTATGAATCAGGTCGTGGAATTCCGCCACCAGTTTCGCGAGATCGCGCATGTCATTCGGCACGCGCAGACGCGCGCAGAGCTGCTCCACGAGTTTAACCCCCGCCGGACCGTGACCGTGGTGACGAGGCCAGAGTTCTTTCGGCGTTAATCCTTTGCCCAAATCATGGCACAGCGTGGCGAAACGCACGTCCAGTGCGGGCGTCAGCATCGCAGCCATCGTCAGCGTCATCAGGGTATGCACGCCAGTGTCGATTTCAGGATGCCATTTGGCTGGCGCGGGCACGCCGTACAAAGCATCGATTTCCGGGAACAGCACTTTCAACGCGCCGCAGTCGCGCAGGGTCTGGAAATAAACCTGCGGATTACGCGTCCCGAGTGCGTTTTCGGTTTCCTTCCACACGCGTTCCGGCGTGAGGTGTTCCAGCTCGCCAGCGGCGGTCATGTCGCGCATCAGCGCCATCGTTTCATCCGCAATGCGGAAGCTTAAATGCGCATAGCGGGCGGCAAAACGGGCGACGCGCAGGACGCGCAAAGGGTCTTCACTGAACGCCGGGGAAACGTGGCGCAGCAGGCGGTTTTGCAGATCTTGTTGGCCGTTATACGGGTCGACAATCTCGCCGTTGTCGTCCTGGGCAAGGGCGTTAACAGTCAGGTCACGGCGCAGTAAATCTTGTTCAAGGCTCACGTCTGGCGCGGCATAACAGGTAAAACCGGTGTAACCGGAACCTGATTTTCGCTCGGTGCGAGCCAGGGCGTATTCTTCGTGGGATTTCGGATGGAGAAAAACAGGAAAATCGCGACCTACCTGCTGGTAGCCCGCGTCGAGCATTTGCTGCGGTGTGGCGCCGACAACGACCCAATCTTTGTCTTTGACCGGTAGGCCTAACAACGCATCGCGAACTGCACCACCGACCAGATATGTCTTCACGCCAACCTTCTCCTCTCACTGTTTATCCGACGATAATACGTAAGTGTAGAGGAGATGGCTAATCGGGCCGCCGTGGGGCGTTAGTTCATCCAGCGATCTTTGCGTTTGCGGCTAGGCACCAGCATCGGCAGAACCAGTCCGAGGAGCAGACCCACGCCCAGCACGCCGCCGCCGTACATAAACCATTGCATAATGATGGTGCGCTGTTTGTCATCCAGCTGCAGATTGGCGGCACTCACCTTTTTCTGCGCCACGATAAGCTCATTTTTCAGCTTCTGATTTTGGTCTTTCAGCCCGTTAATCACGCCGTCGCTCTCAGCAACTTTCTTCTGCATATCCGCAGTGCGTTGATTCCAGGTGGTATCGATATTGGTCAGCTTATCGGTCAGCGTTTTGACCTGGCTTTCCAGGTCCGGCACGCGCGTTTTAAAGCTTGGCTCGCTGGTCAGCTCTTTTAACGGGATCCAAGCGGTACGCCCGTTGCTGTCGCGAACCTGGCCATATTGGGTGGCGTCGTTGGTTTGCAGCAGGGTGACGGCTTCACCTGCGGTAACGGTACCGGCAAGGCGATAGTTATCGCCAGGGCCACTGCGCACCCAAGTGTTCAGTTCGTCAGAGACGTAACGGGTTTCTTCAGCGTGAACCACGGCGGAAACGCTAAGTGCAAATAAAGTTAATCCAATCAGGCGTAATTTAGGCATCAGGTCATTCGTTATTGTCATAAAGTGAATCGATAGTAATGGCATCAGTCTGACGATGCCAGGCATTCTCCGGCAATCGGAATCCTCCAGGAGGACGTTGCATGGGAAAGTACCGCGAAATACACTCTACTGACAAAAAAGATGCGCGGAAGTTCGGCGTAATGTTCAATCCAGGCAATGCAACCATAAGAAATCAGTCATGGATCAGGAAATCGAATTGAAGTTCATCGTTGAGCAGGATGGCGTCGAGACGCTGCGCACCCAGCTCAACGCCCTCTCAGCGGAGCATGTTCCCGCCGCTCAACTCCTCAATATTTACTACGAAACCGCCGATAACTGGCTGCGCCGCCACGATATGGGGCTGCGGATCCGTGGCCATAACGGTCACTATGAAATGACGATGAAAATCGCCGGGAAGGTGGTGGGCGGTTTGCATTCGCGCCCGGAATACAACATTGACCTTGATAAAGCCGAACTGGCGCTGGAAAAGCTGCCCGCTGAAGTCTGGCCGGAAGGTACGCTCCCGCCAGAACTCGCTTCGCAGGTGAACCCGCTGTTCAGTACCGATTTTTATCGCGAAAAATGGCTGGTGAATTACAACCAGAGCCGCATCGAACTGGCGCTGGATTTAGGTGACGTTAAGGCCGGAGACCATCAGGAGCCAATTTGCGAGCTGGAACTGGAACTGCTGCACGGTAATGTAGAAGACATTCTGGAGATGGCAGAACAGTTGCTTTCCGCAGGCGTGCTGCGTCAGGGCAGTCTGAGCAAAGCGGCGCGTGGCTATCATCTGGCGGCGGGTAATGCCGAACGTGGCATGAAAAAGGCTGATTTCACTAACCCGGAAAACGCGGCACTCGAAGCGGCGCTGGCCCACTGGCAGTATCACGAAGAGCTATGGCTGCGTGGCAATGCGAAAGCCAAAACCGAAGTGTTGAAAGCAGTGGAATTTATTCGCACCAGCCTGCAACCCGAACACGAGATGGCTTCTGAACAAATGGCGCAAATTGGCGACGCGATTTCCGCAGCGACCAGCGCAAAGGATGCGGCATTTAAACCGCAAATTGCGCAAGCCAAATTGATGCTGACGGCTTTTCTGGTCACTGGACGATAGCGAAACGAGGTAGTCATGACGCCGTTTTCTTTGCAGTTACAGCAGCACTGGCAGACGGTGGTCGACCGACTGCCGACAGATTTTCCGTTCGACGCATTCAGCCCGCAGGCGCAGGCGGCGATGACCTTCAGCGATTTTATCAGCCAAAGCCTGGTCGCGTATCCAGCGTGGCTTAGCGAGCTGGAGAACACACCACCACAGGCCGATGAATGGCAGCATTACGCCGCCTGGTTGCAGGACGCGCTGGTGAACGTCAGCGATGAAAATAGCCTGATGCGCGAGCTGCGCCTGTTCCGCCGCCGCGTGATGGTGCGCATTGCCTGGGCGCAGGCGCTTTCTCTTATTTCCACTGAAAGCAGTTTGCAGCAGTTGAGTCATCTGGCGGAAACGCTGATCGTCGCCGCGCGCGACTGGCTGTACGATGCCTGCTGTCGGGAATGGGGCACGCCGTGCAACGCCGACGGCAAACCGCAGCCGCTGCTGATTTTAGGCATGGGCAAACTCGGCGGCGGCGAGCTGA
Source organism: Scandinavium tedordense (assembly GCF_024764965.1). Lineage (NCBI taxonomy): Bacteria > Pseudomonadati > Pseudomonadota > Gammaproteobacteria > Enterobacterales > Enterobacteriaceae > Scandinavium > Scandinavium tedordense. Next base: position 31,007 of record NZ_JALIGG010000052.1, on the reverse strand, counting down.
ACTTTTCTTCTGACATTGACCTGATTTTTGCCTGGCCGGAGCACGGCTCAACTCAGGGTGGGCGGCGTGAACTCGACAATGCACAGTTCTTTACCCGCATGGGGCAACGGCTGATTAAAGCGCTGGATCAGCCAACAATGGACGGTTTCGTCTATCGCGTGGATATGCGTCTACGCCCGTTTGGTGAAAGCGGGCCGCTGGTGCTGAGCTTCGCTGCGCTGGAAGATTATTACCAGGAGCAGGGCCGCGACTGGGAACGCTATGCGATGGTCAAAGCACGGATCATGGGCGACAGGGAAGGCGTATACGTCGACGAACTGCGTGCGACGCTGCGTCCGTTCGTGTTCCGCCGCTACATCGATTTCAGCGTGATCCAGTCGCTGCGTAATATGAAAGGCATGATCGCCCGCGAAGTGCGCCGTCGTGGCTTGAAAGACAATATTAAGCTCGGCGCGGGTGGCATTCGCGAAATCGAATTTATCGTGCAGGTGTTCCAGCTGATCCGCGGGGGGCGTGAGCCGTCACTGCAAGGGCGCGCCTTGCTGCCGACGCTGGGATCCATTGATGCGCTGCATCTTTTGCCGGAAGGTGAGGCGCAACTGCTGCATGACGCCTACCTGTTCTTACGCCGTCTGGAAAACCTGCTGCAAAGCATTAATGACGAACAGACGCAAACTCTACCGCAGGACGACCTGAACCGGGCGCGGCTGGCATGGGGTATGGGCTTCGCCGACTGGGATGCGCTGACGCAGGCCCTGGATGCGCACATGGCCAACGTGCGGCAGATTTTCAACGCGCTGATTGGCGATGACGAAGAGACCTCGGCTGATGAACAGCTGTCTGAGCACTGGCGCGAGTTGTGGCAGGATGCGTTGCAGGAAGACGATACCACGCCGGTGCTGACGCATCTCACCGACAGCGACCGCAATCAGGTGCTGGCGCTGATAGCCGATTTCCGCAAAGAACTCGACAAACGCACCATCGGTCCGCGCGGGCGTCAGGTGCTCGACTCACTGATGCCGCATTTGCTAAGTAACGTTTGCAGCCGGGAAGATGCTCCGGTGCCGCTGGCGCGCATCATGCCGCTGCTGACCGGGATCGTCACTCGCACCACCTATCTAGAACTGCTGAGTGAATTCCCGGGTGCGCTCAAGCATCTGATTCGCCTTTGCGCCGCATCGCCGATGGTGGCGAGCCAGCTGGCGCGCTATCCGCTGCTGCTGGATGAGCTACTCGACCCGAACACGCTGTACCAGCCAACAGCCACCGATGCCTATCGCGACGAACTGCGCCAGTATCTGCTGCGCGTGCCGGAAGAAGATGAAGAGCAGCAGCTCGAAGCGCTGCGCCAGTTTAAGCAGGCGCAGCTGCTGCGTGTTGCCGCGGCGGATATCGCCGGCACGTTGCCGGTCATGAAAGTGAGCGATCACTTAACCTGGCTGGCGGAAGCGATGATCGACGCGGTGGTTCAGCAGGCCTGGGTGCAAATGGTGGCCCGTTTTGGGCAACCGCGGCATCTTGCCGAGCGTCAGGGGCGTGGTTTTGCGGTCGTGGGCTACGGCAAACTCGGCGGTTGGGAACTGGGCTACAGTTCCGATCTCGATCTGGTGTTTTTACACGACTGCCCAGTGGAAGTGATGACCGATGGCGAACGTGAAATCGATGGGCGTCAGTTCTATCTTCGCCTGGCGCAGCGCATCATGCATCTGTTCAGCACCCGCACCTCCTCGGGCATCCTGTACGAAGTGGACGCTCGCTTACGTCCGTCCGGCGCGGCAGGTATGTTGGTCACGACTACCGAGGCCTTCGCCGATTATCAACATAAGGAAGCCTGGACCTGGGAACATCAGGCACTGGTTCGCGCTCGCGTGGTATACGGCGATCCGCAGCTGCAATCACAGTTTGATTCGATTCGCCGCGACGTGCTGACCGTTTCCCGTGAAGGCGAAACGTTGCAAACCGAAGTCCGTGAAATGCGCGAGAAAATGCGGTCGCATCTTGGGGGCAAACATCGCGATCGCTTTGATATTAAAGCCGATGAAGGCGGCATTACGGATATTGAGTTTATTACCCAGTATCTGGTGCTGCGTTTCGCTCACGATAAACCGAAGCTTACCCGCTGGTCGGATAATGTGCGCATTCTCGAGCTGCTCGCGCAAAACGACATAATGGACGAGCAGGAAGCGCTGGCCCTTAGCCTGGCATACACCACGCTGCGCGATGCGCTGCATCATCTGGCATTGCAGGAAGAGGCCGGGCACGTAGAGCCGGAGGCCTTTGCGGCGGAACGCGAGCTGGTACGCGCGAGCTGGCTAAAGTGGCTGGTGATGTCGTGAGATGTTATTATCGCGCGCAATTAACGAATCTTTCAGGAGTCTGGAATGAAAGTAACGCTGCCAGAGTTTGAGCGTGCAGGAGTGATGGTCGTCGGTGATGTGATGCTGGACCGCTACTGGTATGGCCCAACGAGCCGAATTTCCCCGGAAGCCCCGGTGCCGGTGGTGAAAGTGGATACCATCGAAGAACGTCCTGGCGGCGCGGCGAACGTGGCGATGAATATCGCGGCGTTGGGTGCCACTTCGCGTTTGGTTGGACTGACCGGCATTGACGATGCGGCGCGTGCGCTTAGCAAAGCGCTGGCGGACGTTAATGTGAAGTGCGATTTCGTTTCCGTACCGACCCATCCGACGATCACCAAGCTGCGCGTGCTGTCACGTAACCAGCAACTGATTCGTCTGGACTTCGAAGAAGGTTTTGCGGGTGTCGATCCCCAGCCGATGCACGAACGTATTCAGCAGGCGCTGGGCCACATCGGCGCGCTGGTGCTGTCTGACTACGCTAAAGGCGCGTTGGAAAGCGTTCAGGATATGATTCAGCTGGCTCGTAAAGCGGGTGTTCCGGTGCTGATCGACCCGAAAGGCAGCGAGTTTGAACGCTATCGCGGCGCAACGCTGCTGACGCCAAATCTCTCTGAGTTTGAAGCCGTCGCCGGGAAGTGTAAAAGCGAGGCGGAAATCGTTGAGCGCGGCATGAAAATCATCGCGGACTTCGAACTGTCGGCACTGTTGGTCACCCGTTCCGAACAGGGGATGACCCTGTTGCAGCCGGGTAAAGCACCGCTGCACATGCCAACGCAGGCGCAGGAAGTGTACGACGTGACCGGGGCCGGTGACACGGTGATTGGCGTGCTGGCGGCAACGCTGGCGGCGGGTAATTCGCTGGAAGAAGCGTGTTTCTTTGCCAACGCGGCAGCCGGTGTTGTGGTGGGCAAACTCGGGACTTCTACCGTTTCGCCTATCGAACTGGAAAACGCGGTGCGTGGTCGTACGGACACCGGTTTCGGCGTGATGAGCGAAGCCGAGTTGAAGCTGGCAGTCACGGCAGCACGTAAGCGCGGCGAGAAAGTCGTGATGACTAACGGTGTGTTCGACATTCTGCACGCGGGCCACGTGTCCTACCTCTCCAATGCGCGTAAGCTCGGCGATCGTTTGATTGTCGCGGTGAACAGCGATGCGTCGACCAAACGTCTGAAAGGCGAAACCCGTCCGGTGAATCCGCTCGATCAGCGTATGATCGTGCTCGGCGCGCTGGGATCTGTGGATTGGGTGGTCTCGTTTGAAGAAGATACGCCGCAGCGCCTGATTGCGGGCGTTCTGCCGGATCTGCTGGTGAAAGGCGGGGACTACAAGCCGGACGAAATCGCGGGTAGCGAAGAAGTCTGGGCGAACGGCGGCGAAGTGATGGTACTGAACTTTGAAGATGGCTGTTCAACCACCAACATCATCAAGCGCATTCAGAAAGACAGCGAAAAGTAAGCTTAGATGCCCGGTAAGCGCAAGCGCCACCGGGCAATTTCACATTACTCGTCTACTGGCGGAATTGCGGGTGCGGAGGCCGCGGCGGTGGTGCGGTTTTCCAGGTCGGAGATACGCTGTTCCAGCAGGGCCAGCTTCTCGCGAGTGCGCAGCAGAACCTGAGTCTGCACGTCGAACTCTTCGCGGCTGACCAGATCCAGACGCGTCAGCTGAGATTGCAGCACCTGACGGATTTTCTTCTCAACGTCATCACCAAAATCACGCAAACCTTGCGGCATGGACTCGTGAACCTGGCGGGCAATCTGTTCAATTTTTTTCGGATCAATCATTATGGTTTCCCTGATCTGGTCGGTTTTGCAGATTATTGTAGTGCCTTATGCCGGGGCTATAAACCAGAAATGTTTGAAGCTTATGCATTGCCGCCAATAATCATTAGCGTTATAGTTATCTCGCTTATTCTCAGGGCGGGGCGAAATTCCCCACCGGCGGTAAATCAACTCAGGTTGAAAGCCCGCGAGCGCTTTGGACGTCAGTCTGAAGGACAGCAGATCCGGTGTAATTCCGGGGCCGACGGTTAGAGTCCGGATGGGAGAGAGTAACGATCTACGGGCAAGGCCCGCGCACGTTATCTTTTTGCCGCTTCGTCGGCGCTCCTAAGACTGCCCTGATTCTGGTAACCATAATCTTAATGAGGTCTTTTACCATGAATCAGACGCTACTTTCCTCTTTTGGTACTGCATTTGAACGCGTAGAACACGCGTTGTCCGCACTGCGCGAAGGCCGCGGTGTGATGGTGCTTGATGACGAAAACCGCGAAAACGAAGGCGACATGATCTTTGCCGCCGAAACCATGACCGTTGAGCAGATGGCACTGACCATCCGTCACGGCAGCGGCATTGTTTGCCTGTGCATTAACGAAGAGCGCCGCAAACAGCTCGACCTGCCGATGATGGTGGAAACCAATACCAGCGCATTCGGTACCGGTTTTACCGTAACCATCGAAGCGGCGCACGGTGTGACCACCGGCGTTTCTGCTGCTGACCGCGTTACCACCGTTCGTGCGGCGATTGCCGACGGCGCTAAACCTTCCGATCTGCATCGTCCAGGCCACGTGTTTCCACTTCGTGCGCAGGCGGGTGGGGTATTGACTCGCGGCGGTCACACTGAAGCGACTATCGATCTGGTGACACTGGCGGGCTTCAAACCTGCGGGCGTGCTGTGTGAACTGACTAACGACGATGGCACCATGGCGCGCGCACCGGAGTGCATCAAGTTTGCTGCGGAACACAACATGCCAGTGGTGACCATTGAAGACCTGGTGGAATACCGCCAAAAGCATGAGCGTAAGGCCAGCTAAGATTCACTGAATAGCGAATCTGAAAAGACAACGCCGGGATAATCCCGGCGTTTTGCTATCTGGCTTTCAGAGTATCAGGCGAAATCCATCGACTGAAGCAGTACCAGACTGAGCCCCATCACCGACATGCCGCACAGCACGCCGTAGCTTGGGTTGTTGTGTGGGTCGATTTCTTTCGCCAGCGGCATCAGTTCATCTACCGACAGCGCCACCATAATACCGGCCACCGCAGCCATGATAGCAGCCATCACCACCGGCGAGACCAGTGAACCCAGAATCAACCACGCTAATACACCGCCGAGAATTTCGGCCATTCCGGACACGCCCGCCCAGAATACCGCCTTACGTTTCGATCCTGTCGCGGCATAAATGGGGCTAGCCACCGCCAGGCCTTCAGGAATATTGTGCAATGCGACTGCCAGTGCGATGCCAAATCCGAGCTCCAGATTACTGCTGGCGGTAACGTAGGTCGCCACGCCTTCCGGGAAGTTGTGCAGGCTGATGCCGAGCGTCAGCAGAATCGCGGTGCGGCGCAAATTGCGCGGCATCACGGCTTTATCGCCCTGCATTAAATCCTGCGCATGCGCATGGGGCAGCATTCGGTCGAGGGCAAAATACCCCAGCAGTCCCACCACGAACATGCCGTAGCCGAGCACCGGTGACATACCGGCGGTACCGAGTGCCGCCGGCAGCATTTCCATCAACGAGATCAGCAGCATAATGCCTGCGGCGAAGCCGAGGGAAAACGCGAGTACGCGGTTGGAGGGTTTCTGGCCGATAACGCCCAGGACAGCCCCGATGAAGGTGGCCCCACCAGCGAGCAAGGTCAGGATCAAAGGTACTGACATGAGAACTCCTTTATGATAATGATTATCATTTATATTAAAGTGCAATTGCCCTGAAAGCGAGAGGGGAGATCGCGCTTTTACGTGTCCTTACATTCAAATTTCCTGATGATCTTCATCACCGTTATCTGAGTTCATCCCTGCCCGAAAACGCGTAATGTAAACCCATCAAATCAACTGTTCCTGTAAGGATATCATCATGTCTTCTTCCCGTATGCCAGCACTGTTTTTGGGTCACGGTAGTCCGATGAACGTGCTGGAGGATAACGTGTACACCCGTTCCTGGCAGCATCTCGGCGAAACGCTGCCGCGCCCAAAAGCGATTGTGGCGATTTCCGCGCACTGGTTTACCCGCGGGACAGGCGTCACGGCGATGGAGACCCCGAAAACCATTCATGACTTCGGTGGTTTTCCGCAGGCACTGCACGACACACATTACCCGGCTCCAGGTTCGCCGGAACTGGCGCAGCGTCTGGTTGAGCTACTGGCCCCGGTGCCGGTAGCGCTGGATAAAGAAGCCTGGGGCTTTGACCACGGTTCATGGGGCGTTTTAATTAAAATGTACCCGGATGCTGATATCCCGATGGTTCAGCTCAGTATCGACAGCACCAAACCACCGGCCTGGCATATGGAAATGGGCCGCAAACTGGCCACATTGCGTGAAGAAGGTATCATGCTGGTGGCAAGCGGCAACGTGGTGCACAACCTGCGCACCGCACGCTGGCATGGCGAAAATACGCCCTATCCGTGGGCGACATCGTTCAATGAATTTGTGAAAGACAATCTCACCTGGCAAGGTCCGACGGAAGAGCACCCTTTGGTGAATTATCTCGACCATGAAGGTGGATCGCTTTCGAACCCGACTGCGGATCACTATCTGCCGTTGTTGTACTTACTGGGCGCATGGGATGGAAAAGAGCCGATGACGTTGCCGACCGATGGGATCGAGATGGGCAGTTTGAGTATGCTCTCGGTGCAGATTGGAAAGTAAAAGCAAAACGGCAACCTGAGTTGCCGTTTTTAATGTGTTCGCCCTCTCCCCGTGGGAGAGGAGCGGGGTGCGGGCATCAGACCGCGCCCGACAAAAATTACTCCACAAAAATATGCGGATAGAACCGGGACAGATCCTGAGTGATCAACGCCCGGTCTTCACGAATGCCGATCCCGGCAGGTTGATCGTTGATCAGCCAGCTGCCGATCAGCGTAAAGCTGTCGCCAAATTTCGGCAGTTCATAGAACTGCTGGACGATCATTCCTTCTTCGCCATACGGTCCTTCCACGGCTTCAACCACGTTGCCGTTTTCGACGATCGACACGTTGGCACCTTCGCGTGAGAAAATCGGCTTGATGACGTATTTATCCATCGGGGGATAGCTGTCTTCGGCAAAATACGCAGGTAGCAGATTCGGGTGATCCGGGAACATTTCCCACAGCATCGGCAGCAGCGCTTTGTTAGAGATAATGCTTTTCCAGGCCGGTTCCAGCCAGCGAACGCCAGCGTCCTCCAGCTTGGTGGAGAAAATCTCGCGCAGCATGTATTCCCACGGGTAGAGCTTGAACAGATTGCCAATAACCTGATCCTGCGTGTCGGTGAACTGACCTTTTTCACCAAGCCCGATATCTTCCATATACAGGAATTCGCTCGCAACGCCGCCCTCATTGGCGCAGTCCTGCAAATACTGCACCGTGCCCCGATCTTCGGTGGTATCGCGGCAGCAGGCAAAATGCAGCAGACCGAAACCGTGCTGTTCGCGCAGCTCTGCGAAACGCTCAATCAGCTTTTCCTGCAGGCTGTTGAACTGATCACTGCCTGCGGGCAGGTTGCCCGCATTCTGCTGATCTTCGAGCCAGATCCACTGGAAGAAAGCCGCTTCGTACAGTGACGTTGGGGTATCGGCGTTGTTTTCCAGCAGCTTAGGCTCGCCTTTGCCATCCCATGCCAGATCGAGGCGAGAATAAAGCGAAGGTTGCTGCGTTTGCCACGCCTGACGTACGAAGCTCCAGGTGTGTTTCGGAATGCGGAATTTGGTCAACAGCTGGTCGCTGGCGACCACACGTTCCACCACTTTCAGGCACATCTGGTGCAACTCGGCGGTCACGTCTTCCAGCTTTTCAACCTGCGCGAGCGTGAGTTTATAGTACGCATCTTCACACCAGTACGGCTCGCCATACATGGTGTGAAAATTGAAGCCATATTCGGTGGCTTTTTCGCGCCAGTCCGGGCGCTCGACAATGCTGACTCTTTCCATGGCGATTAGCCGCCCATAGAACGAGAAGATGTGCCGGAGGCACTGCGCTGCATGCTGGACTGTTTAGCAACGGACTCACCAAAGCCGCCGCGTGTCACCGTGTTGGTGGTGGCCGGTTTTGGCGCCATCGCCGTTTTAGGCACGTTCATGGAACGGCCTGACTGCGCTGCGCCGTAACCTTTACCGCTGGCATCGGTAAATTGACCGTAGGCCGGACTTTTTGGATTCTTCGAACTGAACAGCGGTTGCTGCTGGAAGCCTGAACCGCTCATCATACGGCCCATCATGTAGCCGGCCATTAACGGCATCCAGAAGCTGCCGCTACTTTGAGCCTGCGCTTGCTGCCCTTCAGGCGCCATACCTGCCTGAGCAGGGGCTTGCTGGCACTGGCCTTCACCGAATTCGGCGATACAGTCTTCACGGCTGGCGTATTTAGGCGCGGTGCGCTCGGCTTCTTTCAGCGCGTTGTTGTATGACGCGGTACATTCAGCGCTTTTGCCCGGGTTAGCACTCGAGCAGTCATCAGCATTCTGATACATCGACACCGTTTCGTCAGTTTTTTCACAGCCAGCGAGCATAAATACGGCGGTGATCGCCAACGCGACTGGCGTCAGATGGCGTGCGCCCCAGTTCTTGCGGAACGAAGCGTGATTAATTGTTTTTGTCCGTTTCATTATCTTTCATCCTGGACCCAGTGGTAGCGCTCAGGATAGTGGATGAGTGGTTGAAATTGAAGCGATGAGAGGCAGGAGGAGGGGATCTTTACGTTGCCTTACGTTTATTTTTGCGGGGGAGAGCGGAAAGTGATTTAACCCCGGCGAACGACGTCGCCGGGGTTGCCCGAATCAGTTTTTGAACGGGTTAGAACTGTTGCTGCTGGACGTGGATGTACGTTGTGCGGCCGGCTGTGCAGCTGGAGCCGCGCTCGCGCCATTGTAACCATCAGCGTTAGCGTCCTGCCGGGCATTCTCTGGGGCAACCGCTTCCGCGGAAGTGGAAACCGCTTTACCGAGAGTGCCATTCAGGGCCAACAGATCATTCTCGTTAAGCGTACCCAGAGCTGACTTGACGTTCAGCTGGTTAATCAGGTAGCTATAACGCGCGCTGGAGAGCTGCTGCTTCGCGTTATACAGCGTAGTGGTCGCGTCCAACACATCAACGATGGTACGGGTACCGACCTGGTAGCCCGCTTCCATTGCGTCTAAAGAGCTCTGCGCAGAAACAACGGCCTGTTTGTAGGCGTTGATGCTGCTGATGGACGCATTGATGTTGTTGAAGGACGAACGCACGGTCTGAACCACGTTACGGTGCGCGCTTTCGAGCTGCTCACTGGCACCGACGAAGTTGTACTGCGCCTGTTTCACCTGTGAAGTCACCGAGCCACCGCTGTACAGCGGCAGATTGAAGTTCAGGCCAATCTGATTCTGACCGATGTTACGGTCAGTATACTGGCTACTGGTGGCGTTGTTGCCATCATAGCTGGTGTCAGACACGCCGGTAGACGCGGTCAGGCCAACGGTCGGCATGTGACCGGTTTCCGCATAGCGAATTTGCTCACGGGCCAGGTCCTGGCTCAGACGAGCCTGCAACAACGCGAGGTTACGGCCTTCTGCTTCTTTCAGCAGCGAATTCACCGGTTGCGGCTTATCCATTTTTAAGTTGCTGACATTCAGAGAAGACAGCTCCGGATAGTAGTTACCGGTGACCTGACGCAGCTGTTCAACGGCGTTGTCGAGGTTATTACGGGCGGTCACTTCATTCGCCAGCACGGTGTCGTACTGTGAACGGGCGTTCTGCACGTCAGTGATAGCCACCAGGCCTACGTTAAAACGCTGGGTCGTTTGGTCTAACTGACGGTAAACCGCTTGTTTGTTCGCTTCGGTGAAGGAGAGCGAGTCGATCGCACTCAACACATTGAAGTAGGCCGTCGCGGTGTTCAGGATAAGCGTCTGCTGATCGGTCTGATAGGTGACGTCCTGGATACCGGCACTTTTTTCTTGCAACGTCAGGGCGCGCCATTTTGACATGTCAAAAATGGTCTGCGTTAACGTCAATGCTGCGCTGGTTTCGTTGGAGTTGATACCGTTGTTATCGTGAAAGCCATTGGTGTAGGTATAATCTGCCCCTAAACCGAGCTGCGGCAGTAATGGGCTGCGTGCTTCGTTAATTTTTTCGAATGCAGCATCACGATCGGCCGCGGACTTACGCAGGTCTGGGTTGCTCAAACGTGCCTGCTGATAAACCTGCAACAGGTTTTCCGCATGGCTCACTGCGCTGAAGCCCGTCAGGCTCAAGCCGATAAGGATGGGGAGCAATTTCTTCATTTGCATTCCTTGTTGTGAAGCATTTAGCGCTGATCTAATTCAAAAAGATTTATCGATTGTACCAGAGTCCGCCCGCGTAAAAAGTTGGCGTATCGTGCCATCTGGCGTTAATTTGCACCAATCTATCACAGCATAAGTAAAACAGTAGCCATAGAGACCTGAAATCCCCGATTTCGTCACCACTTTACAGCCCAGGATATTGACGATGACCAGAAAAAATCAATCTGTCGTAACTTACGCCAAAAACGATGTTGAAATTATTGCACGGGAAACACTTTATAGCGGTTTTTTTTCGTTAGACATGTACCGTTTTCGTCATCGTTTGTTTAACGGCGAAATGAGCGGTGAAGTGCGACGCGAAATTTTTGAGCGCGGTCACGCCGCAGTCTTGCTACCCTTTGACCCAGTGCGTGATGAAGTGGTGCTGGTGGAACAGATTCGTATCGCCGCATTTGATACCAGCGAAAGCCCGTGGCTGATGGAAATGGTTGCCGGGATGATTGAAGAAGGCGAAAGTCCAGAAGACGTGGCCCGTCGCGAAGCGGTGGAAGAAGCGGGTCTGGACGTCAAACGCGTCAAACATATGCTGAGCTACCTGGCGAGCCCCGGCGGCACCAGCGAGCGCTTAACCATCCTGGTGGGTGAAGTGGACGCCTCGACCGCGCAAGGTATTCACGGTCTGGCAGATGAACACGAAGATATTCGGGTGCATGTGGTAAGCAGGGAACAGGCATACCTGTGGGTTGAAGAGGGAAAAATCGATAACGCAGCCTCTGTCATCGCCCTGCAATGGCTGCAATTGCATTATCAGGCATTACGAAACGAGTGGACAAAATGAAGCGTTATACACCTGACTTCCCAGAAATGATGCGTCTGTGCGAAACCAACTTCGCACAGCTACGCCGCCTGCTGCCTCAAACGGACGCACCCGGCGAAACGGTGAGCTATCAGGTGGCCAATGCGCAATACCGATTAACGATCAGTGAATCGACCCGCTACACTACTCTGGTGGAAATAGAACAGACGGTGCCCGCAGTCAGTTATTGGAGCCTGCCGTCAATGACGGTGCGCCTTTACCATGATGCGATGGTGGCTGAAGTGTGTTCGAGTCAGCAGATTTTTCGCTTCAAAGCACGGTATGATTACCCGAATAAAAAGTTGCATCAACGCGACGAAAAGCATCAAATTAACCAGTTTTTAGCCGATTGGCTGAGGTACTGTTTAGCACATGGAGCGATGGCGATTCCGGTTTGTTAGCGTCGTGAAACCAAAGGACACCATTTGGAAAGCCTGTTAAATCTCTCACTGGCTGGTGAGGCCAGGGTCAGAGTCTTACAAATTACTGATACTCACCTGTTTGCTGAAAAGCATGAAACGTTGTTAGGGGTGAACACCTGGGATAGTTACCAGGCCGTTCTGGCGGCCATCCGCGCCTCGCAGCGTGAATGCGATCTCGTGGTCGCCACCGGAGATTTAGCACAGGATCACTCGTCTGCGGCTTATCAGCACTTTGCTGAAGGTATCGCGGGCTTCGACGCGCCCTGCGTCTGGTTACCCGGTAACCACGATTTTCAGCCTGCCATGTATAGCGCGTTGCAGGACGCCGGAATATCCCCGGTAAAACGCGTTTTCGCAGGCGAGCACTGGCAAGTCTTGATGCTCGACAGCCAGGTTTTCGGCGTCCCACACGGCGAATTAAGCGAGTTTCAGCTCGAATGGCTGGAACAGCGTCTCACCGAAACCCCCGAGCGTTTCACGCTATTGCTGCTGCATCATCATCCGCTTCCGGCCGGGTGCAGCTGGCTCGATCAGCACAGCCTGCGTAATGCTGGTGCGCTCGATCGTGTATTAATGCGTTTCCCTCGGGTGAAAAATTTACTCTGCGGCCATATCCACCAGGAAATGGACGTTGACTGGAACGGGCGTCGCATGATGGCCACGCCGTCCACCTGTGTACAGTTCAAACCGCACTGCGCGAACTTTACGCTGGATACCATTGCCCCAGGCTGGCGCTGGCTGGAATTGCATGCTGATGGCACGCTTACCACCGAAGTTTGCCGCCTGGATGGCGCGGAGTTCCGCCCGGACACCGCTTCAGAAGGATACTGATGTCTACGCTTCTTTATCTCCACGGGTTTAACAGCTCACCGCGTTCGGCGAAGGCAACGGCAATGAAGTCGTGGCTTGCCGAAAACCATCCGGACATTGAGATGGTCACCCCACAGCTGCCGGCATTTCCGGCAGAAGCCGCGGAACTATTGGAGAAACTTGTCCTGCAACACGGCGGTGAACCGCTGGGCATTGTGGGCTCGTCACTGGGTGGCTATTACGGCACCTGGCTGTCGCAATGTTTCATGCTGCCTGCTGTGGTCGTCAATCCGGCAGTGCGTCCGTTTGAGCTCCTCTCCGGCTATCTCGGTCACAATGAGAATCCCTACACCGGGGAACAATATGTGCTAGAGTCACGCCATATTTACGATCTGAAAGTGATGCAAATTGACCCGCTCGAAGCCCCGGATTTGCTCTGGTTGCTACAGCAGACGGGTGATGAAGTGCTCGATTATCGCCAGGCAGTTGATTACTACGCCTCCTGCCGTCAAACAGTCGAGGAGGGCGGGAATCATGCCTTTATCGGCTTTGAAGATCATTTCACACAGATTATCGATTTTCTGGGGCTGCGTTAATCGGCCCTAACTACTCGTGAAAAAACCATGACGCAATCTTCTTACAACGCTGATGCCATTGAGGTACTCACCGGGCTTGAGCCGGTTCGCCGCCGCCCAGGGATGTACACCGATACCACTCGTCCTAACCATTTGGGTCAGGAAGTTATTGATAACAGTGTGGATGAGGCACTGGCGGGCCATGCCAAGCGCGTGGAAGTTATTTTACATGCCGATCAGTCGCTGGAAGTTATCGACGACGGTCGCGGTATGCCGGTCGATATTCACCCGGAAGAGGGTGTTCCGGCGATAGAACTTATCTTCTGTCGTCTGCATGCCGGCGGTAAATTTTCCAATAAAAACTACCAGTTCTCTGGCGGCCTGCACGGCGTAGGGATTTCGGTGGTTAACGCCCTGTCAAAACGCGTGGAAGTGAACGTTCGTCGTGACGGACAGATTTACACCATGGCCTTTGAAAACGGCGAAAAAGTGGAAGACCTGCACGTTACCGGCACGGTCGGTAAACGTAACACCGGCACCAGCGTCCATTTCTGGCCGGATGAAAGCTTCTTCGACAGCCCACGTTTCTCCGTATCCCGTCTGTCGCATCTGCTGAAAGCAAAAGCGGTTCTGTGCCCCGGCGTAGAAATCGTCTTCAAAGACAAAGTGAACAACAGTGAGCAGACGTGGTGCTATGCCGACGGTCTGAATGACTATCTGTGCGAAGCCGTCAACGGCCTGCCGCTGCTGCCAGAAAAGCCGTTCGTGGGCAGCTTTGCCGGTGACACCGAAGTGGTGGACTGGGCGCTGCTGTGGCTGCCGGAAGGCGGTGAGCTGCTGACTGAAAGCTACGTCAACCTGATCCCAACCATGCAGGGCGGCACGCACGTCAACGGTCTGCGTCAGGGATTGCTCGACGCCATGCGCGAGTTCTGTGAATACCGCAACATTCTGCCGCGCGGCGTGAAGCTTTCGGCGGAAGATATCTGGGATCGCTGCGCTTACGTGCTGTCGGTGAAAATGCAGGATCCGCAGTTTGCCGGGCAGACCAAAGAGCGTCTCTCTTCTCGTCAGTGTGCGGCATTCGTGTCAGGCGTAGTGAAAGATGCTTTCAGTCTGTGGCTGAACCAGAACGTCCAGGCGGCAGAAATGCTCGCCGAAATGGCCGTTTCCAGCGCACAGCGCCGTCTGCGTGCCGCTAAAAAAGTGGTGCGTAAGAAACTGACCAGCGGCCCTGCGCTGCCGGGCAAACTGGCCGACTGTACCGCGCAGGATCTCAACCGCACCGAGCTGTTCCTTGTAGAAGGGGACTCGGCGGGCGGTTCTGCCAAACAGGCGCGCGACCGCGAATATCAGGCGATCATGCCGCTGAAGGGTAAGATCCTCAACACCTGGGAAGTGTCGTCCGATGAAGTGCTGGCCTCGCAGGAAGTGCACGACATTTCCGTGGCGATCGGCATCGATCCGGACAGCGATGATCTTAGCCAGTTGCGTTACGGCAAGATCTGTATCCTCGCGGATGCGGACTCCGATGGTCTGCACATCGCCACGCTGCTGTGTGCGCTGTTCGTGAAACACTTCCGTCACGTTGTTAAAGCCGGACATGTCTACGTCGCCATGCCGCCGCTGTATCGTATCGACCTCGGCAAAGAGGTCTTTTACGCACTCGACGAGCAGGAAAAAGAAGGCGTTCTGGACCAGCTGAAACGCAAAAAAGGCAAACCGAACGTCCAGCGCTTTAAAGGTCTGGGTGAAATGAACCCACTCCAGCTGCGTGAAACGACGCTCGATCCAAACACACGCCGTTTGGTGCAGCTGTATATCGACGATGAATCAGAGCAAAAGACTGACGCGATGATGGACATGCTGCTCGCCAAAAAACGTTCCGAAGACCGCCGTAACTGGCTGCAGGAAAAAGGCGACATGGCGGATCTGGAAGCCTGAGTCTGATTGGCGGCATAAAAAAACCGGCGAATGCGCCGGTTTTTTTTATGCCTGTTGCAGGCCCGGTAAGCCTTTGCGCCACCGGGCTTTTTGCTGAAAATGGTTGGGCTAGCCAATAATCGCGACCCCAAGCCTCTCCATTATCAGTGACACCTGATAGCTATCCAGTTTGACGCCTTGTAAATCAACGCCTCGCACGTCTAAATCACCCAATTCTGAGTTGGTCAGATCGCAATGTGTCACGTTAGCAGCACGCCAATCAAACGAGGAAAACTCCCCTCCGGAGAGGTCTGAACCACTGAACGTTGCGCCAAGCGTCTGCGTTCCAACCCAACGGTTTTCCCACAGTTCACACTTCTCCAGCACGGCCTTCGATAAATTGGCGTAGCTAAGGTTGGTGTTAGTGATATAGGCGCTACAAAACCAGGTGCGTGTGGTGATCATATTCATAAAACTCGTGCCGCGAAAATCTGAACCTTGCGCGCGACAGCCACGAATTTCGATACCCAGCGCGCTGGCGTTCCTGAAATCCGCCATAGATAAATCACAGTCTTTGAACATCGCATCTTTCAAAATAGCGCGGCTGAAATTACATCCTTTTTGACTTTCGCGTTCATAAAACTGACAGCCGATAAACTCAGTGCTGGTAAGGTCTGCCCCGGAGAAATCACAGTTATGAAACGTGCTGTTTTCAACTTTCAGCCCAGTGAAGCGGTTTCTTTCAATTTTTTCGGCGGTCAACGTGAGCGTCATAGGAATAAACCTGTTTTTTTATACAGTGAATAGCGCCATGGTAAACGAATTTAACGTCGCGGGCCACCCCATCTCGGGGTTTTCAAACCCACCGCAAACATCTACCCCAGGTCACACTTGAATAAAGGTTGAGGGCCGGGGAGGGGCTCGACGTAGATTCAGGAGGACAAGTCGGCACCTGATTTTGCAGGTGCGGAATGTAAGTGCTTTTAGATAGTTACATCATGTAAATCAATTGATTGTGGCTTTCTATTCGCCTGATGTATTGCCTGTGGTGGCGGGGAGGGCTACATTGATGGTTGAGAGCGAGATGAGAGTGTTGTTTAATTTGTAGTGGTATTTTTGGTACTTGAAAATTGTCCGTTATGAGCAAGAAGTGGACGTTAAACATGAAAAAACTTTGCCAGACAGCCGTCCATAAAAACGTAGGCTAACATCTGAACTATAATTTTAATCAAAGGTTAAAAAATGGGAAAAACAATCCTGGAATATACACCTGTTGACTTATCTCGTTGGGCAAGGAAGGAGCATTTTGAGGTATTCCAGTCATTTGCTCAAAGTACATTTAACCAAACTGTCCTGGTCGATATTACCGCGCTGCTAAAATATATAAGGGAAGTTGGCTGGAAATTTTACCCTACTATTATTTTCCTCCTTTCTAAAGTCGTAAACAGCCATGCGGAGTTCCGTATGGCCATGAAAAACGATGAGCTTGTTATATGGAAGGATATTCATCCAAGCTATACCATTTTCCATAATGAAACGGAGACCTTTTCATCATTATGGAGTCACTACGATGGCAATATTCATCACTTCCAGGGCGTTTATTCAGAAGACGTTGCACGCTATGGTAATAACCTTTCTTATTGGCCTAAGGGGGAGTCTCCGGAAAATATATTTTTCGTATCGGCTATTCCTTGGGTAAGTTTTACCAGTTTTAATGTCAACGTTGCTAACATGCAGAACTTTTTTGCCCCGATGTTCACGCTTGGAAAATACTACCTACAAGATGGAAAAATATTGTTGCCACTCGCCGTCCAGGTACATCATTCCGTGTGCGATGGTTTCCATGTGGCAAGACTGATCAATGAGTTACAAGAGTTGAGTGATGGCATACTGCACCTTTCAGAGGAACGCAATGCGTGATGCGCCAGACGTCTTGTAGAGCTTCTTTTAGCCGTTTCTGATTTTCGCATCTATATAAGGCTGAGGTTTACCAAACAGATAGCCTTGTATGAAATCACAGCCCAGCAACTGAAGGCTTTCTAACTGTTCCTGTGTTTCAACACCTTCTGCAATGGCCTTCATATTGAGGGATTTTGCCATGCCGGTGATGAGCCTGATGATATTAAGGGCGTCTTCCTGTGTCGATATCGACTGCACAAAGGACTTGTCTATTTTTATTTTATCGAAGGCAAGCCTGCTGAGGCGCGAAAGAGAAGAATAACCGGTACCAAAATCATCGATGGATATTTTCACCCCGAGAGCCCGCATCCTGTTAAGCGTATTCATCGGCGTTGTGCTCTCAGTAAACAGTGAGGATTCAGTCACTTCCAGTTCAAGACGCTCTGCGGGAAGTCCCGTTTCATTCAGAATGGACTGCACTATTCCGGCAAAGGCTTTGCTGCTTAACTGGACAGGAGAGACATTGACTGAAATTTTAGCCGGAATCACCCAGGAAGCGGCTTCCCGGCAGGCCATTTCAAGCACCGATTTCCCCATCTCGTTAATCATCCCTGTTTTTTCAGCCACAGGAATAAAGCTGTCCGGCGACAGGAGGCCCTTCAGAGGATGTATCCAACGAATAAGGGCTTCATAGCTGTAAATTTCCTGACTGAAAGAATCGACAATAGGTTGATAGTAAACAACGAATTCCTTATTCACTAACGCCAGTGCCATATCATGCTCAAGGGTTCTGCTTTCTTGCAGCTTTTCTAACATCCATTGCCGGAAGACTTTTATCTTACCCGTGCCCTCTTTTTTGGCTTCATAAAGGGCCAGATCGGCAAATTTATAGAGATAGTCGGAGCGGCGTTCAGTGTCTGAGATGACAATGCCGACACTGGTGGTGATATTAATAATCGTATTATAAATAGTATAAGGTTGGTTGATCGCATCGCATATATTTTGGGCTCGTGAAACGGCACTGCTTTCCGTCAGGCCACTCGAGAGAAACGCAAACTCATCCCCGCCTAAACGATAAAGCGTATCGGAAGTCAGGCCCATCGAAATAAGACGGTGTGATATCTGGCGTAATAACATATCACCGACATCATGACCATACGTATCATTGACCTCTTTGAATCGATCTAAATCAAACAACATCACATTCACAGAATCATTGCTTTTTACGGCGTTCTCGATGGTTTCATTTAAATTCCCCCAAAAAAACTGACGGTTATTCATCTCTGTCAGAGAGTCATGGTAGACGTCATACTCTAACCTGGCATTCTGGATTTGCAGTTTTTCTTTAGATTCCTGCAGAGCTTCAGCCAGACTCTGTACCTGAAGATGAGCCTTCAGAATATTTCTGTTTTGATAAAATATCAGTACGCCAAGTATCGCACTCATTATTATCAGCAATACAGATGTCGCTGAGTAAATATAGTACAGGGTTTTAATTTTGAGGTTGGCGTCATTTATCGAGTTGATATCCTTGTCTAAAGCGCCGGACGACAGTCGCCCCAGTTGTGCATCAAGCGTCTGCATTTTTTTCAGGTATGCCTGGAGTTCTGAGCGGTTCATTTTCTCAAGATGAATATCCAGATACTCCAGTGTCTTTTCAAGCTGTAGAGCCAGTGCATGATGGGCTTTATTACTTTCTATGTAATTCCTCAGGTCACCTTCTTTCATTAAATCACTCTGGCTGAGCATAATGTCGAGACGCATACGCACATCATCCAGCGTCATCGTCTCATCGATAGTGTAAAGACCAAGCAACGATTCGAACCGGTAATATTCTGATACCATCTGCGCAGCAGACCACGACGCGGCGTAGTGAGTCAGTTTCTGTAACTCTTGTTGCCTTTCATGCACAAGGAAAGAGATATACGCGGTAGATATAAAAAGGAAAAAAATGATGCCAGCCAGAATTCTGTTCATGTTGGTCTTTTGACCCCTTACTCAATATTCATTCTGCTGACCTGCCAGGCTGACCTTGAATAATAAATCTGATTATTCAGCTCAGGCATGCTGTCATAGGGGTAAACAACAAACAACGGGCCTTTATCACGGATACGCATATATTCCCCGTTGATTTTTAACGCAAGGATAACGTTGTATTTTTTAAAATCATTGAGGGGGATTTCGGTGGTGTAGTCATTGAGCGCAGTGACCTTAACGACAGACCCTTTCGCCCCGACATAATCCATGAGCTTTTGCAGTGGAATACCCGTAAAGGTCGTGCGGCCATCATACCAGGGAGAAGCGGTCTGAAAGCTGACCATACCCAGTTTCTCAAGGCTGGCGAGATCAAAAACGGCTTTTCCACCTTCATTGGTATTTTCGATATGACCAGACAGCGTTAAAAGGACTTTACCGGTAGGTTTCGCAAGTTCACCTGCCCAGACCTGTGTGGCGAGCGCAAAGCTTAACAGCATGACAATTAACCGCATTTTGACCTCGTATATCAACCGGATGTTTAAGAATTATAATTTAGTTACTGTGCTATTTATATATGCTCCAGGGCTCTTATTGATGCAATCATTTCACCAGTTTTTTAATTCATTAAAATCAACTGGTTAAAAAATACTTTCTTTTTATATTGATTAAGCAAGGTCGATGCCGTTATTTGGTATACACAAAACAGCGTTGCATTTGTGCAAAAAAAAGCCACTTGTTTACTCAGTGCAAATAAACACGCACTAATATAAAGGTTTATTTTTTGTGAATCGGCAAGAATTTCACGCAGGCAATATCCGTTCCTGTTACTAATCCGCCCCCTCATTTCACATGTCATACAATCAACCTACACCATGCTTACTCTCGACCCAAAACCCACGAACAAAAAAGCCGGACAACGTTAATAAGGCGTTATCCGGCTTTTAGATTTTATTCGGGAAGAAATTACAGCGCGGGTTCCAGAATGCGGATGTGGCTTTCCAGCACGTCGCCTTTGACGGCTTCGCTCCACGCTTTCATGTGCGGAGTTTGCAGATGCGCTTCGAGATGCGCCACGGTTTCCCACAGCTCAACCATGGTGATGGAATCCGGTGCAGTCGCCTGGAAGCTCACGCCTGCGGCATTGTCTACCATTGGCGCGTAGCCGTGGCAGCCTTCTTCTTTCAGCACGGTTGGGATAATTTTCGCGAACTGATCCAGTACGGCCTGACGGTGATGCTGGCCAGGACGGGTACGGATCTCAGCAATTACAGTTAACATGATAGTCGTACTCCTTTTTATGCAGACCGTCAGTTAACCAAAAATCTCGGCAAGATGCTTGCGATATTCTGCGACATAACGCGGAACGTCAGGCATTTTGATTACGTCATTGGCGATAAAGGTCGGCAACGCGTCCATCCCCAGAAACTGGTTGGCTTTGTGGAACGGCAAGTAAGCCCCGTCCACGCCGACGCCATGGAAGAACTGATCTTTCTCAGTGAACGCTTCCATTGGTGCGTTCCAGGTCAGGGAAAGCATGTAGGTTTTGCCCTGAATCAGGCCACCGGAGCCGTATTTTTTGCTGGCGTCAGAACGGGTACGACCGTCACTGGCGTACAGTGAGCCGTGGCCTTCGGTGAACACGTCGTCGATGTATTTTTTCACGGTCCACGGCGCACCCATCCACCAGCCTGGCATCTGCCAGATAATGGTGTCGGCCCACAGGAAGTTTTGCACTTCTGCTTTCACGTCGTAATCGCTGTCGGCGCGAACAACACGGACTTCATGCCCGGCGTCGCGCAGGAACCCATCCGCGACCTCGGTCATGGTGTCGTTCAGCTGGCCGTTGGAATGACCGAATTTTTTACCGCCGTTGATAATCAGGATCTTGCTCATCGTAATGCCTTTGAAAGGAAGTTTGCCGATAGTGTAACGCCGGCAACGAGACGATGAAATTAGCAAAATGTGCAAAGTCTTTTGCGATTATAGCAATAATGGTATTACCAGTTTACGCGGGCGACGAACCCACTTTCCGGGGCATTGCTGAAAACAATGGTCATCTGATGCAGGGCGGCGATGCGCTGCACGATGGATAACCCGAGGCCGCTGCCGGGTTCATCCTGCCCTGGGGGGCGATAAAAACGCTCGCCAATGCGGGCGAGGGCGTCGGCGCTAATTCCTGGCCCGTTATCACGTACGGTAAAGTTATGGGTGTCGAGCGTTACATCTACCGTGCTGCCGCGCGGACTGTACCGCACGGCGTTATCCAACAGGTTGCGTACCAGCAGACTTAACAGCAGCGCCTGGCCTTTGCGCGTCACGTCAGGCGCATTCACATGCAAGCGCAGCTCAATGCCCGCCTGGTGCGCCGGGTGATAAATATCCATCACCGCCGATTGCAGCAGATCAGCCAGCGAAATCTGCTCGACATCATCCAGCCCGGCGAGGGAATCCAGGCGCGACAGCGTGAGCAATTGTTCCACCAGACGCGTGGCCCGGTCGATACCAAAATGCAGCTGCGACAGTGCTTTCTCCCGGCTTTGCGGATCGTCCATCGACATCTGCGCCACCTCCGTTTGCACCTTCAAGGCGGTGAGAGGGCTGCGCAGTTCGTGGGCGGCATCGGAAGTGAAACGTCGCTCGCGGATAATCATCTCATGCGAGCGGATAAACAACTGGTTCAAGGCATCAACCAGCGGACGGACTTCGCCCGGCACGCCGGTGGTATCGAGCTGTTCATCTGAACCGGGCGTGCGGCTGCGCAGGGTACGGGTCAGTTTTTTCAGCGGCGCGAGTTCTCGGCTAAGCAGCAGTATAAGCAGCAGCACCATCAGCGGTAGCGCCACCAGCCACGGTGCGAGCTGCGAGGTGATGATATCCAGCGCCATTTCCTGACGGTAATCCCACTCCTGGCCGACTACGATCCGGTATTTTTCATCGGCGGTGGTTATCCACAATAAACGCCATTCGTCGTCGTCATTATTAATGCGCCCGTCGTCGAAACCTTCGCGGCGATAGATGTAGGGAATGTCCTGCCCGTTATCGCCGTCGTTCAGCACCATCCGTCCGTCGATGGTAAAAATGGCGAACGCCAGCGCGTCGTCGTCGAGATGCCCGTGCTTAATCTTCTTTTTGGTGCGCAGTTGTGGCGATGTGACGTGCAGTTCGTTGAAATCCATCGCGCTCAGACGCTTGGCGAACAGCATTTGCTGGGTATCAAACAGCTTATCGAGCTTATGGGTGGTTTGCTGCCAGGCGATAAAGCTGGCGCAACTCCAGGCCACCAGCGTCAGCACGATAAACAGCAGTGTCAGGCGAAGATGCAGGCTCATGTGACGCAGAAATCTCATTTATTGTTCGCCCAGAGTGTAGCCGATACCGTGTACCGTACGGATAAACGGGGTGCCGAGCTTGCGGCGCAAATGGTGGACGTGAACTTCCACGGCGTTGCTGGAGACGTCGTCGTCCCAGTTATACAGTTTCTCTTCGATAAGTTTTCGCGGCAGAACGCGTCCAGCGTTGCGCATCAGCAGTTCGAGCAGCGCGAACTCTTTCGGTTTGAGCGTCAGTGGATCGTCGTTCAGAAAGGCAGTCAGGCTGTCGGGATTGAGCGTCACCGCACCGTGGCACAGCGCGTTGCTGGCCTGGCCGTGTACGCGACGAATCAGCGCCTCAAGCCGGGCGGCGACTTCAATCAGGGCGAACGGCTTGCACAGGTAATCGTCGGCACCCGAGCGCAGGCCTTCTACACGCTGGGCGAGCGCGTCGCGGGCGGTGAGGATCAGCACCGGCTCTTTGCGTCCGTCGGCGCGCCATTCACGCAGGATTTCCAGTCCGTCGATGCCCGGCAGCGTCAAATCCAGGATCACCGCGTCATAGGGCGCGGTAAACAGCGCCGCTTTGCCTTCTTCGCCACGCGTAAACCAGTCGAGCGTAAAGCCCATTTTAACCAGCCCGGCCTTCAGACCGTCGCCAATCAGCTTATCGTCTTCTACCAGTAAAATTCGCATCCTTTTGCCCCGTTTTACCCGACATTAAACGCCAGTAAACCCGCGCGAGGCGGTGCTGTACAGCAAAAAATAATCTTTTTGCACCTTAAGAAGTCGTTAAGTTTTGTGCTGTTTAATGGGTCTCAGAGTCCACTCAAAAGGAGAGATTGTGATGAAAAAGACATTAGCGATGGCGGCCATTGTGGCCATGATGTCAGCCCCGGTGTTTGCGGCGAATACTCAGGGCGGTTTTTCGGGTCCAGGTGCGGCCCCGACAGCGGCCCAGACCAGCCAGAACGGCGGGTTTATCGGGCCAAACGGTAGTGTCACCACCGTCGAAAAGGCCAAATCTATGCGCGATGACGCATGGGTCACGCTGCGTGGGAATATCGTAGAGCGTATTTCCGATGACCTCTATACCTTCAAAGATTCCACCGGCACGGTGAACGTGGATATCGACCACAAACGCTGGAACGGTGTGACCGTCACTCCGCAGGACGTGGTAGAGATTCAGGGTGAAGTCGATAAAGACTGGAACTCAGTAGAAATCGACGTGAAGCAAATCAACAAAGTCAGCAAATAACCCCTCGTACCGCTGCTTCTGCGGCGGTGCTGCTTATCCCCTGTGACTCAGCGCGCCAGATAAGGTACTATCTGCGGCAATATTGCCCCCTTTATGGCCGGGTGAAATCGTTGAGGAATCACAGTTAATGAGCGATATGGCAGAGCGCCTTGCGCTACATGAGTTTACGGAAAAAGCGTACCTTGACTACTCCATGTACGTCATCATGGACCGCGCATTACCGTTTATCGGCGACGGCCTGAAACCGGTTCAGCGCCGCATTGTTTATGCAATGTCTGAGCTGGGGCTGAGCGCCAGCGCCAAATTCAAGAAATCCGCCCGTACGGTCGGTGACGTGCTGGGTAAATATCACCCGCACGGCGACAGCGCCTGTTATGAAGCGATGGTGCTGATGGCACAGCCGTTCTCCTATCGTTACCCGCTGGTCGACGGCCAAGGGAACTGGGGGGCGCCGGACGATCCGAAGTCCTTCGCCGCCATGCGTTATACCGAATCCCGCCTCTCGAAGTATGCCGAATTGCTGCTGGGCGAGCTGGGGCAGGGCACCGTTGACTGGCTGCCAAACTTCGATGGCACGCTGCAAGAGCCGCGCATGTTACCTGCGCGTCTGCCAAATATTCTGCTGAACGGCACCACCGGGATTGCGGTGGGGATGGCGACGGATATTCCGCCGCATAACGTTCGTGAAGTTGCGAAAGCGGCGATTACGCTGATTGAACAGCCGAAAACGACCCTCGACCAACTGCTCGATATCGTGCAGGGCCCGGATTATCCGACTGAAGCCGAAATCATCACGCCTCGCGCCGATATCCGTAAAATTTACCAGACCGGTCGCGGTTCCGTGCGTATGCGTGCGGTGTGGAAGAAAGAAGACGGCGCGGTGGTCATTACCGCGCTGCCGCATCAGGTATCCGGCGCACGCGTGCTGGAGCAAATCGCCAGCCAGATGCGCAATAAAAAGCTGCCGATGGTCGACGATCTGCGCGACGAATCCGATCACGAAAACCCAACCCGTCTGGTTATTGTGCCGCGCTCCAACCGTGTGGATATGGAACAGGTGATGAACCATCTGTTTGCCACCACCGATCTGGAAAAAAGCTACCGCATTAACATGAACATGATCGGTCTGGATAACCGTCCACAGGTGAAAAACCTGCTGGAGATCCTCACCGAATGGCTGGCCTTCCGTCGCGATACCGTCAGCCGTCGCCTGAACTACCGTCTGGAGAAAGTGCTCAAGCGCCTGCATATCCTTGAAGGTTTGCTGGTGGCGTTCCTCAATATTGACGAAGTCATCGAAATCATTCGTCATGAAGATGAGCCGAAACCGGCGCTGATGTCGCGCTTTGGCATCAGCGAAACCCAGGCTGAAGCGATCCTCGAACTGAAATTACGCCACCTCGCCAAGCTGGAAGAGGTAAAAATTCGCGGTGAGCAAAACGACCTCGAAAAAGAGCGCGATCACATTCAATCGATCCTTGCGTCCGAGCGTAAGATGAGCAACCTGCTGAAGAAAGAGTTGCAGGCTGATGCCGAAGCGTTTGGCGACGATCGCCGTTCTCCGCTGCGCGAGCGCGAAGAAGCGAAGGCCATGAACGAACACGACATGCTGCCGTCTGAGCCGGTCACGATTGTGCTGTCGCAGAGCGGCTGGGTGCGTAGCGCCAAAGGCCACGACATCGATGCGAAGGGACTGAGCTACAAAGCGGGCGACAGCTGGAAAGCGTCGGCGAAGGGCAAGAGCAACCAGCCGGTGGTGTTTATTGATACCACCGGACGCAGCTATGCCGTCGATCCTATTTCGATGCCGTCTGCGCGCGGACAGGGCGAGCCACTGACCGGTAAGCTGACGCTGCCGCCGGGTGCGATCGTCAATCATATGCTGATGGAAAACGACGATCAAAAACTGCTGATGGCGTCCGACGCCGGTTACGGTTTCGTCTGTACCTTCAATGATTTAGTGGCGCGTAACCGCGCAGGTAAAGCACTCATCACGCTGCCAGAAAATGCGCAGGTAATGCCGCCGCTGGTAATTGAGGACGCGTCAGACATGCTTCTTGCGATTACCCAGGCGGGCCGCATGCTGATGTTCCCACTGAGTGATTTGCCGCAGTTGTCGAAAGGTAAGGGCAATAAGATCATCGGCATTCCGTCCGCAGACGCCGCGAAGGGCGCTGATGGCCTGGCGCATCTCTACATCCTGCCACCGCAGAGTACGCTGACTATTCACGTGGGTAAGCGGAAAATCAAACTGCGTCCGGAAGAACTGCAGAAAGTCACTGGCGAACGCGGTCGTCGCGGCACGCTGATGCGCGGCCTGCAAAAAATCGATCGGATCGACATTGATTCTCCACTGCGTGCCAGTCCTGGCGCGGGCAACAGCGAAGAGTAATCCCGTTGCCCCTTCTCTCCGGAAGGGGCTGTAAAATTTGCGGCAAACCGTTGTTAATTCGTGCGTTGCGATTAACAATACCTTAATAAGGGTTCTGCAAGTCACATCCCCTGACCGGTATATAATTCTAAGCGGTCAGGATTTCAGAGGTAGCTATGCTATTGATTTTTCGCGCAATCATCGTCGTCATTTATTGCATTCTGGTATGCATTCTTGGCTGTGTTTATTGTCTGTTTAGCCCACGTAATCCGAAGCACGTTGCGACGTTTGGCCATTTGTTTGGCCGGATGGCCCCGGTTTTGGGCCTGAAAGTCGAAAAACGTCTGCCGGAAGGGTATGAAAACTTTGGCAATGCCATTTATATCGGCAACCATCAAAATAACTACGACATGGTGACGGCGGCGACTATCGTCGTCCCGCCGACGGTTACTGTCGGAAAGAAAAGCCTGTTATGGGTTCCTTTTTTCGGCCTGCTGTACTGGCTGACTGGCAACCTGCTGATCGACCGTAACAACCGCTCAAAAGCACACGGCACCATTGCCGAAGTGGTCAATGCGTTCAAAGAGCGTAAGATTTCATTCTGGATGTTCCCGGAAGGAACTCGCAGTCGTGGTCGTGGCCTGTTGCCGTTTAAAACCGGTGCGTTTCATGCGGCGATTGCCGCCGGAGTGCCGATTATCCCGGTGTGCGTGTCCAATACCTCGAATAAAATTAACCTGAATCGTCTGAATAATGGCCTGGTGATCGTCGAAATGCTGCAACCTATTGATACCAGCAACTGGGGTAAAGATCAGGTACGTGAACTTGCCACGCATTGCCGTGAAGTCATGAAAGCGAAAATCGCCGAGCTTGACCTGGAAGTTGCCGAACGCGAAGCGGCGAAAAAGAAAAAATAAGCGTCACTGCGAGCCGCTATGCCGTTTACGCCATGGCGCCGTCGCAAGTGAGCACTGTTTGGGAACGGTTTCCCTCTGTTTTATAGTCAGTTTCATGGAGTTAATATGTCACTCAGTCGGCGTCAATTTATTCAGGCATCAGGAGTAGCGCTTTGTGCTGGCGCAGCGCCGCTGAGGGCAAATGCGGCAGGCCAGCAGCCAGCGTTGCCAGTTCCTCCACTGCTTGAATCCCGTCGTGGACAGCCTCTGTTTTTAACCCTACAACGTGCGCACTGGTCTTTTACCCAGGGCACGCGTGCACCGGTCTGGGGCATAAATGGGCGCTATCTCGGGCCGACTATTCGCGTGTGGAATGGCGATGACGTCAAACTGATTTACAGTAACCGTCTGACGGAAAACGTGGCGATGACCATCCGTGGTCTGCAGGTGCCTGGCCCGCTGATTGGCGGCGCAGCGCGCATGATGTCGCCGAATGCGGATTGGGCTCCGGTGCTGCCTATTCGTCAGAACGCCGCCACCTTGTGGTATCAGGCCAATACGCCGAACCATACGGCAGAGCAGGTCTATAACGGCCTTGCGGGCATGTGGCTGATTGAAGATGATGTGAGTAAATCCTTACCTATTCCGAACCACTACGGCGTGGACGATTTCCCGGTCATTATTCAGGACAAGCGTCTCGATAATTTCGGTGCGGCGGAGTACAGCGAACCGGGCAGCGGAGGATTTGTCGGCGATACGCTGATGGTTAACGGTGCGCAAAGCCCGTATGTCGAAGTGTCTCGCGGTTGGGTGCGATTGCGTTTGCTGAACGCGTCAAATTCTCGCCGTTACTTGCTGCAAATGAGCGACGGTCGCGCGCTGCACGTGATTTCCGGCGATCAGGGCTTCCTGCCTGCACCCGTTTCAGTGAAGCAGCTGTCGCTGGCGCCGGGCGAGCGCCGTGAAATTCTGGTCGACATGACCAACGGGGACGAAGTGTCGATCACCTGCGGTGAAGCGGCTGGCATTGTGGACCGCATTCGCGGCTTCTTCGAGCCGTCGAGCATTCTGGTGTCGGCCCTTGTGCTGACACTGCGCCCGACCGGCCTGTTGCCGCTGGTCACCGACAGTCTACCGATGCGCCTGCTACCGGAAGAAATCATGACCGGCACGCCGATCCGCACCCGTGACTTTACTCTCGGCGACGATCCGGGCATCAACGGTCAGCTGTGGGATCCACAGCGTATTGACGTCACGGCACAGCAGGGATCGTGGGAGCGCTGGACGCTTCGCGCCGATAGCCCGCAATCGTTCCATATTGAAGGCGTGATGTTCCAGATCCGCAACGTGAACGGCGCGATGCCATTCCCGGAAGATCGCGGCTGGAAAGATACGGTATGGGTAGACGGTCAGGTTGAGCTGTTGGTGTATTACGGCCAGCCGTCGTGGGCTCATTTCCCGTTCCAGTTTGCCAGCCAGACGCTGGAACTTGCCGACCGCGGATCGATTGGCCAGATGCTGGTGAATCCTGTGCCGTAAGGCTCAACCCTCATCCCGACCCTCTCCTAAAAGGGAGAGGGAGAAATCGAAGCATTTGCCCTTATACCCCTCGCCCCTTTTGGGAGAGGGTGAGGGGAAAGGATTAACCAGCCGTGCCTCTCGTCGAAGTTCCCCTTCATTTTCTGACACTATTCAGCGTATAATCCCCGCCTTTTGCACCCTTTTTAACCACCCGGAAGCACTATGAGCGCAATTTCCCTGATCCAACCGGATCGCTCCCTCTTCTCCTGGCCGCAGTATTGGGCGGCCTGTTTTGGCCCCGCGCCATTTTTACCGATGTCTCGGGAAGAGATGGATCAACTTGGCTGGGATAGCTGCGACATCATCATGGTGACGGGCGATGCGTACGTCGATCACCCGAGCTTCGGGATGGCCATCTGCGGACGCATGCTGGAAGCGCAGGGCTTCCGCGTAGGGATAATCGCCCAGCCAGACTGGAACAGTAAAGACGACTTCATGCGTCTGGGCAAACCGAATCTGTTCTTTGGCGTCACCGCGGGCAACATGGATTCCATGATTAACCGCTATACCGCCGACCGTAAACTGCGTCACGACGATGCGTATACGCCAGATAACGTCGCGGGCAAACGCCCGGATCGTGCCACCCTGGTTTACACCCAACGCTGTAAAGAAGCCTGGAAAGACGTGCCGGTTATCCTTGGCGGGATCGAAGCGAGCCTGCGTCGCTCCGCGCATTACGATTACTGGTCTGACACCGTGCGTCGTTCGGTGCTGGTGGATTCCAAAGCCGACATGCTGATTTTTGGCAATGGTGAACGACCGCTGGTGGAGGTTGCGCATCGCCTCTCAATGGGCGAGCAGGTGTCTGATATTCGCGACGTGCGTAACACCGCGATCATGGTGAAAGAGGCTCTGCCAGGCTGGAGCGGCGTTGATTCCACCCGCCTCGATATGCCGGGCAAAATCGACCCGATCCCGCATCCTTACGGTGAAGATTTACCGTGCGCCGACAACAAACCTGTTGTGCCGAAAAAGGCAGAAGCCAAAGCTATTACCGTGCAGCCGCCGAAGCCAAAGCCGTGGGAAAAAACCTACGTGCTGCTACCTTCTTACGAGAAAGTGAAGGGCGACAAAGTGCTGTATGCGCACGCCTCACGTATTCTGCATCATGAAACCAACCCGGGCTGTGCCCGCGCGCTGATGCAAAAACATGGCGATCGCTACATCTGGCTGAACCCACCGGCTATCCCACTTTCTACTGAAGAGATGGACAGCGTATTTGCGCTGCCTTACCAGCGTATCCCGCATCCGGCGTACGGTGACAGCCGCATCCCGGCTTACGATATGATCCGCTTCTCGATCAACATCATGCGCGGCTGCTTTGGTGGTTGTTCCTTCTGTTCAATAACCGAGCATGAAGGGCGCATTATTCAGAGCCGTTCCGAAGATTCGATCATCAACGAGATCGAAGCCATTCGCGACACCGTGCCTGGGTTTACCGGCATTATTTCCGATCTTGGTGGCCCGACCGCCAACATGTACATGCTGCGCTGCAAATCACCGCGTGCCGAGCAGACCTGTCGCCGCCTTTCCTGTGTTTACCCGGATATCTGTAAGCACATGGACACCAACCACGAGCCGACGATCAATCTGTATCGCCGCGCCCGCGAGCTGGACGGTGTTAAAAAGATCCTCATCGCTTCCGGCGTGCGCTATGACATCGCGGTAGAAGATCCGCGCTACATCAAAGAGCTGGCAACGCATCACGTCGGCGGTTATCTGAAGATTGCCCCAGAGCATACTGAAGAAGGCCCGCTGTCGAAGATGATGAAGCCGGGAATGGGAAGTTATGACCGCTTTAAAGAGCTGTTTGACACCTATTCGAAACAGGCCGGGAAAGAGCAGTATCTGATCCCTTATTTCATTTCTGCGCACCCGGGTACCACTGATGAAGATATGGTTAACCTGGCGCTGTGGCTGAAGAAGAACCGCTTCCGTCTCGATCAGGTGCAGAACTTCTATCCATCGCCGCTCGCCAATTCGACCACCATGTATTACACCGGCAAAAACCCGTTGAGTAAGATTGGTTATAAGAGTGAAGATATCGTGGTGCCGAAGGGCGACAAACAGCGTCGTCTGCACAAAGCGCTGCTGCGCTATCACGATCCGGCGAACTGGCCGATGATTCGTCTGGCGCTGGAAGCTATGGGTAAAAAGCATTTGATCGGCGGACGCCGTGAATGTCTGGTGCCATCACCGACACTCGAAGAAATGCGAGAAGCGCGTCGGCAGAACCGACATACGCGTCCGGCACTGACCAAGCACACGCCAGTGGCGCATCAGCGTCAGACCCCGGCGGCAAATAAAAAACGCGGAAAAGTCGCGGGGCGTTAAACCTGGTGCCCGGTGGTGTTATTACTTACCGGGCATCCCAGAATTTGCTTTCATAGAGGTTGGTTGATGGTCTGAGTGGCTTTGTTGAATAAATCAGATTTGAGGCGAGTTTCCCCTGTAACAGCTCCGGCTCTCAGCCGATACGTACACTTTCTGGCATACCTGCCTTCGTCATTTTGTTCAGCGCACGCACCATGGCCAAAG
>NZ_JALIGG010000053.1:0-294473 GCF_024764965.1 Scandinavium tedordense | reverse complement strand
TTTGTTGTAATTGCGCCAGTTAGTGACTTTAAACTTCTGTTTTGCCATGGGACGACCCGTGTTGCCGGATGATGCGTGATCTGATCCTTTAACTCAGCAAAAGTTCGATTTATTCAACAAAGCCGCGTGCCGGTCGTAAAGACGGGAATGCATTAAACATTACTGTTGCCGAAGGGAATCCGCACGACCAATTCTTCTTTGAAGAACCGCTGGAGATGATGCAGGGGCAGGTTCAGGCTCCGGGTGTATTTCTCAATGCTGTGGCGATTCTCGAACGACAACTCGCCGCGTTCTGCCTGGATAACTGGGTAAAAACAGGGGTGCCGGAATCCGCAATCAGTAAAAATGTGAAGCAGATGCTCGATGAATTGGATACTGGCCGTAAGGGCGGTTTCCCATACAATTTCCTGCGCTATGTGCAGGAACATCGTGTGGCGATTGCTGAACGTTTTGCCGGGATTTTCCCGCAACTGGAAGCTGATACCTTACTGCAACTGACCCATTACCTCACCGGTGAGCAAGATTATCGTTCGCTTGAACAAAGAATAGATACTGCACTGGCGCAATTACTCGAAGATCGCAAGTCACTGCGTACACGTATTGATAAGTTGAAATACAGCATCGAGAAGTTAAAAGCTGCGCCTCAGGATCAAAATTACGAAGCTGATTTGCGTGAACTGACTTCTGAGCGTTCAGCATTGCAGTCACTGATTCGTCAAATAAACGACAAGCAGACCCTGAACTTCCTCACTGATGAAGGCTTGCTGCCGAACTATGCTTTCCCGGAAGCCGGTGTGACTTTACGTTCTGTTTTGTGGAGGCGTAAAGAAGGGGGGCAAGAACGTGAATTCCAGAATACAACCTACGAGTATGAACGCCCTGCCGCCACAGCGCTGGCTGAGCTAGCCCCCTTGAATAACTTTTATGCTGGTGGGCATAAAGTAGAGATCGAACAAATTGATCTTAACGTCTCGAAGCCTGAAAACTGGCGGATATGTAGCCACTGCAACTACAGCGAAAATATCGATCAAACGGGTGATCAGCATAAGTACTGTCCAAAATGTGGCACGCCTGTTTGGGCTGATGCAGGGCAGAAAACGACCTTACTGAAATTGCGTCAGGTCTATGCTCGTGCCAGTGCACGCGATAGCCAAATCAGCGATGAAAGTGATAGCCGCGAACCGACTTTCTTCCAGCGGCAGTTACTGGTGAGTTATGAACCTCAGGATGTCACGGCGGCCTATGCCATTGACGAAGGTGAAGTCCCGTTTGGCTTTGAGTTCTTGAGTAAAGTGACTCTGCGCGATATTAACTTCGGCAAGATGGCTGATGATGCCAGCGAGTTGATGATTGCGGGTGACAAAAAGCGACGTACTGGTTTCCAGGTTTGTCTGAGCTGTGGAATGGTTAAACGCCCGCGTAACAATGATCCGCGGCGAGATCATGATCTGAGCTGTAAATACCGCAGTGAGCCAGAAAAAGCGAAGTTTGAAGATTATCTCTATCTTTATCGCCAGCTTGAGTCTGAAGCGCTGCGTATTTTATTACCTGTAACCAGTTACAGTAATGACCGCATTGTTGAGTCGTCCCTTGGGGCGGCCATCCAACTTGGGTTGAAACATTACTTCAAAGGGAATGTCGATCACCTGAAAGGGATTGTGTATCGCGAACCTGAAAACGAAGGGGAATCCTGGCGGCAATATCTGGTTATTTACGATACGGTGCCGGGAGGAACGGGTTCTCTGAAAGAACTGATGAGAACGCCAGACAATTTGCTGAAATTGTTGCAGCAGGCCTATCAGGCATTAGTGGAATGTAGCTGTAATCACGATACCAGCAAAGATGGCTGTTACCGTTGTGTATACGCCTATCGTGACCGTGGGCGCATGAAGTTTGTTTCACGTGACCAGTCACGCGTACTGTTGGCGCAAATTCTTAAAGCCAGCGATAAAATTCGCCAAATTAAAACCATCAATAGTATTTCGCTCGACGCAATGATGGGGTCTGAGCTTGAGAAGCGATTTATCAGCTGCTTACAGGAGCAAAAAAGCCTGGTTGTTAGCCGCAGCTACGCGCACCAAAGCGCAGGCTGGGTTATCAATACCCGAGCGGAGTCTTCGTCCAGTTGGCATTTAAAAGCACAGGTAGATTTAGGGGTGAAAGAGGGCGTGGGTATTCCTTCACGACCTGATTTCGTACTTTACCCTATCGCACAATCGGCAGAGATAAAGCCCGTCGCGATTTTCCTGGATGGCTATGCCTTCCATAAAGACACCGTTTTTGATGACGTTCAGAAACGGCAAGCGATAAAAGATAGCGGGCATTATCATGTCTGGACTATCGGTTGGCGTGACCTCAACGAAGCGGGCTGTAAGCATCTTCAGGATGTACTAGGTCTTTTGCATAATCCGGAAATGAAAAAGCCTACGGTTTATAACCGATTCCATGATGTCAATTTTGTGACCTTGCATACTTCGGTACAAGACAGGAACAGCTTCGATTTGTTACTTGATTATCTGACTGAGCCTGAGCAAAAAACCACGCTTTGGAAAAAGCTGGCTGCTGCACATGCCTGGGTATGGCTGGACGTTAAGCGTTCGCAAGAGCCAGGTGTCCAGCAAAAATATGCTTATGAAATGCAGGAAAATGCCTCACCTGTACGTCAGAAGCAGATTTTACCCGACGAACCTTTTGTTTTTGGCGGACTCCTGGACAGTTGCGGTTCATCTCAACCATTTATTGAGTTGGCATCAGTACTGCTTCAGAGCTATCTCAAGACTACGCCAACAGCGGATCAGCTGTGTGAGGCATTACGACTTCATCTCTGCTTTGATGACCGCCATTCAGAAGATAGCGGTTATGAAGCTGGATTTTATGGTTTCTGGCGCCTGGTGAATCTGCTGCAATTTTTGCCTGATATGTCGTTTACCAGTCGTAAAGCAATACATCAGCCGCAAGAAAAATTAGTCGTTTTGCCGACAGAAATAGCTCAAGAAGTGCAGTCAGATGCCAGTTGGGCAGAAATTATTGAGTTTGAATTACTCACCAGTGAAGAAATTGCTTTGCTTCAGGCTCATGACTTTGCCGCACCGGTTCCAGGTTATGCCTTACAAAACGATCTGGGTGAGATTATTGCAGAAGCGGATCTCGCCTGGCCTGATCAAAAACAGGCAATTATTTTTGAGGATGAGAGCTTCGCTTCTCATTTCACCACACATGGCTGGCAGGTCGCGTTAAGCCCTATCAGCGAAGAAACTTTAAAATATCTGTCAGGAGGTGATAAATGACGGTTCAGTTGCCAAAAGTGGCACTTTCTGATGGCTTTCTTGGAGCGTTTGCACGCATTCCAAAAGTGCAGCAGAAGAAAGTCCAGGAGTTTATTTCTAAGTTTCGTCAGGACCCGACCAGTAACGGGCTGAACTACGAAAAGATTCACGATGCCCGAAGTACCAATGTCCATTCGGTTCGCATAGATCAAATATACCGCGGTATTGTGCTTAAACCAGAACAAGGCGCGATATATATGCTGATGTGGGTGGACAAGCATGATGAGGCCTATGATTGGGCCCGCCGTCATGATTGTTCAATCCACCCATTAACGGGGGCGATTCAGGTTATTGATATCAGTTATATCAAGGCTGTGCCTGAACCTGTTGCACCAGATAAGCCTAAGTTATTTGCTGCATATACAGCTGATCAGATCCTGGCACTAGGTGTTCCTCCTGTATTTATCGATCAGGTTATGGTTCTTACGGATGTCGATGGGCTTAACCAGCTTGAAAACGTTATGCCTGCAGAGGCCTGGGAGCCACTTCATTGGTTGTCTGAAGGATTGGATTACCAAGAGGTTCTGGAAGAGTTTAACGACCGCAAAGATGTGCCTGTCGATACTAACGACTTCATCGAAGCTATTGAACGCAGTAAGCGTCGATTCCATGTAGTGGAAAATGAGCAAGAACTGCTGCAAATGCTTAATGCACCACTAGAAAAGTGGCGAATCTTTTTGCACCCCAGTCAGCGTAAGTTG
Source organism: Scandinavium tedordense (assembly GCF_024764965.1). NCBI lineage: Bacteria > Pseudomonadati > Pseudomonadota > Gammaproteobacteria > Enterobacterales > Enterobacteriaceae > Scandinavium > Scandinavium tedordense. The sequence continues at coordinate 290,446 of NZ_JALIGG010000053.1, read as the reverse complement.
GTAGAAAATCCAGCGACCGGACCTGTTCGTGTATTGGGTGGAGCAGGTACAGGGAAAACAGTAGTCGCTATGCATCGTGCAAGATGGCTTGCTCAACGTTTGGGTGATCAACCTGGCAAGAAAATTCTGTTTACGACTTTTACTCGTAACCTTGCTGCAGATATTCGCGCCAATTTACAGCGTCTTTGTTCTCGTGAAGAAATGGCTCGCATCGAAGTTATTAATATTGATGCCTGGATGAGTGAACAACTTAAACGCCATGGTTATGATTTCCGTGTAGTTTATGAAAGCGATGAAGGTCGACGTAAATGCTGGAGTTATGCCTTGCAGCAAGCCCCAGCAGAGCTCGGTTTATCTGATAATTTTTACGCGGAAGAATGGGCTCGAGTAGTGCAACCCAATGCGGTCTACAGTCGTGAAGACTACCTCAAAGTTAGTCGGCTAGGGCGAGGAACGGCATTGTCGCGTATTCAGCGAGCCAAAATATGGCCTGTATTTGAAGAGTTTCGTTCCCAAATGGCACGCGCAAAATTGCGTGAAATGGGGGATGCGATGCATGAAGCGATTGTCCTGTTTAAAGAAAAACAGGTTCAGTTACCTTATAGCAGCATTGTGGTCGATGAAGCCCAGGATATTGGTGCTCCGGCCTTTACTCTAATTCGTAGTCTGGTGCCTGAATCACCTAATGATCTATTTATTGTCGGTGATGGGCATCAGCGAATTTATCGCAACAAGGTTGTGTTGGGGCAATGTGGCATCAATGTCCGTGGCCGCCGAAGTAAGAAACTAAAAATTAACTACCGTACGACGGAAGAGACCCGGCAGTTTGCCGTCGGATTATTGACTGGAGTGAAGGTGGATAACTTAGACGGTGAAGCTGATGCCAGCAATGATTATTTGTCATTGCTGCATGGTGATTTACCAACCATAACGCATGCTACCGATTTTAAAGAAGAAGCAGTCACCATCGTTAAACAGATTCAGGCGTTACTGACTAACAATGTGCGCTCTCAGGATATTTGTATAACGGCCCGTACCAAGCACGCCTATGACCGTTATGCTTCTGCGTTAGATGATGCTGGAATTGAAACTTATTCTTTAGGCCAGGACAGCGGTGATACTGATCAACGTTCTGGGGTGCGTATGGCAACGATGCATCGCATCAAAGGACTTGAGTTCCAGTATGTCTTCCTTGCCGGGATTAACGATGGTGTTGTACCTGAGGTGAAAGCCATCACTTCAGATGATCCTGTAGAAAAGCGTGATGCGTTGTTCAATGAACGAGCATTGCTTCACGTGGCAGCAACACGTGCAGTAAAAGGATTATTTGTTTCATCATACGGTAAACCTAGTTTCTTACTGGAGCCTGAAAGCGAGTAATACAACTAGATAACCAGATAACCAGATAACCAGAAGCTGTAGCTTCTGGTTATCTGCATTTTAGCCCTAATCAATATCGGCCACTGATTTGCTGATTTGGTAAGGATTAGGAAATCAAGTGGCACATGTGAAAGCACACCTGACCCTTGCAGTCACCGACCTTGCCCGCAGTATTGATTTTTATCAGCAGCAGTTGGGGCTACGGCTGTATGCCCGCTGGGATAACGGCGCGTATTTTAGCTGCGGTGATCTGTGGCTTTGTCTGTCGATTGATGCGGCGGTAACTGAAAAGAGTGATTACACCCACTATGCTTTTAGCATTGCCGCGTCTGAATTTGCGGGGTTCGTGTCACGTCTCGAAGCACAGGGTGCGGCGGTGTGGAAAAACAACAAAAGCGAAGGGGAGTCGTTCTATTTTCTTGACCCGGACGGTCATCAACTTGAAATCCACGTCGGCAATTTGGCCCAGCGCCTGGCGGCCTGTCGTGAAAAACCTTATTCCGGAATGGTATTTTTTGACTGAAAAGTTTGAGAGTAGCAGACCAAACAACAAAAGCCCGGTAAGCGCAGCACCACCGGGCAAATAGCCACCCACTATTTAGACGGCGGTGGCACATAGTCCGGATAGTAAATCACCAGCGGATCGTCATACGCCAGCACGCTGCATAATGCAAAACGGTTGTTCATCATAAACACCAAGTTAAAAAGACATCATCAGGTGCTATGGAACATGGAACCCGAAACCCGATCCGCCCGATGGCTCAACGGATCATTGATTTTATTTGATATTTTTGGGCGTTCGGGAAGGGCGTCACTGCCATGAGGAACGTATTGATCAGTCCGCCACAATCTCGATCATATTGCCATCCGGATCGAGAATGATCGCTTCGTAATATCCATCCCCGGTCATGCGCGGGCCACTTTTCAGAATGCCTTCTTCTTTCGCTTTCGCCGACAGCGCATCCACCGCCTGCTTGTCGCCGACGTTCAGCGCGATGTGCGCCCAGCCGCAAAACTCGCGGTTGTCCGGGGCGTCAGGCAATTCCGGCAGGGTCATCAGCTCAACCGTGGGGCCATCTGCCAGAGTGATGAAATAAGATGCAAATCCTGGACGGTTTTTGCTGAGGTATTTCTCATTCGGCGTGCCGTCGAAATAGCGCTGCCAGAATGCTGCCTGTGCGTCCAGGTCGCGGGTCCACAGTGCTACGTGCGCAATCTTCATTTTTACCTCCATAATTCCGTGTTTTCCCGAGTATGCCGCGACAACCCGTCAGCTCAAACCGTGTACTATCCAGGGTGTGATCCCGGCGGTCACTCGACGTTTATTCCATCGCCAGATGAATGGCTTCTCCGAGTTTTTCCATCACTTCGCGGTGTTTCTCGGTGGTCGGCAGGGCGCAGTTGACGCGCAGGCAGTTGCGGTACTTGCCGGAAGCGGAAAACAGCGTGCCCGGCGCTACCTGAATTTTCAGCTCGCACAGCTGTTTTGCGACGCACACCATATCGACCATTTCCGGCAACTCGACCCACAGCATAAAGCCGCCTTCGGGCCGGGTGACGCAAATTCCACACGGAAAATACTGACGCAGCCAGCAGGTGTAGGTTTCCATATTGCTGTGATAAATCTGCCGCATCCGGCGCATGTGGCGGTGGTAATGCCCCTCACGCACGAAAGCCGCGACCGCCAGCTGTGTGGTGGGCACGTTGGTGCCGGTGGCGGCGTATTTCATGTGCAGCACCCGGTCGTGGTAGCGGCCAGGCACAATCCAGCCCACACGCAGGCCAGGCGCGATGGTTTTGGTGAAGGAGCTGCACAGCAGCACGCGGCCGTCGATATCCCAGGATTTGATGGTGCGCGGGCGCGGATAATCGTTCGCCAGTTCACCGTAAACATCGTCTTCGAAAATGACGATATCGTGACGCTGAGCCAGCGCCAGCACCGCACGTTTACGCGCATCCGGCATGATAAAACCGAGCGGATTGTTGCAGTTCGGCACCAGGATCACCCCTTTGATCGGCCACTGCTCCAGCGCCATTTCTAGCGCTTCTACGCTGATCCCGGTTTGTGGATCGGTTGGGATCTCAATCGCTTTAATGTCGAAACCGCGCAGCAATTGCATGGTGCCGTAAAACGACGGCGATTCAATGGCGACGATATCGCCCGGTTTGCACACTGCCAGCAGGGCAATCGCCAGCGCCGCGTGGCAGCCGCTGGTGATGATAATGTCGTCGGCGCTGACCACCGCTTCACTGTCGAGCATCAGGCGGGCGATTTGTTCACGCAGCTCGCGACGGCCAGCGAGTTCGTCATAGCTGAAAATATCGGTGGCATGATGCTGCACAAGGCGCGTCATTTCACGCCAGAGCGGTTTCAGACTCGGCTGGGTGATATCCGGCGATCCGCCGCCGAAGGGGATTATCGATTTGTCGTGGCGTGCATCCAGCATGGTGAGGATCTGATCCCAATGGGTGACATCCACCGGGCGCTGCACCGGGCGTGACATCGCCGGCACAGGCGGCTGGGCTTTACGCGGCGCGATAAAATAGCCAGAACGCGGCTGCGGCGTTATCAGCTGCAGCGTTTCCAGCGTCTGATAGGCCTGCTGTACGGTGCTGATACTGACGCCGTGCTCCTGACTTAGCGCGCGCACCGACGGTAATTTCTCGCCATGACGGTACAGCCCCTGTTCGATCCGTTCGGCGATCAGATTCGCCAGATGCTGGTAACGCGTCATCGCTGTATCCTTATTTGATGCCATACAGATGGCAAAACCAGTACAGATTGGCGTGAAAAACGCCGTGCAGATACTGTTTTAGCGGATCTGTATGTTAAATAAAAGTACAATTTGAATCTGTATTGTTAACCCTTCTCGCGGTGAAAATAGCGTCATTGACAGCGTGAGGAGGTGCAGGATGGAATTTCATGAGAATCGCGCGAAAGCGCCATTTCAAATCTTCGTATTGATGGGCCGCTGGCTGAGACAAACCTGGCGTATCTGGAAAACGCGCCGGGAACTGGACCGGCTCAGTGATGCGCAGCTGAAGGACGTTGGGCTGCGACGCGAGGATTATTGATTGCATCACCCGGCCTGAGCGCCGGGTTTTTTATTTCGCATTCCATGCTCTTTCGCTAAGACGTTTCTTGATACCTATCAGGGTAAGTATTAATCTTCTCCTGCCTTGTTAAGGAGACCCTATGACTGAAGATGCTTTGTTCGCCCGCCGCCCGATGGGGATGCGCATGGCGATGGTGGTGCGCCAATGGCGAGCCATTATCGACAACGCAATAACTGACACCGGCCTGACGCAGTCCAGCTGGACGACGTTGATGCAGCTGCAACAACTGGGTGATAACGTCTCAACCAGCGAACTGGCGGAAGTGCAGGGCATTGAACTGCCGCCGCTGATGCGCACGCTGATACATCTCGAGGAACAGGGCTATCTGCTGCGTACGATATCGCCGTACGACAAACGATGCCGCTTGTTAATGCTGACCCCGAAAGGCCGTACAGTACTCGAACGGTTGACCCACGTGATCGAAAGCTGCCAACAGCGGGTCACGGAAAATATTCCTGCCGACGTCATGGACGCCTTCAGCAACACGCTTAACCAACTCGCCTGCAATATGCGGAACATCCGCGACGACATTAAATAAGACCTAAAAAAATGATGAGCCCCGAACAAAAATTTGCCCGCTGGGTAAGGGTAAGTATTGCCTCTTTCCTGCTGATGTTTGTCTATTTCATCGTGGCGGATATCTGGATCCCGCTGACGCCCGATTCCACCGTCATGCGTGTGGTAACCCCAGTCTCGTCGCGCGTCTCCGGCTATGTGGCCCACGTCTACGTGCACAACAACAGCCCGGTGAAAAAAGGCGATCTCTTGTATGAGCTGGACCCGACGCCGTTTATCAATAAGGTGCAGGCGGCGCAAATCGCGCTGGAACAGGCGAAGCTCACCAACCAGCAACTGGACGCGCAAATTGCTTCCCAGCAGGCCAATCTCAAAACCGCGCAAATCACTGCCCGCAATAATCAGGCAACGTTGAGTCGTTATCAGCGTCTGGCGACGATGCAAAACGTGTCGCAGCAGGACCTGGATAACGTCCGCACCGCGTGGCAAAACAGCGAACAGTCGGTGAGTGCTATCACCGCGAGTATTCATAATTTGCAGATTCAGCGCGGCGAACGTCACGATGATCGCAACGTCACGCTGCAAAAATACCGCAACGCGCTGGAAGAGGCGCAGCTCGATTTGGGCTGGACGAAAATCCGCGCGGAAGCGGCGGGCACCGTCAGTAACTTGCAGTTAAGCCCCGGCCTGTATGCTTCGGCAGGCACCGCACTGCTGGCAGTGGTGAATGACGAGACCGATATCGTGGCGGATTTCCGTGAAAAAAGCCTGCGCCATACGCAGCCCGGAACCGATGCGGCGGTGGTCTTTGACGCGCTGCCGGGCAACGTTTTCCGCGCCCATGTGACCAGCAGCGATGCCGGGATCCTGGCCGGGCAGGAAGCAGTTAGCGGCAAACTTTCGCAACCAGAAGAATCCAACCGCTGGGTACGTGATGCTCAGCGGATGCGCATTCACGTGGCGCTCGATGAGCCCATCGATAAAACGCTGCCAACCGGGGCGCGTGCCACGGTGCAGCTATATAACAGCGAAGGTGTGCTGGCCCGCTTTTTCTCCGGGGTGCAAATTCACCTCGTAAGCTGGCTGCATTATGTCTATTAACACCCTGGCGCGGGTATTTACCCCGCACGACAACATCGTCTACAGCGCCAATGATTTTCGCCAGACGCTGCGCATTGTCTTCGCGGGGATGATTGCGCTCAGCATTTCCACCTTCTACAACGTGCAGTACGGCGTCTTTTTTGTCGTTTATCCGGTCATGCTGCTGTCGCTGGTGCCGGTTTTTAACCGTCATGTGGCAACGCAGTTTATCTTTAGTGCAGCATTGAACTGTGTCGAAATGGTGCTGATCATCGGCTATCTTTCGCAATGGCCAATCGTCATGACGCTGGTGGTATTTGCGCTTTACGTGATGCGTTTTCGCTTTATGAGTCAGGGCCCGTTGTTTCTGTTTGGCTCGATGGGCGTGGTGTGCCAGAGCGTGATGCTCAATTTTATGAGTTACCCCGCCAACAGCTGGCACACGCTGCTGTCGTCCAATATGGAAGCCAGCGTCATGGCCGTTAGCCTCAGTGCGTTGATGCACTTCCTTCTGCCCGACGTCGAACCGCGCCAGCCGCCACCGCGCATTGAAAAGAATGCGGCGCGCGTGCGCCATGAATCCTTGCTGTCCGGCACGGTGGCGACGGTTATCTTTGTGATTTTCCAGGTCTGCGATCTCAGTGATTCACTGTCGGCGCTGATGGCAGGGATCCTTATCCTGTTTCCGATGCATTACCGAGGGGCAGTACTGAGCTCACTCTGGCGTGTGGTGGGTGTAGTGCTGGCCTGTCTGTATATTCTGCTGGTGCAGCTGATCCTCTACGATCACAGCAGCCATATGCTGTTGATGATGCCGCTGATTGGCCTCGGGCTGGCGTTCAGTGCCCGCCTGCACGTGATGGAAAAAGTGGGGGCAGGCGTTGGATTTGCCAGCATTACCACCATCGGGATCATGTTTGGGCAGAATCTCCATCCCGAACAGGATCTGGTGTTCAGCGATCTTTACCGCGTGGTTTCGGTCACCGTGTCGCTGCTGGCAACGCTAACGATGGTGTTTCTGGTTCACCTGATCCTCAACCGCTTTGCCGCCACGCGGTTCGTGGTGAATAACCCGAACGCGTGAGTTCCAGACCCGTAAGCGCTTTTTTGCCCGGCAAGCGTCAGCGTGCCGGGCGCCACCCTAATGTATTAACGGCATCACCAGCGCCGGGAGCTGTGAAAGCAGCCACAGGATCAGGCCAATCGTGCCGCCAACCAGCGTGCCGTTGATGCGGATAAACTGCAGATCCTTACCGATGTTCAACTCAATCTGATGCGACATATCGCGCGCGTCCCAGCTTTTCACTGTGTCGCTGATATGACGCGTGAGGAAAGTGGCGAAGTCTGGCGCCACACGGCGTGCAGCCTGTTCGAGATGCCCGTTGAGCGAGGCACGCAGCGCGCCGTCGGTCACCAGCGCTTCACCGAGCCACATTCCGGCTTCCGCAATCCGTTTCTGCGTGCGCGAATCCTCGGTCTGTAGATCGTTCTTCAGCCACTGACGGAGATCGGCCCACATTTCCCCCAGATAACGGTTAAACGCCTCATCGTCTTTCAGGTAGCGTTTGATGTTCTCCGCCTTCTCGGCCATCTCCGGATCGGTTTTCAGGTTGTCGATAAGCTTTCTCACCGCTTTATCAAACGCGTGGCGCACCTGATGCGCGCTGTCCTGGCTGACATCGTCCAGCAGCGTATTCACCGCCTCAGTGACCATTTCGGCGCTGTGTTCGCCGAGCCATTCGGTCGGCAGTATTTTGGCTTTTAGTGGGTGCTCTTTCTCCAGCCAGTGAATGATTTGCCGGGCAATAAATTCGCGGCTGCTGTCGCGCTGGAGCAGGGCTATCAGCTGCGCAATCAGCGCGTCGAGCAGCTTCTGATGCCGGTTGTTTTTGGTCATGCTTTCCAGCATCAGCGCGCTGGTGCCAGTTAAATCGACCTTATCAATCGCTTTATGCACCGCGCGTTTGAGCAGGCCCTGAATGCGCGAATCATCGGTCAGTTCGAGAAAACCGCTCATCACCTTAATCAGATGTTGCCCCACGCGCTGGGCGTTTTCGGGCTGGCTGAACCAGTTGCCAATCATCAACGCCGGTTCATGCTTCTGAATTAAATTCACCAGCGACTGAGTGTCGAGAAACTTTTCTTGCACGAAATGGCCGAGATTGTCGCCGATCCGGTCTTTATTGCGCGGAATAATCGCCGTATGCCGAGAGATGAACGGCAGCGGCACGCGACGAAACAGCGCCACCACGGCGAACCAGTCTGCCAGTGCGCCGACCATCGCCGCTTCGGAAATGGCTTTCAGCGCGCTGACCCACCGCGCAGGGGGCAGGAACAGCGTGGTCACAAAAATGGCTGCCGCAATGAGCAGCAATGAGAGCGCCAAAAGTTTGGCACGTTTGAGTTCAGCTAATTTATCCATGATCTAAGCATAGAGCGGGACGGCGGTGGAGTGCAAAGCCTGGCATTAAATCGCGACACGGCGGCTGATCTCCACCACCTGATCGCCCGGCAGTCGATAATAGTGGGTGGCATGTGTGCAGTTGCGCACCATGAAAGCGAAACAGCGGCGCTGCCACTGGGCGATACCCTCTCCGTCTTCGCGCCCAACCAGGGTTTCATGGCCCAAATAGTAAGTGGCGTCGGCCAGTTCAAACGGGCAGTTTCGTTTCTTAATTTCGTACTGTAACGCCGGGATGTTCGGATGTTCCATAAAGCCGTAATAGGCCACCGCGCGCCAGTAGTCGGGTGCGGCTTTACGGATGACCAACCGGTTCACATTGGCAATATGCGGCACGTTAAGAATGGTGACGGTCAGGGCCATCACCTGCTGCTGCAATGCGCGATTGCGTATCACATGCCAGCGCATTACCGGCGGAACACCGCTTTGTGAGCGGGTTAAAAACACCGCCGCGCCTGGCCCGCGGGGAATATCGTTCTCGCGAAGTTTATCGAAAAAGGCCTCTGTGTTCATGCCTGTATCGTTCAGCGCCCGCAGCGTGGCGGTATGGCCGCGATGCCAGATAACCATCACGCAGCAAATCACGGCGGCCAGCAGCAGCGGAATATAACCGCCTTCCAGCACCTTAATCAGATTGGCAATCAGGAAACAGGTATCAATGGTCAGGAACAGCAGGGCGGCCAGCGCGCTGGCGGTGCGGTTCCAGTGCCAAATCCGCCGCATGGCGACGTACAGCAGCCCGGATGTCATCAGCATGGTTAACGACACCGCGATACCGTACGCGGCAGCGAGGTTATCAGATGATCGGAAGAACACCGCGAGAAACACCGTCGCCCCCATCAGCAGCCAGTTGACGATGCCGATGTAAATCTGGCCGTAGTTATCTTCAGCCGTCTGTTTGATCCGCAAACGCGGCAGCCAGCCGAGCTGGATGGTCTGGCGGGTCATCGAGAACGCGCCAGTAATGATGGCCTGGCTGGCGATAATCGTGGCCAGCGTGGCGAGGATAACCAATGGGATTTGCAGTGCGGGCGGGCACAGGCGAAAGAAGATGTTGTGCGAAATGTCCCCGCCGGAAAGCAGCAGCGCCGACTGCCCGGCGTAGTTCAGCAGCAGGCTCGGGAACACCAGGCCGAACCACGCAATCCAGATAGGCTTTTTGCCGAAATGCCCCATGTCAGCGTACAGCGCTTCCGCCCCCGTCACGCAGAGGAACACCCCGCCGAGTACCAGAAAGCTGACGAAACCGTGCGACAGCAAAAAATGCACGCCGTAATACGGATTAATCGCCATCAGCACTGCCGGATGTTGGCCGATTCCCCAGATGCCCAACCCGGCAATCACCAGGAACCACAGCATCATAATTGGGCCGAACACAATGCCTATTTTGGCCGTGCCGAAGGGCTGAATGGCAAACAGCGCCACCAGAATGGTCACGGTGCCCGGCAGGATCAAATGCTGGGCCTCGGGGAATACGATGTTCAGCCCCTCAAGCGCCGACAGCACGGAAATCGCCGGCGTAATGGCGCCATCACCGTAAATCAGCGCCGCGCCGAGCAGTCCGGCAAAGATGATCAGCGCCCGGCCCTTGCCGTTATGCTGCAAAAGCGACATTAACGCCATGATCCCGCCTTCGCCGCGGTTATCAAAACGCATCGCGAAGGCTGCGTATTTTATCGAGGTGACGAGGATTAGCGTCCAGATAATCAGCGACAGCAGACCGAGAATAATGCCGGGCGTCGGGCTGCTGCCGGAAAGGAGGATGACGGTTTTGAGGGTATACAGCGGGCTGGTGCCGATATCGCCGAACACCACGCCGAGTGCGCTGCCTGCCAGCAGAAGCGCGTTAGGCGGTTTTTGTGCCGTGTCGTTTTCCGTCGCCAGTGCCGTCTGGTCCATGAAAACATCCTGTGAGTGAATGTGGCCCTTTTACACTATAGCCCTGAATAATGCGTCTCACGGCGGCAGGCAGTTATTGGTCGCGCAGTGCCTGTAAAAAGCGGGCGAAAAGATCCGGCAACGGTTCGTCGTACCACAGCGCGTAGAGATCGGCGGGGATCGACTCTTCGAGTTGCAAAAAAGCCACGCCAGGCCAATGGATCAGCGCGCAGGATTCGGGCAGCAGTGATACACCGTTTCCGGTGCTGACCAGTGCCAGCGCGGTTTGTGGTTCAAAAACCTGATGGGTGATCAGCGGCGACACGCCCAGCTCGAGGCAGCTGTCATACACCTGACGGGCGAAATCACTGCGGTTGAAGGAAAGCGAGATAAAGGCGCGATCGGCCAGATCTTTCAGGGAAACCGTGGCGCGCGCACACAGCGGATCGTTCTCATGCACCGCCACGCATATTGCCTCCCGGGCAAACAGCTGACAGCGGATCTTCGCTTCCACGTGCGGGATAACGTTGCGGTTAATGGCGATATCGATGGTTCGCGCGCGCAGAGCTTCGGTTTGTTCCTGTTGGCCCAACTCATGCAGCGACCAGTTCACGTCCGGGTTGGCTTCACGAAAGGCCTTCATCCGTGTCAGCAGCGGGCCCCACATCGCGCTGCCGATAACGCCGATGTTGATGTGCTGTTTTTCGCTGCGGCCAATCTGGCGAACGTAATTCAGTGATTGCTCGGTGGCACTGAGGAGTTTATCGACCTCCGCTTTCAGTACTTTTCCGGCGTGAGTCAATGCGACTTTACGACTGGAACGTTCGAACAATTCAACGCCGAAGATCTCCTCAAGCTCTTTGATTTGCATGCTGAGCGGTGGCTGGGAGATGTTTAGCCGGGCAGCGGCCCGGCCAAAATGCAGTTCTTCGGCGAGGATTTGAAAGTAACGCAACATCCGCAAACGAACGCGGCTATTAGCCTGGGGATCGAGCATGCCGGGCACCGAGAAAAAGGAGGGTGGCGGTATCATGCAACCCTCCCTGAAGGCTGTCAAACCGCGACCGCCTCGCCCTGATGCAGGCGTTCTGCTTTGCTGCAGGCAATTGCGGCGAGCAGCGTCACCATCAACAGCGCATACGCGCAGGTGGACGCATTGACCGCGCCGTGCAGGCCGTAATGGCTGTTGACCAGCGAAGAGACGGTGGCGAACAGCAGCGTGCCCACAGTGCCGCAGGTGAGCAGCGCCGAAATCAGCGTCGGTGAACTGCGGCTGACCTGCAACGTACCGTAACTCATCAGGCCGGAGAACAAACCAGAGTTAAAGAAGCCGAACGCGCCACAGGCAATCAGGATAAGCGTGGTATTGGTGCTGTTGCTGATAAGCGCAATCGAGCCCAGCCCGACGGCGGTACACATCAGCAGGAAGGTGCGCAGCTTCATCCATTTCACGGTGAACTGATTGAGGAACAGGCCGGTGGCTTTCGCGACCCAGTATACGGTGGTGAACAGTGCCGCTTGTTCAGGTAAGAGCTGGAAGCGCCATTGCAGATAACCCGGAGTCCACAGGGTGAAAATCGGTTCAGCCAGCAGGAACAGGAACAGCGCGGCGCACAACAACCATACCGAGCGACCCCACGGTTCGTGAGTCACTGCATCCTGATGCGTGTCCACCGGCGCTTCGGTAGCCGGGTAACGGCTGCGCAGCGTCAGTAGCAGCATCAGCACGCCGAGGCCACCCATAATGCCGTACATCGCAATCCAGCTGGCACCCATTTTGAACAGCCACGCCAGCAGGAACGAGAGTGTGGCGCCGGCCAGGCTGAAGAAGAAGTCTGTGAAAATCAGGCTCGACGAACGGCTTTTCTCGTCCGGATTGATACGCACCACCAGATAGCTACCAATGGTCATGAAGATACCGCCGCAGGCGCCGATAATAGCGACCGCCACGCTAAACATGGTCAGCGTTGGAGTGATGAACAGCAGGGCGCTGATGAGGATAGTCAGCGCGGAGGCGATCACCAGCGGTTTTTGCAGACCCCATTTTTTCATCAGGATACCGCCGAGCATAATCGGCACGAACATGCCGATATTCATCAACGTAAAGACCTGGCCGATAAAGCTCGGATCTTTGTTGAACGCGGCGCACAGCGGGCCGAGGACGATGCCGAGCGTCGAAACCAGTGCGCCGACAAAGTAATAGCTCAGATACGAAATCGCGTTCAGATTACCGCGAGAGTAATTTTCTGACATCTGCACTTCTCCTGACGGGCTGTGCGCCCGCCGCTGGATGGGAATTTAGCGGCAGCTCTTCACGAACTGGCTAATCAGGCGAATGAAATCATCGGTGACCATCGCCGCGCATTTCAGGGTTTGTTCGTGAGACAGTTCCACGTCACTCAGGCCTTCCGCCATATTGGTGATTGCCGACACCGCCAGCACCTTCAGGCCGCAGTGGCGTGCGACGATAACCTCCGGCACGACCGACATGCCGACCACATCGCCGCCCATGTTTTGCATCATGCGAATTTCCGCCGCGGTTTCAAAGTTTGGTCCTGGATAAGAGACGAAAACGCCTTCGTGCAGCGTCAGGCCCAAATCACCGGCGGTGTGCTGCAGTTTCGCGCGCAGGTCTTTGTCATACGCGTTGGCGAGGCTGAAGAAACGCGGGCCAAAGCGATCGTCGTTCGGCCCGACCAGCGGCGTCGACGGCATGGTGTTGATGTGGTCGTTCAGCGCCACCAGGCTTCCGGCAGGGATATTCGGGTTGAGTGAGCCTGCGGCGTTGGTGCAGAACATAAATTCACAGCCGAGCAGCTTAAAGGTGCGCACCGCGTGGGTCATGATGCCCATCCCGACACCTTCGTAGAAATGCCCGCGACCCTTCATACAGATGATGTCCACGCCGTGCAGCGAGCCCATCACCACTTCGCCCGCATGACCAATCACGGTACTTACCGGGAAGCCGGGCAGTTTTTCGTAAGAGATGACGGTCTTGTTATCGAGCTTATCGGCCAGCGACCCAAGGCCGGAGCCGAGGATAAACGCGATGCGCGGCTTAAAACCAGGCTTAACGGCATTGATGATTTCAACGGCTTCGTAGGGGGTGTCATTAATCACGGAATGAGACATAAAAACTCCTGAATGCTTTGGGGTATATGTCCATTCTGAGAAGTGAGTGATTGGGAATCCAATTGTATAAAAGGGGTTATTGATAGTATTTATCGAATGAATTGGCGTGGGAATAGAGAAGCTCGACGGAATTTCAATGAGTTACGATGCGGTTGCGTGACTGGGAGGGACTGATAGCGGAAAAGCGCATGGCGGAAGTGTGATGGGGTTCACTGGTGTGCTCATTCGCGAAATTGAGTGCGTGGATCCTCATTCTGTCATCCTTCAGTCATCTTTCTGTCATGTCACATTCTTATGGTGTTTCACATTCATAAAAAGGTGACAACAACATGAAAATTAAACTTATTTCTCTGGTGGTTGGCAGTACCCTTTCTCTCTCAGCTTTTGCAGCGGAGCCAACCGCAGAGCACTTTGTGGTGAGTTTTCCTGAAGGCTCACACGTCAATTACCGTGGTGCGTTTTCCAGCGCGTTTCCGAACGGTTTACCGGTGGGGATCGGCTCTGGTTTACTGTTTACCGGTAAGCAAGGCGATGCGCTGACCTTTGCGACGATAACGGATCGCGGTCCGAACGCCGATTCTCCTGGCGTGGGTAAGCAGGAAGCGAAAGTTTTTGTGACCCCGGACTTTACGCCGTTACTGATGTCCATTCGGGTTGAAAACGGCAAAGCCGAGGCGACCCATCTGCGCCCGCTGCATGATGAGAAAGGCAATATCAACGGTCTTCCGCTGCAAAGTGGGGTGATTGGATCGACCGACGAAGTGGCGCTGAGTGATACTCTGAAAACGCTGACGGGCGATAACCGCGGGCTGGATACCGAAGGCATCACCCCGGACGGTAAAGGCGGTTTCTGGCTGTGCGATGAATATGGCCCGTTCATGATTAACGTCGACAGCAATGGCAAAATCATCGCGAAGCACGGCCCGCAGGCGCTGGACGGTGAAAAGTCGGTTGCCGGTGGTCTGCCGAATATCATCAAGTGGCGTCAGCCAAACCGTGGCTTCGAGGGCATCACCCGGATGCCGGATGGGCGCATTATCGCCGCCGTGCAGAGCACGCTTGATATTGATGGTAAGAGTAAGAAGAAAGCCCTGTTTACCCGTCTGGTGAGTTTTGACCCGGCGACCGGTAAAACCGCAATGTACGGCTATCCGATTGATAACGTCTACAGCAAAAACAGCGATGCCAAAATCGGCGATATCGTGGCGCTGGATAATGACCATATCCTGCTGATCGAGCAGGGCGGCGATAAAGATGACGTGATGCGCAATAACATCTACAAGGTCGATCTGAGCCAGGCCAGCGATCTGGCGGCGTTTGATAAACCGGGTGAATACCCGGAGTTTGATAGCGCGGATCAACTGGCGACGCGTGGGATCACTTTAGCGAACAAAACTCTGGTGGTTGACCTGCGTAAACTCGGCTGGAAGCAGGAAAAAGCCGAAGGGATGGCGCTGATCGACGACAAAACCTTGGCAGTGGCGAACGACAATGATTTTGGCGTGAAAACGACGCTGAAAAGCCCGATTGAAGGGAAGAAGCTGAAGGATTATCGGGTGAATGAGCAGGGGAAATTGACGGTGGATGACCAGGCGGTGGCGACAACCCTCGGCATCCAGCCACTGGAAAAACCGGCGTCAGATAGCGAGCTGTGGGTGATTACGGTGCCTGAATCGTTGTTGTAGTTTTTGCAGTTTTCTCCTCACTCTGACCCTCTCCCCATAGGGGGGAGGGTATCGTGCCGTTAGCGCTTCAGACCCGCAAATGCGTTACGGATTTCCGCTTCCGGTAATTGAACGCCGATAAACACCAGCACGCTGTGCGGTGTTTCGTCGCCCCACGGGCGGTCCCAGTCGGCGCTGTACAGGCGTTGCACACCCTGGAACAGCAGGCGGTTTGGCTCGCCGTCAATCCATAACATCCCTTTGTAACGTAGCAGCTTATCGGCGAAATCGAGCAGCAGGTTTTCCATTACGCGGGAAACGTCGCTGATATCGACCGGGTAATCAAGCTCGACCACAATCGATGAGATGTCGTTTTGCTTATCCGCCATAAAGTGAAAACGCGGCTTAGGCTGAATGACGTTTTCTTCGAGCATAAAGCCGTTGGTATTGAACAATAATTCGAGGTCAATATCACCGTGCGTCACGGTGTAAATCGGTGCACGGGCGTTGATGCGCGTCAGGCGCTCGCAGAGTTTTTCTGCGTCCTTCGCCACGTCAGTTTTAGTCAGCAGAATGCGATCCGCGTAGCCTACCTGCGACTGCGCCAGCGTGAACTGATTCATTTGATCGTCGGCGTGAACGGCGTCGACCAGGGCGATCACCCCGTCGAGCATGTAGCGCTCGCAGAGGATCTCATGCGAGAAAAAGGTCTGCACGATCGGGCCGGGATCGGCCATGCCGGTGCATTCGATGATCAACCGGTCGAATTCGATATCGCCGCGATCGTGACCGTCAAGGAGATCCAGCAGCGCGTCTTCAAGTTCATTGGATCGACTGCAACAAATACAGCCGTTGGTCAGCGTGGTTATCTGCGTGGCGCGATCGCCAATCAGCTGATCGTCCATCGAGACTTCGCCGAACTCGTTTTCGATCACGGCAATTTTGAACCCGTGATCCGCGTTGAGAATGTGACGCAGCAGGGTCGTTTTACCTGCGCCGAGAAAACCGGTGAGTAGGGTGACGGGGATCGGATTCATTGTCTCTCCTTTAACAGCAGCGTACGCCGCCTTCTCCACTGCCGCCGTAGCGCGCTTGCTGGCGCTCGCGGAAGAATTCTTCGTAAGTCATGTACGGTTTATCCGGATGATTGGTCTGCATGTGTTCGACGTAGTTGTCGTAATCCGGGATGCCAATCAGCATCTTTGCCGCCTGACCGAGATATTTTTTTGCCTGACCTAAGTTACCAAACATAATTCATCCTGATAAGACAAAGCCCCGCCTGAGCGGGGCTGAATACAATTAATGGTGTGAAGAGGTCTTCACGCCACCTTCTGGCACCGGAACATACGGCGTTTCCTTATCGGTTCGAGCGTCGATAGCACGCGCCTTCAGACAGGTTTTGATGCCGTAGAAAATGATGCTGTAAACCACCACCAGGAACAGAATGCTCAGCCCCGCGTTGGTGTAGTTGTTGATAACGATGTGGTTCATGTTAGCGATCTGCTGAGCAGTCAGGTCAGCGTTGCCCGCAGCAATTTTCTCTTTGTACTGGTTAGCCATGAAGAAGAAGCCTTCCAGTTGCGGGTTGGCGCTGAACAGCTTCAGGCCGAGCGCCCAGGTGGTGCACAGCAGCAGCCACAGCGCCGGAACCACGGTGACCCAGATGTATTTGGTGCGCTTCATTTTCACCAGCACTACGGTGCCGAGCACCAGTGCCACGGCCGCCAGCATCTGGTTGGAGATACCGAACAGCGGCCACAGGCTCTTCACGCCGCCCAGTGGGTCAACCACGCCCTGATACAGCAGATAACCCCACAGGCCGACGCAGCCCGCCGTCCCGGCGATACCCGCCACCAGAGAGTCGGTTTTCTTCAAGAATGGCACGAAGTTACCGAGTAAATCCTGCAACATGAAGCGGCCCGCACGGGTGCCCGCATCCAGCGCGGTGAGGATGAACAGCGCTTCGAACAGGATGCCGAAGTGATACCAGAAACCCATGTCGGCCATCGGCATGACTTTGTGGAACACGTGGGCGATACCGACGGCAAGCGTCGGTGCGCCACCGGCGCGATTCAGAATCGATGGCTCGCCGATGTCTTTCGCGGTCTGCATGATTTGCTCAGGCGAGATCACGAAGCCCCAGGAGCTGACCGTCGCCGCAGCGTGAACGCTGGCATCTTTCAGCTGTGCCATGATCATCGCCGCATTTTCGCCGCCCATTTCGTGCAGATTCGGCATGGTGATACCGAGGCCCGCAGGTGGAGTATTCATCGCGAAGTACAGGCCCGGCTCGATAATAGATGCCGCAACCAGCGCCATGATCGCCACGAAGGATTCCATCAGCATCGCGCCATAACCAATCAGACGCGCGTCTTTTTCATTCGCCAGCAACTTCGGCGTGGTACCGGACGCAATCAGCGCATGGAAACCGGATACCGCACCGCAGGCGATGGTGATAAACAGGAACGGGAACATCGCGCCTTTCCACAGCGGACCGGTGCCGTCGATGTACTGCGTCACCGCAGGCATTTTCAGTTCCGGGTTGAGGATAACGATACCGAGCGCCAGGCCGACAATGACCCCAATTTTCAGGAAAGTGGCGAGGTAATCGCGCGGCGCCAGAATCAGCCACACCGGCAGCAGCGCAGAAACAAAGGCATAGCCAATCAGTGCGAAGGTGATGGTGGTGTCTTTAAAGGTCAGGGCCGGGCCCCAGTACGGGTCGTGGGCGATCACCCCGCCGAACCAGATGGAAGCAACCAGCAGCACGATGCCGATAACCGAGATTTCGCCCACGCGGCCGGGGCGAATAAAGCGCATGTAGATGCCCATAAACAGCGCAATTGGCACGGTGGAGCAGACGGTGAATACACCCCACGGGCTTTCGGCGAGGGCTTTCACCACAATCAGCGCCAGCACCGCGAGGATAATAATCATGATAAGGAAGCAGCCGAACAGGGCAATCGACCCCGGCACGCGGCCCATTTCCTCTTTTACCATTTCGCCAAGCGACGAACCGTTACGGCGCGAAGAGATAAACAGCACCATGAAGTCCTGCACCGCCCCGGCCAGTACCACGCCTGCCAAGAGCCACAGGGTACCGGGCAGGTAGCCCATTTGCGCTGCCAGCACCGGGCCGACCAGCGGGCCTGCGCCTGCAATCGCCGCAAAGTGGTGACCAAACAGGACATAACGGTTAGTCGGGACGTAGTTCAGGCCATCATTATTGATAACCGCAGGCGTGGAGCGAGTCTCATCGAGTTTCATCACCTTTTGGGCGATGTACAGGCTGTAGTAGCGATAGGCCACCAGATACACCGAGACCGAGGCGACCACGATCCATAGGGCGCTGACGTGCTCGCCGCGACGCAGGGCAACCACCGACAGGCAGAATGCCCCGATGATCCCGATAATGGCCCACGGCACATGTTTGAGTAGTTTTTTCATATCCATCGTTAAAAACCTGGCGTTTATAAGAATGAGTGAAGTGTTACAACGACTTCTGGAGGTATTGATGCTGGTAGCTATGGTGCCAGAGCTTCGCGCGCGGCCGCGGTAGAAAATGGGTGAGTGGTTGTATGGGCGGTTAAGCGGTCTTTTGCGGGGGCGAGCGGTTGGGGCGCGAGGAGGAAGGTGTTAAACATGTGATTGAGATCACAACGTAATTAGACCCTCTACCACAGGGAGAGGGTCAATGGGCGTGCTCGACAATCAGAATAGCGTGTCCAGTTCCTCAACCACGTTATAGGCATCGTCGACCAGCAGTAACGTTTTCCACTTATCAAACGTCAGGCACGGGTGCGAAGTGCCGAAGACAAGAATATCGCCGACCTGAACATCGCTGCCCTCGGCCAGTTGGAGCATACAGTGCTGGTCCATAATGCCGGTGCTGGTGATAGCGCCTGGCGTAAACACCAATGCTTCACCCTGGCGGTAGTGAGCGACGGGCTGCGGCAGTCCGGCATCGAAGGCGCTGTCGCGTTTGCCGAAGTTAACGACCGCGCGATCGCTTTCGGGGACTGACTGCACCATCGCGACAAGCTCAAGTGCGGAAGTCAGATCGCCGCCAATATCGCATGCCACGCGGTCGCGGGCTTTCAACTGTTGCTGAGCTTCGTCGTAGATCCCGGCATCGTGGGTGATGTAGCAGCCTGGGCGGATAACGATCCGGCACTCTGGCGGTTTTTCAGCGGCCAGCCAGATGTTGCATACCACGTCATACCAGACGGTGCCTGCCCCGGTCAGAATAAATTCACCGTCGACGTAGCGCGCCATCTCGCAGGCCAGTTTGGCTGCATCGCGCAGCAGAGCTTCAACCTGTGGCTGCGGATTTTCGCCGTGCAGCACGCCTTCATACAGCTCCAGGCCGCGCAGACGAAGACCGGGCAGTTGGGCGATTTTTTGCGCCAGCGCCAGCCCCTGTTCAACCGTACGACAACCGCAGCGCCCGCCCGGCACGCCGAGCTCGACCATGACATCCAGCACCAGGTTTTTTGCCGCGAAGAAGGCCGAAAGCGCGTTGACGTTGGCCTCGCTGTCGACGCAGCAGATGAAATCTGTCTCGCGATAGTGTTGTTTTAGCTGAGCCACCACCTGCATGTTTGCTTTGCCCACCAACTGATTAACCATCAGCACGCGCTGAATACCGCTGGCCATTGCGGCGCTGGCTTGCCAGGCGCTGCCCACCCCGATCGCCCATGTGCCAGCGTCCTGCTGAGCCTGAAAAATCCACGGCGTCATGGTGGTTTTGCCATGCGGCGCAAGCGAGACACCTCGTGCGTCGGCATAGCTCTGCATCCAGCGAATATTGTTTTCCAGTGCCGCCTTTTTAATCACCGCAGCAGGCAGGCATACGTCTTCGGCCAGGACGTTGGCAGGGGAAAAGAGCTGCGCAGATTTGTGAGGGATAACCGTATCTGAATGGTATTTCATTTCACTATACTTCTCAGGGTTGAATGTGGTTATGTGTTTGTATCACTTATAACATTATGAATTTTATCTTCATTTGTTGGTTTTCGGTTGTACTGTGAATAAAAGTATCATTTTTTGTTGATCGCTTTGCGTAGTTTTTCACTGTTTTTACGGCTTGTAAATGGTTAACTTATCCGCAGAACAGAATGAGAGTGAGGCGTTATGAAGGTGAACTGGCTGTTTAAAAATGTCACCGTGATAGACGGCAGCGGTGGTCCGCAGTACCGCGCCGATGTGGCCGTTAAGGATGAGCGGATTGTGGCGATTGCGCCAACGCTCGACGTTGAGGCGGAGCAGGTGGTCGAGGGGCTGGGGCGCGTGTTGTCGCCGGGCTTTATTGACGTGCATACCCACGATGACATCAACGTTATTCGTATCCCGGAATACCTGCCGAAAATTAGCCAGGGCATCACGACGGTAATCGTGGGCAATTGTGGGATCAGCGCGGCAACGGCGGTGATGAAAGGTGACGTGCCGGACCCAATGAATCTGCTGGGCGAGAAACCGCACTTCATCTATCCCACCGTTGAAGCCTATGCTCGCGCGGTGGAAGAGGCGCGTCCGGCGGTGAATGTCGGAACGCTGATTGGTCACACGGCGCTGCGTAATAACCATATGGACGACCTGTTTCGCTCCGCGACCGACAATGAAATTGCCGGAATGCGCACGCAGCTTCGCGAGGCGTTAAAGCAGGGGGCACTCGGCCTGAGTACTGGCCTTGCCTATGCCAGCGCGAATCAATCATCCACTGAAGAGGTGATGGCTCTGGCGGAAGAGCTAGCAGCGGAAAAGGGGATTTACACCACCCATCTGCGTTCTGAATTTGAGCCTATTCTTGAAGCACTTGATGAAGCCTTCCGCATTGGTCGTCACGGCAAAGTGCCGGTGGTTGTGTCGCACCACAAATGTGCCGGGGCGAAGAATTGGGGGCGGACAAAGGAGACACTGGCATTCTTCGACAAGATGCGCCAGCACCAGGATATCTCCTGCGACTGTTACCCGTATTCGGCAAGCTCCTCGACACTGGATATGAAGCAAATTACCGATGAGTTCGACATTGTCATTACCTGGTCTGAGCCACATCCGGAAGTGGCCGGGCAGACGCTGCAACAAATTGCAGATGGCTGGAAAATGTCGTTGCATGAGGCCGGAGAGCAGCTGATGCCTGCGGGGGCGATTTACTACAACATGGATGAACAGGACGTGCGGCGGGTGATGCGCTATCCGGTGACGATGATCGGCTCTGACGGCTTGCCGAATGATCCGATGCCGCATCCGCGTTTATGGGGCGCGTTCCCGCGCGTGCTTGGCCATTATTGCCGTGATGAGCAGCTGTTCCCGCTGACCCTGGCGGTGCATAAGATGACCGGTATGTCGGCGGCGCGTTTCCAGCTGCCGCAGCGAGGGCTAATAAAAGTAGGCTATTACGCCGATCTGGTGCTGTTTGATCCACAGACGGTGCGCGATGTGGCGAGCTTCTCTGACCCGAAACAACCGGCGGCAGGGATTGAGGCGGTGATGGTGAACGGCGTAATGAGTTATGGTAGCGATAAACGTATTATCGGACGCGCAGGGCGATTCTTGCGACGTCAGGACACGATGAAGGAGTGAAGATGAGCATTAAACGTTATGGCGTGGAAGGCGGAACGGGCACCGGTGGTCAGCACCTGCCTTTCGCACGCGCAGTGGAGGCGGGAGGCTGGTTGTATGTTTCCGGTCAGACCCCGATGAAAAATGGCGAAGTGGTGGAAGGCGGCATTGTCGATCAGTCCCGACTGGCCATTCAGAACTGCGTCGACATCATGAACGAAGCGGGCTATACCCTGGCAGACGTTGTGCACGTTAAAGTGATCCTCACAGACTCCCGTTATTTCCAGTCGTTTAACAAAGTGTTCTGTGAATTTTTTGGCGAAAATCCCCCGGCACGTATTTGTTGTGTCGCGGATTTAGTCGTCGACTGTAAAGTCGAAGTCGATGTGACCTGTTATAACGCTTCCCGGATATAAGCCAACGGCCCTCGGTTATGGGGGCCAACGTCAATTATAAAAATGTAAAAGCGGTACATTTTCGGAATGTTATCTGAAAGTACTCTTGGCCTTTTTACGCCTTTTTTCAGGTGACCGTCACGTTAACGCATAATATTTGCAACGCCAGATATTATTTCTGATATTGGATGTGAATTATGAACAGTATGTCATTTCTGATTTGGTTTAGCATTTACGCCTGCGCCATGATTACGCTGGGGTGGTATGTTTCCCGACACCAAAAAAATGGTGACGACTTCCTGCTTGGGGGCCGCTCCTTACCGATGATTCTGACGCTGGGTTCCACGGTGGGCACCATGGTTGGCACGGGGTCGAGCGTAGGTGCCGTAGGGTTTGGGTATACAAACGGCTGGGCCGGAATGCTGTATGGCCTGGGCGGCGCGGTCGGTATATTGCTGGTGGCGTGGCTGTTTGCGCCGGTGCGTAAATTCCGCTTTATGACCATGAGCGAAGAAATGTCTTATTACACCGGTGGCAGCAAAATAATAAAGAACCTGGTGGCTGTATTGATATTTATCGCCTCTATTGGCTGGCTTGGTGCCCATATATTGGGTGGCGGATTATATCTTTCGTGGGCCAGTGGGATTGATATTAATGTCGCTAAAGTCATTATTGCCTTTGCATTTATTGTTTATGTCGGCATCGGTGGATATTCCGCCGTGGTGTGGATTGATACGATTCAGTCGATTGTCCTGTTCGTTGGTTTTATTCTGATGGCGGTTCTGGCGGTGCATCATGTCGGTGGCTGGAGCCATATTCAACATGCAGTCGATCCGGCGGCACAAAGTCTGTTTGCCGTCGATAAACTCGGGGCATTACCCGCGTTTTCACTGGCGCTGGTGATAGCCGTTGGCGTGCTGGCGACGCCGTCTTATCGTCAGCGTATTTACTCCGCAAAAACCGTTTCTTCGGTGCGTCAGTCCTTCACTATCACGGGCCTGCTATACCTGATGTTTTCATTCCTGCCCGCGATTATCGGCATGGCGGTCTGGACCATGAATCCTGAGCTTGCAAACAGCGGTTTCGCTTTCCTGTTTGCGACTCAGGTCCTGCCGCCGGTGCTGGCAATGGCGGTGCTGATTGCCGGGATGTCGGCCAATATGTCCTCCGGCAGTTCGGATGCGATTGCCGCGGTGTCGATTATGCTGCGCGATCTCTACACCCTCGTTACCGGGCATATGCCCGCGCCGGAAAAGGCGATTCGGACGTCACGGATTTTCCTCGTGGTTGTCATCGCTCTGGCGCTGGTTTTTGCTCTGACGTCCAACGACATCATCAGCTACATCACCAAAATGATCTCCATGATTATGTCCGGCATGTTTATCTGCACGATGCTCGGTCGCTTCTGGACACGCTTTAACTGGCAGGGCGCGGTGGCCGCCCTGGCCGGTGGCGCGATTGCCTCGATGGTGGTGCTGATGGACAGTAGCTGGATGGCTTTCTGGGGCAACCCTTGTCTGCCGTCGGTGCTGACGAGTCTGATTGCTGGTGTCGGTGTGACGTTGATAACCCCTGCCAGCAGCATGAGTCGTGAAGAAGCGCTGGAGATGATCACTCGCGAACGTGAAAGTCAGCCGACACCGCCGCCGCTGCCGATTGGCAAACGCAAGCCGTCGGAGGGCTAACAATGGAACGCTATATTGCCGTTGACTGGGGATCCACACACCTGCGCGCCTGGCTTATCGAAAGCGGGACCTGCATCGACACATTGAATGTGCCCTGTGGCGTTACGCAGATGGCCGCAGGAGAAGCACCTGAACTGTTCGGTCGCTATATTGGCCCGTGGCGAAAGGAGGCGCTGCTCCCGGTGCTGATGGCTGGGATGATTGGCAGTGAAGCCGGCTGGCGTCCGGCAGGATATCTGCCGTGCCCGGTATCGCTCCACCAGGTCGGGGAACAACTCTGCGAAGTGGCGGAGCAGGTCTGGATTGTGCCTGGCCTGAAATGGGCACAAGACGGGGAGTACAACGTGATGCGCGGCGAAGAAACCCAGTTGCTCGGTGCGATGCAGTTGGCTCCTTCTCCCTGCTACGTAATGCCGGGCACCCACAGTAAATGGGTCAGCGTTGAAGGCGGGCGGGTCACGCGTTTTGACACGGTGATGACCGGTGAACTGCATCACTTATTGATGAACCACTCGCTGATTGGCCAAGGGCTGCCGCCTCATCAGCCTGATGAAACCGCATTTGTACAGGGGCTGGAGAGAGGGCTGAATACCCCTTCATTGGTCAACCAGCTTTTCGCTACCCGCGCGGCTTGGGTACTGGGCGCGTTGGAAAAAACGGCCGTGAGCGATGCTCTTTCGGGGTTGTTGATTGGCGCAGAAGTGGCCACGTTAACACAGCGCTTTCAGCCGCAGCAGATAACGCTGGTGGCGAGTGAGGTACTGAGCCCGCGCTACCGGCAGGCGTTTGCCCGGCTGAATATCGCGGTCAACGAGTGCGGCGCGCAAGCGGCATTCTTACAGGGAATAGAGAGGATTATCGATGCACGACGTTAAGCTGGTGGCTATCCTGCGCGGCATCACCCCGCAGGAAGCCGATTCCCATATCGAGACGCTGATCGAAGAGGGTTTTCGTTATATCGAAATCCCGCTGAATTCCCCGGACTGGCAGCGCAGCATCCCGCAGGGGGTTGCCCGTTTTGGTGAGCAGGCGATGATTGGCGCAGGTACTGTGTTGAACGTGTCGCAGGTGACGACGCTGGTGAATGCCAAAGCCAGGCTGGTGGTAACCCCGAATACCCAACCTGCGGTCATTCGCCATGCGGTGGAAAATGGCATGTTGGTGTGCGCCGGTTGCGCCACCGCCACCGAGGCGTTTACGGCGCTGGAGGCCGGAGCGCAGTGGCTGAAAATTTTCCCGTCGTCGGCGTTTGGTCCTGCCTACATATCGGCGCTCAAAGCGGTGTTACCGCCGGAAGTTCCGGTACTTGCGGTGGGAGGCATTACGCCGGATAACCTGTCAGATTACCTTACTGCAGGTTGTGCAGGTGCGGGATTGGGCAGTGATCTGTATCGCGCCGGGCAGACCGTCGAACAGACGCGCCAACAGGCGCGACGGTTTATGCAGGCGTGGCACGCGGCGCATTAATCGCCAAGCGGTTGGCGGTCAGCGCCGCCGCGATGGCTATCGAGAACCAGTTTGATGCGGCGCATACGGTCTTTGGCCTGCGCCTTATTCGCCATTGCCAGTTCGGTGGCGAGCACATCGATCATCGCCAGCATCGCGTAACGCGAGGTACTGGGCTTAAAGATATAGTCGTTTTCCCTCACCAGCAGCGGCAGTACCAGATCGGCCTGCTCCGCGAGCGGGGTATCTTCCGGCGTTATGACGATTACCTTCGCCCCATATTGCCGGGCAATCGCGGCACTTTCGGTAATTTCTGGGGTGTATCCGCCCAGCGATAGCGCCACCACCACGTCCTGCGGCGTCACCGATGAACACATCATGCGAACCAACAGCCCGTCGTTCTGGCTTACCACTGGCAGACCGAGGCGGAACAGGCGGTACTGCATCTCTTGCGCGCAGATAGTTGACCCTCCACCCATACCAATGGCGAGGATCTGACGGGCATTGCTCAGCCAGTTCACCGCCTGATTGAGTGACTTGGCGTTGAGGGCGCGACGGTTAGTTTCCAGCACGCTGATAATGGATTCGTAAATCCCTTGTACCCCTTCGAGATCCGGCACGTCGAGAATGAAACGCTGACCGACCGCCAGCGACTGCGCCAGTTTCAGCTTCAGTTCGCGCACGTCTTTGCAACCCAGCGCGCGGGCAAAGCGGGTGACGGAGGCCTGGCTGGTATGGGTCAAACGCGCCAGTTCGGCGATCGGCAGTTCTGCGGCACTGGCGACATCGTCGAGAATAAACTGAGCGATGCGCTTTTCAGTGGCCGTCAGACTCATAAAGCGGTCTGTGATGCAGGAAATGATGTCGATTGTCCAGGCCATATGCAGTATCACCCAATCAATTAAGAATGATACTTTGTACCATAAATCAGGAGGTATAGCAGCCCGGCGGACAGTAGACGCAGATCCTCAAATGCGCCAGTGAAAATGCGTGGCGTAAACGTGATACAGCAGGAATTTCCTTAAAGTTTTCTCTTTTCAGGCCGAATTAACTATTAACTTCCCACAGGAAAGAGAAAAAATGTTAAATCGCATCAAAATTGTGACCAGCCTCGTGCTGGTTTTGGTCATATTTGGCCTTTTACAACTGACATCCGGCGGCTTGTTCTTTAATGCGCTGAAACACGACAAAGAAAACTTCACGGTTCTGCAAACCATCCGCCAGCAGCAGGCCACGCTGAACGGTAGCTGGGTTGCACTATTGCAAACCCGTAACACCCTCAACCGCGCCGGGATCCGCTATATGATGGATCAGAACAATATCGGCAGCGGCGCGACCGTGGCGGATCTGATGAAGGTAGCCACCGCTTCTCTCAATGATGCGGAAAAGCGTTGGGCCGAATATGAAGCTCAGACTCGCGATCCGCGCCAAAGTGAAGCGGCCGCGCTCGACATTAAACGCAATTACGATATCTATCACGGCGCGCTGGCGGAGCTGATCCAATTGCTGGGCGCGGGCAAGATCAACGATTTCTTCGATCAGCCGACTCAGGGCTATCAGGATGGCTTCGAGAAAGCCTATGTGACGTATTTCCAGCAAAACGATCATCTTTACGAGCTGGCAGTAGAAGATAACAGCAGCTCATACGCGCAGGCGATCTGGGTGCTGGTAAGCGTGCTGATCGCGGTGCTGGCGGTGATCGTTGTGGTCTGGCTGGGGATCCACAAAGCGTTGATCCAGCCGCTGAGGCGCGTGATCGACAGCATTCGTCATATTGCCGGGGGAGACCTGGTGAAACCTATCGATGTGCACGGCAGCAACGAAATGGGCCAGCTGGCGGACTCTTTGCGTCATATGCAGAGCGAGCTGGTGCGTACCGTCGGGGAAGTGCGTAACGGTGCCGATGCGATTTACAGCGGTGCCAGCGAAATTGCGATGGGCAACAACGATCTCTCTTCCCGTACCGAACAGCAGGCTGCTTCTCTGGAAGAGACTGCAGCGAGCATGGAAGAACTGACCGCGACGGTGAAACAGAACGCCGAAAATGCCCGTCAGGCGAGCCATCTGGCGCTGAGCGCGTCGGAAACAGCGCAGAAGGGCGGAAAAGTGGTGGATAACGTGGTGCAGACGATGCGCGATATCACCAGCAGTTCGCAGAAAATTGCCGACATCATCAGCGTTATTGACGGAATTGCTTTCCAGACTAACATTCTGGCACTGAATGCCGCGGTGGAAGCCGCACGTGCCGGTGAACAGGGCCGTGGTTTTGCGGTGGTCGCCGGTGAAGTGCGCAACCTGGCGCAGCGCAGCGCCCAGGCGGCACGTGAAATCAAGAGCCTGATTGAAGACTCAGTGAGCCGGGTTGATATTGGTTCAACGTTGGTGGAAAGCGCCGGTGAAACCATGGATGAAATCGTGAATGCGGTAACCCGCGTGACCGACATCATGGGTGAAATCGCGTCGGCATCCGACGAACAGAGCCGTGGTATCGATCAGGTGGGTCTGGCGGTGGCCGAGATGGACCGTGTGACGCAGCAGAACGCCTCGCTGGTGGAAGAGTCCGCTTCGGCAGCCGCCGCACTGGAAGAGCAGGCGAGCCGTCTGACGCAGGCGGTGGCGGTGTTCCATATTCAGCAGTCGCAGCTGACGGCCAAGCGTGAGACTTCAGCAGCAAAACACAGTTCCCCCTCTCCGACTCTGCGCAAAGCTGCGGTCACTGATAGCGGCGATAACTGGGAAACGTTCTGATAGTGTAATGCCCGGCGGCACAGGTTTGCCGGGATGACAATAATGCCCGATGGCACTGCGCCACCGGGCATTTTTTTACCCTTCCGATTTCACAACTTTGATTTCCACCATCCCAATTCCCAACTGACGTGGGGCGTGGCCGAGAATATTGCCCTCGTTGGTGGTCTGCGGATCCGGCGGCGCGATGGTCAGCAGGTTGCTGTTCGTCGGGTTGTCGAAATGCAGTGTGGTGGTGGTGACGTCTTTGCCCAGGGTCAGCGTTTGCTCGCTGTTTCCGACCCGCACCGGAATCGGTTTGTCAGCATTTTCGCCATAGGCTTTGGCGGTGATCACCAAGTCGAATTTCTGCGGCAGCGGCGTTTTGTACTCAATCTTCACTTCATTGCCCAACTGTGCGTTAGACCAGCGGCCCCAGCTTTCCGGACGTGAAATCCCGCTGAACTGTTTGACCTCTTCCGGCGCACCGGCGATGTTGAAGATGAAACTGTCTGCTTTATAACGAATGTCGTTATCGACGATTTTCAGGGTATCGACGTTGCCTTTATAGCGCTCCATGTCGATAACCGTGTCTTTAAACGCGGCTTTGCTTTTCCATTGTGCTTTATCGACGTGTTGCACGATTTGCTGGCCGCCAAGCTGGCCCTGAGACACGCACCAGTCGGTGGAAAGAGCCAGTTCCGGTGCCCACAGCTGGGCCATTTTGTAGCAGCGGTCAATCCACATGAAGTTGTCGCGCGGGGCGAAATCTGCCAGCTGGTAACGCAGCGGGGCGGAGTATTCACTTTCCGGCAGCGGCTCAACGCGGTTATTCGACACCCGCAGCAACAGCGGCAGACGGAAGTGCGATCCGGAGAACCCAATCATCCCTTTCTGCTCGTCGATGGTGAAATCTTTGATCGATTTCGGGAAGTTCCACAGGCGAATAATGTCCGGCTTCCACGCCAGCACTTTCTCTTTCATGTTGAGGAACACTTCCGCCAGCGACTGGCCGGACAGGCTGCTGCGGCCCAGGCCGATAAAGTTATCGCCGCCCAGAATATCCAGCACCGTCGCGCCGTTATCCATGGTGCTGCGCTTCACACCCATGACTTCCTGTTGCGGTTTATCGCCACGAATCACGAAGAACAGGTTGCTGCGATCCTGTTTGTTGAGATAATCCCATGCGGTGTTTTTCATCGCCAGATGGTCAGACGACACCACGATCACTGTGTTCTTAAAGTACGGCGAGGCTTTGATTTTTTCGATCAGCGCCGCCACGT
This sequence comes from Scandinavium tedordense, assembly GCF_024764965.1. Classification (NCBI taxonomy): domain Bacteria; kingdom Pseudomonadati; phylum Pseudomonadota; class Gammaproteobacteria; order Enterobacterales; family Enterobacteriaceae; genus Scandinavium; species Scandinavium tedordense. The sequence goes on along the minus strand of NZ_JALIGG010000053.1, from coordinate 261,124 downwards.
GCTCCTGGCTGCAAGTCACCGCGCTGAATGACTGGTTGGTTTTACCGTCAATCTCATACTTTTTGCGATTGCAGGTGCGGGAGATAAATCCATCCGGGTGATGGGTATCGACCGTCAGCGTGAACAGCGAGAAGCGCTGGCCGGATTCCGACAGCTCTTCGTACTTTTTCCACACTTCGTCGAGAACCGTATCGTCGTAGAAGCCCCAGTCATTGCGGTAGCCTGGGTCTGGAACGAGGGTTTTCAGCTCTTCGGCACCGTAGAGATGGTCAAAGCCGTGTGATTGCAGGAATACGTCTTTCCCGGCGAAACGCAGGTTGGCGCCCTGCATAAAGTAGTTCTTGTAGCCCGAGTTTTTCAGGATGTCGCCGAGGCAGATGTTCTGCGGGAAGAAGCTCGATACCGAGGCCGAGGCGTTGCCTTCGAACGGCGCAAACAGCGGAATACCACACTGGGAGGCGACCATACCGGCGATGGTGTAATCGGTGCCCGGCAGCTGCATGGTGTGGCTGAAATCGATGCTCTCATTTTTGAGCTTACCGAGTTCCGGCGTCAGGTTCGGGAACGCTTTATCATCAAAATACGTACGCTCGAGGCTTTCACCGTAGATATACACCAGGTTCAGCTTCGGATTCGGAATGGTTTTCGACGGCTCTTTATACCAGGCGGCAAAGTCCGGATCGCCATCGCGGGACTGGGATTTTACCAGTTCAGTTATCTGGCGAAATGCCGGGCTGGCATCCACTGACGCGAGAGCAAGCCCCAGCGCGAGGACGCTGTAGCCAAGATGATGTGGATGATGGCGACGACGGCGTAGCACCCAGCCTAGCCCACCAAAGACCAGTACCAGCGCCACGATCAGACCAATGCCGGGCAGGATGTATTTGCTGATACCCGCGCCGGTCAGGCTGTTGGTCAGGGTATAGAGCACGGCATCGTTAATGCCATCGCCCGTGAAATAATCGCTGGCGTAAAGGGTCAGGTTCAGGACCACAAAAAGTCCAAGCACCATCAGGATGGACGCAAACCACCAGGTATTACGTCCCGCTTTCCATGAATAAATCACGACGGAAGCGAGAAACAGAGCAATAGAAACAAGCTCGGACACAGCACATCCTCAGTCACACAGGCCATCCGCTGACCCGATACTATTTTTTGACCCTACACTTTAATTGCAGTGCCATATTGCTGCAATTATAGCGTCATCAAAATGTGCGCTGATTCAGAATTGGATTAGAAATAGGTGATTTTTAACCCGCTCACATCCGGTGTGTGCGGGTGTTTAGCGACGATCAGGAGAGGAAATTGGCGCCTTGTTTGAGCACCAGATCGCAAGCCTTGGTTTTCACTTGTTTTCCGAGGTCTGAATCGCCCAATGAGCTGAGATTCAGCTGCTGGCCATTTTGGGCGTTAAGCAGACCCTGAATACCGTCCATATAGTTGGTATCGGCTTTCTGTTCTGGCGCGGTGTCCAGACCCAGCTTATCCAGCACCTGATTCTTCACGTTTTCGGTATCGGTAACGGAAGTCAGTTTCTGTTGGGCACAGTAGCTGAGAATACCCGCGGCGTTGTTCATGTTGTCGGCGCTCAGCGATTTGCCGCTGTCGTTAAGCAGGCTGGTCAGCGAGGACAGCGAAGTTGTGCCTGTTGACGAGGTGCTTGAGCCGCCCAGTTCGCTTGCAGCGCTGGAAAGCGTGTCACTCAGGGAAATTGCGAAGGTACTGGTGGAGAGCAGGGCGCTGGTCAGCGCGGCGGTGCAAAGAAGACGTTTAGCAGTATTCATAGGTTTTACTCAGTTGACTGAAACCCGGTCAGTATAGCGCTGCCGGGGTTCGGAAAAATCTCAATACTCTTTGCCAGTGACGCGGCTGCGGTAGCTGTCCCAGTTGAAAATCACCCACAGGCTGTTGCCCAGACGCATACGGTCCATTACACGTTCGCCCAGCAGCTTATTCATTTCGTCCATGTTGCTGTTGGTCAGCATTCCGGTCGGGCGTTTTGACGAAGATCGGCGGTCAACGATCTGGTTGATGATCACTTTTTCATAGCGCGATTCCGTCTGGACGCCGATCTCATCGATCACCAGCAGATCGACATTGCTCAGATCGTTCAGCAGCTTTTCTTCGGTGGTTTCGCGGTTAGTAAAGGTGTCTTTCATCGCGGACATGATGTCGGCCACGGTGATGATCAACACTGATTTCCCGCGCAGCAGCAGCTCATTGCAGATGGCTGCCGCCAGATGGTTTTTGCCGGTTCCAGGCTTACCGGAAAAGATGAAGCTGGCGATGTTGCCGTCGAACTCTTCGACGTACTGACGCGCTTTGGATAACGCGTTCATCTGCCCGTCGCTTTCCACGCGGTAGTTATCAAAGGAACAGTTCTGGTGCAGCGGACGAATGCCGGAGCGGTTGAACGTCCGCTGCATTTTCATCGCCCGGTTTTCACGTTCCAGCGCGGCAGAACGCAGCTGGCCCTGTTCTTTTTGCCACGCCAGCAGCTCTTCACCCGTTTTGAATGCCGGTTCAATATGTTTCGGCATCATTTTCTGCAGGCGCAGCATCAGATCACCAACATTTTTCATTATTAACCTCGGAAACCTGGGGGAATTTGATTATCGGGCTCGGAGAGCGTGTTGAGATCACGTCTCGGCTGCCCACCGTTGCTGGCTCGCCCGATTTGCAGGCTACGCGCCAGTTTCTGCTGCCACTGAATGTGATGGAATACTTTGCCTTCTGCCTGCCAGTAGGCGGTAAAAGAGGCCAGCTCTTCCGGCGTGGCAGGCTGCGTCAGCGAGATGCCCCACAGCGCGGCCATCCGCTGAAAATCAGCATCCGGCTGCCAGTCGGCATACATGGCGAATTTGCCCATTGGCACCGCAACCGGCGCGGCCGTCGGCTCCTCGAAGAATTGACCATCCAGCACCACGTCACTGCCCGGTCGGGAGAGTTTAGCCTCCAGCTCAAGCAGTTGTGACAGGCGTGCGGGCGCAATGGCATAAAACGCCGGTGCATTGTTGACAAACACCGCGGTAGCACCGTTTTCGGCATTGTTTAACACGCCGTCAGGATCGCGCAGAAACGCATCAATCCCAATGACGCTGGACGTTAAAATTCTGGAGGACATGGCAATTACTCAAACAAAAAGACGACAGGTATAACATGGGCTGATAGTAGCACAGACCAGCGCGCGGGAGGATATTCCCCAGGCGACGCGCGGGTAGGGTGGTCAAACGCGCGGGCGTTTACGGTACAGCCACAGACCGGGGATCGATAATCCAACCGACAGTGCACCGACGATCGAGGTGGCTTTGAGGAAGTTTTCCAGCAACAGCATCATCAGGTCATTGCTGTAGCCGACGTGGCTGATTTTCACTGCGGAGATCATCGCGGTATAGGCGGAGATCCCAGGAAACATAGGTATGACCGCGGCGACGGTGAAAATTTTAGGGTGCGCCAGATACCAGCGTGACCATTGGATCCCAATGCTGCCAACCAGCATTGAGGCGATAAACGTCGCCCATTCGATGTTCATCCCTGCCAGCATGATGACCATCCGCGAACTGTGCCCAATCGCGCCCAGTAGCGCACACCAGGCCAGCGCGCGGTGCGGCACGTTAAACACCATCGCAAAACCCAAGGCGGGAATGGCGGACAGCAGCATGTCTTGCAGCAGCGCCTGCAAGAAATCGATTATACCCATCCGCGCAGCCCCCACAGCGTCATTGCCATCACTACCCCGATACACGTGGCGAGCGTCAGCAGGCTGGCGATAGCCCAACGTGCCAGCCCGGTATTAATGTGACCTTTGAACATATCGGCGACGGCATTGATAAGCGGGAAGCCCGGCACTAGCAGCAGCACGCTGGCGGCCATCGCTACCGTAGACGTTTGCTCGAACGCGGGCAACCGCAGCATCCACCCGGAAATCGTGGTGGCGACAAACGCGGTGATGCAGAAGTTTATTTGCGGATGCATCGAGCGATGGGTCAGCATCTGGCGAATATACATGGCCAGCGTGCTGGCGCAGAGAGTGACAAAGGCCCCGTCCCAACCGCCGTTATTGAGTTTGCAGAAACAGGCGCAGGAGAGGCCAACCATAGTGACAACCAGCCAGCGCGGATAGCGCAGCGGTTTTATCTGTGTAAAACGCTTATCGACATCTTTGGCATTCAGCAGCTTATGCTCAGCCATGATCACGATGTGCTGGACCTCAGTCACCACATGCATGTTGATGCCGCGATCGTTGTTTTTACGAGTCGAGGTCAGGCATTTCCCGTCCAGAATCGTGGTTAACACAATGGCGTTCGAGGAAATGGCGCTTTCCACGCCGTCCATGCCCAGTGCTATCCCTAGCCGGGTTGATAGCTCCTCGACCAGCGCGCTTTCTGCCCCGTGTTGCAGCAGCAGCAGGGCGCACTGAATACACAACCGTGTGACTTTTCGTTGCTCTGCGCTATCTGCTTCCATAACGACCGTTCTTGGTTGGCTATTGTCAGGTTCTGAAACCAGGTTTTACCTGAATGGCATGTGAAGCAAGGCCCGGCGAGATCAAACATTGTGCACATGACCTCCGGTTAGCGTCTGTTTTTTGAACTGCTCCACAATTTCACAAGATCGTTGAAAAGTGCACGTTTTGCCTGATTTAAGCCCTTCTTTTTCCGCTCCAGCTTATCAAAAATGCAACAACACACTTTATGGATACAAAAAATAAACAAATAATTAACCATTATGGAGAGGAACTCATGAAAACGCAGGTCGCTATTATCGGGGCGGGTCCATCAGGGCTGTTGCTTGGACAGCTGTTACACAATGCCGGGATTGCCACGGTTATCCTCGAACGTCAGACCCCGGAATACGTGTTGGGTCGTATCCGGGCTGGGATTCTGGAAAGCGGTACCGTTGATTTGCTGCGTCAGGCGGGCGTTTCTCAGCGAATGGATACCGAGGGCCTGGTACATCATGGCGTGGAGTTTTTGTTTGATGGCGTGCGGATCCCGGTGCCGTTGAGTGAGCTCACAGAGGGCAAAAGCGTGATGGTGTACGGCCAGACCGAAGTAACGCGTGACTTGATGGAAGCCCGCGCCAGTAGTGGCGCGCCGATTATGTACGGTGTGAGTCATGTTGAGCTGCACGATATGAAAACGGACAAGCCTTTTGTCACCTTTGAGAAACAGGGCGAAGCCTGTCGGATTGACTGCGATTTTATTGCGGGCTGCGATGGCTTTCACGGTGTGTCGCGTCAAAGTATCCCGAAATCGGTGCTGCGTGAATATGAAAGCGAGTGGCCATTTGGCTGGCTGGGATTGTTATCCGACACGCCTCCGGTCAATCCGGAGCTGATCTACGCTCATCATGAACGCGGTTTTGTATTGTGTAGTCAGCGCTCACTAACCAGAAGTCGCTACTATTTGCAGGTGCCACTTAGCGAGAGCGTTGACGCCTGGAGCGATGAGCGCTTCTGGCAGGAGCTGAAATGCCGCTTGCCATCCGAGCTGGCGAATACGTTAGTGACTGGTCACTCACTTGAGAAAAGCATTGCGCCGCTGCGCAGCTATGTTGTCGAGCCAATGCAGTTTGGCCGACTGTTTTTGGTCGGCGATGCGGCGCATATCGTACCGCCCACTGGGGCAAAAGGGCTTAATCTTGCGGCCTCTGACGTGAACTATTTATGGCGAATTCTGTGCCAGTTCTACCATCACGGGCGCGAAGATTTACTCGCCAGCTACTCCTCGTTTGCTCTCAACCGGGTATGGAAAGGGGAACGTTTCAGCTGGTTTATGACCCATTTGCTGCATGATTTCCACGATAAAAGCCCATTTGACCGAAAAATGCAGGAAGCCGATCGCCGCTATTATTTAGGATCCCGGGCCGGACTGACGACGATAGCGGAAAACTACGTCGGCCTGCCTTACGAAACGGTCCGATAATTACGCCTGCCGCAGGAGTGTGTATGACGCAACAGAGCACGATCCCCGTCTTTAAGCTGTATGGCGAACAGCTTGGTTGGCCGACACCGGAGCTTCTGCATTGTGAATCTATCCATCAGCGAAGTAGCCTTTATGAGTGGCATATCCGCGTGCATCAGCATGCGGAAATGGTGCAGCTGCTGTATCTGCACAAAGGGCAGGCCGAAATTGAAATCGAAGGGGAAAGGAAAGTCGTAAAGGAAGCCAGCATTCAGGTGGTGCCTTCGCTGTGCGTGCACGGTTTTCGTTTTTCGCCCGGCACGCAGGGCTACGTTTTGTCCTTAGCATTACCGCTGCTCAGCCAATTCGAAGCTCAGTTTGGCCGTCAGCTTGGGGTCCTGAATCAGCCACATTGCGTCAGCGTAATGCACTCCCGGTCGCACATTCGCACACTGTTTTCGACGTTGCTGGAAGAATATCAGCAGGATAACGACGCCCGCGAATTAATGCTGCATGCGATGCTCAGCGCGCTGCTGGTGTGGCTCAATCGCCAGTGTCAGGGAGCGCTGCCTGCAGAAGACCGGGCGGATCGCCGACGCGCAGTGATGCAACAGTTTGCCCGTCATATTGAAAGCCATTATCGGGAACATCTTCCGATGTCCGATTACGCACAGGCTGTGGGCTTATCCGTCACACATTTGAATTATTTGTGCCATGAATTCCATAACTGCAGTGCGCTGAATGTGTTACACCAAAGGCTGATGCTTGAAGCGAAGCGGAGTCTGCAATACACCAGCATGTCGATTATACAACTCTCTGATTACTTAGGTTTTAGCGATGCCACCTATTTCTCTCGCTTTTTTCGGCGCTATGCGGGGATGCCGCCTAAAATATTCAGGGAGAAAATGAAATAAGCTTAAAACATATAATTATTTTCTTGATGAATCGTCTTTAACGGTTTTACGCTGGATGTGAGGCGATGGAGTCTTTATTTTTAATATGATAATGTTGAAAGGTTATTTTGTCTTTTACTTCTTTTATTTAACGTTGCAACAAATTAAATTATAGCCCGAGTCAATGGAAACGTCCTAAGAATAATTCTAATCATGAATGATTGGATGGTTTTAATCAATTGTGTAAATAATTCTGGAACATAAAAGGGAGGTGTTATGCTCACGGTATTTAATAAATGTGGCGTAATGATTAGCAATGTCCCCATCATTCAAGCGGGTCTTCTGTCCATCATGAAAGACAACTTTCCCGAATATGAGGTCAGTTGTCATCATCGAGTCGATGAACTCACGAAAATGCAGCTCCAGCGAACGAGCTTGATGGTATGCGATCTGTCTGGCGATCGTTTTCAGGTTAAATCGCTCTGCGAGAAATATTATTCATTAATGACGCAGTATAGAGAATGTCGTTGGGTTTTTATGCTGAATCAAGCTAATTATGCGCTCGCGGTTGAATATTTATTGCGCCCGGAAAGTATCTTGCTTTCTGACGCTGAATCTATTCCTGAACTTATTGCGGCCATCCGCGATCAGGGTTCCGAGGCGAATCGCATCAGTACGTCGTTGATGTCGCCTGAAGTCACACCCGCACGCTCTTCTCAGGGATTAAAAACCTCATTGTCTCTCGCTGAGCGTCAGGCCTTACGATTGCTTGCTAAAGGCTGGGGCGTCAATCAGATAGCGATGCTGCTCAGAAAAAGCAACAGGACCATTAGCGCGCAGAAAAATAGCGCTATGCGTCGCTTGTCGTTGCGCGGTAACGCAGAGTTATATGCCTGGCTCAACAGCGAACAGGGGATGAAGGAGTTGAATCTCCTTTCCGTATGGGGAGAGCCAATGCCATGGAAAAGCGCACCGCAAATAAACACGTCGCTGTCGTTGAAAACTGTGTGATGACGGAAGCAGGGCTGCGCGGGCTCTTTTCTCGTTGTGCGGGTTCGTTTTATGAATTGCAGGTCTATAAAGAAAGTCAGGAATGGTTTGCTCAGACAGAGCAGCGCTTTTATGACATGGTGATTTACTCTGTCGCGGGGGCTCGTGACTCACGCCAACAAAGTATTCGCTTTTTTTCCGAGCTTGCTTGCATGCAGCCTGATGCACTTCGGGTTCTGCTTGCAGAGGATGAAGGACAGGCAACATTAATTCATCACCTTTTACCTGTCCCATTACATGCGGTATGGTGCAAAACCTCTTCCGTTGAAAAGCTTCTGGTGCAAATTAACGGCTTAATAACCCAGAAAGATTCGCTGCATTCGGCCTGTAAGACGCTCAATGCTATTTCAGGCTCAGTAGGATTAAGCCCGACTGAACGCGCGATTCTTTATTATATGGGAAAGGGCTTTTCCATTCCGGAGATTGCCGTTCAGATGGCGCGGAATCCAAAAACTATTCGCACGCATAAATTCAATGCGATGAATAAGCTCGGGGTGAAGAACTACACGGGATTGCTCTGTGCGGCAGATATCTTACGTTATCTGCCGTTACAGGCGCTGAATGTGACCTGGTGAGGCGGTTTGTTGACTGAGTTTACAGACAGACGTCGATCCAGGTGGCATTGGTAAGTTCTGCCAGACGTTCAGGAGAGATACGCACCGCGCTGTGCGTTGCGCCAGCGGCAGGTAATACTTCGTCAAATGCTTTCAGGGAAACGTCGCAGTAAACGGTCAGTGGATTTTCCAGACCAAAAGGGCAGACGCCGCCAACCGGGTGTCCGGTCCAGGTGACGACTTCATCGCAGCTGAGCATCCGGGCTTTGGCACCAAATGCCGATTTTAGCTTTTTGTTGTCCAGGCGCGCATCGCCTTTTGCCACAACCAAAACGACTTCATCTTTGACTTTCAATGACAGCGTTTTCGCAATCTGGCCTGGCGCCACGTTGTGCGCCGCTGCGGCAAGTGCCACGGTCGCAGTACTCTGATTCAGTTCTATAATTTCGATATCGGGGGCGCGGTCAGCGAAAAATTGCCGCACGGTTTGCAAACTCATAGTTCTCTCCTGATATAAACGAAATTAATCTGTCACAAGCGACTGAGGCTGTAAATAAGAGGATGAGCATTCCCATCATTTTATGGATTTCTCGATCCCCTTCACATTCACTGCAACCGGTTACAGTAACCGGTTGCAGAAGTGTGTCATGCCGATTAATACTGAATGCGTAACTTCCTCTGTATCGCTAAAAAAATAAGAGCCGTGTATGAAATCTATCTTTATCTGCTGTAGCTCGGGCCAACCCCCCGGCGTGGTAGTGAACTCACAGTTCGAGATTGCACATCGCGGCACACTAACCGTCGCTGTGCTTACGTCTATCGTTCGTCAGGAGAGCTGCTATGTCTGCTAACCATGCTGCGTTTAATTTGATTTTCCGATTTGTAGAAAACTATATCAGTCCTGTTGCCGGGCGTATCTCGTCCCAGCGCCATGTGATGGCAATCCGTGATGGTTTCATCTCCGCGATGCCATTCATGATTGTCGGCTCGTTCCTGTTGGTGTTTGCTTATCCTCCTTTCTCGCCGGACACCACCTGGGGCTTTGCTCGCGCGTGGCTGGACATGGCGAAACAGTTTGAAGGCCGGATTCTGACTCCGTTCGATATGACCATGGGCATTATGTCCATTTATATCTGTGCGGCGATTGCCTATAACTTGGGCAGACACTACGAAAAAAGTTACCAGCTTGATCCCTTCATGAGTTCAATGCTGTCGATCATGGCGTTTTTGCTGGTTGCTGCGCCGAAGACTGACGGCACGCTGCCGGTTCACAGTCTGGGTGGCACCGGGATTTTCACCGCTATTCTGGTCGCTGTGTACTGCGTAGAATTGATGCGCTTCCTCAAGGCCCACAACATCGGTATTCGTCTGCCAGACCAGGTGCCACCGATGATCAAAAATTCGTTTGATCTGCTTATCCCGGTGCTGGTAGTTGTGCTGACCCTGTATCCGCTGAGCCTGTTCATCCAGAGCCAGTTCGATATGCTGATCCCTCAGGCGATCATGTCTATCTTTAAGCCGTTGGTATCCGCGGCGGATTCCCTGCCTGCCATTCTGCTGGCGGTCCTGATCGGTCATCTGCTGTGGTTTGCAGGCATTCATGGTGCGGCTATCGTGTCCGGTATGCTGCAGATGTTCTGGCTGACTAACCTCGGTCTGAACCAGACGGCGCTGGCACAAAGTGCTCCGCTGCCGCACATCTTTATGGAAGCATTCTGGACCTTCTTTATCGTTATCGGCGGTTCTGGGGCGACGATGGGACTTGTGTTCTGCTACCTGCGCAGTAAGTCCGCGCACCTGCGTTCGATTGGTCGTCTGGGCGTGGTGCCGAGCATCTTTAACATCAACGAACCGGTCATCTTCGGTACGCCAATCGTGATGAACCCAGTATTCTTCATTCCGTTCCTGCTGGCACCAATGGTCAACGCCACGCTGGCCTGGGCTGCAATGAAGCTGGATTTGATTGGTCGCGTGATTTCCGTTGTTCCATGGACCGCGCCAGCCCCTATCGGTGCAGCATGGGCGTTAGGCTGGGATTTCCGTGCCGTGATCCTGGTCGTATTACTGGCCTGCGTGTCTGCCATCATCTACTACCCGTTCTTCAAAGTGTACGAGAAGCAGCTGCTGGAACAGGAAGCCGAAGAAGCGCAGCGCTCAGCGGAAGAAGCTGGACAGGCCGCATAAGGTTGAGTTAAAGCAAAACAAAAGACCCGGTCGCGTTGCGTTACCGGGTCTTTTTGTATTCAGGGATGTGATTATTTCAGCGTGCAGTCGCCACACTGTTGGACGTCCGGCAGACGGTAGCGCTGACAGCAGGTGCGACGCACCAGCAAACCATCACGCATCACCACGGTGCGCCACAGCGGATTATCCCGCCCGTCAGAGAACTGTTTTTCAAAGAAGAGATGCTGACGTAGGCTGTTGACCTGTTCATCGCCGAGCAGTGTTTTCATTTCACCCAGATACCAGTTAATGAGATAGCCGGTATTACTCCAGATGAGTTTCCCGTTGATCTCCCCGGTCGCTTCAAGAGCCTCGATAACCGGCACCAGCGTCTGCGTCACCAGGTTTTCCATGCGAACCGGTGAAGATTGCTGAGTCAGATAAGGGTCTTCTTGTACATCTACCCAAAATTTGGCGGCACGGCCCGTTTCGTGAAACTCAACGTGATAATGTAATGGTGAGAGGCTCAGCGCCCGTTTTTCAGTAAGCAGCGCCAGCATCAGCGGCGGCACCTGTAGGCCGATATACCACTGCGCCCACAGAGACAACAACGGTTTTTTCTCGCGCGCCTGAGTTGGATTATTGCGATAGATATGATCGGAATACTGCGCGCAGAGCGTAGTCAGCTCGCTGTTGTGGCTCCACTGTGCCAGCATCATCGCCTGATGTGGATGAGGTTCGTCAAGACGAATGAAATCCAACAGGTGGGGGCGGTGTTCAGCAAATTTATCCTGCAACAATGCCGCAAGCCCTTGTTCACGCTCAAAGAGCGGGGCGCGCCAGATAATATCGTCAGTGATCGGTGCAGAACGGTAGGCCATGAGCGTAGCTTGGATACAAATCTAAATGATAATGATTGCCAATCCTAATCATAGCCATAAACAATCGCAACCCTTTTTACGCAACTACCGCACTTCATGCACCCTGCAGCGCTTCGCTGGTCAGAATATTATTACGCCCCAGATGTTTGGCCTCGTACAGCGCTTTGTCAGCCAGCGCCAGCGCACCGTCGATATCTTCGCCGAGTAGCGGCGCAAGCCCGATACTGACCGTTACATTGGTTGCGGCGCTCTGGTTAAACATGTGCGGGATTTTCAGGTCGTACACGCGCTGGCGAATACGCTCTGCCGTTGCTAAGGCGACTTCCGAAGTGGTCGACGTCAGTAACACCATAAACTCTTCGCCGCCGTAGCGGGTCACAATATCTCGAGAGCGCACGGCATTGCGTATCGCGGCCGACACCTGGATCAGCGCCTGATCGCCCATCATGTGCCCATAATGATCGTTGTAGGCTTTGAAATAGTCGATATCCAGCAACAAGACGTAATGCCCGCTGGCATCCAACGACATCAATGTTTCAAGGCGGTTTTGCAGACCACGACGGTTATAAAGCCCGGTCAGCGGGTCGAGCATGCTCAGGTCGTTCAGGGTCTGACGCTCTTCCAGCAGCTTGTACATTAGCCCTTGGGCAAAGTTATCGTTGCGTCGTTGAATCACGCTCTGAATGGAAATGCCGATAACCGGCAGGGCGAAACAGTACACCATGCGCAGCCACTGATCGCCTTCGCTAAGGGCGAGGCAGGTGATAAGCACGGGCAAAGAATGAAAAGTAAAGGCAATGATATTATTAGAAAAAGCAATTGCACCAACAAACAGCACGCTTAATAAAGCGATCACCAGATAGTTAAAATTAGCGTTATCCAGTAAGGGTAATTTAAGGGTGATATGCCAGGCCCACAGGCAGCCAAACAAAATGGAGATGGCGGGAATATTGATTTTTTTCTCGGCCCAGGCCCAATGACCCAGCAGCAAACCTGCGCTGATAACGGTTATTAGCACCAGCGGAAGGGTGATCGCCAAAATGGAATACACCGGGTTAAGCATAGAAAAAAGTGATGAAGCTAAATTAAGAAATAAAAAAAGTCGTAATGAAAATTGATATTTTTTAATGCGCAGCGAACGCCAGGATTGTGATGTCATGTCAGGAAATCGTTTTTATTGTGTGATTGCAGAAACACTAAGCATCAGGAAAGACATATTTCGCTCGGGAACGTTTCGCGCGAAAATATCAGTAAAACTAATCAATTCGTATAATCCGCACAATTTATCACCTTAAAGCAACACTGTCACCTGCGTGAAAGTAAAGAGCGCGACGGTTTTCAGCGCAACCTTGCAAATGATAAAAATTATCATATGATATTGGTTATCATTATTGTTTGGGGGGTCAAAACCATGTTGCAGCGCGCGTTAGGCAGTGGGTGGGGGGTGTTGATTCCTGGCGTGCTTTTAGCTGGGTTGGGCTTTGCCGGCCTGTCAATTGATACCTGGCGAAGTCTGATAGCGCTGGGTTTACTGCTTTCTTGTGTGATGATCTGGCATCGTCAGCTGCGGCATTTTGTGTTGTTGCCATCGGCGTTTGCGTTAATAAGCGGGATGATGTTGATGATGATGAATTTGAAGCTGATGGGGTAATGAGAAAATCAGGGAGAAAGTAAAGAGAGATAAGAAGCTGGTGCGAGGGGGGGGACTTGAACCCCCACGTCCTTACGAACACTAACACCTGAAGCTAGCGCGTCTACCAATTCCGCCACCTTCGCACAGTCGTCTTATCTTGATATTGTCTCGTTGGTGCGAGGGGGGGGACTTGAACCCCCACGTCCTTACGAACACTAACACCTGAAGCTAGCGCGTCTACCAATTCCGCCACCTTCGCCCAGTGCGAGCAATATCTTACGTGGTATATGGTGCGAGGGGGGGGACTTGAACCCCCACGTCCGTTAGGACACTAACACCTGAAGCTAGCGCGTCTACCAATTCCGCCACCGTCGCATACCATCGACTCTTAAAAAGAATCTTTACCACGGAGGCGCATTCTAGTGGTTTTCGGATTTTCGTCAACAGTTAATTGCAGCAGAATTTTCCGACAGCTGTAAAAATGGGCGCTTTTCGACATAAAGGGCAGTGCGGTGAGAGCGCCCACAAGTCAAAGCCTGCGGGCGGGGTAAGCAATTACTTCTTTGCTTGTCGAGTCATCACCGTGCGATAGACCTTAAAGCGGCCTGTCTGCGCGATCACTTCGTGGAAGCCGAAGGCTTCGTCCAGAATTTTTGGATAGGCCAGGAAGGCGTTGGCCACAATGCGCAATTCACCACCGCTATTCAGATGACGTACTGCTCCGCGGATCAGCTGCTGAGCGGCTTCAAGGCTGGTCTGCAGCCCGTCGTGGAACGGCGGGTTGGAGATAATCATATCGAAACGGCCGGTCACGTCAGAGAAGATGTTACTTGCCAGAACTTCACCTTCGAGGCCGTTAGCGGCAAGCGTTGCACGGCTGGCTTCGACCGCCGCAGCGCTGACGTCACACAGGGTCAGGCGTACCTTCGGCGAATGGCTCGCCAGCACGGTGGATAACACGCCCGCGCCGCAGCCTACGTCCAGCACTTTGCCTTTGGTGTGTGGCGTCAGGGTGGAGAGCAGCAGCTTACTGCCGGTATCCAGGCCATCGCGGCTGAACACGCCCGGCAGGGTTTTGACGGTCAAACCGTCAAGCTGGTACTCAGCCCAATTATCTTCGGCGTTAAACGACGGCTGTTTTTCCAGACGACCGTGGTACAGGCCGCAGCGACGCGCGCTGTCGACTTTATTCAGCGGGGCGAATTCAGCAAGCATCTGCTCAGCGCTGCGCACGCCGCTGCGGTTCTCACCGACGATAAAAATATCGGTGCCAATCGGCATCAGCGATAAAATGTTGGTCAGCTGATACAGCGCTTCTGGTTTATTTTTAGGCCAGTAGTAAATCAGCGTATCGCAGTCGGCAACGTCCGCCGCTTCTGCCGTAAGGCTAAAGCGCACGTTCTCACCCATCTCGCGACTCAGGTTCTGCCAGTGGTGATATTGTTGCGTATGGGCGCGGCTAAACGCGGTATCCAGACGAGCGGGCAGGTCATCCTGCAGATCACCGGCAAACATAATGCGGCTTTGTTCGAAATCATCACTGTGGCGCAGCAAGACTTCACTTGCCGGGGTCAATGCAGACATAACGCGTAATCCTCTATTAACGACGGCCGCGATTATACACACTATCTGCCTTCTCTGCGCGGGAGCCTCCTTGCTTTATTGGCGCAAGTTCGACGAATTTGCTATATTTCCGCGCCTGACAGACAGGAGAAACCCGCGATGACATCCCGACGAGACTGGCAACTACAGCAACTGGGCATTACCCAGTGGTCTTTGCGTCGTCCTGCGGTTTTACAGGGCGAAATCGCTATCTCGCTGCCTGACCATATTCGTCTGGTGATGGTGGCGCAAACGCTGCCGCAGCTGACCGAACCACTGGTGAACGATATCCTCCGTGCGCTGGCCGTAACGCCGGATCAGGTATTACAGCTGACGCCGGAACGCGTCGCAATGCTGCCTGAGGGCGGCCGCTGTAACAGCTGGCGTCTTGGCGAAAGTGAACCGGTCGCGCTGGAAGGCGCGCAGGTCATCAGCCCGACATTCGAACAATTGCAGTCCAGCGCGACGGCCCGCGCCGAACTCTGGCAACAAATTTGCGCCCATGAACACGATTTCTTCCCTAAGCCAGACTGATTTACCCCGCGCCCTGCTGATTGAGCAGCGCGCTCACGCTTTCCCGTGGAGCGAACAGACCCTCGCCAGCAATCAGGGCGAGCGTTATCTCAACCTGCAGCTGACGGTAGACGGCGAAATGGCGGCCTTCGCCATTACCCAAATCGTGCTCGACGAAGCCACGTTGTTTAATATCGCCGTTGATCCAGCGTATCAGCGCCGAGGGCTAGGGCGCGAATTGCTCGAACAGGTTATCGACGAAGTAGAAAAACGAGGCGTGGTCACGCTGTGGCTGGAAGTTCGCGCATCGAATGTGGCCGCCATCGCACTGTATGAAAGCCTGGGCTTCAACGAGGCGACGATTCGACGCAACTACTATCCGACCGCGGAAGGGCGTGAAGACGCAATCATAATGGCACTGCCAATCAGTATGTAAGACAAGGGTTTACGATGAAGATGTGGGACTGGATTTTCTTTGATGCCGACGAAACACTGTTTACTTTCGATTCGTTCAGCGGCTTACAGCGGATGTTTCTTGATTATAGCGTGACCTTCACCGCAGAAGATTTCCAGGACTATCAGGCCGTGAACAAGCCGCTGTGGGTGGATTACCAGAACGGAGCCATTACTTCGCTGCAGCTGCAGTATCAGCGTTTTGAAAGCTGGGCTTCACGCCTGAACGTCAACGCGGGTGATTTAAACGACGCTTTTATGAATGCGATGGCCGAGATCTGCGCCCCGTTGCCGGGAGCCGTGTCACTGCTGAATGCCCTGCAAGGGAAGGTAAAAATGGGCATCATCACCAACGGATTTACCGCGTTGCAGCAAATTCGCCTTGAGCGTACCGGTCTTCGTGATCATTTTGATTTACTGATTATTTCTGAGGAAGTGGGCGTGCCAAAACCTGACGCGCGCATTTTCGACCATGCGCTTGAACGCGCGGGCAACCCGGATCGTTCACGGGTGCTGATGGTAGGCGATACCGCAGCATCGGACATTCTGGGTGGCATGAACGCCGGTCTTTCTACCTGCTGGTTGAATGCGCATCAGCAGGAACTACCGTCGCACATCAAACCGACCTGGACGGTGACATCACTTGCCGAGCTGGAGCAACTCCTGTGTAAACATTGATTGTCAGCCCCCGGCTAACGGGTAAAATAGCCGCAATTTCGTATTTAACATGCGCGGTTTGCTGCCGCGTTTACTGAAGAAGAACTGACTATGACGTTGTCTCCTTATTTGCAAGAGGTGGCGAAGCGCCGCACTTTTGCCATCATCTCCCACCCGGATGCCGGTAAAACGACTATCACCGAAAAGGTGCTGTTGTTCGGACAGGCCATTCAGACCGCCGGTACGGTAAAAGGCCGTGGCTCCAGCCAGCATGCGAAATCTGACTGGATGGAGATGGAAAAGCAGCGTGGTATCTCCATTACCACTTCTGTAATGCAGTTCCCGTATCATGACTGCCTGGTCAACCTGCTGGATACCCCGGGTCATGAAGACTTCTCCGAAGATACTTACCGTACTCTGACCGCAGTGGATTGCTGTCTGATGGTTATCGATGCCGCGAAAGGCGTCGAGGATCGGACCCGTAAGCTGATGGAAGTAACCCGTCTGCGCGATACGCCGATCCTGACCTTCATGAACAAACTTGACCGCGACATTCGTGACCCGATGGAAGTGCTGGATGAAGTGGAAAGCGAGCTGAAAATTGGCTGCGCGCCAATCACCTGGCCTATCGGCTGCGGCAAGCTGTTTAAAGGCGTTTATCATCTCTATAAAGATGAAACCTATCTGTACCAGACCGGTAAAGGGCACACCATTCAGGAAGTGCGTATCGTTAAAGGGTTGAACAACCCGGAACTTGATACCGCAGTCGGTGAAGATCTGGCCGCGCAGCTGCGTGATGAGCTGGAGTTGGTGCAGGGCGCATCGAATGAATTCGACCAGGAGCTGTTCCTGGCAGGTGAAATCACCCCGGTATTCTTCGGGACCGCACTCGGTAACTTCGGTGTAGACCACATGCTCGACGGTCTGGTGGAATGGGCGCCCGCGCCGATGCCGCGTAAATCTGACACCCGTGAAGTGGAAGCGAAAGAAGAGAAGTTCTCCGGCTTCGTGTTTAAAATTCAGGCTAACATGGACCCGAAACACCGTGACCGCGTGGCGTTCATGCGTGTGGTTTCCGGGCGCTACGAAAAAGGCATGAAGCTGCGCCAGGTGCGCACCGGTAAAGACGTAGTGATTTCCGACGCGCTGACCTTCATGGCGGGCGACCGTTCGCATGTGGAAGAAGCGTACCCGGGCGATATCATCGGTCTGCACAACCATGGCACCATTCAGATTGGCGACACCTTTACCCAGGGTGAAATGATGAAGTTCACCGGTATTCCGAACTTCGCCCCTGAGCTGTTCCGTCGTATTCGCCTCAAAGATCCACTGAGGCAGAAACAGCTTCTCAAAGGTCTGGTACAGCTTTCCGAAGAGGGTGCGGTTCAGGTCTTCCGTCCGATTGCCAACAACGATCTGATCGTCGGTGCGGTCGGTGTGCTGCAGTTCGACGTGGTGGTTGCGCGCCTGAAGAGCGAGTACAACGTTGAAGCGATTTACGAATCGGTGAACGTGGCCACTGCCCGTTGGGTTGAAAGCACGGACGTGAAGAAGTTCGAAGAGTTTAAGCGTAAGAACGAAATCCAGCTGGCACTCGACGGCGGTGACAACCTTACGTACATCGCCCCAACCATGGTTAACCTCAATCTGACCCAGGAACGTTACCCAGAGGTTCTGTTCCGCAAAACCCGCGAGCACTAATCGCTTCCAGAGCACGGCCACCGCCGTGCTCTGTCATTTCCCCTCCTTCTTGATTCCCTTGCAGAAAGTTCTTAAATGAGCCCGTTCACGCCCTAAAACGCCACTTTTTAGCCGTTTGCTCGGGCGAGTTAGAAATTGTTGGCTATATTTAACAAAGCGATGACAATTTTGCTGGCTTAATCCGCTAATTAACGCATGTTAAGTAGCCTATCGGCCCATGAATATTGATTTTCGCGCTATTAATAACTGTGAGATTGTGGTGATGTTCACCCCTACAGCAATGCGATCATGAAGATCGCCTGAGCTCAAATTCTGAGCAAACTACAGGAATCGAGATGATGACAAGCCAAAAGATGTCCAAAACGCTGCTGGCGATTATGCTGGGTACTGCGATGATCAGCGGTTCTGCACTGGCAGAAACGACGATGGATAAAACGCAATCCGCGGCTGACAGCGCCGGGCAAAAAGTCGACAACTCCATGAATAAAGTCGGCAACTTTATGGACGACAGCAGCATCACGGCGAAAGTGAAAGCGGCGCTGGTCGATCATGATTCGATTAAAAGCACCGATATTTCGGTGAAAACCGACGATAAAGTGGTCACGCTGAGCGGCTTCGTTGAAAGTCAGGCTCAGGCGGAGCAAGCGGTTAGCGTCGCAAAAGGCGTAGAGGGTGTTTCCTCCGTCAGCGACAAGCTCCACGTGCGTGACAGCACTAAAGAAGGTATGCAGGGTTATGCGGGCGATACCGCAACCACCAGTGAAATCAAAGCCAAACTCTTGGCTGACGACATCGTTCCGTCCCGAAAAGTGAAAGTAGAAACCACTGATGGGGTGGTGCAGCTTTCCGGTACGGTTGACTCCCAGGCACAAAGTGAACGTGCCGAGAGCATCACCAAAGCGGTTGATGGCGTGAAAAGTGTGAAGAACGACCTTAAAGTTAAATAAATCTGTTTAAGACATTCTTCCCCGGCAAATAGTCGGGGAAACGAGTCTGTCGTTTTGAGTGCCTGAGCGTTCATCAAAGCGGTCGACATTCACTATGGTAAGGAGAATCGTATGTTTCGTTGGGGCATTATATTTCTGGTTATCGCGTTAATCGCCGCCGCTCTGGGCTTTGGTGGTTTAGCCGGTACGGCAGCGGGCGCAGCAAAAATTGTCTTTATCGTCGGTATCATTCTGTTCCTGGTTAGCCTGTTCATGGGACGCCGGCGTCCATAGCGGATTTAATTTTCGTAACACAAAGCCAGTCCATTGGACTGGCTTTATCAGTTTAAGAGAATCCTTATCTGCGTTATGGTGATGTAACAAAACAATCAAAAACGGGAAAGCAGTGTGGGACAGCGAATTCCGGTAACGCTTGGCAATATTGCGCCACTTTCGGTGAAACCCTTTCGTCCAGGACAGCTCGCGCTGGTTTGTGAGGGCGGTGGGCAGCGCGGCATTTTTACCGCCGGGGTACTGGATGAGTTCATGCGTGCGCGATTCAACCCGTTTGATCTGTTCTTAGGCACTTCTGCCGGCGCGCAAAACCTTTCTGCCTATGTGTGTAACCAGCCGGGCTACGCCCGCAAAGTCATCACCCGTTACACCACCTCCCGCGAATTTTTCGATCCGATGCGCTTCGTGCGCGGCGGTAATCTTATCGATCTCGACTGGCTGGTCGACGCGACGGCGAGCAAAATGCCGCTGGCGATGGACGTCGCTGCGCGTCAGTTTGACGGTGGAAAATCCTTCCTGATGTGCGCTTCCCGAGCCGATGACTATTCGCCTGGTTACTTTTCGCCTACCCGCGAAACGTGGATGGATCAGATTCGCGCCTCCAGTGCGATTCCTGGTTTTTATCGTCCAGGTGTGACGCTCGACGGCATTAACTGGCTGGACGGTGGCGTAAGTGATGCTATTCCGGTGCAGGAAGCGGTGAAGCGTGGCGGAAAAACCATTGTGGTTATCCGCACGGTCCCGTCGCAGATGTATTACACGCCGCAGTGGTTCAAACGAATGGAACGCTGGCTGGGCGAAAGCAGCCTGCAGCCGTTTGTGAATTTAGTCCAGCATCATGAGAAGACCTACCACGCCATTCAGCAGTACATTGAAACGCCGCCGGGAAAAGTACGGATCCTCGAAATTTTCCCACCTAAACCGCTGAAAAGCATGGCGCTTGGCAGTGGGCTGCCAGCGCTGATGGAAGATTATAACGTCGGTCGCCAGTGTGGACGCTATTTCCTGGCGACGATGGGAAAAATGCTGGCCGACCAGCCACCGATATCCCGTTTCCGTCCACGTATGTCAACGCCTGCGCCGCTGGTAGTTCCCCCCGCAGCGGCTGCTAACGATCTTCACAGCGCAACGCTGGTCGATGCGCCGCAGGCCAACGACGCCAATTTTGATAACGAGGGACTGGCGTGAGTTTCCGCTTTATCGATACCCACTGCCATTTCGATTTCCCACCATTCGTGGACGATATCGAGCACAGCCTGACGCTTGCGGCGCAGGCGGGCGTCACTAATATTGTTATCCCAGCGACGGAAGCCTCGCGCTTTGATTGGGTGCTGTCATTGGCGGCAGAGCACTCGCCGCTGTATGCCGCACTGGGCCTGCATCCGATAGTGATTGAAAAGCATAATGATGAGAGCCTGGCGCAGCTTGCGACGCTGCTGGCCCGAAAGCCGCCAAAACTGGTGGCGGTGGGGGAGATTGGGCTTGATTTGTATCGTGACGATCCACAATTCGATAAACAGCAGGCGCTGCTCGATGAGCAGTTGAAGCTTGCCAAACGCTACGATCTGCCGGTGATCCTCCATTCGCGTCGCACTCATGACAAACTTGCGATGCACCTGAAACGGCACAATTTGCCGTGTACCGGTGTGGTTCACGGTTTTGCCGGAAGCTTGCAACAGGCGCAGCGATTCATTCAGCTTGGTTATAAGATTGGCGTCGGCGGCACCATCACCTACCCGCGTGCGAGTAAAACCCGGGAAACGATCGCGCATATTCCTCTTTCTGCTTTAGTTCTGGAAACTGATGCGCCCGATATGCCACTGAACGGCTTTCAGGGGCAGGCGAATCGCCCTGAACAGGTCGCACGGGTGTTCGAGTCGCTGTGCGAGTTACGCGCCGAATCGCCTGCTGTCATTGCCAGCACCCTGGCTGATAACACAGAAAAATTATTTCCCGCCTTATTATTTGCGTCACGTTTAGTGACGTAGATCTCATTATTTGGTTTTGAATTCAGATTATTGCCAGAAATGTGTGACACGGACTCACAGAATAGTTACGGATCGTTATAATCGGCGCGATTGCTGAGTTTTTTCTCATTTTAAACCTTTCACTTTCAATACACAGGGACTCTGTATGCAAATCCTCATGGGATTAATTGGCATGATGGTGCT
This sequence comes from Scandinavium tedordense, assembly GCF_024764965.1. Taxonomy (NCBI): domain Bacteria; kingdom Pseudomonadati; phylum Pseudomonadota; class Gammaproteobacteria; order Enterobacterales; family Enterobacteriaceae; genus Scandinavium; species Scandinavium tedordense. The sequence goes on along the minus strand of NZ_JALIGG010000053.1, from coordinate 239,727 downwards.
GCTCGCCATCGCCGTGCTGCTCTCCAGTAACCGTCGAGCTATTAACCTGCGTACCGTGCTCGGCGCGTGGATAATTCAGATAGCCATAGGGGCGCTGATCCTTTATGTCCCTGCCGGACGTAAAGTGCTGCTGGCGATGTCCGAAGGCGTGGCCAATGTTATCGCCTATGGTAACGAAGGCATTGGCTTCCTGTTTGGCGGTCTGGTGTCCGACAAAATGTTCGAAGTCTTCGGCGGCGGCGGGTTTGTTTTCGCCCTGCGCGTACTGCCGGTTATCGTCTTCTTCTCATCGCTGATTGCCGTGCTTTATTACCTCGGCATCATGCAGTTTGTTATCCGTATTCTGGGCGGTGGACTGCGTGCACTGTTGAAAACCTCCCGGACCGAATCGTTGTCTGCCACCGCGAACATTTTCGTCGGGCAAACTGAAGCGCCGCTGGTGGTGCGTCCGTATATTGCAACCATGACCCGCTCTGAGCTGTTTGCGGTAATGTGTGGCGGTCTGGCATCGGTGGCCGGTTCTGTTCTCGCGGGCTACGCGCAGATGGGCGTGCCGCTGGAATACCTGATTGCTGCGTCGTTCATGGCGGCGCCAGGTGGTCTGCTGTTTGCGAAAATCATCCTGCCGGAAACCGAAACGCCAAACGATTCGCCAGATCTTGAAGCGAACATGCCGGCAATTGATCGTCCGTCTAACGTGCTGGATGCTGCTGCATCAGGCGCAGCATCGGGTATGCAACTGGCGTTGAACGTCGGTGCGATGCTGTTGGCCTTCGTGGCGCTGATCGCGCTGCTAAACGGCATTCTCTCCGGGATTGGTGGCTGGTTTGACTATCCACAACTGTCGATGCAGCTGATCTTTGGCTGGGTGTTTGCGCCGCTGGCATGGGTCATCGGTGTACCGTGGAGTGAAGCCAACGTGGCCGGATCGTTTATTGGCCAGAAAGTCATTATCAACGAATTTGTGGCTTACCTGAACTTCGGGGAATACCTGAAAGACGATGCGGTGGTTGCTGCTGCAGGCTTGCAGGTCATTTCTGACCACACCAAAGCGATCATCTCCTTTGCCCTGTGCGGCTTCGCGAATCTGTCGTCGATTGCGATTTTGATTGGCGGCCTCGGCAGTATGGCGCCAACCCGTCGTCAGGATATCGCTCAGCTCGGTCTGAAAGCGGTAGCGGCAGGTACGCTCTCGAACCTGATGAGCGCTACCATTGCCGGGGTATTTTTGTCACTCTGATCTACAAATAAAGTGCCGGGAGGATAACGTGCTGTATTCCCCGGCTCTGCAGTGCCTGCGCAAGTGGCTCAACGTCCCCGGCGCAGGTGCTGCGCCATGTTTGCGCTTCGCCGTACACCCCATGCGCATGAAAGGCATTCAGCCTTACCGGTACATCTCCCAGCGAAAGAATAAAGTCAGACAGCGGATCGATACACTGTAGATAATCCGTTTGATCCGGAATGACCAGCAGACGCAATTCCGCCAGCAAATGGTGCGCTGCCAGCCAGCGAATACTGGTTTTAATACGCATGTTGCTGCGTTCGGTCAGCGCCTGATGGATGTTCTCTTCCCACGCTTTTAGGTCCACCATCACGCCGTCACAGACGGGATGTAACTTTCCCCAACCGCTTATACCCAGCTCGCCGTTGCTGTCGACCAGGCAGGTAAGGTGTTTCAGCGTGGGGGTATTTTTGAGCTGCGTAAACAGTTCAATGATAAATGGCAGTTGGGTGGTCGCTTCGCCGCCACTGACGGTTACTCCTTCGATAAACGGCGCGGCACGGGCGATGTGTTTCAGCACATCATCTATCGACAGCGATTGTGCCATCGGCGTGGCCTGCTGCGGGCAACTTTTCAGGCAGGTATCGCACTGTTGGCAGTTTGCTTGCAGCCACACAACGCGCCCGTCCTGGATGGATAACGCCTGGTGAGGACAGGGTGCTACACAGTCTCCGCAGTCGTTGCAGCGCCCGATAGTCCAGGGATTGTGGCAGTTTTTACAGTGCAGATTACAGCCCTGTAGAAACAGCGTCAGACGGCTGCCGGGGCCGTCGACGCAGGAGAACGGAATAATGTTACTGACTAAAGCGCATCTGCTGCTCATGGCTGATGACTCTCGGCTGTCTTTCCAGAATACGGGTGTTGCGTGCGGCTTCTTCACCGAGCCAGGTGGTGTTGGTGCGTGAACCTTCCTCGCGGAATTTCTCCAGGTCGGAGAGTCGCACCATATACCCGGTGACGCGCACCAGGTCATTGCCGCTGACGTTGGCGGAAAATTCACGCATCCCGGCGTTAAATGCCCCGAGACACAGCTGCATCACCGCCTGCGGGTTACATTTGATGGTTTCATCGAGGGTCAAAATGTCACTGATCCCTGCATGATAAAACGCGTGATGTGGAGCAACGGTCAGCAGGTGGCTTACCGGGTCCGGTTCGCTGCCGTAAGGAATGCGCGCGCCCGGCGTGGTACCGCTGTCGGAGCTGATTCCCGACTGCGCATGGAGCAACGCCCGCTGCTGCCAACCGTATTTCACTGGCGTCATTTCGACGAATTCTGCCAACTGCGCACTGATGCGCCAGGCCAGCTGATTGGCCGTGTCATCTTTGCCGTAGCGCGCCGGGCTGCCTGCTTTTTCACACAGCACGTTCACCGCTTCGGCAAGGGCATAAATTCCGAACATTGGGGTAAAGCGCTGCGGGTCAATCAACCCTTCTGCGACCAGGAAGCTATTCTCAAAGAAGTGCGATTGTTCGTAGAGGAAGGCGCAGCGGGCATCAATGATGTCGATTTGCTGCTGGCAGTAGTAGGGCAAAACGCGAGTGAGGAAGTCTGCTTCTGATTCGCTTCGCAGCGCAATTTCCTTCAGGTTGAGACGCACCAGTGTGCTGCCACCGCCAGCCAATGGCAGCGAGTTGTAACAGCTGACCACGCCGTAACGGCTTTTTGTGAAAATTTTATCATTCACCGAACCGTTAGCTATGTGCGGTTTACTGCACTCGCAAATATTTTTGCTCACTTCCAGCAGCAAACTATCCGGGGTGATTTCTGGATCGTAGATAAAGGTCAGATTCGGTGCGACCTGCTTCAATTCAGCATCGGCGCGTAAAATAGCACGCGTGACAGGTGTGTCTTTCGGGCCGATATTCACATGGGTAAACGCATCCGGCAGGGATCTGTCGAGATAACGCCAGAAACGTTTTATTCGAATATCAATTTCGTCTTGTGTTAGAATTTTAACATAAGGTGAAAGGATCATATCCAGATGCCCAAGATAAACCGGCATCGACGTTACCGAAGGTACGTGGTGAAAGAGAATCGTGAGCAGCGACAGCGCGTCGTCTAAATCCTTCGCGCCTTCCAGCTCCAGCCACTGCGACCCGTTGGCGAGGAAGCGGGCATAGTCAGGCAAAACGTAGCGTGGTTTGTAGGGCGCGTGGCCTTCAAACATGTCGCAGATTACGCCGTCATCCAGCGCCATCCGGGCTTCTGTTGACAGCTCTGGGTAAGGTAACGCGTTTTCTGCTTCGAGCGCCAGGAAGTGACGTTTTTGCTCGGGGCTCAACGTATTGCTGGTCACAATGTTCTGGCAGCGTTGCTCAAAAGAGTCAGACATAGAAGTTCCTCAGACGCGATGGCGATGAGGGCATTGTAGAGAAAAGCGTCGGCGGGGCTTTTGATCCATATGCCCTCGCCGTCGCTTTAAAGAGTGATAAATGTCTCATTACAGGAATGCAAATTTGTATCTGTATTTCATTAACTGTGATGGGGATCGAAGTGAAACGCTGGGTCGGTGTTAAAATAGTCACAGACCCGCAAGGTAAAATTACACACCGGAGATAATATGACCGATTTAACAGCAAGCAGCCTGCGCGCGTTAAAACTGATGGACCTGACCACCCTCAACGATGATGACACCGACGCGAAAGTGATAGCCCTGTGCCATCAGGCGAAAACCCCGGTGGGCAATACTGCGGCAATCTGCATTTATCCGCGCTTTATCCCTATTGCGCGTAAGACCCTGAACGCGCAGGGCACGCCTGACGTGCGTATCGCGACCGTCACCAACTTCCCGCATGGTAACGACGACATCGACATCGCGCTGGCAGAAACTCGCGCAGCCATCGCTTACGGCGCTGACGAAGTTGATGTGGTGTTCCCATACCGTGCGCTGATCGCCGGTAACGAGCAGGTTGGTTTTGACCTGGTGAAGACCTGTAAAGATGCCTGTGCGGCAGCGAATGTTCTGCTGAAAGTGATCATCGAAACCGGTGAACTGAAAGAAGAAGCGCTGATCCGTAAAGCGTCTGAAATCGCCATCAAAGCCGGTGCTGATTTCATCAAAACCTCTACCGGTAAAGTACCGGTAAACGCGACTCCTGAAAGCGCGCGCATCATGATGGAAGTTATTCGCGATATGGGCGTGGAAAAGACCGTGGGCTTCAAACCAGCGGGCGGCGTACGTACTGCTGAAGACGCGCAGACCTTCCTTGCGATTGCTGATGACCTGTTCGGCGCCGACTGGGCCGATGCGCGTCATTACCGCTTTGGTGCATCCAGCCTGCTCGCGAGCCTGCTGAAAGCGCTGGGCCATGGCGACGGTAAGAGCGGCAGCTCTTATTAATTCAAAAATTGCCGGATGACGCTTTGCTTATCCGGGCTACTGGATCGTAGGGCGGGTAAGCATCGCGCCACCCGCCACAATTCACCCGATTCCTCATGGGGGGTACCGTGTTTCTCGCACAAGAAATTATTCGTAAAAAACGCGATGGTCACACGCTGAGTGATGAAGAAATCCGTTTCTTCATCAATGGCATCCGTGATAACACCGTGTCGGAAGGGCAGATTGCCGCCCTGGCGATGACCATTTTCTTCCACGACATGTCCATGCCGGAGCGCGTCTCGCTGACCATGGCGATGAGGGATTCCGGCACCGTACTTGACTGGAAGAGCCTGAATTTAAACGGGCCGATTGTAGATAAGCATTCCACCGGCGGCGTGGGCGATGTGACGTCGTTAATGCTCGGCCCGATGGTTGCGGCCTGTGGCGGCTACGTGCCGATGATTTCCGGGCGTGGTCTGGGACACACGGGTGGCACGCTCGACAAACTGGAAGCGATCCCGGGGTTTGATATCTTCCCGGACGACAACCGTTTCCGCGACATTATTAAAAATACAGGCGTGGCGATTATTGGGCAAACCAGCTCCCTCGCGCCTGCAGATAAACGTTTTTATGCGACCCGCGACATTACCGCAACGGTTGACTCCATTCCGCTGATCACCGCTTCCATTCTGGCAAAAAAACTGGCCGAAGGGCTGGACGCACTGGTGATGGATGTCAAAGTGGGTAGCGGCGCATTCATGCCGACTTACGCGCTTTCCGAATCGCTGGCTGAAGCCATCGTTGGCGTGTCCAACGGGGCTGGCGTACGCACCACCGCACTGCTGACCGACATGAACCAGGTGCTGGCATCCAGCGCAGGGAATGCGGTCGAAGTGCGTGAAGCCGTGCAGTTCCTCACCGGCGAATACCGCAATCCTCGCCTGTTCGAGGTGACCATGGCGCTGTGCGTTGAAATGTTGATTTCCGGTCGTCTGGCGCAGGACGAAGCCGAAGCTCGCGCTAAACTGCAGGCGGTACTGGATAACGGTAAAGCGGCGGAAATCTTTGGCCGCATGGTGGCTGCGCAGAAAGGCCCGACAGATTTCGTCGAAAACTACGCGAAATACTTGCCGACGGCGATGCTCAGCAAAGCGGTTTACGCTGACACCGAAGGCTTCGTGTCGGCGATGGACACTCGCGCGCTGGGAATGGCGGTCGTTTCAATGGGCGGCGGTCGTCGTCAGGCCTCTGATGCACTTGATTACAGCGTTGGCTTTACCGATATGACGCCTCTGGGCGACAGCGTTGACGGACAGCGTCCGCTGGCAGTGATTCACGCTAAAGATGAAGCAAGCTGGCAGGAAGCCGCTAAAGCAGTGAAAGCGGCAATTAAACTGGACGATAGCGCACCGAAAGAAACCCCAACGGTCTATCGTCGAATCACACAATAGCGGTATACTGATCTGATCGCTTTTTTGCAGCGCAAAACGTACGGAGAAGATATGAAACGTGCATTTATTATGGTGCTGGACTCCTTTGGTATCGGCGCCACTGAAGACGCAGAACGTTTCGGCGATGTCGGGGCCGACACCATGGGCCATATCGCAGAGGCCTGTGCAAAAGGTGAAGCAGACAAAGGCCGTAAAGGCCCGCTGAACCTACCAAACCTGACCCGTCTGGGTCTGGTGAAAGCCCACGAAGGCTCGACTGGCAACGTTGCCGCGGGCATGGACGGCAACGCTGAAGTTACTGGCGCATACGGCTGGGCGCATGAACTTTCTTCCGGGAAAGACACCCCGTCAGGTCACTGGGAAATCGCCGGTGTGCCTGTGCTGTTTGACTGGGGCTACTTCCCGGAACACGACAATAGCTTCCCGCAGGAGCTGCTCAACAAACTGGTGGAACGCGCGAACTTGCCGGGTTACCTCGGTAACTGCCACTCTTCCGGGACCGTGATTCTGGACGAGCTGGGCGAAGAGCATATGAAAACCGGCAAACCGATTTTCTATACCTCCGCTGACTCCGTGTTCCAGATTGCCTGCCACGAAGAAACTTACGGTCTCGATAAGCTGTATGAGCTGTGTGAAATCGCACGCGTTGAACTGACCGAAGGTGGATACAACATTGGCCGCGTGATCGCGCGCCCATTCGTTGGCGATAAAGCCGGTAACTTCGAGCGTACCGGTAACCGTCACGATTTGGCCGTTGAACCGCCAGCACCGACCGTGCTGCAGAAACTGGTCGATGAGAAAGACGGCCACGTGGTCTCCGTCGGTAAAATCGCGGATATCTACGCTAACTGCGGCATCACCAAAAAAGTGAAAGCTACCGGTCTCGACGCGCTGTTTGATGCCACCATCAAAGAGATGAAAGACGCAGGCGACAACACTATCGTCTTCACTAACTTCGTCGATTTCGACTCCTCATGGGGTCACCGTCGCGATGTGGCGGGTTATGCTGCTGGACTGGAGCTTTTCGACCGCCGTCTGCCTGAACTGCTGGAATTGGTGGGTGAAGATGACATCATCATTCTCACCGCTGACCACGGGTGTGACCCGACCTGGACCGGTACGGACCACACCCGTGAACACATTCCTGTGCTGGTGTATGGCCCGAAAGTGAAAGCGGGTTCTCTGGGCCATCGTGAAACCTTCGCGGATATCGGCCAGACGCTGGCGGCGTATTTCGGTACCTCAGCAATGGACTACGGCAAAAATATGCTGTGATGGGAGTGCCCGGCGGCGTGAGGTTTGCCGGGCCTACGGTTAGGTTAACTGGGTTCGATATCCGGTGAATTAAACATAAAAAGGAAATAATGATGGCCACTCCACACATTAACGCAGAAATGGGTGATTTCGCAGACGTCGTACTGATGCCGGGCGATCCGCTGCGTGCGAAGCACATTGCTGAAACCTTCCTCGAAGATGTCCGCGAAGTGAACAACGTGCGCGGTATGTTGGGTTTCACCGGGACGTACAAAGGCCGTAAAATTTCCGTAATGGGTCACGGGATGGGTATCCCGTCTTGCTCCATCTACACCAAAGAGCTGATCACCGATTTCGGCGTGAAGAAAATCATCCGCGTGGGCTCCTGTGGCGCTGTGCGCATGGACGTTAAACTGCGTGATGTGGTTATCGGCATGGGGGCCTGCACCGATTCCAAAGTAAACCGCATGCGTTTCAAAGATCACGACTTCGCGGCGATTGCTGACTTCGGCATGGTGCGTAACGCCGTCGATGCAGCGAAAGCGCTGGGCGTTGACGCGCGCGTCGGTAACATCTTCTCTGCGGACCTGTTCTATTCCCCGGACGGCGGCGAAATGTTCGACGTGATGGAAAAATACGGCATCCTGGGCGTGGAGATGGAAGCAGCTGGTATCTATGGCGTTGCGGCGGAGTTTGGTGCGAAAGCGCTGACCATCTGCACCGTGTCTGACCATATCCGTACTCACGAGCAGACCACTGCTGCTGAGCGTCAGACCACCTTCAACGACATGATCAAAATCGCGCTGGAATCTGTATTGCTGGGCGATAAAGAGTAAGGGAAACCTGCTTAGAATAAAGGGACCTTCGGGTCCTTTTTTTTCGTCATTTTTGGTGCTATTGATACGTTTCCGCGCCTGAATGGCGTTTATCCTTCAGGGATGAAGAACATGCTCACAACTCCCGCTGCATTTAGCCTCAAAACAGGTGCGTTGCTGTTAGTGCTACTCATGGTTTTCACTGGTGTAATGGCGAGCGACAAGGCCACTTGGTTGATGGAAGTGATTCCGGTGATGGTTATCCTCCCGCTACTGTGGTTGACTCACCGACGTTTTCCGCTGACCTCGTTGCTTTATACGTTTATCTTTTTCCACGCCATCATCCTGATGGTCGGCGGACTTTATACGTACGCCAAAGTGCCCATCGGTTTTACGGTTCAGGAATGGTTTGATTTAAGCCGCAACCCTTATGACAAACTGGGGCATTTCTTCCAGGGGTTGGTGCCTGCGCTGGTAGCCAGAGAAATTCTGCTTCGCTGTCACGTGGTACGGGGAGCGAAGATGTTGAATTTCATTGTCTGCTGCATTGCGCTGGCGATCAGTGCTTGCTATGAATTTGTCGAGTGGTGGGCAGCACTGGCAATGGGGCAGGGCGCGGATGAGTTTCTGGGAACCCAGGGCGACCCCTGGGATACCCAATCAGATATGCTTTGTGCGCTGCTAGGCGCTATCTTCACGGTGACGTTCCTCAGCCGCTGGCACACACGCCAGCTAAGCCTGACCGCGACGTAATTTCGGGCTACAAAAGCAAGTGAATCAGCGAACCGCTAGCGCTATCCATGCTGATAATTCTCGCAGCTCTTTTTCTTGTTCGGGGAAATCAACTAATAGCGCGTCACATTCCTGTTGCAGACTCTCTGCGCGATACAGGCTGCCTTGCAAACGCGCCGCAAGGGCTTCGAGCGGGGCCGGATTCAGGCTGTCGGTAAAGACCTGTGCACGCGTGATGTGGCCTTTCGTTACGTCAAAATGCAGCTCGACTCCACCCCAGGTAAAGCGTTCATCCAGCAGATGCGAGAACGCCGGTGCCTGACCGAAATTCCATTCCCAACTGCTTTGACGGGCAAAGGTTTCCGCGAAATTAGGCAAGTCCGGCGTTTTGTCCGGGGAAATTACTTCGGCTTCAACGCGCTCGCCGTAGTGGTCGAAGAATGCCTCCTGCACCGCATCGCAAATCTGCTGATGAGTGATGCCTGGCAGCAGTTCGGTCAGGTTAGCCACCCGACCGCGCACGGAAGTGATGCCTTTTGCCTGCAGCTTTTTCTTATCCGGGTTCAGGTAATTGGCCAGACGGCTGAGGTCGGCATTCAGCAGCAGAGTACCGTGATGAAAACCGCGATCCATCGTTTCGCGATAGGCAGAGCCAGAGACTTTGCGATCGCCATCCTCGGTTTTGACGACGAGATCGTTACGTCCGGAAGCTTCAGCTTCCACGTCCAATGAATTCAGCGCGTTAAGGACGATGTTGGTCGAGATGGTTTTATCGTATTCCGGCTTGCCGGCCATAAAGGTAAAGCAGGTATTACCGAGGTCGTGAAACACCGCGCCACCGCCGCTACTGCGACGCGCAAGGCGCACGTTGTCCTCCTCCATGCGCCGTGTATTGCACTCTTTCCATGGGTTTTGCGCCCGACCAATCACCACGGTATCCGCGTTGCGCCACAGGAACAGGACGCGTTGGGTGGCTGGCATCTGGCGGAAAATACACTCTTCCACCGCCAGATTGAACCAGGGATCGTATGAATCAGAGATGAGCAAACGTAGCGTCGACATAGCAGATTTCCTTTCTTTAATGATTCATATAATTTATCACTTATCCTTCGCCTCGCCCTCATCCTCTTCCGGCACGGACTTGCTGGCCGTCAGCAGGAATGGGGATTGCTGCCAGCGGGTGCGTTTGCCTTGCAGCAACGTACGGGTCAATACCACGCCGATCGCCAGCGAAAGCAGCAACATCAGGCGTAAAATGTTGGTGGTGTTATCCACCTGCTTGGCTTCCGTCGCCAGCGTATGGGTGTCGAGCGTCAGCCGCAGGTAGCCGAGTGGTTCATTCTTCCCTTGAATGGGTTCGACGATCTGCTGATTGAAATATCCCCCGGCTTTTTTTCCGTCGAGCGCCAGTCTGTCGCGAACGTTCACGCTTTCTCCGGCGTGAGTGACCAAATCGCCTTGTTCGTCATAGACGCTGGCATCTAACAGGCGGCTGCTCGTGGTCAGCTGCGTCAGCAACTGATTGATTTTCTTCTCATCAGGCGTTTCTGAACGCATTAGCGGCGTCAGGTTCAGCGTGACCTGATGGGCGAGTGTGCGGGCCAGTTCTTCCATCTGCGGATTACGCTGCCGCTGGTGGCTTTGACTGAACCACGACGCCCCTTGCATCAGGGCAACCAGCAGGGCGAGACAGATAAGGACGATCACGGCGCGATGCAGCCGAAATTTCAGTTTTGCGCGAACCATATTCCACCTTTGAAAATTTACAGCTTAATGTTGCCAGAAGCGCTGGATACAAGGTAGCCTCATGCGTTATTTTCCTGCTCAAATCTCGATTACTGGAGCTGTAATGCCGAACAGTCTGACCTGGTGCGACCTGCCCGAGGATGTCTCCTTCTGGCCTGGGCTGCCGCTGTCTTTAAGCGGTGATGAAGTCATGCCGCTGGATTACCATGCCGGACGCAGCGGCTGGCTGCTGTATGGCCGTCGTCTCGATAAGCAGCGCCTGACCGATTATCAGCACAAATTGGGTGCGGCGATGGTGATTGTTGCCGCATGGTGTGTTGAAGATTATCAGGTCATTCGCCTGGCGGGTTCACTGACGCCGCGCGCAACGCGCCTGGCGCATGATGCCGGGCTGGACGTGGCACCGCTGGGGAAAATCCCGCATCTGCGCACGCCGGGTCTGCTGGTTATGGATATGGATTCCACAGCAATCCAGATCGAATGTATTGATGAAATTGCTAAACTGGCGGGCACCGGTGAGCTGGTGTCCGAAGTGACCGAGCGCGCCATGCGCGGTGAGCTGGATTTCACCGCCAGTCTTCGCCAGCGCGTCGCCACGCTGAAAGGTGCAGATGCGAACATTCTGCGTCAGGTTCGCGATACGCTTCCGCTGATGCCGGGTCTGACCCAGCTGGTGTTGAAGCTGGAAACGCTGGGCTGGAAAGTGGCTATTGCCTCCGGCGGTTTTACGTTCTTTGCAGATTATCTGAAGGACAAACTGCGTCTGACGGCGGCGGTGGCCAATGAACTGGAGATTCGTGACGGTGTGCTGACCGGTAATGTTACCGGCGACATCGTGGATGCGAAGTATAAAGCCACCACCCTCATAAGCCTGGCCGAAACGTACGAAATCCCGACCGCGCAGACCGTAGCGATTGGCGACGGTGCCAATGATCTGCCGATGATCAAAGCGGCGGGGCTGGGCATCGCCTATCATGCCAAACCGAAAGTTAACGAGCAGACGGAAATTACCATCCGTCACGCTGACCTGATGGGCGTGTTCTGCATTCTCTCCGGCAGCATGAATCAAAAGTAAGAGGTTATTGTGGCGAAAGCACCCAAACGCGCGTTTGTCTGTAACGAGTGTGGCGCGGATTATCCGCGCTGGCAGGGACAATGCAGCGCCTGTCATGCCTGGAACACCATTACCGAGATGCGCATTGCCGCTTCGCCAACCGTGGCACGCAATGAGCGTCTGAGTGGATACGCGGGGGCTTCTGGCGTATCGAAAGTACAGAAGCTGTCAGAAATCAGTCTTGAAGAGCTACCGCGTTTTTCTACCGGTTTTAAAGAATTCGACCGCGTTCTTGGCGGCGGCGTGGTGCCTGGCAGTGCGATCCTGATTGGCGGTAATCCTGGTGCGGGTAAATCCACGCTGTTGCTGCAAACGCTATGTCTGCTCAGTGAAAACATGAAAACCCTGTACGTGACCGGTGAAGAGTCCTTACAGCAGGTTGCAATGCGCGCGCACCGCCTCGGTTTACCGGCGTCGAATCTCAATATGCTGTCTGAAACCAGCATTGAGCAGATTTGCCAGATTGCTGAGGAAGAAAAGCCGAAACTGATGGTTATCGACTCCATCCAGGTGATGCACATGGCGGACGTTCAGTCGTCGCCGGGCAGCGTGGCGCAGGTGCGTGAGAGCGCGGCCTATTTAACGCGCTTTGCCAAAACCCGCGGCGTGGCGATCATCATGGTCGGTCACGTCACTAAAGATGGCTCGCTGGCCGGTCCAAAAGTGCTGGAGCACTGTATTGACTGTTCTGTGCTGCTGGATGGCGATGCGGATTCCCGTTTTCGCACTCTGCGCAGCCATAAAAACCGCTTCGGGGCAGTGAACGAACTCGGCGTGTTCGCCATGACCGAACAAGGCTTGCGCGAAGTCAGCAATCCGTCGGCCATTTTCTTAAGTCGCGGCGATGAAGTGACGTCCGGAAGCTCGGTGATGGTGGTCTGGGAAGGCACGCGCCCGCTGCTGGTAGAAATTCAGGCGCTGGTCGATCAGTCTATGATGGGCAATCCGCGCCGTGTTGCAGTAGGTCTGGAGCAGAACCGCCTCTCTATTCTGCTGGCAGTGCTGCATCGCCACGGCGGTCTGCAGATGTTCGATCAGGACGTGTTCGTCAACGTGGTGGGGGGCGTAAAGGTCACTGAAACCAGTGCCGATCTGGCGTTGCTGATGGCGATGGTTTCCAGCCTTCGCGATCGCCCGCTGCCGCAGGATCTGGTGGTGTTTGGCGAAGTCGGGCTTTCAGGTGAGATTCGCCCGGTGCCGAGCGGCCAGGAGCGTATTTCCGAAGCGGCTAAACACGGCTTCCGTCGTGCTATTGTCCCAGCCGCCAACGTGCCGAAAAAAGTACCAGAAGGGATGAAGGTTTTTGGCGTGAAAAAGCTTTCCGATGCATTGAACGTCTTTGACGACTTATAATTAAATACCCGTCGTTTTCCGGCGGCAGGTGTGTTGGCTACGTTCTCTCACCCGAATCACTTAGTTTTCTAAGTTCATCGGGCCTCGTTCACTTGCCGCCTTCCTGCCACCAGAAATCGATAGGGGATTTCTACATGTGCCCGGCTAATCCGGGAGAGATCATCAGCAGGAGGCTCCTTTGTCATCGTTCGATTACATTAAAACCGCGATTCGCCAGAAAGGCTGCACGCTACAGCAGGTGGCGGACGCCAGCGGGATGACCAAGGGCTACCTTAGCCAGTTGCTGAACGCCAAAATCAAAAGCCCGAGCGCGCAGAAACTTGAAGCGCTACACCGCTTTTTGGCGCTTGAGTTTCCACGCCAGCAGAAAAATGTCGGCGTCGTGTTCGGCAAATTCTATCCGCTGCATACCGGTCATATTTATCTGCTCCAGCGAGCTGGAAGCCAGGTCGATGAACTACACGTCATCATGGGCTACGACGAAAAGCGCGACCGGGCGCTGTTCGAAGACAGCGCGATGTCGCAGCAGCCGACGGTATCTGACCGTCTGCGCTGGCTGCTACAAACCTTCAAATACCAAAAAAATATCCGCATTCACGCCTTTAATGAAGAAGGCATGGAGCCGTATCCGCACGGCTGGGACGTCTGGAGTAATGGTATCAAGGCCTTCATGGAAGAGAAGGGGATTGAGCCGAACTGGATTTACACTTCCGAAGAAGCCGATGCCCCGCAGTTCCGCGAGCACCTTGGAATCGAAACCGTGCTTATCGATCCGCAGCGCACGTTCATGAACATCAGCGGGGCGCAAATTCGTGAGAACCCGTCGCGCTATTGGGAATACATTCCAACCGAAGTAAAACCGTTCTTTGTGCGTACAGTGGCGATTTTGGGCGGCGAATCAAGCGGTAAGTCGATGATGGTGAATAAGCTCGCCAACATCTTCAACACCACCAGTGCCTGGGAATATGGCCGTGATTACGTCTTTTCTCATCTGGGCGGTGACGAGATGGCGTTGCAGTATTCCGATTACGATAAAATCGCGCTGGGTCATGCGCAGTACATTGATTTCGCGGTAAAATATGCCAATAAAGTGGCGTTTATTGATACCGACTTTGTAACCACTCAGGCTTTCTGTAAGAAATACGAAGGCCGCGAGCATCCGTTCGTGCAGGCACTGATCGACGAATACCGTTTCGACCTGGTTATCGTGCTGGAAAATAATACCCCGTGGGTCGCCGATGGTCTGCGAAGCCTGGGCAGTTCGGTGGACAGAAAAGAGTTTCAGACCATGCTGGTCGATATGCTCAAAGAGAACAACATTGAGTACGTTCACGTTGAAGAGTCAGATTACGACGCCCGCTTCCTGCGGTGTGTTGAGCTGGTGAAGCAGATGATGGGTGAGCAGGGCTAAACAAAAAACCGGGCGCTGTGAAAGCTGCCCGGTTTTGTCATTTCAGCCTTTCCCACCAGGAAAAGGCATCAGACCGCAAAATTACTTCGAAATACGCTTGTACTTAATACGCTTCGGCTCCAGCGCATCTGCGCCGAGGGTGCGTTTCTTGTACTCTTCGTACTCGGTAAAGTTACCTTCGAAGAATTCCACTTTACCTTCATCCTGGTAATCCAGAATGTGGGTGGCGATACGGTCAAGGAACCAACGGTCGTGGGAAATAACCATTGCGCAGCCCGGGAACTCCAGCAGGGCGTTTTCCAGCGCGCGCAGGGTTTCGATATCCAGGTCGTTGGTTGGTTCATCGAGCAGCAGCACGTTCCCGCCTACCTGCAGCAGTTTTGCCAGATGCAGACGACCACGCTCACCACCGGACAGTTCGCCAACGCGTTTGCCCTGGTCGGTGCCCTTGAAGTTAAAGCGTCCCACGTATGCTCGGCTTGGCATTTCGGTGTTACCGACCTTCATGATATCCAGGCCGCCAGACACTTCTTCCCACACGGTTTTGCTGTTATCCATGGCGTCACGGAACTGATCAACGGAAGCCAGTTTGACCGTTTCACCCAGGGTGATGCTGCCGCTGTCTGGCTGTTCCTGGCCTGACATCATACGGAACAGGGTAGATTTACCCGCGCCGTTCGGACCGATGATGCCGACAATCGCGCCTTTCGGCACGGAGAAGGTCAGATCATCAATCAGCAGACGCTCGCCGTAGGATTTGCGCAGATTGCTGACTTCAACCACTTTATCCCCCAGACGTGCACCTGGTGGAATAAACAGTTCGTTGGTTTCGTTGCGTTTCTGGTATTCGGTATTGTTGAGCTCTTCAAAGCGTGCCAGACGGGCTTTGCCCTTAGACTGACGGCCTTTCGCGCCCTGACGTACCCACTCCAGCTCTTTTTCGATAGATTTACGACGAGCGGCTTCTGAAGAGGCCTCCTGCGCCAGACGCTGATCTTTCTGCTCAAGCCAGGAAGAGTAGTTGCCTTCCCACGGAATGCCTTCGCCGCGGTCCAGTTCGAGGATCCAGCCCGCCACGTTATCGAGGAAGTAACGGTCGTGGGTGATAGCCACCACGGTGCCTTCGAAGTCGTGCAGGAAGCGTTCCAGCCAGGCCACAGACTCAGCATCCAGGTGGTTGGTTGGTTCGTCGAGCAGCAGCATGTCTGGTTTTTCCAGCAGCAGGCGACACAGTGCCACACGGCGACGCTCACCACCGGACAGATTTTCGATTTTCGCATCCCACTCCGGCAGACGCAGCGCATCTGCGGCGCGCTCAAGCTGCACGTTCAGGTTGTGACCGTCGTGCGCCTGAATGATTTCTTCGAACTTGCCCTGCTGAGCTGCCAGTTTGTCGAAATCGGCATCCGGTTCGGCATACTTCGCATAGACTTCGTCGAGGCCTTTCAGGGCGTTAACCACTTCAGCAACGGCTTCTTCAACGGATTCGCGAACCGTTTGTTCCGGGTTGAGTTTCGGCTCCTGCGGCAGGTAACCAATTTTGGTACCTGGCTGCGGACGCGCTTCACCTTCAATGTCGGTATCGATACCGGCCATGATGCGCAGCAGGGTGGATTTACCAGCACCGTTCAGGCCCAGTACACCGATTTTTGCGCCAGGGAAGAAACTCAGTGAGATGTTTTTCAGAATATGACGCTTCGGCGGGACCACTTTACCGACGCGATGCATGGTATAAACGAATTGAGCCACGTTGGACTTCGCCTCTTTTATTTTGATGATAAGGAGTCAAAGGCGAAGTGTAGCCTTTTTCCCACGCTAATCCCAGCCAGGCGATCGTGATAACAGTAAAGGTAAAAAAGTGTTCATAACGTGGCGCAATCCCCGTTGTCTGGTTAGCATAAAGAGAGGATCCGAAACACAAGGATAATGACCGGACACGGCTTTTTTACGCGGCATGATGCTGCATTGACACAATTTTTAAGGAGCGCATGTGGAAAAAGCTACACCCATGACGTGGCGTCTTCTGGCTGCTGGCGTCTGTCTGCTTACGGTCAGCAATGCGGTTCACGCTGATTCACTGGATGAACAACGCAGTCGCTATTCCCAGATTAGGCAGGCGTGGGATAACCGTCAGATGGATGTTGTTGATCAACTGATGCCGACCCTGAAAGACTATCCACTCTATCCCTATCTCGAATATCGTCAGCTGACTGACGATCTAATGAATGAACCGGCGCTCAGTGTGACCCAGTTCGTGCAGGCCAATCCGACGCTGCCGTCCGCGCGGACCCTGAAAAACCGCTTTGTGAATGAACTGGCGCGCCGTGAAGACTGGCGTGGCTTGCTGGCGTTCAGCCCTGATAAACCCAGTACCACCGAAGCGCAATGTAACTACTACTATGCAAAATATAACGTGGGCCAGACTCAGGATGCCTGGGACGGTGCAAAAACACTGTGGCTGACGGGTAAGAGCCAACCTAACGCCTGCGATCCTTTATTCAGCGCCTGGCGTGCGTCCGGGACTCAAGATCCGCTGGCGTATCTGGAACGTATTCGTCTGGCGATGCAGGCCGGGAATACCCGTCTGGTTATCTCGCTTGCCAATCAAATGCCGACAGATTACCAGACTATTTCTGCCGCGGTGATAAGCCTGGCGAACGACCCAAACAGCGTGCTGAGCTTCGCGCAAAGCACCGGTGCGACTGATTTCACCCGTAAGATGGCGGCGGTAGCGTTCACCAGTGTCGCGCGTCAG
The DNA here is from genome assembly GCF_024764965.1 of Scandinavium tedordense. Taxonomy (NCBI): domain Bacteria; kingdom Pseudomonadati; phylum Pseudomonadota; class Gammaproteobacteria; order Enterobacterales; family Enterobacteriaceae; genus Scandinavium; species Scandinavium tedordense. The sequence goes on along the minus strand of NZ_JALIGG010000053.1, from coordinate 222,494 downwards.
GACGTGGAAAATGCGCGCCTGTTGATCCCATCCCTGGTGCAGGCGCAGCAGCTGAATGAAGATCAAACACAGGATCTGCGCGATACCGTCGCCTGGCGTTTGATGGGTACTGATGTGACCGATGAGCAGGCGCGCTGGCGCGATGATGCAATCATGCGTTCGCAGTCGACGTCGCTGGTGGAACGTCGCGTGCGGATGGCCATCGGCAACGGCGATCGCTCTAGGTTGAACACCTGGCTGGCGCGTTTGCCAATGGAAGCCAAAGATAAAGACGAATGGCGCTACTGGCAGGCCGATCTGCTGATGGATCGCGGTCGTGATCAGGAAGCGAAAGATATTCTGCATTCCCTGATGCAACAGCGCGGCTTCTATCCGATGGTGGCCGCGCAGCGTTTGGGTGAGGACTATTCGATTCGCGTCGAAAAACCAGAAGGCACGGTGGCTCCAGTATTGGTCAATGGCCCTGAAATGGCCCGCGTACGGGAGTTGATGTACTGGAATCTGGATAATACCGCGCGCAGCGAGTGGGCGAATCTGGTGAGCAGTCGCACACGCAACGAACAGGGACAATTGGCGAAATACGCCTTCGACCAGGACTGGTGGGATCTCAGCGTGCAGGCGACGATTGCCGGGAAGCTGTGGGATAACCTCGAAGAACGTTTCCCGCTGGCGTACAAAGATTTGTTCGTGCGCTATACCGGCGATAAAGGCATCTCCCAAAGTTATGCGATGGCGATTGCTCGTCAGGAAAGTGCCTGGAACCCGAAAGTCCGTTCACCGGTTGGCGCTACTGGGCTGATGCAAATCATGCCGGGTACCGCAACGCATACGGTGAAGATGTTCTCGATTCCGGGCTACAACAGCGCCAGTCAGCTGTTAGACCCGGAGACTAACATCAACATCGGTACTCACTATCTGCAATACGTTTATCAGCAGTTTGGCAACAACCGGATCTATGCGTCGGCGGCGTATAATGCGGGCCCTGGCCGGGTCAGAACCTGGCAGGGCAACAGCGCAGGGCGCATCAACGCGGCGGCGTTTGTCGAGAGCATTCCGTTCTCTGAAACGCGCGGCTATGTGAAGAACGTGCTGGCGTATGATGCCTACTACCGCTATTTCATGGGCGATAAACCACAGATCCTCACCGATGACGAATGGAAGCAGCGCTACTGATTCGCTGAGAGTATGTTATGCTTGTACTCGCTAAAGAGTACATTCGGCGGGTGGCCTTATGCCATCCGCCCCAACATGGTGGCGTAACATGACCCAACAATCCCCTTACTCAGCCGCAAACGCGGAACAGCGCCACCAGGAGTGGCTGCGCTTTGTGGAACTGATGCGTCAGGCTTTTGCCGCTGACCTGGATCTGCCGCTTTTGAATTTGATGATGACGCCGGACGAGCGCGAAGCGCTGGGTACGCGGGTGCGAATTATCGAAGAATTACTGCGCGGTGAGATGAGTCAACGTGAGCTGAAAAGCGAGCTGGGTGCGGGCATCGCAACCATTACCCGTGGCTCAAACAGCCTGAAATCAGCGCCTGCTGAACTGCGCCAGTGGCTGGAACAGACGCTGCCGGAAACTCACCGATAAACGGCGTTGTGAAAAGGACTGAGTGCCAGGATCACTGCCTGATGATAGACACAGCTGCGGGTCAGTTTGCCCGCAGTGAACACGCCAATCGCCCCTTCTTTACGGCCAATCTCATCGATACCGGTATAGTGTGACATCACCGGTCCGAGGGCATCGCCTGCACGAATGCGTTCGAGGATAACTGCTGGCAGTGGCAGTGTGGCCGAACGTGCTTCACCGTGCTGCTCACGCGTTTCAATTACGACCCAACTGAAGGTGCTATCTTCGTCGATGCCCGCTTCAATCGCCACCCAAAAGTCAGCATCTGGTCGGACAAGTCGGGCATTTTCCACGCGATTTCGTGCGCCAGCACGCGTTTCCTCATTTCCGAGGGGTTGTTCTGGCACGCCGCTCTCGACGGAAACGGCGTCAATATGGCAGGATCCTTCGCCGAAGATCTCGTTAAAAGCCTGCAGAATAGCCTTAATTTTGGCGGGATTGGTGGTAGCAGAGACAACCTTGTGCATAATCAGTACACTTACGAAAAAAACATCATCGCAGTATAACGGAAAATTAGCATGTTACAGGTATACCTTGTTCGCCACGGTGAAACGCAGTGGAACGCCGAGCGACGTATTCAGGGTCAGTCCGACAGCCCGCTCACCGAAAAAGGTGAACAGCAGGCCCGACAGGTAGGTGAGCGCGTCAAAATGCTCGGCATCACGCATATCATCTCCAGCGATTTGGGCCGCACGCGCCGTACCGCTGAGTTAATCGCGGAAGCCTGCGGTTGCAGCGTCACCTACGATCCACGGTTACGTGAACTCGATATGGGCGTGCTCGAACGCCGTCTGATCGACTCGCTGACTGAGGATGAAGAAGGCTGGCGTCGGACGCTGGTTAATGGCACTGCCAACGGACGTATCCCGGAAGGGGAGTCAATGCAGGAGCTGGGCGATCGTATGAATGCGGCGCTGCAGGATTGCCTTGAACTACCCAATGGCAGTCGCCCGCTATTGGTGAGTCATGGCATGGCGCTTGGGTGTCTGGTGAGTACGATTCTCGGATTGCCGGCCTACGCCGAACGCCGTCTGCGTTTGCGGAACTGCTCAATCTCACGTGTGGATTACCAGCAAAGCCCTTGGCTGGCACCTGGCTGGATTGTTGAAACAGCAGGCGACGTCACACATCTGGACGCCCCTGCGTTGGATGAACTGCAGCGCTAGCGGCGGATCGGAATCAGGTACTCGCAGCGTAGCTGAATAGGCGGTTCCTGATTCCTCGCATCTTTCTGCGGGAAGAATCGTTCGATGTCCTGGCCCTTACGACGGGTCAGGCCGAGCATCGGCATGCAGGTGCCATAAACGGTCAGCACAAATTCCTGCAATCCGGTTCCCAGCCCTTCGTAGGTGAACATCACGTATTCACCTCTTTCCAGTTTCACCGGGTGCGCATCCTGCAGATGGCCGTTGGCCATTTCAGGCGTCAGTGCCGTGGTGTATAGCACTTCCTGCTCATCGTCTCGTTCAAGGCTCGGACGCGGTTCATGCAGACCGTAAAGCATCGGCGGGATCGACGGCGAATTGCCGAGGAAATCGCGCCAGAACTGGCCACGCATCTGCTGGCGGAATTCAGAAATCTCTTCCAGCTTACAGGTATAGCTCTGGGTGATACCGACCAGTTGCGTGTCCGGCATAGTGATGAATTCATACTTCGGCATCGTGAATTCACCCAGGCGCAGCGGCGGACGCATACCGAACGAATTCCAGTCCGGCGAGCGGCGATAAAGCGCTGGCGTCAGGCTAAACTGTTTCTTGAATGCGCGGGTAAAGGTCTGCTGAGAATCGAAACGGTACTGCAGGGCAATATCCAGAATCGGGCGCGCGGTCAGGCGCAAAGCCACAGCAGATTTTGACAGGCGACGAGCACGTATATAGGCGCCGATAGCATGGCCGGTGACATCCTTGAACATCCTTTGTAGATGCCATTTGGAGTAGCCCGCTTTGGCTGCAACGTTATCCAGCGACAAAGGTTGGTCGAGATGCCCTTCAAGCCAGCTAAGAAGATCGCGTATTATCCCAGCTTGATCCATATAATGTCCTCATCCTTTCGCAGGTGCCTGTAACTAGGGTAGCGGATAATAGCATTTTTTGATGTTTTAGCATTCAGTGTTTTTTTTGCTCTAAAGTGCGATAAAAGGTACTAAATAGGCATGATTTTTGTAAGGCTGTGATCTATAAATATTTTCTTCTGCACAATGGCATAAAAACGAATGACTTTTTCAGAAATGGTAACAATATGAAATACAAGCAGTTAATTACAGGCTGTCTGCTGGCGTTGACCTGCAGCACAGTGCACGCGGAACAAGTGGGCTCCGTTGATACCGTCTTCAAGATGTTTGGCCCGGACCATAAGATTGTCGTTGAGGCCTTTGATGACCCAGATGTGAAGAACGTGACCTGCTATATCAGCCGCGCCAAAACCGGTGGTATCAAAGGCGGGCTGGGGCTTGCGGAAGATACCTCCGACGCGGCGATCTCCTGCCAGCAGGTTGGGCCAATTGAAGTCAGCGACAAGATTAAAAAGGGCAAAACGGAAGGAGAGGTCGTGTTCCAGAAGCGGACTTCTCTGGTCTTCAAGAAACTACAGGTCGTGCGTTTCTACGATGCTAAACGTAATACGCTGGTGTATCTGACCTATTCCGACAAAGTGGTCGATGGCTCACCGAAAAACGCGATAAGCGCGGTGCCGATCATGCCCTGGAAGGAATAACTGGCGAAAAAAAACGGCGCTAAGGCGCCGTTTTTATGCACTGAAAAACCGATTATTCCTGCAGTTCGCCGCAGAAACGGTAACCTTCGCCGTGGATAGTTGCGATGATTTCCGGGGTATCAGGCGTAGATTCAAAGTGTTTACGGATGCGACGGATTGTCACGTCAACCGTACGGTCGTGTGGCTTCAGCTCACGGCCGGTCATCTTTTTCAGCAGTTCTGCACGGGATTGGATCTTGCCCGGGTTTTCGCAGAAGTGCAGCATCGCGCGGAATTCACTGCGCGGCAGCTTATACTGTTCACCGTTCGGGCTGACCAGTGAGCGGCTGTTGATGTCCAGTTCCCATCCGTTGAACTTGTAGCTTTCCACGCTGCGGCGTTCTTCGCTCACGGTACCCAGATTCATGGTACGGGAGAGCAGGTTGCGCGCACGGATAGTCAGTTCACGAGGGTTGAACGGTTTAGTGATGTAATCATCAGCGCCGATTTCCAGGCCGAGGATTTTATCCACTTCGTTGTCACGTCCGGTCAGGAACATCAGAGCGACGTTAGCTTGCTCGCGCAGCTCACGTGCCAACAGCAGGCCATTTTTGCCTGGCAGGTTGATATCCATGATGACAAGGTTGATATCATTTTCAGATAGGATCTGATGCATTTCCGCGCCATCGGTGGCTTCGAACACATCGTAACCTTCTGCTTCGAAAATACTTTTTAACGTGTTGCGTGTTACCAACTCGTCTTCAACGATAAGAATGTGCGGGGTCTGCATGTTTGCTACCTAAATTGCCAACTAAAATCGAAACAGGAAGTACAAAAGTCCCTGGCCCGCCTGATGCATGTCGAAAATTAACATGACCGGCATAACATGACTCAAGTACGTAATTGCGTTCTTGATGCACTTTCCATCAACGTCAACAACATCATTAGCTTGGTCGTGGGTACTTTCCCTCTGGACCCGACAGTGTCAAAAACGGCTGTCATCCTAACCATTTTAACAGCAACATAACAGGCTCAGAGATGGCTGACACCCAATAAAACTACGCTTCGTTGACATATATCAAGTTCAATTGTAGCACGTTAACAGTCTTGTGAAATCCTTGCATCTAAATGCTAGCTTTTGTCACAATTTATCAACAATTAATGTAATTGCAAGAATGAACTGATTAGCAAAATGAATCCAAAAGATGAGCCTTAATCCTGTTTGGAATACCTTAGTATAACATAAGGATATAGCGGTTCTGTTAACATATATTATGCGGTGATTCTTGGGTAATAGTTTAGCCTTATTGATGTGTTAAGAAACACCCTTTCAGCGTTTTTTGTTGCAATTAAGTAAATTCGCGACGCGCAATATGATGATGCGCATCACATTGTGGTTGTGAAAAAGCAAAAAAGAGAAGATGACATGCGCTTATCAATAGTGCTGGTTGCACCAGCAAGAGCCGAAAATATCGGCGCTGCGGCCCGGGCGATGAAGACCATGGGATTCACAGGAATGCGAATTGTCGACAGTCAGGCGCACCTGGAGCCTGCGGCAAAGTGGGTCGCACACGGGTCAGGTGAAATACTTGAAAATATTCAAACCTTTCCGACACTTGCTGACGCACTCCACGATGTTGATTTTACCATTGCGACCACCGCCCGCAGTCGCGCTCGCTTCCACTATTACGCCACGCCTCAAGAACTGGTGCCTATCCTCCAGGAAAAATCACAGTGGATGGGCCATGCGGCGCTGGTGTTTGGTCGCGAAGATTCCGGGCTGACCAACGATGAACTGGCGCTGGCTGATATCCTCACTGGCGTGCCGATGGTTGCAGATTATCCGTCGTTGAATCTCGGCCAGGCGGTTATGGTGTTCTGCTATCAGCTTTCAGCGTTAACACAAATGCCGACACCTCCTGTTGCTGAAGATAACGAAAACCAACTTCAGGCATTACGCGCACGTGCAATGTCATTATTGACTAAATTACAGGTCGCGGATGACGTCAAACTGGCCGACTGGCTTCAGCAGCGAATTGGCCTTCTTGGGCAGCGAGACACCGCAATGTTGCATCGATTACTGCATGATATCGAAAAAAATATTGCCGATTAAACTGCTGCTGTAAGTTTTTGTTATGGGTTAATGCTCTGTCATAGGCTTTTTTACCAGGGGATGCGTGACGAAGATCAATATTTTTCTGGCGCAGGCTATTGGTATGACAAATAGAGGCAAATGTGAAAATTTGTTGACATAACAGGGCCAATCCTTTAACCAATAGAGGCAGACGACAGACAATTAATATGACAGAGCACACAACATCCATGATTCGCATCAGCCGCATGACAACAATTATTACCACCACCATTACCACAGGTATCGGTGCGGGCTGACGCGTACAGGAAAAACAGAAAAAAGCCCGCACCTGAACAGTGCGGGCTTTTTTTTCGACCAAAGATCAAGAGGTAAAAACCATGCGAGTCTTGAAGTTCGGCGGTACATCAGTGGCAAATGCAGAACGTTTTCTGCGTGTTGCCGATATTCTGGAAAGCAATGCCAGGCAGGGGCAGGTAGCAACCGTGCTCTCTGCCCCGGCCAAAATCACTAACCATCTGGTTGCGATGATTGAGAAAACCATCGGCGGTCAGGATGCACTTCCAAATATTGCCGATGCCGAACGTATTTTTGGCGAACTGCTTCAGGGCCTTGCCGATATCCAGCCTGGTTTTCCCTTCTCTCAGCTTAACGCGTTTATTGAACAAGAATTCGCCAATATTAAGCATGTCCTGCATGGCGTCAGCCTGCTTGGTCAATGCCCGGACGGCGTCAACGCGTCCCTGATTTGCCGTGGCGAAAAACTGTCGATTGCGATCATGGCGGGCCTGCTCGAAGCGCGAGGTCACAAGGTCAGCGTCATCGATCCGGTCGAAAAATTACTGGCCGTTGGTCACTATCTTGAGTCCACCGTCGATATCGCCGAATCCACCCGCCGCATTGCCGCAAGTCAAATTCCGGCAGATCATATGGTGCTGATGGCGGGCTTTACCGCGGGCAATGACAAAGGCGAATTGGTGGTGCTGGGCCGTAACGGCTCCGATTACTCCGCCGCAGTACTGGCCGCATGCCTGCGCGCCGACTGCTGTGAAATCTGGACCGACGTCGACGGGGTTTACACCTGCGATCCGCGTCAGGTACCGGACGCTCGTCTGCTGAAATCGATGTCGTATCAGGAAGCGATGGAGCTTTCCTATTTCGGTGCCAAAGTGCTGCACCCGCGTACCATAGCGCCGATCGCACAGTTTCAAATCCCTTGCCTGATTAAAAATACCGGTAACCCACAGGCGCCGGGTACGTTAATCGGTGCCTGTCATAACGAAGATGGCATGGCAGTGAAGGGGATTTCCAACCTCAACAACATGGCGATGTTTAACGTCTCCGGCCCCGGCATGAAAGGCATGGTCGGCATGGCGGCGCGCGTGTTCGCCACCATGTCCCGCGCCGGTATTTCCGTCGTACTGATAACCCAGTCGTCTTCTGAATACAGCATCAGCTTCTGCGTACCACAAATTGACTGCGGCCGCGCGAAGCGGGCGATGGAAGATGAGTTCTATCTGGAGCTGAAAGAGGGCTTACTGGAGCCGCTGTCGATCATGGAGCGTTTGGCGATCATCTCCGTCGTCGGCGACGGGATGCGTACTCTGCGCGGTATCTCGGCCAAATTCTTTGCGGCTCTGGCCCGCGCCAATATCAACATCGTGGCGATTGCCCAGGGCTCGTCCGAACGTTCAATTTCCGTCGTGGTGAATAACGACGATGCCACCACAGGTGTGCGCGTCACGCATCAGATGCTGTTCAATACCGATCAGGTCATTGAAGTGTTTGTGATTGGCGTGGGCGGCGTGGGCGGTGCCTTGCTGGAGCAGCTCAAACGTCAGCAGACCTGGCTCAAGAACAAGCACATTGACCTGCGCGTGTGCGGCGTGGCGAACTCCCGCGCACTGTTGACCAACGTGCATGGCCTGAGTCTGGAAGACTGGAAAGGTGAACTGGCTGAGGCTAAAGAACCCTTCAATCTTGCTCGCTTGATCCGTCTGGCGAAAGAGTATCACCTATTGAACCCGGTGATTGTGGACTGTACTTCCAACCAGGCGGTTGCAGATCAGTACGCCGACTTCCTGCGCGAAGGCTTCCACGTCGTAACGCCGAATAAGAAGGCGAACACCTCGTCGATGAACTACTATCACGAGCTGCGTCAGGCGGCCGCGGGTTCTCGTCGAAAATTCCTTTACGACACCAACGTTGGCGCGGGTTTACCGGTCATCGAGAACCTGCAAAATCTGTTGAATGCTGGCGATGAGCTGCAAAAATTCTCGGGTATTCTGTCGGGTTCACTGTCGTTCATTTTCGGGAAGCTTGACGAAGGTATGAGCCTGTCACAGGCGACCACCATCGCCCGCGAAATGGGCTACACCGAACCTGATCCGCGTGACGACCTCTCCGGAATGGACGTGGCGCGTAAGCTGCTGATCCTCGCTCGTGAAACCGGACGCCATCTGGAACTGAGTGATATTGTGGTTGAATCCGTATTGCCGGATCACTTCGATGACAGTGGCGACACCGAGAGCTTTATGGCGCGACTGCCGCAGCTCGATGACGAGTTCGCGGCGCGTATCGCACAAGCCCGGGATGAAGGCAAAGTGCTGCGCTACGTCGGTAACATTGAAGACGACGGTGTGTGTCGCGTGAAAATTGCTGAAGTGGACGGAAACGATCCGTTGTATAAAGTGAAAAACGGCGAGAATGCGCTGGCTTTCTACAGCCACTATTATCAGCCGCTGCCGCTGGTCCTGCGTGGTTATGGCGCGGGCAACGACGTTACTGCGGCCGGGGTGTTTGCTGACTTACTGCGCACCTTGTCCTGGAAGTTAGGAGTTTAAGATGGTTAAGGTCTATGCCCCGGCGTCCAGCGCCAATATGAGCGTCGGATTTGATGTGCTTGGCGCGGCGGTCGCGCCGGTTGATGGCACGCTGTTGGGCGATAACGTGGAAGTCGTCGCGGCTGAGACTTTCAGCCTGAAAAATGTCGGCCACTTCGCCAGCAAGCTGCCGCCGGAACCGCGGGAAAATATCGTTTATCAGTGCTGGGAGCGCTTCTGCCAGGAAATTGGCAAAACCGTTCCCGTCGCGATGACCCTTGAAAAGAATATGCCGATTGGTTCTGGCCTTGGCTCCAGTGCCTGCTCTGTGGTTGCCGCCCTGGTGGCGATGAATGAATTCTGCGGCAAGCCACTCAACGACGGCAAAATGCTGGCGTTGATGGGCGAGCTGGAAGGACGCATCTCCGGCAGCGTGCATTACGATAACGTCGCACCGTGTTTTCTTGGCGGCATCCAGCTGATGCTCGAAGAAAACGGCATCATCAGCCAGCAAATCCCGGCCTTCGACGAATGGCTGTGGGTGCTGGCGTATCCGGGCATTAAGGTGTCAACCGCCGAAGCGCGAGCGATTTTACCGGCGCAGTATCGCCGTCAGGATTGTATCGCGCACGGCCGCCATTTGGCGGGCTTTATTCACGCCTGTTACAGTCGTCAGCCCGAGCTTGCGGCGAAACTGATGAAAGACGTCATTGCGGAACCGTATCGCACCAGGCTGCTGCCAGGCTTTGGCGAAGCGCGTCAGGCGGTGGCGGAGATTGGCGCCCTGGCCAGCGGAATTTCAGGTTCCGGACCGACGATGTTCGCCCTGTGCGATAACCCGGAAACCGCACAACGAGTCGCAGACTGGCTCAGTAAACACTATCTGCAAAATCAGGAAGGCTTCGTTCATATTTGCCGGCTGGACACGGCGGGCGCTCGCGTAGTGGGATAACCGATGAAACTGTATAACTTAAAAGATCATAATGAGCAGGTCAGCTTCGCGCAGGCCGTGACGCAAGGGTTGGGCAAAAATCAGGGGCTGTTTTTTCCGCACGACCTGCCGGAATTCAGTCTGACCGAAATTGACGAAATGCTGACGATGGATTTCGTTACCCGTAGCGCCAAAATTCTGTCGGCGTTTATCGGCGATGAAATTGCGCCTCAGGAGCTGGAATCTCGCATTCGCGCGGCGTTTGCCTTCCCGGCACCGGTGAAACAGGTGCAGGAAGATGTTGGCTGTCTGGAGTTGTTCCACGGACCGACCCTGGCGTTTAAAGATTTTGGCGGCCGCTTTATGGCGCAAATGCTGACGCACATCAGCGGCGATAAGCCCGTCACCATTCTGACCGCGACTTCCGGTGATACCGGCGCGGCGGTTGCGCATGCGTTTTACGGTCTGAAAAATGTGCGCGTGGTCATCCTCTATCCGAATGGAAAAATCAGTCCGCTGCAGGAAAAACTGTTCTGTACGCTCGGCGGTAACATTGAAACTGTGGCTATCGACGGTGACTTCGACGCCTGCCAGGCGCTGGTGAAACAGGCCTTCGATGACGAAGAACTGAAGGTGGCGATCGGTCTGAACTCGGCGAACTCGATTAACATCAGCCGCCTGTTGGCGCAGATTTGCTACTACTTCGAAGCGGTAGCGCAGCTGCCGCAGGAAGCCCGCAATCAGCTGGTGATTTCCGTTCCAAGCGGTAACTTTGGCGATTTGACTGCGGGTCTGCTGGCGAGATCGCTGGGCCTGCCGGTGAAACGCTTTATCGCCGCGACCAACGCTAACGACACCGTGCCGCGCTTCCTGCAGGATGGCAGCTGGGCACCTAAGCCAACACAGGCGACGCTGTCTAACGCGATGGATGTCAGCCAGCCGAATAACTGGCCGCGCGTGGAAGAGCTGTTCCGTCGCAAAGAGTGGCGTCTGAACGAGCTGGGTTATGCGGCTATCGACGATGAGACCACCAAAGGGACCATGCGTGAGCTGCAGACTTTGGGTTACACCTCTGAGCCGCACGCGGCGGTGGCCTACCGTGCGCTGCGCGATCGTCTCAATCCAGGTGAGTATGGCCTGTTCCTTGGCACCGCACATCCGGCGAAATTCAAGGAAAGCGTAGAAGCGATCCTTGAAACTGAGCTGCCGTTGCCCAAAGAGTTGGCGGATCGCGCTGACCTGCCTCTGCTGTCGCATCATCTGCCTGCTGACTTCGCAGAATTACGTAAGTTGATGATGGCAAAGGCATAACTTCAGTCTGAACTTACATACAGCCGGGTCGGCGTTTCGAGACCCGGTTTTTTTATGGGCAAATGTGGAGAAAATAGGGAGACAATAAGTAGGGATTAAGGATGAATTCCCAATAAATGCGGGTACTTAGAGATTAGGATTGCGGAGAATAACAAGTCCGCTTCTGGAGAGGTAATCTCATTCCATCGACCCGAAACGGGCAATGATATGAATGGAGTAACCTATGTCTAAGATAAAACCTATAATCCTGGCACTTTCTATGATGCTGGTGGCTCCGGCGGTAGTACATGCTTCTGAAATCACGCTGGTTCCTGCGGTGAAACTGCAGATTGGCGATCAGGATAATCATGGTAACTACTGGGATGGCGGCGGCTGGCGCGACCATGACTGGTGGAACCATCATTACGAGCGTCACGACAATCACTGGCGCGCACGTTATGAGCCGCATCATGATGATCACCGCGACGATCATCACGACCACCATGACAATCACCATGACAATCATGATAACCATGGTCATCACCATTGATGTGATTTCCCTCGCCCCAAAAGGGGTGAGGGGAGAGCCTTACTTCTGTTCGTGCCGTTTAAACACCAGTTCGCCGTCACCCGACGCGGCTTCGTCAAAGAAATACCCTTCGCTATCAAATTCTTTAAGCTGTGCTGGCTTCGTCAGGCGGTTTTCAATGATGTAACGGCTCATCAATCCGCGCGCTTTTTTGGCGTAGAAGCTGATGACTTTAAATTTGCCGTTTTTCTCATCAAGGAACACCGGCTTGATAATCTTGCCCTGCAACACCTTCGGCTTCACCGCTCTGAAGTATTCGTCTGAGGCCAGATTGATAACGGTGTCGTCACCCTGAGCCTTCAGCGCTTCATTGAGTTTGTGGGTGATTATCTCACCCCAGAAATGGTACAGGTCTTTGCCTTTGGCGTTTTCGAGGCGAATGCCCATTTCCAGACGATATGGCTGCATCAAATCCAGTGGACGCAGCACGCCGTACAGACCGGAAAGCATCCGCAGATGCTGCTGGGCGAAATCAAAATCGGCTTCGCTGAACTCTTCCGCCTGCAGGCCGGTGTATACGTCGCCTTTAAACGCGAGGATAGCCGGGCGCGCATTTTGCGGGGTGAAATCCGGGTGCCAGTCGTGAAAACGTGTGGCGTTGAGATCGGCGAGCTTGTCGCTGATGCTCATCAGTTTTCCAATCTGCGGTGCAGACAGCTTGCGTGCCACGCTAATCAGCTGCTGGGAATAGTCCAGCAGTTCCGGATGGGTGTAGCGCGCTGTTGGCAGGTCGCTCTGGTAATCGAGCGTTTTAGCAGGTGAAATCAGAATCAGCATAATAAGTCCTTGCGGGCATTTTTCCGTGACTTTAGCAAAAAACGCCCGGGAAAGGATCGATAGCTGCTATTGGCGAGGCACATCATCCCAGCTTCCGGGCGAAAGCTGTTGTTCAATATCCGGATAACGCGCCGGGTCGAACACCGGTTTCACACCCATTTTACGCTGGCGCAGATAATCGCTGGCGATAATCTTCACTACCGGGGAGAGCAGCATAATAGCGGTCAGGTTGGTGATAGCCATCAATGCCATGATGATATCGGCGAGCTGCCAGACAACGGGCAGGCTCAGTATCGTACCCAGCATTACCATTATTAGGGTGATTCCGCGTAGCAGCCAGACGTTCAGCGGACTGTTCATCTTCAGGTAAATCAGATTATTTTCAGCGTAGATATAGTTGGCCACAATCGAGCTGAAGGAGAACAGCAGCACGATCCCCGCCACAAACCCAGTGCCCCAGCTACCGGCGAAAGAGGCCACCGCGTTTTGCACCAGCTGGATACCATCGAGTGAGTTTTGGTGGGTGGTATTCCCGGCAAGTAGCACAATCATTGCCGTGGCGGTACAAATCACCAGCGTATCAACCAGTACGCCAATCATTTGAACGATGCCTTGCGCCGCAGGGTGCGGAGGCCATGAAGCGGCTGCCGCAGCGGCATTGGGCGTGGAGCCCATTCCGGCTTCGTTAGAGAACATCCCGCGCTGGAAGCCGCTGGTTATTGCCTGGCTGATGGTATAACCCACCGCACCGGCGGCAGCTTCCTGCCAGCCGAATGCGCTGCGGATGATGGTTTCAAAGACTTTTGGAATTTCAGTGAAGTGCCAGAGGCTGATGAGTATGCTGGTAGCGACCCATATCAACGCCATCACCGGCACCAGCCACTGCATCAATTTCGCTACGCCGCGCAGGCCGCGCATCACCGTCACCAGGGTGCAAACCATCAGTATCAGACCGGTCATAAATTCCGGCAAATGAAACGCATAATGCATGGCATTAGCGACGGAGTTCGCCTGGACGGTATTGAAAATCAGGCCATATGCCAGCAGCAGAAACACCGAGAACATGACGCCCATCCAGCGCATACCAAGCCCGCGAGACATATACCATGCCGGGCCGCCGCGAAATTGTCCTTCGGCATCACGCTCTTTGTAAAGCTGCGCAAGAGAACATTCAGCGAAGCTGCTCGCCATGCCGATGATGGCCGAAACCCACATCCAGAACACTGCACCGGGGCCGCCTGCGGTCAGCGCAATGGCGACCCCAGCGAGGTTGCCGCTGCCGACGCGAGCCGCAAGGCTGGTGCACAGTGCCTGGAATGGCGTCAGGCCACCCGACTGAGGGGTGATGCTGCTTTTAAGACTTTTGCCAAACTGGCGAAGATAGCGAAACTGGATATAACCCGTCCGCCATGTGAACCACACTCCGGCGCCGAGCAGCAGGTAAATCATTACCGAGCCCCAGAGTATTTCGTTGATAAATGAAAGGAATTCAGGCATTTAACATCCCTTGGTCGATGCCGAAGACAACTGTAAGCGCTACCATTTTCAGATAATCCATTATCGGATAGGCCATGAATATAGTGAGTTTATCATACTCTGCGCTCATGGACCGTCTGCGGTTGCGCTGAAAATGGGGCGTGATATTATCGAGTCAGAACGGTTACATCCCCCTAACAGTTGTTTAATAGAGAAACACTATCATGACGGATAAATTGACCTCCCTGCGTCAGTACACAACCGTAGTGGCTGACACTGGAGACATCGCGGCAATGAAGCTGTATCAGCCTCAGGATGCGACAACCAACCCTTCTCTGATCCTCGGCGCTGCCCAAATCCCGGAATACCGCAAGCTGATTGACGAAGCGATTGCCTGGGCGAAAAGCCAGAGCAGCAACCGCGAGCAGCAGGTTGTTGACGCGACCGATAAACTGGCAGTGAACATCGGTCTGGAGATCCTGAAACTGATCCCTGGCCGTATCTCTACCGAAGTGGATGCGCGTCTGTCCTACGACACCGAAGGCTCCATCGCCAAAGCGAAACACCTGATCAAGCTGTACAACGATGCTGGCATCAGCAACGACCGTATCCTTATCAAACTCGCGTCCACCTGGCAGGGCATCCGTGCCGCTGAGCAGCTGGAAAAAGAAGGCATCAACTGTAACCTGACCCTGCTGTTCTCCTTTGCTCAGGCGCGTGCTTGTGCAGAAGCGGGCGTGTTCCTGATTTCTCCGTTTGTTGGCCGTATCCTCGACTGGTACAAATCCAACACCGATAAGAAAGAGTACGCACCGGCAGAAGATCCAGGCGTAGTTTCTGTGTCTGAAATCTACAGCTACTACAAACAACACGGCTACGAGACTGTCGTGATGGGTGCAAGCTTCCGTAACGTGGGCGAAATCCTGGAACTGGCTGGCTGCGACCGCCTGACCATCGCTCCGCCACTGCTGAAAGAGCTGGCTGAAGCGGAAGGCGCAATCGAACGTAAACTGGTTTACACCGGTGAAGTGAAAGCGCGTCCAGAACGTATTACTGAATCCCAGTTCCTGTGGCAGCACAACCAGGATCCAATGGCAGTAGACAAACTGGCGGACGGTATCCGTAAGTTTGCTATCGACCAGGAAAAACTGGAAAAAATGATCGGCGACCTGCTGTAATCATTTCAGATGTGACCGGGCTTCCGGTCACATCTTCCTCGCGTTATTTGTCTCAGTTTCCCTTCCGCGTGTATCATTCCGCTTAACCGCATTTTTTAACGGAATTGATATGAACACTCTTCGCATTGGCCTTGTCTCCATCTCCGATCGCGCTTCAAGCGGCGTTTATCAGGATAAAGGCATTCCGGCATTGGAAGTCTGGCTGGCTCGCGCCCTGACAACCCCTTTCGAACTGCAAACCCGTCTGATCCCAGACGAACAGGTCATCATCGAGCAGACGCTGTGCGAGCTGGTGGATGAAATGAGCTGCCATCTGGTGTTGACCACCGGTGGAACCGGCCCTGCGCGCCGCGACGTCACGCCGGACGCGACGCTGGCGATTGCTGACCGTGAAATGCCGGGTTTTGGCGAACAGATGCGCCAGATAAGCTTGCATTTTGTGCCGACGGCTATCCTGTCGCGTCAGGTCGGTGTTATCCGCAAACAGGCGTTAATCCTTAATCTGCCCGGCCAGCCGAAATCCATCCAGGAAACGCTGGAAGGCGTGAAAGATGACGCAGGAAAGGTGCTGGTACACGGTATTTTTGCAAGTGTACCGTATTGTGTACAGTTACTGGAGGGGCCGTATGTGGAAACGGATCCACAGGTCGTCGCCGCATTTCGTCCTAAAAGTGCGCGGCGCGATACAACTTCCTGAAGATAAATCGTTCCCAGTATAACTTTTGTGGGCCATCGATTGACCGCGGGTTTACGGTGTAGTAATTTTTTCTTTACAACATCTGTATGCCCTAAATAGTTCGAGTTGCAGGAAGGCGATAAGTCTGGGAATCCCCAGGAGCTTACTTCAGTAAGTGACTGGGGTGAGCAGACGCAACCAACGCACCTGCAGCTTGAAGTATGACGGGTATAAAACAAATGGCCCGCTATGTCACAACATGCAAGACCTCTGAACCGACAGGATTATAAAACGCTATCGCTGGCTGCTCTCGGTGGCGCGCTGGAGTTTTACGATTTCATCATTTTCGTCTTCTTTGCCGCCGTGGTCGGCGAACTCTTCTTCCCTGCAGATATTCCTGAATGGCTGCGCCAGGTGCAGACCTTCGGCATTTTTGCCGCGGGCTATCTGGCACGTCCGCTGGGCGGCATTGTCATGGCGCACTTTGGCGATCTGGTCGGGCGTAAGAAAATGTTCACCCTCAGTATTCTTCTGATGGCGGTGCCGACGCTGCTTATCGGCCTGCTGCCGACTTACGCCTCGGTAGGCATTGCCGCGCCGCTGTTACTGTTGCTGATGCGTGTGCTTCAGGGCGCAGCCATTGGCGGTGAGGTGCCGGGCGCCTGGGTTTTCGTTGCTGAACACGTTCCTTCGCAGCGAATCGGCATTGCCTGCGGCACGCTGACCGCCGGGCTGACGGTGGGCATTCTTTTGGGCTCGGTGGTGGCGACGCTGATAAACACCAGCATGACGGCGCAGGTGATTCATGATGGCGGTTGGCGTATTCCGTTCCTGCTCGGCGGAGCGTTTGGCCTGGTGGCGATGTACTTGCGCCGCTGGTTACAGGAGACGCCAATTTTTCTCGAAATGCAGCAGCATAAGCAGCTGGCGCAAGAGCTGCCGGTGAAATCGGTGGTGATGAAACATCAGAAAGCGGTGGTCATTTCGATGCTGCTGACCTGGCTGTTGTCGGCGGGAATTGTGGTGGTGATTCTGATGTCACCTGTGTGGCTGCAAAAGCATTACGGTTTCGCCCCCGCGTTGACCCTACAAGCCAACAGTATTGCCACCATTATGCTGTGCGTGGGCTGCCTGCTGGCGGGTTTATCCGCCGATAAGTTTGGTGCCAGTCGGACCTTTATCGTCGGCAGCCTGCTGCTGGCGGCGTCGAGCTGGGCGTTCTATCACTTAGCGGGCACATCGGTGGAGCATCTGTTTACGCTGTATGGACTGGTGGGGTTGTGCGTAGGTGTGGTCGGTGCGGTACCGTATGTGATGGTCCGGGCATTTCCGCCTGAAGTGCGCTTCACCGGGATTTCTTTCTCATACAACGTGTCCTACGCGGTCTTTGGCGGACTGACACCGATTGCGGTCACGCTGCTGATGAGCGTTTCGCCGCTGGCTCCGGCCTGGTATGTGCTGGCACTTTCGCTGGTTGGGTTAGGATTAGGGCTCTGGCTGCGGCAGACGTACAGCGCACCTGAAAAGGCGTCGTTGGCGCCTCATTAAAAAAGAAGCCGGGCGATGCCCGGCTTCTTAACGATAAACCTTTAGCACAACAACTTAGTGTTTTTCACCGATTGGCAGCACGGTGCGACCGAATTGTTCATTCAGTACTTCACCCATTGCCAGCCAGATAGCGCTTGCGCCGCAAACCAGACCGACGTAACCCGCGATTTTCACGATGCCTTCGTTGTCCGCCAGGTGACCGATAGCCAGCAGAGCAAACAGCACGGTCAGGCTCAGGAACACGAACTGCTGCATGCGTGGACCGTTCAGGGTGCCGAAGAACATGAACAGGGTGAACACACCCCACAGACCCAGGTACATCCCCAGGAAGTGCGCATTAGCGGGTTCAGCCAGACCCATTTTCGGCATGATCAGAATGGCGACCAGGGTCAGCCAGAAAGAACCGTAAGAGGTGAATGCAGTCAGACCGAAGGTATTGCCTTTCTTAA
Organism: Scandinavium tedordense; assembly: GCF_024764965.1. Classification (NCBI taxonomy): domain Bacteria; kingdom Pseudomonadati; phylum Pseudomonadota; class Gammaproteobacteria; order Enterobacterales; family Enterobacteriaceae; genus Scandinavium; species Scandinavium tedordense. The sequence continues at coordinate 204,345 of NZ_JALIGG010000053.1, read as the reverse complement.
ACTCCAGCAGGCCTGCGAAAATCTGCGCCAGTCCGCCGTAAAAAATGCCCATCGCCAAAATGGCAGTATCAAACTGGAAAAGACCGCTGTTTGCCAGGTTCAGCAGAATGGTGGTCATGCCGAAGCCCATCAGGCCCAGCGGTGCTGGGTTAGCCAACTTAGTGTTAACCATATTTCCTCAAAAACTCATCAATAAAGGGGGAATCGTCGTAATCCCACGCCGATCCTCTGGCTGCGGGGCGCGGCATAATAATCAGAGCCGTGTCCTGCGTCTATGATCTGAGCAGGGTGAATTTAAATTTTTTTTTGCATCTCCCCCTTGATGCCCGATGTTACGACCCCATCTTGTATGCAACCGCAGTGGTGAGCCTGGAAAAAAAAGCATGAAGGCGCTTGAAACGACACGTTTCGCCCTTATTACAGGTTCATAATCACATGTTGATCGAATTTTTAGTGGAGATGTTTAGATGGGTAAAATTATTGGTATCGACCTGGGTACTACCAACTCTTGTGTAGCAATTATGGATGGCAACACCCCGCGTGTGCTGGAAAACGCTGAAGGCGATCGCACCACGCCTTCGATCATTGCTTATACCCAGGATGGTGAAACTCTGGTTGGACAGCCGGCTAAACGTCAGGCAGTGACTAACCCGCAGAACACTCTGTTCGCGATCAAACGCCTGATTGGTCGTCGTTTCCAGGACGAAGAAGTACAACGTGATGAAGCCATCATGCCGTACAAAATCGTTGCTGCTGATAACGGCGATGCGTGGTTGGACGTGAAAGGCACCAAAACTGCACCGCCGCAGATTTCTGCTGAAGTGCTGAAAAAAATGAAGAAAACCGCTGAAGATTACCTGGGTGAGCCGGTAACTGAAGCTGTTATCACCGTACCTGCATACTTCAACGATGCTCAGCGTCAGGCAACCAAAGACGCTGGCCGTATCGCGGGTCTGGAAGTAAAACGTATCATCAACGAACCAACCGCAGCTGCACTGGCTTACGGTCTGGATAAAGAAATCGGTAACCGCACCATCGCTGTATACGACCTGGGCGGCGGTACTTTCGATATCTCTATCATCGAAATCGACGAAGTTGATGGCGAAAAAACCTTCGAAGTATTGGCAACCAACGGTGATACCCACCTCGGTGGTGAAGACTTCGATAGCCGTTTGATCAACTACCTCGTTGAAGAGTTCAAGAAAGATCAGGGCATTGACCTGCGTAACGACCCGCTGGCAATGCAGCGTCTGAAAGAAGCGGCAGAAAAAGCGAAAATCGAACTTTCTTCTGCTCAGCAGACCGACGTAAACCTGCCGTACATCACTGCAGATGCGACCGGTCCGAAACACATGAACATCAAAGTGACTCGCGCGAAACTGGAAAGCCTGGTAGAAGACCTGGTTAACCGTTCAATCGAGCCGCTGAAAGTTGCACTGCAGGACGCTGGCCTGTCCGTTTCCGACATCCAGGACGTTCTTCTGGTCGGCGGTCAGACCCGTATGCCAATGGTGCAGAAAAAAGTTGCTGAGTTCTTCGGTAAAGAACCGCGTAAAGACGTTAACCCGGACGAAGCAGTTGCCGTTGGTGCTGCGGTTCAGGGCGGCGTGTTGACCGGTGAGGTGAAAGACGTTCTGCTGCTGGACGTTACCCCGCTGTCGCTGGGTATCGAAACCATGGGCGGTGTGATGACTGCGCTCATCAACAAAAACACCACTATCCCAACCAAGCACAGCCAGGTGTTCTCTACCGCTGAAGACAACCAGTCTGCGGTAACCATCCATGTGCTGCAGGGTGAACGTAAACGTGCAGGCGATAACAAATCTTTGGGTCAGTTCAACCTGGATGGTATCAGCCCGGCACAGCGCGGAATGCCGCAGATCGAAGTGACCTTCGATATCGATGCCGATGGTATCCTGCACGTTTCCGCGAAAGATAAAAACAGCGGTAAAGAGCAGAAGATCACCATCAAAGCGTCTTCCGGTCTGAACGAAGAAGAAATCCAGAAAATGGTGCGTGAAGCAGAAGCTAACGCCGAGTCTGACCGTAAGTTCGAAGAGCTGGTTCAGACCCGTAACCAGGGCGACCATCTGCTGCACAGCACGCGTAAGCAGGTTGAAGAAGCCGGCGAACAGCTGCCAGCTGACGACAAAACCGCTATCGAGTCAGCACTGACTGCGCTGGAAGGATCTCTGAAAGGCGAAGACAAAGCTGACATTGAAGCGAAAATGCAGGCGGTTGCCGAAGCTTCTCAGAAGCTGATGGAAATTGCGCAGCAGCAGCACGCACAGCAGCAGGCTGGTGGCGCTGACGCTTCCGCGAACAACGCGAAAGATGACGATGTTGTCGACGCAGAGTTCGAAGAAGTTAAAGATAAAAAATAATCGCCCTGATGCAGGGTAATTAACTGGCACGGGCGTCGGAGTTTACTCCACGCCCGTGCTCGCATGTTAAGGGCAGAAAAACAGAAATGGCGAAGAGAGACTATTACGAGGTTTTAGGCGTTTCCAAAACAGCGGAAGAGCGTGAAATCAAAAAGGCTTACAAACGCCTGGCGATGAAGTTTCACCCGGACCGTAATCAGGGTGACAAAGAAGCCGAAGCCAAATTCAAAGAAATCAAAGAAGCCTATGAGATCCTGACCGACGCGCAGAAGCGTTCGGCGTACGATCAGTACGGTCATGCAGCCTTTGAACAGGGCGGCATGGGCGGCGGTGGATTCGGGGGCGGCGGCTTTGGCGGCGGCGGCGGGGCTGACTTCGGCGACATCTTCGGCGATGTGTTTGGTGATATCTTCGGCGGCAGCCGTGGTCGCCAACGTGCATCCCGTGGCTCAGACCTGCGATACAACATGGATCTGACGCTGGAAGAAGCCGTTCGCGGCGTGACCAAAGAGATCCGCATTCCGACGCTGGAAGAGTGTGAAGTTTGCCACGGCAGCGGCGCGAAATCGGGTTCCAAACCGCAGACCTGTCCGACTTGTCATGGGCAGGGCCAGGTGCAAATGCGTCAGGGCTTCTTTGCCGTTCAGCAGACCTGTCCGCACTGTCAGGGCCGCGGCACGCTGATTAAAGATCCGTGCAACAGCTGCCATGGTCACGGTCGCGTTGAGAAGACCAAAACCCTGTCAGTTAAAATCCCGGCGGGTGTCGATACCGGTGACCGTATTCGTCTGACAGGCGAAGGCGAAGCGGGGGAGCATGGCGCACCAGCAGGTGATCTGTACGTTCAGGTTCAGGTGAAACAGCACCCAATCTTCGAACGCGAAGGTAATAACCTGTACTGCGAAGTGCCGATCAACTTTGCTATGGCGGCGCTCGGCGGTGAAATCGAAGTTCCGACACTCGACGGTCGTGTGAACCTGAAAGTGCCTGGCGAAACCCAGACCGGTAAGCTGTTCCGCATGCGCGGTAAAGGTGTGAAATCCGTTCGCGGTGGCGCTCAGGGCGACTTGCTGTGCCGCGTGGTGGTAGAAACTCCGGTCAGCTTGAACGAAAAACAGAAGCAGTTGCTAAAAGATCTGCAGGACAGTTTTGGTGGCCCAACGGGTGAGCAAAACAGCCCGCGCTCCAAAAGCTTCTTTGACGGCGTGAAAAAATTCTTTGATGATTTGACTCGCTAATCCTTAGCGTGACGTCGTAAAAACCGGTGCAGGTAGGTAACTGCGCCGGTTTTTTTATGCCTGCAAGTCAGCGCATTGGCGTATATCCCTTGGCGGCCGGGGGAAGTTTACCGAAATATCCTATCATTGACCTGCTACGGTAAATCTAAGAGGCCCGGACGTACCGGTAGTCTGCTTAATCGTGCTATCTGGTATTGCTCGGAAAAAGCGATAATTTTCTCACATATAATCTACTTTTAACGAGCTATTGGATCACCTACTATAGTCACTATTAATGGATAAAAACGGTCAGAGTGGAATGATGAAACAGCTAAAAAGATTCTTTAACAATGAGGCGTCCGGGGGCGTGATCCTGATTATCGCCGCCGCGCTGGCGATGATCCTCGCCAACTCTGGAGCGACCAGCCACCTCTACGAGGCATTTCTTGCCACGCCGGTGCAGCTCAAAGTCGGCGCGCTGGAAATCAACAAGAATATGCTGCTGTGGATTAACGACGCGCTGATGGCGGTGTTCTTCCTGCTCATTGGCCTTGAGGTCAAACGTGAGCTGATTGTCGGCTCGCTGGCCAGTCGTCGACAGGCTATTTTCCCAGTCATTGCGGCTCTGGGCGGCATGGTGGTCCCGGCGCTGGTGTACCTTGCCTTTAACTTCCAGGACCCGATTACGCGTGAAGGCTGGGCTATCCCGGCTGCGACCGATATCGCCTTTGCGCTCGGTGTGCTGGCGCTGCTCGGCAGCCGTGTTCCGGCGTCGCTGAAAATTTTCCTGATGGCGCTGGCGATCATTGATGACCTGGGCGCTATCGTCATTATCGCGCTGTTTTATACCAGCGACCTTTCGCTCCTGTCGCTTGGCGTGGCTGCGGCGGCCATTGCGGCGCTGGCAATTCTGAATTTGACGGGCGTACGCCGTACCGGGATATATATTCTGGTCGGGGTCATCTTGTGGACGGCGGTACTGAAATCAGGCGTGCATGCCACTCTGGCGGGCGTGATTGTCGGTTTCTTCATTCCGCTGAAAGAGCAGAATGGTAAATCGCCGGCAGTGCAGCTTGAACACGTGCTGCATCCGTGGGTCGCGTACCTGATCCTGCCGTTGTTTGCGTTTGCCAACGCCGGTGTGTCGCTGCAGGGCGTGACGATTGAAGGGCTGACCTCGCTGCTGCCGTTGGGCATCATTGCCGGTCTGTTTATTGGTAAGCCGCTGGGTATTAGCCTGTTCTGCTGGCTGGCGCTGAAAATGAAATGGGCGACGCTGCCTGCGGGCACCACCTGCAAGCAAATTATGGCGGTCGGCGTGCTGTGCGGTATCGGCTTCACCATGTCGATATTCATTGCGTCGCTGGCTTTCGGGGACGTTGACCCGGCGCTGATTAACTGGGCGAAGCTCGGTATTCTGATTGGTTCGGTGCTGTCGGCCGTGGTCGGTTATACCTTACTCAGAATGCGCACATCCTCAGATCAGGGACAGACGGCCTGACATCACATCACAAGAGAGCCCTGAGCGGCTCTCTTTTTGACATTCATCAGGGAGTGAAAACATGTCGCACATTAACTACAACCACCTGTACTACTTCTGGCACGTCTATAAAGAAGGCTCAGTGGTGGGCGCAGCGGAAGCGCTGTACCTGACGCCGCAGACCATCACCGGACAGATTAAAGCGCTGGAAGAGCGTCTGCAGGGCAAACTGTTTAAACGTAAGGGCAGGGGACTCGAGCCGAGTGAGCTGGGCGAGCTGGTTTTTCGCTACGCCGATAAAATGTTTACTCTGAGCCAGGAGATGCTCGACATCATCAACTACCGCAAAGAGTCGAACCTGTTGTTCGATGTCGGTGTGGCGGATGCGCTGTCGAAACGGCTGGTCAGCGGTGTGCTGGATGCCGCTGTGGTTGAGGATGAGCAAATTCATCTGCGCTGCTATGAATCGACGCACGAGATGCTGCTGGAGCAGCTCAGTCAGCACAAGCTGGACATGATTATTTCCGATTGCCCAATTGATTCGACGCAGCAGGAAGGGTTGTTCTCGGTGAAAATCGGCGAATGCAGCGTCAGCTTTTGGTGTATGCACCCGCTGCCGGTAAAACCCTTCCCGGCCTGCCTGGAAGAGCGTCGTTTGCTGATCCCAGGGCGTCGTTCGATGCTCGGACGCAAGCTGCTTAACTGGATTAACACTCAGGGGCTGAAAGTGGAAGTGCTGGGGGAGTTTGACGATGCCGCTCTGATGAAAGCCTTTGGGGCTGCACATAATGCGATTTTCGTCGCCCCGACGCTCTACGCACATGATCTGTATGCGGATGAAAACATTGTTGAAATCGGGCGAGTGGAAAACGTCATGGAGGAGTATCACGCGATATTTGCCGAACGCATGATTCAACACCCGGCGGTACAGCGTATCTGTAATCGTGACTACTCGGCGCTGTTTGCATTGCCGCGCTAGGCAAAACGCAGATATAAAAAAACCCGCCGAGGCGGGCTTTTCTTCAACAAAGACTCAGCGAGTTGGCAATTAAGCCAGTTTGCTGATCTGCGCAGCCAGGTTGGCTTTATGACGCGCAGCTTTGTTTTTGTGGATCAGACCTTTAGCAGCCTGGCGGTCCACGATTGGTTGCATTTCGTTAAATGCTTTCTGTGCAGCAGCTTTATCGCCTGCTTCTACAGCTGCGTATACTTTCTTGATGAAAGTACGCATCATAGAACGACGGCTAGCGTTGTGCTTGCGGGCCTTTTCAGACTGAACGGCGCGCTTCTTAGCTGATTTGATATTAGCCAAGGTCCAACTCCCAAATATGATCTATATAGACAATTCAAAGGCCGAGGAATATGCCCTCTTAGCCTTCTTTTGTCAATGGATTTGTGCAAATAAGCGCCGTTAGTAATACAACGCTTGGTTACGTAGTGATGGCGCAGGATTCTACCAGCTTGCGCCCACCGAATACAGCCTTTCTGCGATAAAAATCGCCAGTGACGCCAGATTTGAGTGGTGTTTACATCAAGGTAGATGAAATCGTTGCATCTTTCGTAAACGAGGTGCAATCGGCGGTTAACGTCGCCTGCTCTACAAGGTATACTTTCACGATTTTCACTGTATTGAGCCAGACATGAAGCTGATACGCGGCATACATAATCAAGGCCAGGCACCGCATGGGTGCGTGTTAACCATTGGCAATTTCGACGGCGTGCACCGTGGGCATCAGGCGCTATTAGAGCGTTTGCGTGCAGAAGGACGTGAGCGCGGCCTGCCAGTTGTGGTGGTGATTTTTGAGCCGCAGCCGCTGGAGCTTTTCGCGACGGATAAAGCCCCGGCGCGTCTGACGCGTTTGCGCGATAAGGTCCGTTATCTGGACGAAAGCGGCGTGGACTACGTTCTTTGCATCCGCTTTGACCGCCGTTTCGCGGCCCTGACGGCGCAGGAGTTTATCAGTGAGCTGCTGGTGAAACGCCTTGGCGTACGGTATCTGGCGGTTGGTGATGATTTCCGCTTCGGCGCTGGTCGCGAAGGGGATTTCTTGTTATTACAGAAGGCAGGCGCGGAATTCGGTTTCGACGTCACCAGTACCCAAACGTTTTGTGAAGGTGGTTTGCGCATCAGTAGCACTGCGGTGCGTCAGGCACTGGCTGAGGATGACCTCGAGCTTGCGCAAACGCTGCTGGGTCATCCTTTCAGCATTTCTGGGCGCGTGGTTCACGGTGATGAACTCGGGCGCACCATTGGTTTCCCGACGGCGAATATACCGCTACGCCGTCAGGTTTCCCCGGTTAAAGGGGTTTATGCGGTGGAAGTGGCGGGGCTTGGCGACAGATTGCTGCCAGGCGTGGCCAATATCGGCACCCGCCCAACAGTCGCTGGCGTGCGCCAGCAACTGGAAGTACATCTGTTAGACGTTGTAATGGACCTCTATGGTCGCCATATAGACGTCATACTGCGTAAAAAAATACGCAACGAGCAGCGATTTTCATCGCTGGACGAATTAAAAGCGCAAATTGCGCGTGATGAATTAACGGCTCGCGAGTTGTTCGGGCTATCAAACCCGGCGTAATGCCAACGTAAATATACGGAAACGAGAATCTGATGAGTGACTATAAATCAACCCTGAATTTGCCGGAAACAGGGTTCCCGATGCGTGGCGACCTCGCCAAACGCGAACCGGGAATGCTGGCCCGTTGGACCGATGATGACCTTTACGGCGTCATCCGTGCAGCGAAAAAAGGCAAAAAGACGTTCATTCTGCATGATGGCCCTCCATATGCGAATGGCAGCATTCATATTGGTCACTCCGTCAACAAGATTCTGAAAGACATTATCGTTAAGTCCAAAGGCCTGACGGGCTTTGACTCGCCGTACGTGCCGGGTTGGGACTGCCACGGTTTGCCAATCGAACTGAAAGTTGAGCAGGAATTCGGTAAGCCTGGTGAGAAATTCACCGCGGCAGAATTCCGCGCGAAATGCCGTGAATATGCGGCCACTCAGGTTAACGGCCAGCGTGAAGACTTCATCCGTCTGGGCGTGCTGGGCGACTGGTCCCGTCCGTACCTGACCATGGACTTCAACACCGAAGCCAACATCATTCGTGCGCTGGGTAAAATCATCGGCAACGGCCACCTGCATAAAGGCGCGAAGCCTGTGCACTGGTGTGTAGACTGCCGTTCTGCGCTGGCTGAAGCGGAAGTTGAATACTATGACAAAACCTCTCCGTCCATTGACGTGGCGTTCAACGCTGTCGATCAGGATGCGGTGAAGGCGAAATTTGGTGTGGCTTCCGTCAATGGCCCAATTTCTCTGGTTATCTGGACCACCACTCCGTGGACGCTGCCCGCTAACCGCGCAATCTCTCTGTCAGCAGAGTTTGAATATGCGCTGGTGCAGGTAGAAGGTCAGGCAATCATCCTGGCGAAAGACCTGGTTGAGAGCGTGCTGAAACGCACGAACATTACCGATTACACCGTGCTCGGTGTCGTGAAAGGTGATGAGCTGGAACTGATGCGCTTCAAGCATCCATTCCTCGATTTCGACGTTCCGGCGATCCTTGGCGATCACGTTACCCTGGACGCGGGTACCGGTGCGGTACACACCGCCGGTGGCCACGGCCCTGACGACTACACCATCAGCCAGAAATACGGTCTGGAAATCGCGAACCCGGTTGGACCGGACGGCGCGTATATGGCGGGCACTTATCCTCTGCTTGACGGTGTGAACGTCTTTAAAGCTAACGACGTTATCGTCAACATGCTGCGTGAAAGCGGCGCGCTGCTGCACGTTGAGAAGCTGGTTCACAGCTATCCGTGCTGCTGGCGTCACAAAACGCCGATCATCTTCCGTGCGACCCCACAGTGGTTCATCAGCATGGATCAGAAAGGCCTGCGTGAGCAGTCGCTGAAAGAGATCAAAGACGTGCAGTGGATCCCGGACTGGGGCCAGGCGCGCATCGAATCAATGGTCGCGAACCGTCCTGACTGGTGCATCTCCCGTCAGCGTACGTGGGGTGTGCCAATGTCACTGTTCGTTCACAAAGAGACGCAGGAACTGCACCCGCGCACGCTTGAGCTGATGGAAGAAGTGGCTAAGCGTGTTGAACAGGACGGCATTCAGGCGTGGTGGGATCTTGACCCGCGCGACATCATGGGTGACGACGCTGACACCTACGAGAAAGTGCCAGATACCCTCGACGTGTGGTTCGATTCCGGTTCTACCCACTCGTCTGTGGTTGACGTGCGTCCGGAGTTCTCCGGTCACGCGGCGGATATGTATCTGGAAGGTTCTGACCAGCATCGCGGTTGGTTCATGTCTTCCCTGATGATTTCTACGGCGATGAAAGGCAAAGCGCCTTACCGTCAGGTACTGACCCACGGTTTCACCGTTGATGGTCAGGGCCGAAAAATGTCCAAGTCGATCGGAAATACCGTATCGCCGCAGGACGTCATGAACAAACTGGGCGCGGATATCCTGCGTCTGTGGGTGGCTTCCACCGACTACACCGGTGAAATGGCGGTCTCAGATGAGATCCTCAAACGTGCTGCCGACAGCTATCGTCGTATCCGTAACACCGCGCGCTTCTTGCTGGCGAACCTCAACGGTTTCGATCCGCTAAAAGACATGGTGAAACCGGAAGAGATGGTAGTACTGGATCGCTGGGCAGTGGGCTGTGCGCAGGCCGCACAGGAAGACATCCTGAAAGCGTATGAGACTTACGATTTCCACGAAGTGGTGCAGCGCCTGATGCGCTTCTGCTCCATCGAAATGGGCTCGTTCTATCTCGACATCATCAAAGACCGTCAGTACACCGCGAAACCCGACAGCGTTGCACGTCGTAGCTGCCAGACCGCGCTGTATCATATCGCGGAAGCACTGGTTCGTTGGATGGCACCCATCATGTCCTTCACCGCCGATGAAATCTGGGGCTACCTGCCAGGCTCGCGCGAGAAGTACGTCTTCACCGGCGAGTGGTATACCGGCCTGTTTGGCCTGGCAGACACCGAAGCGATGAACGATGGTTTCTGGGACGAACTGCTGAAAGTGCGCAGCGAAGTGAACAAAGTCATCGAGCAGGCGCGTGCCGATAAGAAAGTTGGCGGTTCTCTGGAAGCGGCGGTCACGCTGTATGCCGAGCCAGAACTGGCGGCAAAACTGACAGCGCTGGGTGATGAATTGCGATTTGTCCTGTTGACCTCCGGGGCCTCCGTTGCGGATTATGCTGCGGCAACTGCCGAAGCGCAGCAGAGCGAATTGCTGAAAGGTTTGAAGGTGGCGTTGCAAAAAGCCGAAGGTGATAAGTGCCCGCGCTGCTGGCATTACACCACCGATATCGGTCAGGTGGCGGAACACGCAGACATCTGCGGCCGCTGTGTCAGCAATATCGCCGGTGCCGGCGAAAAACGTAAGTTTGCCTGATGAGTCAATCACTCTGTAAAAGCGGACTGCGCTGGCTGTGGCTGGTCGTGGTTGTGCTGATTATCGATCTTGGCAGCAAGTTCCTGATCCTCCAGCATTTCATGCTGGGGGAAACGGTCTCTCTGTTCCCATCGTTGAACCTGCACTACGCCCGCAATTATGGCGCGGCGTTTAGCTTCCTCGCCGACAGCGGTGGCTGGCAGCGTTGGTTCTTTGCTGGCATCGCCATCGGCATCTGTGTGATTTTGGCGGTACTGATGTACCGCTCGAAAGCCACCCAGAAGCTGAACAACATCGCTTATGCGCTGATTATTGGCGGCGCGTTGGGTAACCTGTTTGACCGGTTGTGGCACGGTTTCGTGGTCGACATGATCGACTTCTACGTCGGCAACTGGCACTTCGCGACCTTCAACCTTGCCGATTCTGCAATTTGTATCGGCGCGGCATTGGTCGTGCTAGAAGGCTTCTTGCCTAACGCGGCGAAGAGCAAACAGGCATAACAAAACTGCCGGGCGGCGCTGTGCTTGCTCCGGCAGTCGAACTCTGCAGGCCCGGTAAGCGTTATCGCTGCCGGGCAAATAGCCTAAACTTTAGAGCAAATTTGCATGTCTAAATCTGTACAGAGCAATAGCGCGGTGCTGGTGCACTTCACGCTGAAACTCGAAGATGGCTCCACGGCTGAATCCACCCGTAACAACGGCAAACCCGCGCTGTTTCGTTTGGGTGATGCCTCGCTGTCAGAAGGGCTGGAGCAACATCTGCTGGGCTTGAAAGAGGGTGATAAGACCACCTTTTCCCTGGAGCCTGATGCGGCCTTTGGCGTACCGAGTCCGGATCTGGTTCAGTACTTCTCGCGTCGCGAGTTTTTAGATGCAGGTGAGCCAGATATTGGCGCGATCATGCTCTTTACCGCAATGGATGGCAGCGAAATGCCAGGGGTTATTCGTGAAGTTAACGGCGACTCGATCACCGTCGATTTCAACCACCCGCTGGCGGGGCGTACCGTTCATTTTGATATTGAAGTGCTGGAGATAGACCCGGCACTGGAGGCATAAAATGCAGATCCTGTTGGCCAACCCGCGCGGTTTCTGCGCCGGTGTAGACCGCGCTATCAGCATTGTTGAAAACGCGTTGGAGATCTTCGGCGCGCCGATTTACGTCCGTCATGAAGTGGTGCACAACCGCTACGTGGTCGACAGCCTGCGTCAGCGCGGCGCTATCTTTATCGAACAAATCAGCGAAGTGCCGGACGGCACTATCCTGATTTTCTCCGCGCACGGCGTTTCTCAGGCGGTACGCAACGAAGCCAAAAGCCGCGACCTGACGGTCTTCGACGCCACGTGTCCACTGGTGACCAAAGTACACATGGAAGTCGCCCGCGCCAGCCGTCGTGGTGAAGAGTCGATTCTGATTGGCCACGCTGGTCACCCGGAAGTTGAAGGCACTATGGGCCAGTACAGCAACCCGGCCGGAGGCATGTATCTGGTCGAGTCGCCGGAAGACGTCTGGAAGCTGAATGTTAAGAACGAAGTCCGTCTGTCATTCATGACTCAAACGACGCTTTCCGTCGACGATACGTCAGATGTGATTGATGCCCTGCGCCAACGTTTCCCGAAAATCGTTGGGCCGCGTAAGGACGACATTTGTTACGCGACGACCAACCGTCAGGAAGCCGTGCGCGACCTCGCACAGCGCGCAGATGTAGTGCTGGTCGTGGGGTCGAAAAACTCTTCTAACTCCAACCGTCTGGCCGAGCTTGCTCAACGTATGGGCAAAGCGGCATTCCTGATTGATGATTCCACCGATATCCAGGAAGCGTGGGTGAAAACCGCTGGCTGCGTCGGCGTCACCGCCGGAGCCTCCGCGCCGGACGTTCTGGTGCAGAACGTGATTTCACGCCTGCAGGAACTCGGCGGCGGTGATGCCATCCCGCTTGAAGGCCGCGAAGAAAACATCGTGTTTGAAGTGCCGAAAGAACTTCGACTCGACATTCGCGAAGTGGAATAAGTTTTTTATCCGCGCTATATGAAAAAATGCCAGGCTAACACCTGGCTTTTTTTATGGAGGAATCATGCCCTTATCATTTATTCTCGACACCGACCCTGGCATCGACGACGCCGCCGCCATTGCCGCGGCGCTGTTTTCCCCTGAACTCAAACTCCAGCTGATTACTACCGTCGCCGGGAACGTCTCCGTAGAGAAAACAACGCGTAACGCCCTGCAATTGCTGCATTTCTGGCAGGCAGATGTGCCGGTCGCCCAGGGGGCAGCCACGCCGTTGTTGCGACCGCTGCGCGATGCCGCCTATGTGCATGGCGAATCAGGAATGGAAGGCTACGACTTTGTCGATCACCAGCGTCAACCGCTGGCAAAACCCGCTTTCATTGCTATTCGTGATGCGCTGATGAGCGCCCCGGAGCCGTTGACGCTGGTGGCGATTGGCCCGCTGACCAACATTGCTCTGCTGCTGACACAGTATCCGGAGTGCAAATTCAATATCCGCCGCTTGGTGATTATGGGCGGTTCGGCTGGACGCGGTAACTTTACGCCGAATGCAGAATTCAATATTGCCATCGACCCGGAAGCCGCTGAGCGCGTGTTCCAGAGCGGAATTGAGATTGTGATGTGCGGCCTCGATGTCACCAATCAGGCGTTGTTAACCCCGGAATATCTGGCGACGCTGCCTGAAGTGAACCAGACCGGGAAAATGCTACATTCGCTATTTAGTCACTATCGCAGCGGCAGCATGGGCAGCGGCCTACGGATGCATGACCTCTGCGCCATCGCCTGGCTGGTGCGCCCGGAATTATTCACCCTCAGGCCGTGTTTTGTGGCGGTGGAAACCCAGGGAACCTGGACTGCCGGCACCACGGTGGTCGATATCGAAAACCGCTACGAGCGTCCGGAAAACGCGCAGGTGGCGTTGGATCTGGACGTCGACGGCTTCCGTCAGTGGGTGGCAGAAGTGATCGCGCTGGCGCCGTAAGCGCAGCTAAATCTTCTCGCTGAGATAATCGATCATCGCCCGCATTCTGGCGGGCATGTGTTTATTGCCCGACCACAGCAGCCAAAGCTGGCCAGAGTAGCGGCTGATAAATTCCCATTCCGGCAGCACCTGCACAATGTCGCCGTTTTCCAACGCTTCTCGGGCGGTAAACAGCGGCAGGCTGCCAATTCCCAGATGCTGTTTGACGGCGTCCAGACGCACCGCGGTATGGTTGGCGGCATAACGGCCCTGAGTCTGAATAGTCTCCGTTTTTCCCTCGCGTCGAAATTTCCAGCGTGCGTCCGCAGGCATTTCACCGAGGCTAATACAGCTATGCGCGGCCAACTCCTGTGGGGTTTTGGGCGTACCGTGCTGCTGCAAATACGCGGGTGTGGCGCAGATGATATGCGTGACCGGCATCAGCGGCTTGCCGTGCAGCCCGGGAGACGGGGCATGGGTAATGCGTAGCGCCAGATCGATCCCGTCATCGATGAAATCCAGATAGCGATCCTCCAGCCGCAGACAAACGTCCACCTGCGGATAGCGCGTCAGAAATTCCATCATCAGAGGATGAACCACAAACCGCCCGACGGCTTTCGGCACGCTGAGCGTCAGTTTTCCCTGCGCGATGACCTGCTCACGGTTGGCGCCGTCCATCGCTTGGCGCGCGGCCTCAAGCATCTGCTGCGCATGTTGATAAACGGTCTTCCCGCTGTCGCTCAGACGCAGTTTTCGTGTTGTCCGGTGCAGCAATTTGCTGCCAATTTCATGTTCCAGTCGAGAAATGCTGCGACTAATGGCTGAAGGCGTCGCTCCACATTTTCGGGCTACGGCGGAGAAACTGCCCTGGTCGACAACCTGGACGAACAGCGCAAGATCGGGAAGTAAGCTCAGATTCATTTGTGCCTGTTGCGCAAAAGTGCATTGAGAATGAATGGGATTATCGTCACGGATGATATCAATATACTGTCCATAACCAGAGGAGAACAACCATGACAGAACGCCTTTATTACACCAGCGACGCCACGGAAGGGCGGGCACAAATACTGCGTTGCGAGCCCGACGCGGAAGGGCGCTACGCCGTGGAACTGGACCGAACGTTGTTTCATCCGCAGGGGGGCGGCCAGCCCGCAGACAGCGGCTTGATTGCGGGCGTAGCGGTTGAAAGCGTAATGACGCGCGGCGACAACGTCGTGCATTTATTGTCGCAGCCGCTGTTGCCTGGCGAAGTGTCGATTGAGGTGGATGCGGCGACGAGGTTGCTGCATTCCCGGTTGCATTCTGCCGGACATATGATTGGTCAGGCAGGCGAGCAACTTGGCTGGCAGCCCGTCAAAGCGCATCACTGGCCTGGGGAAGGGCGGATTGCATTTGTGGCCCGAGAGACTTCTGCGTTACCGGAAGCCAGTGCATTACAGGCAAAAATTGACGGTTGGGTATCAGAGAATCTGCCGCGACGCCTTTCCATTGAAAAGGGCTTACGCCAAGTCGGATTCGGCGAGCAGTCCGCTTATCCCTGCGGCGGCACTCACGTTGCCAGCTTGTCAGCGCTTGGTGATGTCGTGATAACCCAACTGAAGCTTAAAAAAGGCCAGATGGTGGTCAGCTATACTCTGGCGTGATCCTGCGGCAAAGTGAGCCATCTCACAGTCGGTTAATCGATTAATCTGCTAGTCTTATTCAGTTGTTCTCCTCGGGCCGGAGAAACTGATGAATCCTTCAATAACAATGCCGCCGCAGGTGGCATGGGCGAGCGGTGCCCTTTCTGGCGCGCCGCTCATCCAAAAAACGACGCACCTCGGTGATTTAAATAACGTCTTTGCCGACGATGACGCATGGCGCTGCTGTAACCCTACGCTCGCCGTCTATCGTGTTGAAATGTTTGATACCCCATCGGGGGAGGGCGAACTGTATACCGGCGTGACCCATCTCAACCCAGGCCGCGTAGGCAATGAATTCTTTATGACCCGTGGTCATTTCCATGCCCGTCGCGAGCAGGGTGAAATCTATTTTGGCCTGCGTCGCGAAGGACTGCTGCTGTTGCAGGACGAGCAAGGACAAACCCGGCTGGAGCAGGTCAGGCCAGGTTCTGTGCATCACATCGCCGGTTTCACGGCGCATCGACTGATTAATATCGGCAGCGATATTCTTTCGGCGCTGGCCGTGTGGCCCAGCGTCGCCGGGCATGATTACGCTGCGCTGAGTGGTAGTTTTGCTCTGCGGGTAACGGCTGACACGCTGAAGATGATGGCGAAAGAGGTGCAGAATGGCTGACCGCGCGGTACGTTTTGGCCTGGATATGACTATCCAGCGCCAGCCGATGGGTTTTACCTACGGCGACGATGTCACTGGGCCGATGCCGGAGATCCGAACCCTGGCGCAAATCCAGCCTTCGCTGCGGGATCCGACGTGCGACGGGCCGGAAGAAGTGTATGCGATAGCCATGGACGTCGCGCGACTTCAGGATCGTGAAGAGCTGAAAAAGCGCATGCTGCTGTTTGGCGTTGTTACCTATGCGGCTGGAAAACTAGGGGAGGAGCCTGTTCGCAGCCAGGGGCATATTCATCGCATCAGCCAGCACAGTGGCTGGTCCCCGCCGGAGCTGTATGAAATCTGGCAGGGCAAAGCGATTATTTATATGCAGGAGTTTGTGGCTGACGACCCGGGGCGCTGCTTTGCGGTGATTGCCGGGCCTGGCGAAAAAGTGCTGGTACCGCCGGGCTGGGGGCATGCCACCATCTCCGCCGATCCGGATCAGCCGCTAACGTTTGGTGCCTGGTGTGACAGGGAATATGGCTTTGAATATGACGCGGTGCGCGCGCATAAGGGGCTGGCATGGTATCCGTTGTTGCAGGATAAACAGATTATCTGGCAGCATAATTCTCACTACGCTCCCGCCCGCTTGCAGGTGATCCCGCCACGCGTGTATAGGGAATTTAGTCTTACCGCTGCCCCCATTTATCAGCAGTTTATCGATGATCCCGCTCGCTTCCAGTTTATCTCACGCCCGGACAAAACCGCCGCGCTGTGGCAGAACTTTCATCCATGACTATATCCGGCGGCGCTACGCTTAGCCTAATGTATGCCCGGCAAGCGTAGCGCCGCCGGTCGTGTCAGGCAAACAGCCCCGTAGCAACACCGACCGCCGCCAGCACTAGCAGCAGGAGCATCGCTTTGACCGGCGATACGCCGCGCTTGGCCATCAGGTACCAGGTGCCGAGCACCACAATCAGCGGCAGTAGCTGCGGGAAAATCCCGTCCAGCATCTGTTGCAGATGAATGTTCACGCCGTCTTTGGTCACAAACTCCATACCGGAACCGAGTTTAACGTAGCTGGCCGCCACGCCGCCCATCACAAACACCCCGAGCAGCGACAGTGCTTCACGCAGGCGGGTAGATTTGCTGCTGACCAGCATTTCAACCGAACCGGAGCCCATCTGGTAGCCCTTCAAAAACAGGAACCACGATCCGGGTAGAATGATCGCCAGCCACGCGATGGTGTAAAACAGCGGGCCAAGAATATTGCCGCCTGCCGCTAGCGCCATCCCGATACTCAACAGAATCGGGATCAGCATACCGGGGATCATTGAATCACCGATCCCGGCGATCGGCCCCATCAGCCCGACTTTCAGAGTGTTAATAGTTTCCCCGTCGATCGGCTCACCGTTCGCTTTTTTCTCCTCCAGGCCCAGCGCCATGCCGTTAACGATCGCGCCAATCTGCGGTTCCGTATTGTAGAACGAAGCGTGGCGACGCAGCATTTCGGTGCGCTGTGCGACATCCGGGTACAGCTTTTTCGCCACCGGCAACATGCTCAGGCAGAAACCGAACGATTCCAGACGTTCGAAGCTCATTGAAGACAGATTATGCATCATCCACGCGCGCCAGCAGCGGCGCAGATCGGTGCGAGTCAGTTTACGTTCTCCCATCAGAATTCATCCTCATCATCGACAGTCGGCTTCGCGGTGGCAGTCTGCGGCACTTCTGGCTTGTAGTTGTAGTGGATAAGCGCCAGCAGCGCGCCAACAATGACCAGGGCCACCATGTTCAGTTTCAGGAACACGATGCAGATAAAACCGACGAGGAAATAGATAATCATGGTGTAGTTTTTAATGATTTGTTTCAGCAGGATAGCGATACCGACCGCCGGTAAAATACCGCCCAGTACGCTCATGGTGGAAATGACAATCGCTGGCAGGCTGTCCATAAAGCCGCTGATGTACTGCGCACCAAAGTAAACGGCAATAAACGTCGGCACGAAGCGCAGCACAAAATTTGTGGCCTGAGGCCAGATAGCGCTGTTGAGGTAAATGCCGCGCTCATCGCCGCGCTCAAGGGCGGTATCGGCGCGGTGGTTCCAGAAGGAGTTGAGAACCATCATCGTGTTGAACAAAATGGTGCCCGCAATACCGATAGTGGCAGCCAGAGCAACGGCGACTTCCGGTCCTTTTCCGGACAAAAGCCCCAACGCGATGGCGGGATACGCGACAAAGTTCAGGTCTGCAGGCATCGAACCGCCCGGCGTGACCATCGCGATATACACCGCCTGCACCGCAACGCCTATCATTATCCCGGTTTTCACATCGCCGAGGATCAGACCGACCAACATCCCGGAGACTAAAGGGCGGGACAGGAGATACCAGCCGCCAGTCAGGCCAAACAACCAAGGGCTGCTGAGTGCGCCGAGGTAACAGAGCAGGCCAATCAGTGTGGCTTCGAATACCATTTTTCAGCTCCTTATTTCAGTTTCTGACGCGCGTCCTGCCAGCTGTAACAGCTGGCATCGGGCACCAGGCGAAACTCGACGTGATGGCCCTGAGCGCAAAGCCATTCAAACGCGGTAGCCTCCTCGGCGGTGACTGACTGGTTTGGACCGATGGTGGTGGTGTTAGCGCGCGCGCTCATCGGCCCAACGTTAATTTTTCCGTTGCTGTTTTTCAGGCTGATCCCGGCCTGCTCAATGCGTTGCAGCGTGAGAGGGGATTTGCCAATCACGAAATAGCGCTTCTCGCTGGCAATGACTTTGGGCAGCTTTTCAATGGCGGTGGCGGTATCATACAGCCAGACTTTGGTGTCAGAGACCGCGCCTTTCATTACCGACGAGAGCAGCGGGTCGGCCGCAACGGCATCGTCAATCGCCACGATACCGTCACAGGGCAGCTCTTTGGCCCAGCGTGTGACGAGCTGCCCATGAATGACGCGGTCATCAATACGTACAAAAGAAAGACTCATAGAACACCTCGTTAAAAATCATCAGATTGGGTGAACGCGACCGGTACCGCGATGACCAGCGTGGGCTGAGTGATTGCCAGCAGCTGTGCTGCAGCGGCATGAACATCGGTCAGAAGATGGATGTCGTCGGTTTGCAGCAGCATCGGCAAATTTACCCCTGCCAGTACCGACATTGGCGGCGTCATAGCGGCTGAAAAGGCGTGCTGGCAGGCGACGTTCCACGGCGTGCCGCTTTGCATATCGCACAGCACCAGTACGCCATCGGCGTTGTGCTGGGCCTTCACCAGGGTGGTGGCGAAATCGTCTCTGAAACCGGCTATTCCGGCGGTTTCGTTGAGCGAGACGGGAAAGATATACGGCAACTCGCCGTACACCAGCGTCGCGCTGTCCAGCAGTGCGCTCGCCAGCGGGCCATGAGAAGCAACAATCACGTTAATCATTTTTACCCCCTGACCCAGGCTTTCATGGTCGCCAGCTGTTGGCCGACACCTTTGCCCCACGGTGTGATGCGGTATTCACCCACTCCGGCGGGCACAATAAAGGTTTCGGCGTAGTGCACCACGAAAGGCTCAAATGCGCCTGTCGGGCTATCGACTCGCGCTTCGTCTCCGGCCACCAGGTTCAGCACGTTGACGCCGCCCCGGGTATGGTGCGTGACCGATTTCGTGAACCAGTGGCGGCGGGTTTCAATAAATTCACGTTCGTGCAGCCCGGTGCGCTCCTCGCGCCAGCCGTCACCTTCGCCAATGGGCTCAATGCAGTTCACCAGATGTTCATGCACCCATTGGGTATCGCGCTGCCAGTCGATTACCTTTTCACCGTGTTCCAGATGCACCGGTCTTGGCAGGCCGTCCATTCCCAGTCGACCCCAGTCCCAGAGCTTGAAAGTGAAAATATACGGTGTGGCGCTTATCTCCAGCACCATCGTGCCCGAACCGGAACAGTGAACGGTGCCTGACGGGATCAGGAAATGATCGTGCTTGCGCGCCGGGATCTGATTGACGAAATGCTCATCGTCAAAATCGGTTTGGCCATGCGCTGCCTGATGTAAATTGTCCAGCATCGCCTGCGGATCGATCCCGGTTTTCGTCCCGAGATACACCACTGCATCAGGCTCTGCATCCAGGATGTAGTAGCTCTCATCTTGGGTGTAGTGCATGCCGAACTGCTGCTGGATATATTCGGTCAGCGGATGCACCTGGAAACTGAGGTTCTGCCCGCCGATGGTGTCGAGAAAATCGAAGCGAATCGGAAACTCTGCCCCAAAACGCGCATGGACTTTTTCGCCCAATAATTCGCGCGGGTGAATCAACACCACATCCAGAGAAGGGATCTCGATCCGCACGTCGCCAAACCGTAGCAACAGGCTGTTTTCCTCGGGCACGCAGTCAAAACACCAGGCGTAGTTAGGTTTCGAGGGATCGAGATCGAACTGGTTTTTCATCCACTGACCGCCCCAGACGCCGGGATCAAAAAACGGTACGACGCGAAACGGGCGCTGGACGGTGTGCGCCAGACCGCCGCGGAGCGCTTCGCCGCTGACCATCGCGGGATGGTCCGCCACGGTAGTATCCAGCAGGAAATCGGCGCGTTGTAATAAAGGCGTTTTATGGCGATCGAACACCCGCCATTCGATAAAAAAGGCTCTCTTGTAGCGACGCAAAATATCTTCATCATTATTTTCCGCGCCCCAGTTTCCCAGTTCACCACTGCGCATCCGCTGCTGAATTTCCCAGCGTGGTAAATCGGCATACACCAGTATGTCGCCGTTGTGGACCAAGGCTGCCCCGGGGCCGTAGACAATCACCAGCCCGCTGGCGTCCGCCACCTGCTGGCGCAGAGCGGCAAGCTGGTGCGGGTCAAAAAATTCAGTGAGCTGATGGCAGGAAAGCACGCCAAACACGCGATCGTCAGTCAGATTTCGGGCCAGTAAGGTGTGCAGAGATTCTTCATTTCTGCGAGCAGCTTCGACATTCAACAGGTAACTACCCGCGAACTGTGCCTTCAACGCCTGCTCCAGTTCCATAAGACGCACGCCGGGATAGCAGTCGATCACCAGCACGGTTTTTTTGGCGACAGAAAGTCGGTCATTGAGTGCAACAAGTAATGCAGGCCAGCCTTGCCAGGCCTGCTCGTCGTAACCCTGAACCTGGACTTCAGGGGATTTATCGTAGGTCGTCGATTTCATTCTTCTCTCCCAACGTTCATGGATTAAGATTAATCGATTAACCGAGGGAGGGAAGGGTGGTTAATGGGATTAACCCGGCAAAAATCCGCGCCGGGTGGTTTTTATCTATCAGGTTGTGAAGCGTCTCACAGGGAATAATGCAAAATTGAGGTTACTCGATTAATCTGTGGGAAACACGAGGAGGAATCATGACCACTGTTACGCTGGCGCAGGTCGCCGCGAAAGCCGGAGTGTCGACCGCCACGGTATCGATGGTGCTGCGAAACCGCGGGCGTATCTCACAGGCAACCCGGGAAAGAGTGCTCCTGGCGCTGGATGAGTCCGGCTATGTTTATAACCAGACCGCCGCGAATCTGCGCAACCGCAGCAGCAACCAGGTCGGGCTGCTGTTGCACGATATTACCAACCCGTTTTACGGTGAGATGACTGCCGGGCTGAGTCATGAAATGGAACGTCATGAGATGCTGCTATTTCTGGCTAACAGCGAAGAGTCGGAAGAGCGGCAGCAGAAGTTTGTCGATTCGCTAATGCGAAATAGCGCCTGTGGAATGGTGCTTTGCGCGGCGAGAGGCACGCCGCAGGCTTTTTTTGATGGTCTGAAGCGGCGCAACATTCCGGCGATTATGGTGGTACGCCCGCTGGATGACCCAGATTTTGATTTCGTCGGCACCGATAACTTTCTCGGTTCGCGGATGGCGACCACGCATTTGCTGAAACTGGGTCATCGCCATATTGCGTTTATTGGCGGGAGCCTGAATTCGGGGACTCGTGCTGAGCGTATCGGCGGATTTACCAGTAAGCTGCTGGAATATGGCGTGGCGCCGAAGCCGGAGTGGATTATCGCCTCGCAGGCAAGTCAAAGTGATGGTGCGCGGGTGGCGGAAGCGCTTTTTCGTCAATTTCCGCAGATTACCGCCGCCGTGTGCTATCAGGATATTGTCGCGCTGGGGGTCATGCTGGCGCTGCGCAAAGCGGGCCGCGAGCCGGGACGAGATTTTGCGCTGGTCGGCTTTGACGATATCACCGAAGCGGCACTGGTACAGCCCGCATTGACCACGGTTTCCGTTGCTGCGAAAGAGATAGGGCGTAAGGCCGGAGAGCTGTTATTCAGTCGGATTCAGGGCAATAGCGAACCACCGAAACGGATAATTCTGCCCCCAGCGCTGGTGGTCAGGGAATCCTGTGGTTTTCGCTGATCATGTCTTTTACTGATACTGGCTGCAGTTTCACGTTAAATTCTAATTATCGCCGTTTTTAGTGGCAGGGTGCTTAGGCGCTGGTTACTCTGAAAACGATTTACATTGTATTAACGAAGAGAATAGATATGCAAGATGGACACATCCGCGTTGCTATTGCAGGCGCGGGCGGCCGTATGGGACGGCAACTGATTCAGGCGGCGACACAGCTGGCAGGCATTAAGCTGGGTGCGGCGCTGGAGCGTGAGGGTTCTTCTCTGCTGGGTGCAGACGCTGGTGAACTCGCAGGCGTTGGTGCGACGGGTGTTAAGGTTCAAAGCAGCCTTGATGCAGTGAAGGATGATTTCGATGTCTTCATCGATTTCACCCGTCCGGAAGGCACGCTGCAGCATCTGACTTTTTGTCGCCAGCACGGTAAAGGCATGGTAATCGGCACCACCGGGTTTGATGATGCGGGCAAACAGGCGATCCGTGATGCGGCAGAAAGCATTGCGATTGTGTTTGCCGCGAACTTCAGCGTCGGCGTGAACGTGATGCTGAAACTGCTGGAAAAGGCCGCGAAGGTAATGGGCGATTATACCGACATCGAAATCATCGAAGCGCATCATCGTCACAAAGTGGATGCACCATCAGGCACGGCACTGGCGATGGGCGAAGCGATTGCTCATGCCATGGATAAAGATTTGAAAGAGTGCGCCGTGTACAGCCGTGAAGGCTATACCGGTGAGCGGGTACCTGGCACTATCGGTTTTGCGACCGTGCGTGCGGGGGACATTGTCGGGGAACATACCGCGATGTTCGCCGATATTGGTGAACGCGTTGAAATCACGCATAAAGCCTCAAGCCGCATGACCTTCGCCAATGGCGCCGTTCGCTCGGCGTTGTGGCTTAAAGAGAAGCGTAACGGTCTTTTTGATATGCGTGATGTGCTTGATCTGAACAATTTATAACGATTTTACCCATCGTGATGTGGTTGTGGCAGTCAAAGTTTATTGATTGCAGAGGGCAATAATTTATTGCCCTTATGTTTTTTCTTAATGAATTCACGAGATTAATACCCTTTCCTCAGTTGCTTTCCTTTCCCCTGAATAAATGAGTGGTCTTTCACATTTATACATTCTGAAGATACCCGAAAAAAATTTAATAAATATGATTGTTGGCGCAGGACATATTTCATCTATTTTTCTGCATAATATTTTTTGATCGGGTTTCCGTATTAAGGATAATACAATGCCATATGAGAATGATGCACAAGGGTTGACTCGTCGGGCGCATCTTGCCGGGCAAATCATGGGGATGAGCCAGTTTTCCATCTATGCCCAGGCCGTTTATTGTGTAAACCAAATGTTACGTGTTCATCGAGTAGGAATATCAGAACAAGCCTATCAAAGTATTTCGCGCAATTTGACGTCAGTCTCAACAGGACGACTGTATGAAACATCCGCCTCACTTGCAGAGTCACGAGTCTTTGCGCGGGATACGGTAACGGCTTTAAAAAGCGGTGATATAACCTCTGCATTGATTACGGCCAGTGGAGTGGCAATCAATGGCTTGGGTGGGGGATTGTTCTTTGGTCATTACGATCGCAATAAACTGATGGGTATAGAGCGTTATTTGTACGATAACTTTCACATGTGATTATTTCAAAGTCCACGATGGTTTTTTGTCCTGCTTTCGTGGCTTTTTTGTGTTCTTTTGTGATTTTTAATCTGCTGTTTTATATGTGTTTTTTATTTGTTTTTGTTTTTATTTGTGTTTTATGGTTATTTTTGTTTTAGAGCGTTGTTATTGGTTGTTTTCTCTGTTTTTTACTCTACTGAAAGTGAAATTTGACCATCCGGTCCACTTTTTTACTTTCACTTGGCTGGTTTAACAATTATCCTGGTGTTCAGGCTTGTCTTGAAAGGCCATTAGCTGATCTTTTTGCCTGCTTTACAGCGTCATATCCCCCAGTGGCGCAAAATGACATAAAAAAACCCCTCGTTTACGTTGACTTTCTCCCCGTAAATATCCAGAATGCCGCCGTTTGCACGAATTTCGCGCGCAGCAGATTTGCATTGATTCGTCATTGTGAGTGAATTAATATGCAGATAAACTGAGTGAATATTCTCTGGAGGATGTTTTGATTAAGTCAGCGCTTTTGGTTCTGGAAGACGGAACCCAGTTTCACGGTCGGGCCATAGGGGCAACGGGCACGGCGGTTGGGGAAGTCGTTTTCAATACTTCAATGACCGGTTATCAAGAAATCCTCACTGATCCCTCCTATTCTCGCCAAATCGTCACTCTCACTTATCCCCATATCGGTAATGTCGGCACCAATGCTGCTGACGAAGAATCTTCCCAGGTACACGCTCAAGGCCTCATCATTCGCGACCTGCCACTGATTGCCAGCAACTACCGCAACACCGAAGACCTCTCTTCTTACCTGAAACGTCACAATATCGTGGCGATTGCCGATATTGATACCCGCAAGCTGACCCGCCTGCTGCGTGAAAAAGGCGCTCAGAACGGCTGCATCATTGCCGGTGATAATCTGGACGCCACCCTGGCGCTGGAAAAAGCCCAGGCCTTCCCAGGTCTGAACGGTATGGATTTGGCGAAAGAAGTGACGACCACCGAGTGCTACAGCTGGACTCAGGGTAGCTGGACGCTGGCAGATGAATTGCCTGAAGCGAAGAAAGAAGAAGAGCTGCCGTTCCACGTGGTGGCCTACGACTACGGCGCGAAGCGTAACATCCTGCGCATGCTGGTTGACCGCGGCTGCCGACTGACGGTCGTGCCGGCACAAACCTCTGCCGAGGACGTGCTGAAAATGAATCCGGACGGGATTTTCCTCTCCAACGGTCCAGGCGACCCGGCCCCATGTGATTACGCGATTACCGCGATTGAGACATTCCTCGAAACCGATATTCCGGTATTTGGCATCTGCCTCGGCCATCAGCTTTTGGCGCTGGCGAGCGGTGCGAAAACCATCAAGATGAAGTTCGGCCACCACGGCGGCAACCATCCGGTGAAAGATATCGACAACGACACGGTGATGATCACCGCCCAGAACCATGGTTTTGCGGTGGACGAAGCGTCGATGCCTGCCAACCTGCGCGTCACGCACAAGTCACTGTTCGACGGTACCTTGCAGGGTATTCATCGTACCGATAAGCCCGCGTTCAGTTTCCAGGGTCATCCGGAAGCGAGCCCAGGCCCGCACGATGCTGCGCCGCTGTTCGATCACTTCATCGAACTTATCGAGCAATACCGTAAGACCGCTAAATAATCAGGAGCTGAGAAAACCATGCCAAAACGTACAGACATAAAAAGCATCCTGATCCTTGGCGCTGGCCCGATCGTTATCGGTCAGGCCTGTGAGTTCGACTACTCCGGTGCCCAGGCGTGTAAAGCGCTGCGTGAAGAAGGTTACCGTGTCATCCTGGTGAACTCCAACCCGGCGACAATCATGACCGACCCGGAAATGGCCGATGCGACCTACATCGAGCCGATTCACTGGGAAGTGGTTCGCAAGATTATTGAAAAAGAGCGCCCGGACGCGGTGCTGCCAACCATGGGCGGCCAGACAGCACTGAACTGTGCGCTGGAGCTGGAACGTCAGGGCGTGCTCGAAGAGTTCGGCGTGACCATGATTGGCGCCACGGCTGACGCGATTGATAAAGCAGAAGACCGCCGTCGTTTCGACGTAGCGATGAAAAAAATCGGCCTCGACACCGCGCGTTCTGGCATTGCACACAATATGGAAGAAGCGCTTGCGGTAGCCGCAGACGTCGGTTATCCGTGTATCATCCGTCCGTCCTTCACCATGGGCGGCACCGGTGGCGGTATCGCGTACAACCGTGAAGAGTTCGAAGAGATTTGCGAACGCGGTCTGGATCTTTCCCCAACCAAAGAGCTGCTGATTGATGAGTCGCTGATTGGCTGGAAAGAGTACGAGATGGAAGTGGTCCGTGATAAAAACGACAACTGCATCATCGTCTGCTCTATCGAAAACTTCGATGCGATGGGTATCCACACCGGTGACTCCATCACTGTGGCCCCGGCGCAGACCCTTACCGACAAAGAATACCAAATCATGCGTAACGCCTCGATGGCGGTGCTGCGTGAAATCGGCGTGGAAACCGGCGGCTCTAACGTCCAGTTTTCTGTGAACCCGAAAAATGGTCGTCTGATTGTTATTGAAATGAACCCGCGCGTGTCCCGCTCTTCCGCGCTGGCGTCCAAAGCGACGGGTTTCCCGATTGCTAAAGTGGCCGCGAAACTGGCTGTGGGTTACACCCTCGATGAACTGATGAATGACATCACCGGCGGTCGCACTCCGGCGTCCTTCGAACCGTCCATCGACTACGTTGTGACCAAAATCCCTCGCTTTAACTTCGAGAAATTTGTGGGCGCTAACGACCGCCTGACCACGCAGATGAAATCCGTCGGCGAAGTCATGGCGATTGGCCGCACTCAGCAGGAATCCTTGCAGAAAGCGCTGCGCGGCCTGGAAGTGGGCGCGACCGGTTTCGACCCGAAAGTGAGCCTGGATGACCCGGAAGCGCTGACCAAGATTCGCCGCGAGCTGAAAGATGCGGGTGCAGAGCGTATCTGGTACATCGCTGATGCCTTCCGTGCGGGCCTGTCAGTCGACGGCGTCTTCAACCTGACCAACATCGACCGCTGGTTCCTGGTACAGATTGAAGAGCTGGTGCGCCTTGAGGAAAACGTGGCGGAAGTCGGTATTACTGGCCTGAACGCTGATTTCCTGCGTACGCTGAAGCGCAAAGGTTTCGCCGATGCGCGTCTGGCAAAACTGGCGGGCGTTCGCGAGTCAGAAATCCGCAAGCTGCGTGAGCAATACAACCTGCACCCGGTCTACAAGCGCGTGGACACCTGTGCGGCAGAATTCTCCACCGATACCGCGTACATGTACTCCACATACGAAGACGAGTGTGAAGCGAACCCGTCCGTAGACCGCGATAAAATCATGGTTCTCGGCGGCGGCCCTAACCGTATCGGTCAGGGTATCGAATTCGATTACTGCTGTGTTCACGCCTCTCTGGCGCTGCGTGAAGACGGTTACGAGACCATCATGGTCAACTGTAACCCAGAGACTGTTTCCACCGATTACGACACCTCAGACCGTCTGTACTTCGAACCCGTGACCTTTGAAGACGTGCTCGAAATCGTACGCATCGAGAAGCCTAAGGGCGTTATCGTGCAGTACGGTGGCCAGACTCCACTGAAACTGGCTCGTGCCCTGGAAGCCGCAGGTGTGCCTATTATCGGTACCAGCCCGGATGCTATCGACCGTGCAGAAGACCGCGAGCGTTTCCAGCAGGCGGTTGACCGTCTGAAGTTAAAACAGCCTGCGAACGCTACGGTTTCGACCATTGAAATGGCAGTAGAGAAGGCGAAAGAGATTGGCTACCCACTGGTGGTGCGCCCGTCCTATGTGCTCGGTGGTCGTGCGATGGAAATCGTGTATGACGAAGCTGACCTCCGTCGCTACTTCCAGACCGCGGTAAGCGTCTCTAACGATGCGCCAGTGCTGCTGGACCGTTTCCTCGACGATGCAGTTGAAGTGGACGTGGATGCCATCTGCGACGGCGAAAGCGTGCTGATTGGCGGCATTATGGAACACATCGAACAGGCTGGTGTTCACTCCGGTGACTCTGCATGTTCTCTGCCAGCGTATACCCTGAGCAAAGAAATCCAGGACGTGATGCGCCAACAGGTGCAAAAACTGGCTTTCGAACTGCAAGTTCGCGGTTTGATGAACGTCCAGTTTGCTGTGAAAGACAACGAAGTGTATCTGATTGAAGTCAACCCGCGTGCGGCGCGTACCGTACCGTTCGTCTCCAAAGCCACCGGCCTGCCGCTGGCGAAAGTGGCGGCGCGCGTGATGGTCGGTCAGACGCTGGTACAGCAGGGCCATACTCAGGAAATCATCCCGCCATATTACTCGGTGAAAGAAGTGGTGCTGCCGTTCAACAAATTCCCGGGCGTTGACCCACTGTTAGGGCCAGAAATGCGCTCGACCGGTGAAGTGATGGGCGTTGGCCGTACCTTCGCAGAAGCATTTGCTAAAGCGCAGCTCGGTAGCAACTCCACCATGAAGAAGCAGGGCCGTGCGCTGCTCTCCGTGCGTGAAGGTGACAAAGAGCGTGTGGTAGATCTGGCGGCAAAACTGCTGAAACAGGGCTTCGAACTGGATGCGACCCACGGGACTGCAGTTGTTCTGGGCGAAGCAGGTATTAACCCGCGTCTGGTGAACAAGGTGCATGAAGGTCGTCCGCACATTCAGGACCGTATCAAGAATGGCGAATATACCTACATCATCAACACCACCGAAGGTCGTCAGGCGATTGAAGACTCCAAGCTGATTCGCCGCAGCGCGCTGCAGTACAAAGTGCATTACGACACGACCCTGAACGGTGGTTTCGCGACAGCCATGGCGCTGAATGCGGATGCGACCGAGAAAGTGATTTCGGTGCAGGAAATGCACGCGCAGATTAATAAGTAAGCCTCGCTGTATGGAGTGTGCGGCCTGATGCCCTCACTCCAGCTCTCTTTCACAGAGAGAGGGCGCAAATACGAATAACGGCAACCTCTGGGTTGCCGTTTTGCTTTTACCTTTCCCCGCATTTTCCTCATCTTCAGAGTGTTCTGGTTTTCCATCTGTGTTCAGTCAGTTAGCCTAAAATGGTTAATCAGATAACCTTTCATAACGTAAGAGCACGGGAGAACACCATGCGTAATAACCTTCTCATTTCTTCTATTTTTGCCGCAGCTGCCCTGTTTACCGTCGCGGGTTGTTCCTCAAACCAGACGCTGAAAACGACCGACGGTAAAACCATCGTCACCGACGGTAAGCCAGAAGTGGATAGCGACACCGGTCTGGTTTCCTACAAAAATGCCGAAACCGGTAAGACCGAGCAAATTAACCGCGACCAGGTTAAATCGATGGGCGAACTGGACAACTAGTTCAGCAATCTTCGCTGTTAGCCTGTCTGTTGAATGACTACACTTTGCTGATAAAGCAGTGAAATAGACAACAGGCTAACCGATGATTCTGATTATTTATGCGCATCCTTATCCGCAGCATTCTCATGCGAATAAGCGGATGCTTGAGCAGGCAAGGGAAATTGACGGCGTAGAAATTCGCTCTCTGTATCACCTCTATCCCGATTTCAATATCGATATTGCCGCTGAGCAAGAGGCGCTTTCCCGCGCCGACTTGGTCATCTGGCAACATCCCATGCAGTGGTACAGCGTGCCGCCGCTCCTCAAACTCTGGATTGATAAAGTCCTGTCTCATGGCTGGGCCTACGGGCACGGCGGAAAAGCGCTGCACGGTAAAAGCCTGTTGTGGGCGGTGACTACCGGTGGCGGAGATGATCATTTCGCGATTGGCAGTTTCCCCGGTTTTGACGTGCTGGCGCAGCCATTACAGGCGACGGCGTTATATTGTGGCCTGAACTGGCTGCCTCCGTTCGCCATGCATTGCACCTTTATCTGCGATGATGAAACGCTTGTCGCCGAGGCCCGGCATTACAAACAGCGTCTGCTCGAGTGGCAGGAGGTGCATCATGGATAGCCATACGCTGATTCAGGCCCTGATTTACCTCGGTTCGGCGGCGCTTATCGTGCCGATTGCGGTGCGTCTGGGATTAGGTTCCGTGCTCGGATACCTGATCGCAGGCTGCATCATTGGGCCGTGGGGTTTGCGGCTGGTGACGGATGCCGAGGCTATTCTGCACTTCGCTGAAATCGGCGTGGTGCTGATGTTGTTTGTCATTGGCCTTGAGCTCGATCCGCAGCGTTTATGGAAGCTTCGCGCCTCGGTATTCGGCGGCGGAGCGCTGCAAATGGTGGCGTGTGGCG
Source organism: Scandinavium tedordense (assembly GCF_024764965.1). Taxonomy (NCBI): domain Bacteria; kingdom Pseudomonadati; phylum Pseudomonadota; class Gammaproteobacteria; order Enterobacterales; family Enterobacteriaceae; genus Scandinavium; species Scandinavium tedordense. The sequence continues at coordinate 174,359 of NZ_JALIGG010000053.1, read as the reverse complement.
TACTGATCGGTGGTTTCTGCATGCTGCTCGGTCTTGACTGGAAAGTGGCCGAACTTATCGGCCTGACGCTGGCGCTCTCTTCCACGGCTATCGCCATGCAGGCGATGAGCGAACGTAATCTGACTGTCTCTCAGCTTGGCCGCAGTACGTTTGCGGTGCTGCTGTTTCAGGATATCGCGGCGATTCCGCTCGTGGCGATGATCCCTCTGCTGGCCTCCAGCGGGGCGACTACCACGCTCGCGGTTTTTGGGCTTTCCGCCCTGAAAGTCGCCGGAGTGCTGGTGCTGGTGATTTTACTCGGGCGCTACGTTACGCGACCGGTACTGCGTTTTGTCGCGCGATCAGGCCTGCGCGAAGTATTCAGCGCCGTCGCGCTGTTCCTGGTTTTCGGTTTTGGATTGCTGCTCGAAGAAGTGGGCTTATCGATGGCGATGGGCGCATTTCTGGCCGGCGTGTTGCTGGCGAGTTCGGAATATCGCCATGCGCTGGAAAGTGATATCGAACCGTTTAAAGGCCTGCTGTTGGGGCTGTTCTTCATCGGCGTCGGCATGTCTATCGACTTCGGAACCCTGGTGACCCATCCGCTACGTATTCTGATTTTGCTGGCAGGATTCCTTATCATTAAAGCGGTGATGCTGTGGCTGATCGCGCGCCCGCTTGGCGTGCCGAAAGCCCAGCGCCTTTGGTTTGCAGCGTTATTAGGACAGGGTAGTGAGTTTGCGTTTGTGGTGTTTGGTGCGGCGCAGATGGCGAAAGTGCTGGACCCAGAATGGGCTAAAGCGTTGACCCTGACGGTGGCGTTGTCGATGGCGGCCACGCCGATTTTACTGGTGCTGTTGTCACGCATGGAGAAGGCTAAAGGCGGGGACGATCGCGAGGCGGATGAAATTGATGAAGAGCAGCCGCGGGTGATTATCGCCGGGTTTGGTCGTTTTGGTCAGATAACAGGCCGTCTGCTGTTGTCGAGCGGCGTTAAAATGGTCATTCTCGATCACGATCCGGACCACGTCGATACGCTGCGTAAATTCGATATGAAGGTGTTTTACGGCGACGCGACGCGGGTCGATATGCTTGAGTCAGCCGGTGCGGCCCGGGCGGAAGTGCTGATCAACGGCATTGACGATCCGAAAACTAACCTCGAACTGACGGAACTGGCGAAAGAGCATTTTCCGCATCTGCGGATTATCGCCCGCGCCCGCGATATAGATCACTACATTCAGTTGCGCCAGGCGGGTATCGAAGCGCCGGAGCGTGAAACGTTTGAAGGCGCTTTGAAGTCAGGTCGCATGGCGCTGGAAGCGTTGGGGCTTGGCGCTTATGAAGCCCGCGAGCGCGCGGATGTGTTCCGCCGTTTCAATGTGCGAATGATAGAAGAGATGGTCGAGATGGCGGATGAAGACGATGCATCCTTCGCCGCAGCGTTCAAACGCACCAGTGCGATGTTGGCCGATATCATCAACGAAGACCGCAGTAACATGTCGATCATTCAGCGTCATGGCTGGCAGGGAACCGAGGAAGGAAAGCACACCGGTAATCCGGCTGACGAGCCAGAGGCGAAACCATCGGTATAACGGGCACTTAGTGAGAAGGCGAAAATATTTCGTCTTCTTTACTCTCCCTATTGTCGACGAAAGATTAAGCTTTCCGTATAGTGGCGGCAATTTTTACATCCGGGATATTTCAATGATCAGTCTGATTGCGGCGTTAGCGGTGGATCGCGTTATCGGCATGGAAAACGCCATGCCCTGGAACCTGCCTGCCGATCTCGCCTGGTTTAAACGTACCACACTCAACAAACCTGTGGTGATGGGTCGCCTGACCTGGGAATCCATCGGTCGTCCGTTGCCGGGCCGTAAAAACATCGTCATTAGCAGCCAGCCGGGCACTGACGATCGTGTTGAGTGGGTAAAGTCGGTAGATGACGCCATTGCTGCCTGCGGTGATGCAGAAGAGATCATGGTGATCGGTGGAGGCCGTGTGTACGAGCAGTTCCTGCCGCGCGCACAGCGTCTGTACCTGACACACATTGATGCTGAAGTGGAGGGAGATACCCATTTCCCGGATTACGATCCGGATCATTGGGAATCTACGTTCAGTGAGTTTCATGATGCCGACGAGCAGAACTCGCACAGCTATTGCTTTGAGATTTTAGAACGTCGCTAATGTTTATCCCCTCGTCCTTGTGGTCCGAGGGGATAATATTAAGACGCGACGGCTTCTTCTTCGCCGAGATCGAGATGACGATTAGACGGCTGCACAAAATACTTCTTATCTTCCCAGCGCAGACACGTTAAATCCCCACCCCAGCAGCATCCGGTATCCAGACCGTAAATCCCTTCCGGGGTCCCTTTGCCTTCCAGCGAAGCCCAGTGGCCAAAAATGACACTGTACTCTTCAGTAACGGGGCCAGGAATGGCAAACCACGGTTTTAGCGGCGCAGGCGCGTTTTCCGGAGACTCTTTGGTGTACATATCGAGTTGACCGTTCGGGAAGCAGTAGCGCATCCGCGTAAAGGCATTGGTGATAAAGCGCAGACGCGCAAGACCCGTCAGCTCTGGCGACCAATGGTTTGGCAAATCGCCATACATGGCGTCAAGGAAGAACGGGTAGGAGTCGCTGCACAGCACCGCTTCAACGTCGCGGGCGCAAAGCTCAGCAGTATCAAGATCCCACTGCGGAGTGATCCCGGCATGGGCCATCACCAGTTTCTTCTCTTTATCAACTTGCAGCAGCGGCTGACGGCGTAGCCAGTTCAGCAGTTCGTCAGCATCCGGCGCTTCCAGCAGCGGCGTGAGTCGGTCTTTCGGCTTGTTGCGACTGATCCCGGCGAACACCGCCAGCAGATGCAGATCGTGATTGCCGAGCACCATACGCACGCTATCACCCAGAGATTTCACGTAGCGCAGCACGTCGAGCGATGCGGGGCCGCGGGCCACCAGATCGCCTGTCAGCCACAGCGTGTCTCGTCCGGGAGTAAATTCAACCTGCTTTAATAACGCGATCAGTTCATCGTAGCAGCCGTGAACGTCGCCAATAAGGTATGTGCTCATTTTATCAATGGATGAGAGCTGGCACGGCCAGACGGAAAACGGGAATATCAATGCTGAACGGATTACCGTCAGCATCGATCATGTCATAGTGACCCTGCATGGTGCCGAGTGGTGTTTCCAGCACGGCACCGCTGGTGTACTGATATTCGTTACCCGGATCAATGTGCGGCTGAACGCCGATTACACCTTCACCCTGAACCTCGGTTTCACGACCGTGGCCGTTAGTAATCAACCAGTAGCGCCCAAGCAGCTGCACCGATCCTCGCCCCAGATTACGAATCGTGACCGTATAAGCAAAAACATAGCGTTCATCGTCCGGTGAGGACTGGGACTCAATGTAGACGCTTTGTACCTGGACACAGACGCGGGGCGAATTGATCATGGTTTAGCTCTCCTTCTGGGGCGCATTTTCTGACAGCCAGTTTGCCAGGCGGCAGTACTGGGCCACAGAGATATTTTCTGCACGCATCGCCGGGTCAACGCCAAGCTCGATCAGCAATTCGACAGAGAAGATATTGCCGAGGCTGTTGCGGATCGTCTTACGACGCTGGTTGAACGCTTCGGTGGTAATTCGGCTTAACACACGAACCTCTTTAACCGGATGCGGTAGCGTGGTGTAAGGCACCAGGCGAACAACGGCAGAATCCACTTTTGGCGGCGGCGTAAAGGCGGTTGGCGGCACTTCCAGCACAGGGATAATCTGGCAGTAGTATTGCGCCATGACGCTTAAACGACCATACGCCTTACTGTTTGGCCCTGCAACCAGACGGTTTACCACTTCTTTTTGCAGCATGAAGTGCATGTCGGCAATGGCATCAGTATAGCTAAACAGGTGGAACATCAGCGGGGTAGAGATGTTGTACGGCAGGTTACCGAATACGCGTAGCGGCTGGCCCATTTCTTTCGACAGCTCGCCGAAGTTCATGGTCATCGCATCTTGCTGAAAAATGGTCAGCTTTGGTCCAAGGAACGGGTGCGTTTGCAGGCGTGCAGCCAGATCACGGTCCAGTTCGATGACGGTCAGTTTATCCAGACGTTCGCCAACCGGCTCGGTCAATGCGGCAAGACCCGGGCCGATTTCAACAATGGCCTGATCTTTCTGCGGGTTGATGGCCGAAACGATGCTGTCGATGACAAACTGATCGTTGAGGAAGTTTTGCCCGAAGCGTTTTCGGGCTAAGTGGCCCTGATGGACTCGATTATTCATTGAGAGTTACTGATCATTTTGATGGCGAGATTAAGCGCCGTAATAAAACTGCCGACGTTTGCTTTCCCCTGACCCGCCAGTTCTAGCGCGGTGCCGTGGTCAACGGACGTACGGATAAAAGGTAAACCGAGCGTGATATTCACGGCACGGCCGAAACCCTGGTATTTTAGCACGGGCAGGCCCTGATCGTGGTACATCGCGAGTACTGCGTCGGCATTGTCGAGATATTTTGGCTGAAACAGGGTATCTGCGGGCAGCGGCCCACTCAGATTCATGCCCTTCGCGCGCATTTCTTCGAGCACCGGAATGATGGTGTCTATTTCTTCCATCCCCATATGCCCGCCTTCACCGGCATGCGGGTTCAGCCCACACACCAGGATATGCGGCCTGGCAATGCCAAACTTCGTGCGCAGGTCGGTATCAAGAATGGTAATCACGTCGCGCAGGACATCTGTCGTAATCGCATCGCTGATGGCTTTAAGCGGCAGATGGGTAGTGGCGAGTGCGACACGCAGTTCTTCTGTCGCCAGCATCATCACCACTTTTGCAGTGTGAGAACGCTCTTCGAAGAATTCGGTGTGTCCGGTAAACGCAATCCCGGCATCGTTGATGATGCTCTTTTGTACCGGCCCGGTAATCAGGGCCGCAAACTCACCTTCAGTACTGCCATCGCAGGCGCGCGCCAGGGTTTCCACCACATAAGGACCGTTCAGCACGTTTAGTGTGCCAGGTGTAACGGGAGCCTGAAGGGGAACGGGAAGGAGAGTCAGCGTACCGGCTTTTTGCGGCACAGGTGCCAGAGCGGCATCGTAGGGCAGGAGCGTTAACGGCAAACCGAGCATTGCTGCCCGGTCTGTCAGAAGCGTTTCATCGGCGCAAACCACCAGTTCAACAGGCCAGTCACACTGTGCCAGTTGAACCACGAGGTCTGGGCCAATCCCGGCGGGTTCGCCGGGAGTGATAACCACACGCTGGGGCTGTGTCATCAGTTGCTCAGAATTTTGACGTACGCGCTGGCACGTTGTTCCTGCATCCAGGTTGCAGCTTCTTCAGCAAACTTACGGTTCATCAGCATGCGGTAAGCCTTGTCTTTCTGTGCTGCATCGGTGCGGTCCACGTTGCGGGTATCCAGCAGTTGAATCAGGTGCCAGCCGAACGAGGAGTGAACCGGCGCGCTGAGCTCACCTTTGCTCAGTTTCATCAGTGCATCACGGAATGCAGGATCGTACATGTCCGGAGTGCCCCAACCTAAATCACCGCCCTGGTTTGCAGAACCTGGGTCCTGAGACAGTTCTTTCGCCGCTTTATCAAAGGTGGTTTTACCACTCTTAATGTCCGCAGCCACGGCTTCCAGTTTCGCACGAGCCTGATCGTCAGTCATGATTGGCGATGGTTTCAGCAGGATGTGACGAGAATGAACCTCGGTCACAGAAATGCTCTGGCTCTGACCGCGCAGATCGTTCACTTTGATGATGTGGAAGCCCACACCGGAACGGATCGGACCAATCACATCGCCTTTTTTCGCGGTGCTCAGGGCCTGTGCGAAGATTGACGGCAGTTCCTGAATACGTCCCCAGCCCATCTGGCCACCTTTCAGCGCCTGTTGGTCAGCGGAGTAAGTGATAGCGAGTTTACCGAAGTCAGCGCCTTTGTTTGCCTGATCGACAACAGAGCGCGCCTGAGCTTCCGCTTCGTTAACCTGGTCAGAACTTGGGTTTTCCGGCAGTGGGATCAGGATGTGGCTCAGATTCAGCTCAGTGCTGGCATCGTTCTGATTGCCAATCTGTGAAGCCAATGAATCAACTTCCTGCGGCAGTACGGTAATACGACGACGAACTTCGTTATTACGCACTTCAGAGATAGTCATCTCTTTGCGGATCTGCGCGCGATAGGTGCTGTAGTTCATACCATCGTAGGCCAGACGGCTACGCATCTGATCCATCGACATATTGTTTTGCTTGGCGATGTTGGCGATGGCCTGATCGAGCTGTGCGTCAGTGACTTTTACGCCCATTTTCTGGCCCATCTGCAGGACAATCTGGTCCATGATCAGACGTTCCAGAATCTGGTGACGCAGCGTTGCGTCATCCGGTAATTGTTGTCCGGCCTGGCCTGCATTTCCTTTTACGGACTGCATCAAATTATCGACATCGCTTTCCAGTACAACGCCGTTATTTACGACAGCTGCTACCTTATCGACAACCTGCGGGGCGGCGAAACTGGTATTCGCAACCATGGCGATACCGAGAAGCAGCGTTTTCCAGTTCTTCATACTCTTTCCATTTCAATTAACCGCAAAGGCGGATTACGTTTCTAAGCCGTGGCGTTACAAAGAGCTTTGGTACGGCATAATTGTCGAGCGCAACATCTGCTGTGTGCCAAGACCGTAGTTGGAACTCAGGCCACGCAGTTCGATATTGAAGCCGACGACGTTGTCGTACACACCCTGGACATTGTTAGGATCCCAACCGTTGAGCTTACGCTCATAGCCGAGACGGATAGCATAACAACAGGAGTTATATTGTACGGCTATCATCTGATCCGCTGGTTTGTTGGCGTTGGTGTCGTAGTAATACGCGCCAACGACAGACCAACGGTCAACGACCGGCCAGCTTGCCGTCATGCCCACCTGGGAAATCCCGTCTTTATACTGCTGTGCCGTGGAGAAGGAAGGCAGTGTCGCCTGAATATACTCCGGGCTGGCGTAACGGTAGTTCAACTGGACTAAGCGGTTTTCATCGCGACGATACTCTACAGTGCCATTGCCGGTGGCAACGTTATCCAGACGTGTATCGTACTGAATACCGCCGCGCAGGCCCCATTGATCGCTCATGCGCCAATAGGTATCTCCGGCCCAGACCAGCGAGCCTTTCTGATCGCTCTGTGACCATTCTTGCGTTTCATCACCGGTACGAGACGGGGTGAAGTAGTAGATTTGACCCACAGAAACGTTAAAACGTTCAACGGCATTTTCATCATAAACGCGAGAGGTGAGGCCGGTCGTCACCTGGTTAGCCGACGAGATCCGGTCCAGGCCGCTATAGGTACGGTCGCGGAACAGGCCGCTATAGTCCGATTGCAGCAAGGTGGAGTCGTAGGACATGATGTCGCTTTGGTCTTTGTACGGTACGTACAGGTACTGCACGCGCGGTTCGAGGGTCTGGGTATAGCCCTGTGACCAGTCCATATCGCGCTCAAAGACCATTTTGCCGTCAATTTTAAACTGCGGCAGTACGCGGTTAACGTTTTCTTTCAGATTCGTGCCATAACGGGTGTTGTACCAGTCGACGTCATCCTGCTGGTAATGTGTCGCCATCAACTTGGCTTGGGTATCAATACTTCCCCAACCGTTCGACAGTGGTAAATCGATTGTCGGTTCAATGTGTACACGCGTCGCTTCTGGCATGTTGTCATTGGTGTTTTTGAAATGCACGACCTGACCGTAGACATGAGTGTCGAACGGCCCAACATCATTTTGGTAGAAGTTAACGTCCAGCTGCGGCTGTGCAGAATAGGAATTCGAGTTTTCTGTATCAAAGACCTGGAACTGCTTGCTGGATACGGTGGCGTTAAAGTTCTCAACGGCATAGCCAACGCTGAATTTCTGCGTGGCGTAACCATCGGTACTGGAACCGTATTTGGAATCGAAGTCGTTGAAGTAGTTCGGATCGCTGACTTTGGTGTAGTCGACATTGAAGCGCCACACCTGGTCCATCACCCCGGCATGTCGCCAGTAGAAGAGCCAGCGACGGCTATTATCGTCTTCAGGGTGTTCGTCTTCGTAGACTTTATCTTTATTCAAATAGTCGAATTCAAACAGTCCGGCGCCAGCTTTGGTCAGGTAGCGGAATTCGTTCTCCCACATCAATCCGCCACGTTTTTCCATATAGTGCGGCGTAATGGTGGCATCGAAGTTCGGCGCGATGTTCCAGTAGTACGGCAGGTAGATTTCCGTACCGTTATTACTGCTGTATTTGGCATTCGGGATCAGGAAACCTGAACGGCGTTTGTCACCAATCGGCAGCTGCAAATAAGGGCTATAAAACACCGGCACTGGGCCGATTTTAAAGCGGGCGTTCCAGATTTCGGCCACCTGCTCCTGGCGGTCCTGAATCACTTCGCTCCCGACCACGCTCCAGGTGTTCGAACCTGGCAAACAGGACGTAAAGGTTCCGTTATCGAGAATGGTGTACCGGTTTTCGCCACGCTGTTTCATGACGTCAGCAGTACCACGGCCTTGACGGTCGACCATTTGATAGTCGCCTTTCCAGACGTTGGTATCTTTGGTATTCAGATTTGACCAGGCTTTAGGACCTTTCAGGATCACCTGATTATCGTCATAGTGTACATTGCCCAAAGCATCTACGGTGCGAACCGGATCCGCCTGTCCAGGCGCCTGCTTCTGGTGCAATTGCACTTCGTCTGCCTGTAATCGACTGTTCGCCTGATTAATATCGACATTGCCGGTAAATACGGCATCATCAGGGTAATTACCCTTGGCATGATCGGCATTGATGGTGACAGGCAGGCTATTAGTATCCCCCTGAACCAGCGGACGGGTATAGCTTGGTACCCCCAGCATACATTGTGATGCGAGGTCGGCCGCCGCACCCTGTTGACTGTACAGGGCGCTGGCGATCAGGGTTGCCAGAAGGGTGGGAATACGTTTTTTCATACGTTTTATTTGTTGTTCCGTCATCTGTGGCTTCGCGGCTTGCAAACGGTCAGAGACTAACGTACTCATCGGTCACGCGCCAGTGTTAATCCTGCCGCTTCGAGCCAGTGGCGTTAGGCACTGTGTTGAATGGCGAGTATGATAAAGCAAATTATAGGTTATGTCCTGCACTGACCATCAGGTCATCGCTGTGAAAATCGCCTTTTATCAAGGCGGAAGCCATTACCTGCGACATGATGATTATGACTATCCGGGGAGTCTATGCAGTATTGGGGTAAAGTGATTGGTGTGGCCGTCGCACTTATGATGGGTGGCGGATTCTGGGGAGCGGTGCTTGGACTGCTGATTGGCCACATGTTTGATAAGGCGCGTAGCCGCAGACTCAATTTGTTTGCTAACCAGCAAGAGCGCCAGTCGCTGTTCTTTGCCACCACCTTTGAGGTGATGGGGCATTTGACCAAATCGAAAGGTCGCGTGACCGAAGCGGATATTCACGTGGCCAGTATTCTGATGGACCGCATGAATCTTCACGGCGAGTCCCGTACCGCGGCGCAGCAGGCTTTCCGCGTCGGTAAAGCGGATAATTACCCGCTGCGCGAAAAGATGCGTGCATTCCGTGGTGTCTGTTTTGGTCGCTTCGATTTGATTAGGATGTTTCTGGAAATTCAGATTCAGGCCGCGTTTGCCGATGGCTCATTGCACCCTAACGAACGTGAAGTGCTGTTTGTCATTGCTGATGAACTCGGTATCTCGCGCGCCCAGTTTGAACAGTTCCTGCGCATGATGCAGGGCGGCGCACAGTTCGGTGGCGGCTATCAGCAGCAATCGCAGTCCGGCGGTGGCTGGCAGCAGGCGCAGCGTGGCCCTACGCTTGAAGATGCGTGTAACGTGCTCGGTGTGAAATCGACGGATGATGCGACAACCATTAAGCGCGCCTATCGCAAGCTGATGAGCGAACATCACCCGGATAAGCTGGTGGCGAAAGGTTTACCGCCGGAAATGATGGAAATGGCGAAGCAAAAAGCGCAAGAAATTCAACGGGCTTATGAGCTCGTCAAAGAACAGAAAGGCTTTAAGTAAATCGACTTGGTTTACTTGCCATTTTGAATCAGGGCAGTGCTCATCACAGTCACGTACTTCATGTACGCTCCTGTGATTGTGCGCTGTCCGTGTCCAGACTGGCTACGCCACCGACGGCCTCATCCCCAATCAAAAATCGACGGGTGCTTTAAACGTCATACTATTGCCAAACTGCGGATGGGTAATGGTCAGCATTTCTGCGTGCAGTAGAAGGCGAGGTGCCATTGCCAGCGCTTCTGGCGTGGCGTAGAAACGATCGCCCAGAATCGGATGCCCCAGCGCCTGCATATGCACGCGCAACTGATGCGAGCGGCCGGTAATAGGCTTAAGCAGCACCCGCGCGGTGTTGTCATCGGCGAACTCCAGCACTTCAAATTCGGTTTGCGCCGATTTGCCTGTCTCGAAACAGACCTTTTGCTTTGGACGGTTCGGCCAGTCGCAGATCAGAGGTAAATCCACCATCCCTTCGGCTTTTTCCGGATGTCCCCACACGCGGGCCAGATACTGCTTTTTCGGTTCACGCTCGCGGAACTGGCGTTTCAGCTCCCGTTCCGCCGCTTTGGTCAGAGCCACAACAATCACGCCGCTGGTCGCCATATCGAGACGATGCACCGACTCAGCCTGCGGAAAATCACGCTGCACGCGCGTCATCACGCTATCTTTATGACTGTCCAGGCGGCCGGGGACGGACAACAGGCCACTGGGCTTGTTGACCACCATGATGTGCTCATCCTGATAGAGCACCACCAGCCACGGATCCTGTGGCGGATTGTAGGACTCCAGTACCATACTTTTTTCCTTACTGATGCGTAACGACGATCAGTCGCAGCGCATCGAGACGCCAGCCGGCCTGCGCCAAGGCTTCCATTACCTGCTGACGATTGCTTTCAATCGCTTCCAGCTCGTCATCACGGATGTTCGGATTGACGGCCTTCAGCGCTTCCAGACGCGACAGCTCGGCGCTCAGCTTATCGTCCGCTTCCTGACGAGCCGCTTCTATCAGCGCCTTCGCCACTTTTTCTACTTGAGCTTCGCCCTGCTGCAGAATGGCGTGGACGTCTTGCTGCACGGCGTTAACCAGCTTGCTGCCTGTGTGACGGTTAACGGCGCTGAGTTGACGGTTAAAGGTTTCAAACTCGACCTGCGCCGCAAGGTTGTTGCCGTTTTTATCGACAAGCATACGGACCGGCGTTGCAGGCAGGAAACGGTGCAGCTGAAGCTGCTTCGGTGCCTGCGCTTCAACCACATAAATCAGCTCGAGCAGCAGGGTGCCAACCGGTAATGCTTTGTTTTTCAACAGTGAAATGGTGCTGCTGCCGGTATCGCCGGACAGAATCAGATCCAGACCGTTGCGGATCAGCGGATGTTCCCAGGTCAGGAACTGCGCATCTTCGCGGGACAGCGCCACGTCACGCTCAAAGGTTACGGTGCAGCCATCTTCTGGCAGGCCAGGGAAATCAGGAACCAGCATATGATCGCCAGGCGTCAGGACGATCAGGTTTTCACCGCGGTCATCCTGGTTAATGCCGATAATGTCGAACAGGTTCATCGTGAAGCTGATAAGCCCGGTGTCGTCATCTTGCTCTTCAATGCTTTCTGCCAGTGCCTGCGCTTTTTCACCGCCGTTGGAGTTGATCTCCAGCAGACGGTCACGGCCCTGCTCAAGCTGTGCTTTCAGCGCATCGTGCTGTTCGCGACAGGTTTTGATCAGCGCATCGAATCCATCGGTATTTTCCGGTGCCGCAAGGTATTCAATCAGCTGCGGATGCACGTTGTCGTAAATAGTGCGGCCGGTCGGGCAGGTATGTTCGAACGCGTCCAGACCTTCGTGGAACCAGCGCACAAGCACCGACTGCGCGGTTTTTTCCAGATACGGTACGTGGATTTGAATATCGTGCGCCTGGCCAATACGATCCAGACGACCAATACGCTGTTCCAGCAGATCCGGGTTAAACGGCAAATCGAACATCACCAGATGGCTGGCAAACTGGAAGTTACGGCCTTCGGAGCCGATTTCAGAACACAGCAGCACCTGCGCGCCGGTATCTTCTTCGCCAAACCAGGCGGCGGCCCGATCGCGTTCAACAATCGACATGCCTTCATGGAACACGGCGGCACGGATGCCTTCGCGCTCGCGCAGCACTTGCTCCAGCTGAAGCGCAGTGGCGGCTTTGGCGCAGATCACCAGCACTTTCTGTGAGCGGTGGCTGGTCAGATAGCCCATCAGCCACTCAACGCGTGGGTCGAAGTTCCACCAGGTGCCGGTATCGCCTTCAAATTCCTGATAAATCTGCTCCGGATAGAGCATGTCGCGTGCGCGTTCTTCTGAGGATTTACGCGCACCCATGATGCCGGACACTTTAATCGCGGTCTGATACTGCGTCGGCAGCGGCAGTTTGATGGTGTGCAGCTCGCGTTTCGGGAAACCTTTCACGCCGTGACGAGTATTACGGAACAGTACGCGGCTGGTACCGTGGCGGTCCATCAGCATCGAGATCAGTTCCTGACGGGCGCTTTCACCGTCATCGCTGTTGCTGTTCGCCGCCGAAAGCAATGGCTCAATATCCTGCTCGCCCATCAGTTCGCTCAGGGCGTTCATCTGGTCGTTATTCAGCTTCTCGCCGCTCAGGAGCAGAGAAACGGCATCAGCTACTGGACGGAAATTCTGCTGTTCTTCGACGAACTGCTCAAAATCGTGGAAGCGGTTCGGATCCAGCAGGCGCAGACGCGCAAAGTGGCTTTCGAGGCCCAGTTGTTCCGGCGTCGCGGTTAAAAGTAGAATGCCCGGCACGCGTTCGGCCAGCTGTTCGATGGCCTGATATTCACGGCTCGGCGCGTCTTCGCTCCAGACCAAGTGATGGGCTTCGTCCACCACCATGATGTCCCACTCGGCGTCGCACAGGTGTTCCAGGCGCTGCTTGCTGCGGCGCACGAAATCCAGCGAACAAATCACCAGCTGTTCGGTTTCAAACGGGTTATCCGCGTCGTGCTGCGCTTCGGCATAACGCTCATCATCAAACAGCGCAAAGCGCAGGTTGAAGCGGCGCAGCATTTCGACCAGCCACTGATGTTGCAGGGTTTCCGGCACGATAACCAGAACGCGTTCGGCTGCACCGGACAGCAGCTGTTGATGCAGGATCATCCCGGCTTCAATGGTTTTACCAAGACCCACTTCATCTGCCAACAGGACGCGTGGTGCGTGGCGACGACCCACGTCGTGGGCAATGTGCAGCTGGTGTGGGATCAGACTGGTACGCTGACCGCGCAGGCCGCTCCACGGCATACGGTACTCTTCGCTCTGATACTTACGCGCACGGTAGCGCAGGGCGAAACGGTCCATACGGTCAATTTGCCCGGCAAACAGACGATCTTGTGGCTTGCTGAAGATGAGTTTGCTGTCGAGCAACACTTCACGCAGTTCTACGCCTTCTTCTTCGGTGTCCAGACGCGTACCGGTGTACGCCAGCAGGCCATTTTCTTCTTTTACTTCGTCAACGCGCAGCTGCCAGCCATCGTGGCTGGTAATGGTATCGCCTGGATTGAACATCACGCGGGTGATGGGGGAGTCGTTGCGGGCGTACAGTCGGTTTTCACCCGTTGCCGGATAAAGGAGTGTGACCATGCGCGCATCCAGCGCTACGACTGTCCCTAATCCTAACTCGCTTTCTGTATCGCTGATCCAGCGTTGACCAAGTGTAAAAGGCATATAATTTGGGCTCTATATCTTCAATTGCAGGCAATAATTGTCCTCCGCGGAAAAAACCACGGAGAGTCAAAATTGGGGTCCAGGAATGGAAAGGGCGCTATGGTACTGGAAGCCAGGGTGTTAGTCACCTGTCAAAATAACCCCAACTGTCCTGTCAGTAGTGTAGCAAAATCATCATGGACAAAGGGCAAAATTCCATCAGCAATGGGTTCTAACTGTTTAGTCAGATAATGTTCATAATCCAGCGGCGACTGCTGATACGCCAACGGCTCCGGGCCGCTGGTGGTCCAGACATATTTAATGCTGCCACGAGATTGATATTGTAAAGGTCGGCCAAGCCTGGCGTTATGTTCATCGGCAAGCCGTGCGGCACGGACATGCGGCGGAATGTTGCGCTGATATTCCGCCAACGGACGCCTGAGTTGCTTGCGGTACACCAGCCTGTCATCGAACTCACCGGCCATCAGCTTATCGATGGTTTCGCGAATAAAATCCTGGTACGGCTCGTTTCGAAAAATGCGCAAAAACAGGGTTTGCTGGAACTGTTGCGCCAGCGGGGTCCAGTCAGTTCGCACCGTTTCCAGCCCTTTAAACACCATCTTCTGTTCATCACCAGTCTGGATCATACCCGCATAGCGTTTTTTACTGCCCGTCTCGGTGCCGCGAATGGTGGGCATCAGGAAGCGGCAAAAATGGGTTTCGAACTCCAGCTCCATCGCGCTGGTCAGCCCCTGTTTTTGCAGCTCTGCTGACCACCAAGCATTGACGAATTTAACCAGTTCACGGCCAATTCTCGCTGCATCTTCCTCGTTGTGCGCACGTTTCAGCCACACAAAGGTGGAGTCCGTATCGCCGTAAATCACGTCGTAACCCTGCGATTCAACGAGCTCTTTGGTCTTACGCATGATCGCATGACCGCGCATGGTTATCGACGAGGCGAGGCGCGGATCGAAAAAGCGGCAGGCGCTGGTGCCGAGCACACCATAGAAGGCGTTCATGATGATTTTTAGCGCCTGCGAGAGCGGTTTATTACCGTGTAATTTGGCCTCATCGCGCCCGTGCCAGATTTGCCCGACGATGTCCGGTAGGCAGTTCTGCGTGCGGGAGAACCACGCGCCAAGAAAGCCCTCGGTGCTGTGTTCGGCGTCCGGCTGCGCCATGCCTTCCACCAAGCCGACAGGGTCAATCAGAAACGTGCGGATAATCGACGGGTACAGGCTTTTGTAATCGAGCACCAGCACCGAGTCGTAAAGCCCGGGTCGGGAATCCATGACGTAGCCGCCAGGACTGGCCTGTGGTGGCACTTCACCGAGATTAGGTGCAACGTAGCCCAACCGGTGCATCCGCGGAAAATAGAGGTGGCCAAAGGCTGCAACCGAACCGCCGTGACGGTCGGCAGGCAGGCCATTGACCGTCGCGCGTTCCAGTAAAAACGGCATAATCTCCGTTTTGTGGAAAATGCGCGTCACTAGCTCGCAGTCTTTAAGGTTATATTTCGCCAGTGCGGGCTTATCTTCGGCAAAGCGGCGGTCAATTTCGTCCATCCGGTCCCACGGATTATCGATAGACTTGCCTTCACCGAGTAGCTCTCGTGATACGGACTCCAGCGAATACGACGGGAAATTCCAGAAGGCGGATTTCAGCGCTTCGATACCGTCGATAATTAAACGACCATTGGCCTGAGCGAAGAACACGCCGTTCTTAAAACCGTGCTCACGCCAGTCAATCTCAACGTTTCCGCGTCCGAGTGTCAGCGGGATTCGGTAACGTTCGGCATGTTTTTGCAGGACTTTGAGGTCAAACTGCACTAGATTCCAGCCGATGATCACATCCGGATCGTGTTCAGCAAACCAGGCGTTCAACTTCTCGAGTAATTGCGGGCGGCTGGCGACATACTCCAGCCGAAAATCGAGCTGAGAAGGGTCGCCATTTTCAGGCCCCAGCATGTACACCACGCGTTGACCGCAACCTTCAAGGCCAATGCAGTAAAGCTCGCCGTGGCGCGTGGTTTCGATATCCAGCGATACCCACTTCAGCGGTGGACGATAGTGCGGGCTCGGCTTCAAGCGTGCGTTAGTCAGCGCATTACCCTGAGGCTCACCTTCCACCCAGACCGGAGCGGTGATAAAACGCTCCATCAGATAGCGTTCTGGTGGACGGATATCCGCTTCATAAACGGTAATGCCCTCTTCGCGGAGTCGTTTTTCGAGGCGCATCAGCTGTCGATGGGAACGGCAATACAGGCCGAATACCGGCTGGCGATGGAAGTCTTTCAATGCGAGAGGTGCCAGCCGGGCATCGCGCTCACGGCGAAGCACACGTTCGGTCTGAGCGCGTTGTGATTCAGGAATAAATGCGACCGATTCCTGCGGGGCAAGTGTCACCTGCAGCGGACCGTCGTCGGTTGCCAGCCAGAACGTAACTTCCGTTCCCTGCGGGGTATCCCGCCAGTGACGGGTTAATAAAAACCCTTCTCGCGCCTGCGTCACTCGCTCTACTCAAATAGAAAACCAGGCCTGATTATAGCCTGGTTTGCTTTGAGTTGCTGTGGTTTTATACAGGTGTCACTGCCCGTAATAGGCCTTCGCGCCGTGCTTGCGCAGGTAGTGTTTATCCAGCAACGTTTGCTGCATATCCGGAAGTTGTGGCGCTAACTGGCGACAGAAAATCCCCATGTAAGCGACTTCTTCGAGCACGATGGCATTGTGCACGGCATCTTCGGCATTTTTTCCCCAGGCAAACGGGCCGTGGGAATGGACCAGCACGCCGGGCATTTGTGCGGCATCGATCCCCTGTTTTTCGAAGGTTTCGACGATAACGTTGCCCGTTTCCCATTCGTACTGACCGTTGATTTCGCCATCAGTCATTTTGCGCGTGCAGGGAATTGCACCGTAGAAATAGTCCGCGTGGGTGGTGCCCGTCGCCGGGATCGACTGACCCGCCTGCGCCCAGATAGTGGCGTGGCGAGAATGGGTGTGAACAATGCCGCCGATGCTCGGAAACGCCTGATACAACAGACGGTGCGTCGGCGTGTCCGAAGACGGTTTTTTATGGCCTTCGACCACTTCACCCGTCGCGAGACTCACCACAACCATATCGTCTGCGGTCATCAGGCTGTAATCGACGCCCGAAGGTTTAATGACGAACACGCCTCTTTCGCGGTCAACCGCGCTGACGTTGCCCCAGGTCAGGGTGACCAGATTGTGCTCTGGCAGCGCCAGATTGGCTTCCAGTACCTGACGTTTGAGATCTTCTAACATAGTCATCTCCATGCCTGATGGCGGCATAAATGCCTCATCAGGCCTACATTCAATCGTAGGCCTGATAAGCAAAGCGGCATCAGGCAATTCAGCTTAACGTTTTGAGCCGTAATAGACTTCGTTCCAGCGCAGCGCGTCTTTGAAGGCTGGCAGGCGCGTATCGTTGTCGATGACGGTCAGCTCAATATTGTGCAACTCGGCGAACTGGCGCATGTCGTCCAGGGTTAACGCATGACTGAACACGGTGTGGTGCGCGCCGCCTGCTACGATCCACGCTTCGGACGCGGTCTGCAGATCTGGATGAGCTTTCCATAGCGCATTCGCCACCGGCAGTTTCGGCAGGTCTTGCGGGGTCTGGACCGTTTCAATGGTGTTCACCAGCAGGCGGAAACGATCGCCCAGATCGATAAGGCTAGCGACCAGCGCCGGACCTGTTTTGGTATCGAAGATCAAACGCGCCGGATCGGCTTTGCCACCGATGCCCAGATGCTGCACGTCGAGGATCGGTTTCTCGGCGGTGGCGATCGTCGGGCACACTTCCAGCATGTGCGAGCCCAGCACCAGATCGTTGCCATTGTCGAAGTGGTAGGTGTAATCCTCCATAAAGGAGGTACCGCCATTCAGGCCAGTAGACATCACTTTCATGATGCGAAGCAGCGCTGCGGTTTTCCAGTCACCTTCGCCCGCAAAGCCGTAACCCTGCTGCATCAGACGCTGCACCGCCAGGCCTGGCAGCTGTTTCAGCCCGTGCAAATCTTCAAACGTGGTGGTGAACGCGTGGAAGCCTCCCTGTTCGAGGAAGCGCTTCATACCGAGTTCAATTCGCGCGGCATCCAGTACGTTCTGGCGTTTATCACCGTGAACCTGTGCCGCCGCCGTCAGGCGATAACTGCTTTCGTATTCGTCGACCAGCGCGCTGATATCACCGTCGCTGATTTCATTGACAACCTGCACTAAATCGCCCACCGCCCAGGTGTTGACGGAGAAGCCGAATTTAATCTGCGCGGCGACTTTATCGCCGTCAGTCACTGCTACTTCGCGCATGTTGTCGCCGAAACGCACCACTTTCAGCTGGCGAGTATCCTGTTTTGATACCGCCTGACGCATCCACGACCCGATGCGCTGATGCGCCTGTTTGTCCTGCCAGTGACCGGTCACGACGCCGTGCTGCTGACGCATCCGCGCGCCGATGAAACCGAACTCGCGGCCGCCGTGCGCGGTCTGGTTCAGGTTCATAAAGTTCATATCGATGCTGTCCCACGGCAGGGCCGCGTTGAACTGGGTATGGAATTGCAGCAGCGGTTTGTTGAGGATTGTCAGGCCATTGATCCACATTTTGGCCGGAGAGAAGGTATGCAGCCACACCACCATACCGGCGCATTTATCGTCGTAGTTGGCATCACGACAGATAGCGGAAATTTCGTCCGGCGTGGTGCCAAGCGGTTTCAGCACCAGCTTGCACGGCAGTTTGGCTTCGGCATTCAGGGCATTAACGACGTGTTCCGCATGTTGCGTCACCTGACGCAGAGTTTCCGGGCCATACAGGTGCTGGCTGCCAATCACAAACCACACTTCATAGTTGTTAAAAATCGTCATTTCCAATTTCCTTAATGAGTCATTGCTGCCTGAACCACCGGCTTGCTTTCCGTCGGGGCCGCAGAAGGGAGATAGTGTTGTTCGGCGCTTTTCGCCCATTGCTGGTAGCGCTGATAAAGCTGTTCAAAGCGCTGTGCCTGAGCAGGGCGAGGTTCGAGCGTGTGCTCGACGCGACTGGCCATTTGCTGCTGCGCTTGTGGAATATCGGTGTGAACGCCAGCGGCCACGGCGGCAAAAATGGCGGCTCCCAGCGCGCAGCACTGGTCAGAGGCGACGATTTGCAGTGGGCGATTGAGCACGTCGCAGCAGGCCTGCATGATGTCGACGTTTTTACGGGCGATACCCCCCAGCGCCATCACGTTGTTCACCGGAATGCCCTGAGAGGTGAAGCACTCCATAATTGCGCGCGCGCCAAAGGCGGTGGCGGCGACCAAGCCACCGAACAGCGCCGGCGCGTCCGTCGCCAGGTTCAGGTCAGTAATGACGCCTTTCAGACGCTGATTCGCATTCGGCGTGCGTCGGCCGTTAAACCAGTCGAGGACGACCGGCAGATGTTCGAGAGAAGGCTTTTGCGCCCAAGCGGCGGTCAGCGCAGGCAGAAGCTGTTTCTGACTGGCTTTAATTTGCTCTTTCAGTTCAGGATGCTGAGCTGCGAGCTGCTCCAGCGGCCAGCCGAGAATGCGGCCAAACCAGGCGTAGATATCGCCAAAGGCAGACTGCCCGGCTTCCATCCCGATGAAGTCTGGCGTCACGCTGCCGTCCACCTGACCGCAAATACCCTGCACGGTGCGGTCACCGACGCTGGATTTGTCGGCGATCAGAATATCGCAGGTTGAGGTGCCAATGACTTTGACCAGCGTATTTGGCTGTGCACCGGCACCTACGGCACCCATATGGCAGTCAAACGCGCCGCCGGAAATGACCACACTTTCCGCTAAACCCAGGCGCTGTGCCCAGTCGGCACTAAGCGTGCCCACCGGGATATCGGCAGTCCAGGTGTCGGTAAAAAGCGGGTAATCGAGATGCTGATTGAGCAGCGGATCAAGCGCATCAAAGAAGCTGGCTGGCGGCAGGCCGTTCCAGCTTTCATGCCACAGGGATTTGTGTCCGGCACTACAGCGCCCGCGACGAATATCCTGCGGACGGGTGGTGCCGGAAAGCAGGGCAGGCACCCAATCGCACAGTTCAATCCAGGAGGTGGCAGCCTGCGCCACGCTACTGTCGGCGCGGGTTACATGCAGGATTTTTGCCCAGAACCATTCGCTGGAGTAAATCCCGCCGATGTAGCGCGAGTAATCGACATTGCCCGGCTGGTGGCACAGGAGGGTGATGGCTTCGGCTTCTTCCACGGCGGTGTGATCTTTCCACAGTACGAACATGGCATTCGGGTTGTCGGCGAATTCCGGGCGTAGCGCCAGTACATTGCCGTCGGCGTCAATGGGAGCAGGGGTTGAACCGGTGCTGTCTACACCGATCCCGACGACCTCCTCCCGGCGAGATCCGAGTTCGTCCAGCATGCTTTTCAGCGCAGTTTCCATCGACTCGATGTAATCGAGTGGATGATGGCGGAACTGATTATTAGGGGCGTCGCAGTAGCGACCTTCCTGCCAGCGCGGATACCATTCCACGCTGGTGGCGATTTCCTTCCCGGTGGCACATTCCACCGCCAGCGCTCGCACTGAATCACTACCAAAATCGAGGCCAATTGCTATTGCCATCGTGTTGCTCCATGAAGAATGTCAGACATGGTGAAACAGTAGATATCAGGGAAAAAAAACGTCAGGCGGGAACCGCTAATCTTATGGACAATAATGCTGTGTCATTGCAAAGTGTGACGGCGTGCAAATATTCTCGCAGGCCATTTCACCCTTTTTCGCTTCACTGGCAATATGGACAATTGATTTCCTGCTGAGCATGCTGAGCGAGTATTTTTATGCCTGAACTCCAGAATGACCCGCTATTACCCGGCTACTCTTTTAACGCCCATTTAGTGACGGGCCTGACGCCTATTGAAGCCGAGAGCTATCTTGATTTTTTCATTGATAGACCACTTGGCATGAAGGGATATATTCTCAATCTGACGGTGCGGGGAGAGGGGGTCATTGACAATCATGGACAGCAATTTGTTTGCCGTACGGGGGATATTCTGCTGTTCCCCCCGGGCGAAATTCATCACTACGGCCGTCACCCCGATGCCAGCGAGTGGTATCACCAGTGGGTGTACTTCCGTCCACGCGCTTACTGGCACGAATGGCTGGCGTGGCCCGCGTTGTTTGCCCAGACCGGGTTTTATCGTCCAGACGATGCGCACCAGGTGCAATTTGCCGAACTGTTTGGGCAGATAATCGATGCCGGACAGGGCGTAGGACGCTATTCCGAATTACTGGCGATTAATCTACTGGAACAGCTTCTACTGCGGCGTATGGAGGCGATCAACGAATCACTGCATCCGCCGATGGACCACCGGGTGCGCGACGCTTGCCAGTACATCAGCGATCATCTGGCGGACAGCCACTTTGACATTGCCAGCGTCGCACAGCATGTGTGTCTGTCGCCGTCGCGCCTCTCGCACTTGTTCCGCCAGCAGCTGGGCGTCAGCGTGCTGAGCTGGCGCGAAGACCAGCGCATCAGCCAGGCGAAGCTGTTGTTGAGCACGACCCGGATGCCGATTGCCAGCGTAGGGCGCAATGTGGGCTTCGAAGATCAACTCTACTTTTCCCGCGTTTTCAAGAAGTGCACGGGTGCCAGCCCCAGCGAGTTTCGCGCTGGTGTAAACAATGTGTGAAAAAAGTGAACCCCTTTGCGCGAATGCGGGTCATAACCTGTAAACTATTCAGACAATTGACGGCTTGACGAAGTGGGTGCCCCTCGGGAGAATCCCTGCTTCGTTTTCCTACCGGGTACCCTATGCAAGCATTGCTGGAACATTTCATAACGCAGTCGGTGATGTATTCATTGATTGCGGTCGCGATGGTCGCATTTCTCGAGTCGCTGGCGCTGGTTGGGCTGATTCTGCCTGGTACCATTATGATGTCGGCGCTGGGAGCACTCATCGGCAGCGGAGAAGTGAATTTTTGGCAGGCGTGGTTGGCGGGAATTATCGGCTGCCTGCTCGGGGACTGGCTCTCTTTCTGGCTCGGCTGGCGTTTTAAAAAGCCGCTGCATCGCTGGTCGTTCATGAAAAAGAACAAAGCGCTGCTGGATAAAACCGAGCACGCGCTGCATCAGCACAGCATGATTACCATTCTGATTGGTCGCTTTATTGGCCCGACTCGCCCGCTGGTGCCGATGGTTGCCGGGATGCTTGACCTGCCCGTATCCAAATTTATTATTCCTAATATCATTGGCTGTTTGTTCTGGCCGCCGGTCTATTTTCTGCCGGGCATTCTTGCCGGAGCGGCGATCGACATTCCTGCGGATGCACAGAGCGGGAGCTTCAAGTGGTTGTTGTTACTGGCAGCAGGTTTGCTGTGGCTGGCGGCGTGGCTTGGCTGGCGTTTGTGGCGCACAGGTAAATCAGGCAGCGATCGCCTGACGCGCTTTTTGCCGCGCGGCAGGCTGTTATGGCTGACGCCAGTGATGTCGGTTTTGACTCTGGTATCGCTGTATGTTGTGTGCAAACACCCACTGATGCCGGTATATCTCGATATTCTCAGGAAGGTTGTGAGCCGCTAATTCCCAGCAGATGCGATGCGCTGGCTTTGCCGCTGAGCAATTCTTCAGTGGCACCGTCCCAGGCAATGCGCCCCTCGGCTACCACCAGCGAACGCGGGGCAATGCTAAGCGCATCCTCCACGCTGTGTGACACCATTAACAGCGTCAACTGTTGGCGGCGGCAAACGTCGCTGACTAACTGCAGCATCTCCTGTCGCAGCGCCGGGTCAAGTGCTGAAAATGGTTCATCCAGCAACAAAACCGGCTGCTCGCGCACCAGACAACGGGCCAGCGCCGCACGTTGACGTTGACCGCCCGACAACTCGCCCGGCACTCTTTCCAGCAGCGATTCAATCCCCATCTGACTGGCGATCACATCCAGCTTATGCTGCTGCACGGCGTTCAGTTTCAGCCCCGGATGCATGCCAAGGCCGATGTTTTGCCGCACCGTCAGGTGGCTAAAAAGATTGTTCTCCTGAAACAGCATCGACACCGGACGTTTGGCGGGCGGCGTGTCGGTATGCGGCTGATTTTCGATAAAAATCGTCCCGCTAGAGGGAGTGATAAAACCAGCAATCAGGTTCAGTAGCGTGCTCTTACCCGCGCCGCTGGGGCCGAGCACCGCGATGTGCTCGCCCTGTTTGACGGTGAGGGTAAAGCGCATCGGCAGATGCTCGTAAAGCCAGGTGACATCATTCAGTTTTAGCATCACGACCCGGAAGTTTTTCAATAACGGTGAATAACAGGAAACACAGCAGCAGCAGGATAAAGGCGGTCACGGCTCCGTCCTGGCTGCGGTAGGCGCCAATCTGCTGATAAAGATAGAACGGCAGGGTGCGGAAATCCTCGTTGCCAAACAGCGCCACTACGCCAAAATCGCCAATCGACAGCACGCAGGCAAACGCCAGCGCTTGTGCCAGCGGCCGCTTCAGCGCGCGCAGCTCTACCACCTGAAAACGGGTAAAACCCTGCATACCGAGCGACTGGCACAGAAGACTATAGCGAGCGGTTGCATCGCGCATCGGGTTTTCTAGCACCTTTAACGCGTACGGGATGGCCATCAGCGCGTTGGTGAAAATCACAATCCCGTCGGCGGAGCCTGGCAAGCCCACGCTGTTGTTGAGCAGCAAAAAGAAGCCTGTCGCCAGCACGATACCCGGCATGGCGAGGATTAGCATTCCGCTTAGTTCCAGCGCCTGCCCAGCCAGATTTCGCTTTCTGGCGTACAGTTCGCGACTACTCCACAGCAGCATCAAGGTCAGCGTAATAGATAAAAAACCTGCTGCCACCGCGATGCGTAGTGACGTCCACACCGCCTGCCAGAGTACCGGCTGCGCCAGCACCTGCGGCAGACTGCGGTTCAGGCCATCGGCAATCACCGCCATCAGCGGCGGCAAAAGCAGCAGCAGGGCGAGGGCGATCAGGGTGACATCAATAACGCGGCTGTGCAGCCTGTCGTCCGGATCGCGCCAGCCCACATGCTGAGTGTTCCCCGGCATCAGCGATTTGCTCAGACGTTGGCTGATGAGCATTAACCCCAGACAGCACAGCATCTGGACGATCGCCAGCATCGCCGCGCGGCCCGGGTCATAATCAAAATTGAGCGCCTGATAGATGGCAAGCTCAATGGTGGTGGCCTGCGGACCGCCGCCGAGCGACAGCACGGTAGCGAAACTCGCGAAGCACAGCATGAAAATAAGTGCGGCAATCGCCGGAATTTGTCGCCGCATCCACGGCCATTCGATGAAGCGGAAAAAGGTGAAGCCGCGCATCCCTAGCTGCGCCGCCAGCTGGCGCTGCTCGCCGGGAATTTGCTCCAGCGCCTGCAGCAGCAAACGCGTCGCCATCGGCATATTAAAGAACACATGCGCCAGCAGAATGCCCTGCAAACCGTAAGGCGAGAATGTCCATTCCCAACCGAATAAGTGCCACAACTGGGCCAGCCAGCCCTGTCGTCCGTAAACGCTAAGAATGCCAAACACCGCCACCAATACCGGCAGAATTAAGGTCATCGCGCACAAGCGAAGCAGGATTTGACGGCCCGGGAATCGGCGTCGGTATAGCGATCGGGCGAGGAAAATGGCCGGAATAACCGACAGCGTGGCGGAGAGAAACGCCTGCCAGAAGGAGAACCTGACCACGTGCCACAAATAGCTGTCGTGCAGAAAACGGCTCCAGCTTGCCGCCGGAGCGTTAAACCACAAGGCCAGAAATGCGGCTAGCGCGACGGCCACCATTAAGGCCGCAACCGTCACGCCTGGCACTAGCCAGCCGGCGATTACTGGCTGACGGCGCGTTGCCATGTGGCAATCCAATTTTGGCGTTCAGAGGCGACCTGCTGCGGTGTGTATTCCAACGTGGTTTTTGGTTTCACCAGGCCGTTAAAGGCTTCTGGCAGCGTGACCTGAGTGACCGGATACATCCAGTTACCGGTAGGGATCGCCTTCTGGAATGCTGGGCTGACCATGAATTTCAGGAATTTTTCGGCCAGCTCAGGCTGTTTGCCTGACGCGGTACGCGCGGCGACTTCCACTTGCAAGTAATGGCCTTCGGCAAAATCGGCGGCGGCGTAGTTATCTTTTTTCTCTTCGATAATGTGATACGCCGGAGAAGTGGTGTAGCTCAGTACCAGATCGCTTTCGCCTTTCAGGAACAGGCCGTAAGCCTCGCTCCAGCCTTTGGTGACGGTGACGGTTTTGGCGGCCAGTTTCTGCCACGCTTCAGGGGCTTTGTCGCCGTACACTTTTTGCATCCACAGCAGCAGACCCAGACCTGGCGTACTGGTGCGAGGATCTTCATAGATAACGCGCCATTTCTGCGGGCTTTCGACCAGATCTTTCAGGCTCTTCGGTGGGTTCTTCAGCTTGTTCTTGTCATAGACAAACGCAAAGTAGCCGTAGTCGAACGGGACGAAGGTGTCATTTTTCCATCCGCCCGGCACGTTAACGCCGGTGGTCGGCACGCCGCTTTTGGCGAACAACCCGGTTTGCGTGGCGGCGTCGAGCAGATTGTTGTCGAGCCCCAGAACCACGTCGGCTTTGCTGTTTTTGCCTTCCATGCGCAGACGATTG
The DNA here is from genome assembly GCF_024764965.1 of Scandinavium tedordense. Taxonomy (NCBI): domain Bacteria; kingdom Pseudomonadati; phylum Pseudomonadota; class Gammaproteobacteria; order Enterobacterales; family Enterobacteriaceae; genus Scandinavium; species Scandinavium tedordense. Next base: position 149,060 of record NZ_JALIGG010000053.1, on the reverse strand, counting down.
AGCAGCGACACGCCGTCTTCCAGCGCCACGTATTTAAGCTCGCAGTTGCAGTCGGCTTCAAAGGCTTTTTTCACCGCAGGCCCTGGACCCCAGTCGGCAGAGAAAGAATCATAGGTATACACGGTGAGAACAGGTTTCGCGAAAACGGGCACGCTAGCCAGGACGAGTAACGGCAGGAATTTTTTAAGCACTTTGCACCTCAAATTAAGGGGTGGCAAAGGATTTTGAGTGAGCCCCAAATCCCTTCGCCGGCGTTATCCGGATCAGGTTCGACGGGTATTATCTCAGCCCATACACGTCATCCTTCAAGCTGCCTCTGTGTTGGCTACGCTCGCTCACACCAGTCACATAGTTTTCTATGCTCCTGGCGATTCACTCGCTTGCCGCCTTGATGCATCTCGAATGATTGTGTGTATGTTAATTAGCACCCCGTTGAGAACGCCGCTATTGTAATGAGTTTGTGACTTTTCAGGAAGCGTTACGGGCTATTCGGGGTCAGGCGGTGCAAACCACGCCGATTTAAAGTCAAACCAGCCCAGCGTGTTCATGCGCAGGCCGCGCATACTTCGCTGTCCTTGAATGCGCAGCCAGTGGTGAATCAGCGGCACCACCGAACGTTGGGCTATCAGCTGTTGTGACCAGTTGGCCAGATTTATCTCTCCGGACTGCCAGTCGGCGGCGGCTTGCTGCCAGTCCAGCGGAATACAGTGCTGAATTAGCGGCACTTCAAACAGATGGGCAAACAGCGAGAAATCCAGCGGCAGCGTGAAGTTGGCGCTGTTTAGCCACATGTCGCTGTGAATTTCGCCGAGATGCCATTCGTCGTAGTCGATCTCCCGGATCTCCAGCGTCACCTGATGCTCGGCGAGCAGGCGGCTCATGATCAGCGCAATGTTTTTGTGTTCCAGATGTTCCCGATAATAAGTCAGCGTCAGCGTTTCCAGCCCGGCGGGTTTGTCGCCCTTACCCGGACGTGCATGGTGCCAGCGCGGCAACAGGCCATAAGCCGGGAACCAATCGCCCTGATACTGCTCGTCGGCGTGGTACAGGAGATTGGCAGGAGAGAGAATTTGGCTGACCCAGCGGCGAACGTCTTCAGACACCCCTTTCTGGCTGCGGGCATCAAACAGCAGGTAATAGCAGCCTTCTTCCAGGCGGCTTTCCACCGCTTTTTCGCCTTCGGTCGAGCCTTCCAGCGTCAGGCCGCAGGTTACTTCGTCCCCAATTTCCGGCAGTACCCACACATTTACTTCATCAATCAGCGCGCGATAGCCGAAGAAGTCGTCGAAGGCGTGGATTTTGAGTTGGTTCTGGTTATTGCGCGAGACGGCATAAGGCCCGGTGCCTACCGGCATGCTGGAAAAGTTGTTCATGGTTTCCCATTCGCGCGGCAGGATCATCGCCGGGATATGCCCCAGCAGCCACGGGAGCCAAAGATCCGGGCGAGAAAGGTGAATATCCAGTGTCCATGTGGTAGGTGATTCGATGCGGGTAATGTGGGCGTACAGTGGCAGAATATTGATTCGCTGTAAGGAGTGAACCACATCCTCCATCTCCAGCTCACGACCGTGATGAAAATGAATGCCTGGACGAAGATAAAAACGCCAGTGCAAAGGGGAAATTTGCTGCCAGTGATGCGCAATATCCGCTTCCAGTTCCCCATTTTCCTCATTTATACGGGTCAATGCGCTGAAAATCTGCCGCGCAATGTGAGTTTCCGAGCGTCGTAAAGGTGTGCCGGGCAGTAAGTTACGCATCGGGCGGTAGTAAAGCACCCGCATGATATGTCGCCCCTGGCGGAAACTGCGGCCCAGATGTGAAACCAGCATTTGGCGCACGGTGGCTTTATCGCCCACCAGTTGTACCAGTTGATCGATTCTGTCCTGCTCAAGTAAGTCCTCCGCACGCTGCTGTTGGAGCGCCAGCCCGGTATAGAGAAACGTCAGGTGGGACCGCTTGCCACGCCCGGCTTCCGCCTGCCACGTCAGCCAACCGCGATCTTCCATGGTGTTCAACAAAGTCCGCATATGGCGGCGCGAACAGCTGAGCAATTCGGCCAGCTCGTTGAGCGTGGTGTCCTGGGATTTTCCGTCACAGCATTGCCATAAACGGATGAACTGTTGTTGCAAACGACCAGAGGACATAAAAGGGGAACTCCTGACGAAAACCCAGCAATTTATTTATCCTCATATTAAGCCAATAATCACTCCCGATGAAGTGAGGAGATGAATATGAAGAAGCTAACTGCTTGTGAGTTTTATCAACAGTACTTTTCAGCGACGCAGGGAGCGTCATGGCTGGCCCGCCGGGTTGCAGGAACGCGCCTGAAAATGCTGGAAGATTTGATGCAGTGGGAAGTTACATGCCCGGCTTCGGAATTCATTGACTTGACTTGATCATGTGTGACTGAGTATTGGTATCAGGCGATAGCCTTGAAAGACCCGCCAGCAGAATGCTTCTGCTGGCTTTTTTCGTTTCTCTTTTGCGATTAAGGATGAATCATGCTTTGGCTGATGACGATGGCACGACGACTGAACGGGGTGTACGCCGCGTTTATGCTGGTGGCATTTATGATGGGGATTGCGGGCGCATTACAGATGCCGACGTTAAGCCTTTTTCTCAGTCGCGAAGTAGGTGCGCAGCCATTCTGGATTGGCCTGTTTTATACCGCCAACGCCATCGTCGGGATCGTCGTGAGTCTGGGGCTGGCGAAGCGCTCTGACAACCAGGGCGATCGCCGGAAGTTGATACTGTTCTGCTGTCTGATGGCGGTGGGCAATGCGCTGCTGTTTGCTTTTAATCGTCATTATCTGACGCTTGTCACTTGCGGTGTGCTGCTTGCGTCGCTGGCGAATACCGCCATGCCTCAGTTGTTTGCGCTTGCGCGTGAATACGCTGACAGTTCGGCACGCGAAGTTGTGATGTTCAGTTCGGTGATGCGTGCGCAGCTTTCGCTGGCGTGGGTGATTGGCCCGCCGCTGGCCTTTATGCTGGCGCTCAATTACGGCTTCACCGTGATGTTTTCCATTGCCGCCGGAATTTTTGTCCTGAGTCTGGTACTGATCGCGTTTGCGCTGCCCTCGGTGGCACGCGTTGAACAGTCCGCAGCGGTGGCATTGACCGAGGTCAGCGGCTGGGGCGATAAAAACGTGCGTATGCTGTTTGTGGCCTCCACGCTGATGTGGGCCTGCAACACTATGTACATCATTGATATGCCGCTGTGGATCAGCAGCGATTTAGGTCTGCCAGATAAGCTTGCGGGTTTTTTGATGGGCACCGCTGCGGCACTTGAGATCCCAGCGATGATCCTTGCGGGCTATTACGTTAAACGCTTTGGTAAACGTCGGATGATGGTGACCGCAGTGGCGGCGGGCGTGCTGTTTTATATCGGACTTATTCTGTTCCACAGCCGCGAGGCATTGTTGATATTACAGCTGTTTAACGCGGTGTTCATTGGGATAATTGCCGGGATAGGCATGCTTTGGTTCCAGGATTTGATGCCGGGCAGGGCGGGTTCGGCCACGACGCTTTTCACCAACAGCATTTCTACCGGGGTCATCCTCGCGGGGGTGATTCAGGGCGCGGTGTCGCAAAGCTTTGGACATCAGTACGTATATTGGGTGATTGCGGCAGTTTCGGTGGTGACGCTGGCGCTGACGTGTCGGGTGAAGGATGTGTAGTGTGAGAATTGCCCGGCAGGCGGCACAACGCCGCCGGGCACTACATCACGCCATAAACGCAGGCTGTTTGTTTTCGTACTCTGAAATGGATGCTTCATGCTGGAGCGTCAGTCCGATGCTGTCCAGACCGTTCAGCATACAGTGGCGACGGAAGGCGTCGAGGGTAAAGCTGTAGGTTTTATCTCCCGCTTTTACCTCCAGTGCTTTCAGATCGACTTCAAACGTCATGCCCGGATTTGCCTGGACCTGCTTAAACAAATCATCGACCTGCTCATCGCTCAGGGTCACCGGCAGCAGCTGATTGTTAAAGCTGTTGCCGTAGAAAATGTCGGCAAAGCTTGGGGCAATCACCACTTTGAAACCGTAGTCGGTCAACGCCCACGGCGCGTGTTCACGCGATGAGCCGCAACCGAAGTTTTCACGAGCCAGCAGGATTGATGCACCTTTAAATTCCGGGAAGTTCAGTACGAACTCCGGGTTTGGCTGCTCGCCTTTGTCATCGAGGAAACGCCAGTCGTTAAACAGATGTGCGCCAAAACCGGTGCGGGTGACTTTCTGCAAAAACTGCTTCGGGATGATCGCATCGGTATCCACATTAGCCGCATCCAAAGGGACAACCAGGCCGGTGTGTTGGGTAAATTTCTCTGCCATGATGGTGTCCTTATTTCATGCTACGAATGTCGGCGAAATGGCCGGTAACGGCAGCCGCTGCGGCCATTGCCGGGCTAACCAGATGCGTGCGTCCACCGCGGCCCTGACGGCCTTCGAAGTTGCGGTTGCTGGTCGATGCGCAGCGCTCGCCTGGCTCCAGGCGGTCGTTGTTCATTGCCAGGCACATAGAGCAGCCCGGTAAACGCCATTCAAAACCGGCTTCGATGAAAATCTTATCCAGACCTTCCGCTTCTGCCTGCGCTTTCACAGGGCCAGAGCCAGGAACAACCAGCGCCTGTACGCCAGGGGCAACTTTGCGACCTTTGGCAATTTCTGCCGCGGCGCGCAAATCTTCGATACGAGAGTTGGTGCAGGAGCCGATAAAGACTTTGTCGATAGCGACGTCGGTCAGTGGCACACCCGGTTTCAGGCCCATATACGCCAGTGCTTTTTCGGCGCTGGCACGCTCAACGGGATCGGTGAATGACGCTGGATCAGGAATATTATCGCTAACAGAAATCACCTGACCCGGGTTGGTGCCCCAGGTGACTTGCGGTGCAATCTCTTCTGCTTGCAAGGTGACGACAGTATCGAAGGATGCGCCTTCGTCAGTATTCAGGGTTTTCCAGTAGGCGACGGCGTCTTCAAAATTCTGTTCTTTCGGCGCGTGCAGACGGCCTTTAACGTAGTTAAAGGTGGTGTCATCCGGCGCGACCAGGCCCGCTTTGGCCCCCATTTCAATCGCCATGTTGCACAGGGTCATGCGGCCTTCCATGGTCAACGCCTGAATGGCGTCGCCGCAGAATTCCACCACGTGACCAGTACCGCCCGCGCTGCCGGTTTTACCGATAATCGCCAGCACAATGTCTTTGGCGGTGATGCCCGGAGCGGCTTTACCTTTGACTTCGATTTTCATGGTTTTCGCGCGGCCCTGTTTCAGGGTCTGCGTCGCCAGAACGTGTTCAACTTCTGAGGTGCCGATCCCGAATGCCAGTGCGCCAAATGCGCCGTGGGTCGCGGTATGGGAATCGCCACATACGATGGTCATGCCCGGCAGGGTGATACCTTGTTCCGGCCCCATCACGTGAACGATGCCCTGATACGGGTGGTTCAGGTCGTACAACTCAACGCCGAACTCATTACAGTTTTTGATGAGCTCCTGCATCTGGATGCGGGCCATTTCGCCGGACGCGTTGATGTCTTTGGTCTGGGTCGATACGTTGTGATCCATGGTCGCGAAGGTTTTGCCAGGCTGACGCACTGGACGATGGTGCGCGCGCAGGCCATCAAACGCTTGCGGGGACGTCACTTCGTGGACCAGATGACGGTCGATGTACAGCAGCGGGGTTTCGTTTGGTGCTTCGTACACGATGTGCGCATCAAACAGTTTTTCATATAACGTCTTCGCCATGATCACACCCCTTCAGCTACATAGCGGGCAATGATGTCGCCCATTTCTTCGGTACTGACGGCCGCGTTGCCGCGCGCCAAATCGCCGGTACGCACGCCTTGCTCTAACGCGCGGTTGATAGCACTTTCGATAGCGTTAGCCGCATCGTTTGCATCCAGGCTGTAGCGCAACAGCAGCGCGAGGGACAGGATTTGCGCAATTGGATTCGCGATGTTTTTACCCGCGATATCCGGCGCTGAGCCGCCCGCAGGTTCATACAGACCAAAATCTTGTTCGTTGAGGCTGGCAGACGGCAACATGCCCATCGAACCGGTGATCATCGCGCATTCGTCAGACAGAATATCGCCGAACAGGTTGGAGCACAGCAGGACGTCGAACTGAGACGGGTCCTTAATCAGCTGCATGGTGGCGTTATCGATGTACATATGCGCCAGCTCAACGTCTGGGTACTCTTTGGCAATTTCGTTAACGATTTCGCGCCATAAAATAGAAGACTGAAGTACGTTCGCTTTATCAATCGAGGTCACTTTGTGACGACGTTTGCGGGCAGATTCAAACGCGATGCGAGCGATACGTTCAATCTCAAAGCGGTGATACACCTCGGTGTCGAACGCTTTCTCATGCGGGCCGCTGCCTTCGCGACCTTTCGGTTGACCGAAATAGATACCGCCGGTCAGCTCACGCACGCACAGAATGTCGAAGCCGTTAGCGGCGATGTCTGCACGCAGTGGGCAAAATTCTTCCAGGCCCTGATACAGCTTGGCTGGGCGCAGGTTAGAGAACAGCTTAAAGTGCTTGCGCAATGGCAGCAGCGCGCCGCGCTCTGGCTGCTCTGCCGGTGGCAGGTGTTCCCATTTCGGGCCACCTACAGAACCGAACAGAATGGCATCAGCCTGTTCGCAGCCTTCAACGGTGGCCTGCGGCAGCGGTTTACCGTGCTTGTCAATGGCGATCCCGCCGACATCATAGTGGCTGGTGGTAATGCGCATTTCAAAACGCTGCCGAACGGCTTCCAGTACTTTCAGGGCTTGCGCCATCACTTCCGGGCCAATACCGTCACCCGGCAAAACAGCAATATGGTAATTCTTCGACATTACACGGTTTCCTTTTTGTTCTCGTTATTCTGCGCTTTGCGCTGCAACTCTTTTTCGACTTCATTGGCACGCCAGATGCTGTTCAGCACGTGAACCATGGCTTTGGCGGAGGATTCAACGATATCCGTTGCCAGGCCGACACCGTGGAAACGGCGGCCGTTATAGTTAGCAACGATATCCACCTGACCCAGCGCATCTTTGCCGTGACCTTTGGCAGTCAGACCGTATTTGACCAGCTCGATGTCAAACTGGGTGAGGCGGTTGATGGCCTGATAAACCGCATCGACCGGGCCGTTTCCGTTCGCCGCTTCGGCTTTAACTTCATCGCCGCAGGCCAGTTTGACTGAGGCGGTGGCGATGTCGTTGGAGCCAGACTGCACGCTGAAATAGTCCAGACGGAAATGCTCGGGCTCTTCCTGCTGCTTATTAATGAAGGCCAGCGCTTCCAGGTCGTAATCGAAAACCTGCCCTTTTTTGTCGGCCAGTTTCAGGAATGCGTCGTACAAATTGTCCAGGCTGTAATCGGACTCTTTGTAGCCCATTTCGTCCATGCGGTGTTTCACTGCCGCGCGGCCAGAGCGTGAGGTCAGGTTCAGCTGTACCTGATTCAGACCGATGGACTCCGGGGTCATGATTTCGTAGTTTTCACGATTTTTCAGCACGCCGTCCTGGTGGATGCCGGAGGAGTGGGCGAAGGCACCAGTACCGACAATCGCTTTGTTCGCCGGAATGGGCATGTTGCAAATCTGGCTGACAGTCTGGCTGGTACGCCAGATTTCGTTGTGATTGATTCGGGTCTGCACATTCATGATGTCTTTGCGGACCTTGATAGCCATGATGACTTCTTCCAACGAGCAGTTGCCTGCGCGTTCGCCGATGCCGTTCATTGCGCCTTCAACCTGGCGAGCACCGGCGTGAACCGCGGCGATGGCGTTGCCAACCGCCAGGCCCAGATCGTCATGGGTGTGGACGGAGATAATGGCTTTATCAATGTTCGGCACGCGTTCGTACAGGCCGGTAATGATGTTGGCAAACTCGAACGGCATGGTGTAGCCGACGGTGTCCGGGATGTTGATGGTGCGTGCCCCGGCGTTAATCGCGGCTTCTACGACGCGGGACAAGTCTTCAATCGGTGTACGGCCAGCATCTTCACATGAGAACTCAACGTCGTCGGTGTAGTTGCGAGCGCGTTTAATCATGTAAATGGAGCGTTCGATGACTTCATCCAGCGTGCTGCGCAGTTTGGTGGCGATGTGCATCGGTGAGGTGGCAATAAAAGTATGAATTCGGAACGCTTCCGCGACTTTCAGGGACTCAGCCGCCACATCGATGTCTTTCTCGACGCAGCGAGCTAAGCCGCACACGCGGCTGTTTTTGATGTTGCGCGCGATAGTCTGTACAGATTCGAAGTCGCCCGGGGAAGACACTGGGAAACCGACTTCCATTACGTCTACACCCATGCGCTCAAGGGCCAGAGCGATTTGCAGTTTCTCTTTTACGCTCAGGCTTGCCTGTAACGCTTGTTCACCGTCACGTAAGGTAGTATCGAAGATAACGACTTGTTGGCTCATGTTTTAGGTCCTTGTCAGTCTTTGGTCGCCTTGCTACGAGCATAAAAAAACCCGCGCTAAGGCGCGGGTTTTTAGTCTTACTGGGAGATGACTTAACGCAAAACGTCGTCCACCAGTCTACCGCGCAGAGTGATTGCGTTTAGTAGTAGTAGACCGGTGAAACGAGAGGTGCGAATCATTGCGTCATGCTCCAGATGAATGCGTTATGCTTTTAGTGGTACTGGATACGCAGATTGATGTCAACCTTTTCTGAGGCGACAGAGGGGATAAGTGACCGGGGAAAGAGAAAGTTCTTTAGCTAATTGTGCTGGTTATTCTCTTTTTTATCGATGATTATCGTCATATTGTTTCGTGGGTTTAATATGATGAATCATATCAAAATGTTTAATTTCATCTGGAAACGCTTTTGGGTATCCCATTCATCCCTGTAAATTGATGATATTAGGGAGATTAACGGCCGGTGTTTTCTGGATTTAAGAATTTTCACAGTTTGTTGATGAGGATTTGTTAGGTGATCCAGGTTATTTTAAACCACAAATTTAAATTTGCTTAAGTAGTCTTGTCTCAACGTGCTGTTGTCTATTCCCCCCGTTTATGATTAAAATTTGTCTACAAAGCACCGCTTATTGTTTGATGGTTAATTGAACGTAGTTCAGCCGGGTTTGCTCCATGTCTTACTGGCGTAACTTTATAAATTCCTAATTTTGTCCGTATCTCTTTTTCTGAATGTATATGCGTGTTAAATCATATTTTCAGTATTTATTACTGCACCTAAGAAAAGGACGTTAAGTGTGACAGTGGAGTCAAGTATGATCGTTGAAAAAGAAACCCCACCTACTGGTTCTGGTCAGGAGCATGCGCGCCTCCAGCTCCGTTCGGTCGATCTCAATTTATTGACCGTTTTTGATGCGGTCATGCAGGAACAAAATATTACCCGTGCAGCCCATCTTTTGGGAATGTCACAACCGGCTGTCAGTAATGCGGTCTCGCGTCTCAAAGTCATGTTTAATGATGAGCTGTTCGTGCGCTATGGCCGTGGCATCCAGCCTACCGCCCGGGCCTCTCAACTGTTCGGTTCTGTTCGACAAGCATTGCAGTTGGTACAAAACGAGTTGCCAGGTTCAGGGTTCGAACCGATTAGCAGTGAGCGTGTGTTTAATCTCTGCGTGTGCAGCCCACTGGATAATGCGTTGACCTCATTAATTCTTAATAATGTGAATAAGGTCGCACCGAATACGCATTTAGTATTTAAGTCTTGCTTAAATCAAAATACTGAACATCAGTTACGCTACCAGGAACTCGAGTTTGTTATTGGCTATGACGAATTCCGCCGTCCTGAGTTTGCTTGTGTGCCATTATTTCGCGATGAAATGGTGTTAGTAGCGAGTGCGGATCATCCGCGTCTGCTGGGCCCACTAAAAGAAAGTGATATATATCACGAAGAACATGCTGTCGTTTCCCTGGAGCGTTACGCATCATTCAGTCAGCCCTGGTACGATACGGTAGAAAAACAGGCCTGTATCGCTTATCAAGGAATGGCATTAACCAGCGTGCTTAATGTCGTCTCACAGACGGAGCTCGTGGCTATTGCACCACGTTGGTTAGCGGAAGATTTTACGAAGAAATTGAATATTCAAATTCTGCCGCTGCCGATGAAATTAAATAGCCGTACTTGTTTCCTTTCCTGGCATGAAGCGGCGGGCCGTGACAAAGGCCATCAGTGGATGGAAGAGCTGCTTGTCTCAGTTTGTCGCCGTTAATCTCCACGCAACGAATAATCGTACCCATAAACCAGATGTGAAGGCATCTGGTTTATTCTGTTGATGTCGTCAATGTCGGTATATTCCACTGACATCATTTTTTTTTATGGCCTGTCGTAAGGTTAAAAATGCATGATTACCTGCAACGGAGCTATTCCTTCGAGTTTTTTCCATCATCTTTCCTGATTCCTGAAGTATTTCACCATTTAGTGTAAATCCATCTTTCTTTTCTTCTGTATGACCCCGTTCTGCAGGACAGGTGGCTGATTGCCTGCCTGATAGGGAGCGGTTATGTTAAGGAAATGCTGTCATTCTAAAATCAACGGGGCGCGATATAACCCTGTTGTATGACGATGCGGAAATGAGTTCCGCCGTCATCAACTAAGCCTGGAGGCAAACCATGGAGATGTTGTCTGGCGCCGAGATGGTCGTTCGATCGTTAATCGATCAGGGCGTAAAGCAGGTATTCGGCTACCCGGGAGGCGCGGTCCTCGATATTTATGATGCATTGCATACTGTGGGGGGAATCGATCATGTTCTGGTTCGCCACGAGCAGGCCGCGGTGCATATGGCCGATGGACTGGCGCGCGCGACAGGTGAAGTGGGCGTGGTGTTGGTGACGTCCGGTCCTGGTGCGACCAACGCGATTACCGGGATTGCGACCGCCTATATGGACTCGATTCCTTTGGTGATCCTCTCGGGTCAGGTGGCGACCTCGCTGATTGGCTATGATGCGTTCCAGGAATGCGACATGGTGGGCGTGTCACGCCCGGTGGTAAAACACAGCTTCCTGGTGAAGCAAACCGAAGATATACCTGGCGTACTGAAGAAGGCTTTCTGGCTGGCGGCCAGTGGGCGTCCTGGCCCGGTGGTGGTTGATTTGCCGAAAGATATCCTGAGTCCGGCCAACAAACTGCCGTACAGCTGGCCGGATGAAGTCAGCATGCGTTCGTATAATCCAACCACGACCGGACACAAGGGCCAAATTAAGCGCGCGTTACAGACGCTTATCGCTGCCAAAAAACCGGTAGTGTATGTCGGTGGTGGGGCGATTACGTCGTCCAGCGAAGCTGTGCTGCGCACGCTGATTGAAAAACTGAATCTTCCCGTCGCGTCATCGCTGATGGGTTTAGGCGCGTTTCCGGCGACGCATCGCCAGGCGCTCGGCATGCTTGGCATGCACGGCACCTATGAAGCCAACATGACCATGCATAACTCTGACGTGATTTTTGCCGTCGGGGTACGCTTTGACGATCGCACCACCAACAATCTGGCGAAGTACTGCCCGAACGCCACGGTGCTGCACATTGATATCGATCCTACGTCGATTTCTAAAACCGTTTCTGCCGATGTGCCAATTGTCGGCGATGCGCGTCAGGTGCTTGAACAAATGCTGGAGCTGCTGGATCAAGAATCCACCACGCAGCCGCTGGATGATATCCGCGACTGGTGGCAGCAAATCGACCAGTGGCGTGCGCGTCAGTGCCTGAAATACGACACCCAGAGCGAGCACATTAAACCTCAGGCGGTGATTGAAACTATCTGGCGTCTGACGAAGGGCGAAGCCTATGTGACCTCTGACGTGGGTCAGCATCAGATGTTTGCGGCCCTCTATTACCCGTTCGATAAACCGCGACACTGGATAAACTCCGGTGGCCTCGGCACGATGGGCTTCGGCCTGCCTGCTGCGTTAGGCGTTAAAATGGCGCTTCCGGCAGAAACGGTTATCTGCGTGACCGGCGATGGCAGTATCCAGATGAACATCCAGGAGCTGTCGACCGCATTGCAATACGAACTGCCCGTCCTGGTGTTGAACCTCAACAACGGTTATCTCGGCATGGTGAAACAATGGCAGGATATGATTTACTCCGGACGCCATTCGCAGTCCTATATGTCCTCGTTACCAGACTTTGTCCGTCTGGCGGAGGCTTATGGTCACGTGGGTATTCGCGTCAGCGAACCTGCTGAACTGGAAGCCAGCCTGAGCGAAGCGCTGGAGCACGTGCGGAACAATCGCCTGGTATTTGTCGATGTCATCGTTGATGGCAGTGAGCATGTCTATCCTATGCACATCCGTGGCGGCGGTATGGATGAAATGTGGTTGAGCAAAACGGAGAGAACCTGATTATGCGCCGGATATTATCAGTCTTACTGGAGAATGAATCGGGTGCTTTATCGCGCGTGATCGGACTGTTCTCCCAGCGTGGCTACAACATTGAAAGCCTGACCGTGGCGCCGACCGACGATCCGACGCTCTCCCGCATGACGATTCAGACCGTCGGTGATGAAAAAGTTATTGAGCAAATCGAAAAGCAGCTGCACAAGCTGGTGGACGTGCTACGCGTCAGTGAACTCGGCCAGGGCGCGCACGTCGAACGTGAAATTATGTTGGTTAAAGTGCAGGCCAGCGGTTACGGGCGCGAAGAAGTTAAGCGCAATACCGAGATCTTCCGCGGACAGATAATCGACGTCACGCCGTCTATCTACACCGTTCAACTGGCGGGTACGAGTGATAAGCTCGACGCTTTCCTCGCCTCGCTACGTGATGTGGCGCGAATTGTCGAAGTGGCGCGATCGGGCATTGTTGGCCTGTCGCGTGGCGACAAGATAATGAGATAAGTCTGCGTTTCATCCGAAAACTGTAGCCCGACCTTTGATGTCGGGCTTTTTTTTGCGAAATCAGCGGTAAGTGTCAACAAAAGCGGTTGCCGCTGTGCGCATTCTGCGCTTAGATGTTATGGAATTTATTCCATGATTTAACAATGGTTATGGATTGTACATTTTAAGCAAGGGGCAATTGTGAAACTGGATGAAATCGCCAGGCTTGCCGGCGTGTCACGCACCACGGCGAGCTATGTGATCAATGGAAAAGCGAAACAGTATCGCGTCAGCGATAAAACTGTCGAAAAGGTCATGGCCGTTGTGCGCGAGCATAACTATCATCCCAACGCCGTCGCCGCCGGTTTGCGCGCGGGCCGTACCCGTTCCATTGGCCTGGTTATACCCGATCTCGAAAACACCAGTTATACCCGCATTGCGAATTATCTTGAGCGCCAGGCGCGCCAGCGTGGTTATCAGCTGCTGATTGCCTGCTCTGAAGATCAACCTGACAACGAAATGCGCTGCATTGAGCATCTGCTCCAGCGTCAGGTGGATGCGATCATCGTGTCGACTTCATTGCCGCCTGAGCATCCGTTTTATCAGCGCTGGGCTAACGATCCCTTCCCGATTGTCGCCCTTGATCGTGCGCTCGATCGCGAGCATTTCACCAGCGTCGTCGGAGCCGATCAGGAAGACGCCGAAGCGCTGGGCGCTGAGCTGCGTAAATTCCCGGGGGACACGGTGCTGTATCTCGGCGCACTGCCTGAGCTTTCCGTCAGCTTCCTGCGCGAGCAGGGGTTCCGTAGCGCATGGAAAGACGACCCGCGCGAGGTGAATTTCCTTTACGCGAACAGCTATGAGCGTGAAGCCGCCGCTCAGCTATTCGAAAAATGGCTGGAAACCCATCCGATGCCACAGGCGCTGTTTACGACCTCTTTTGCGCTGCTTCAGGGCGTGATGGACGTTACGCTTCGTCGAGAAGGGAAGCTGCCATCAGAACTGGCTATCGCCACCTTTGGCGATCATGAGCTTCTCGATTTCCTCCAGTGCCCTGTTCTGGCCGTGGCGCAGCGTCATCGTGATGTTGCCGAACGCGTGCTTGAAATCGTGCTGGCAAGCCTGGATGAGCCTCGTAAGCCAAAGCCAGGTCTCAGCCGCATTCGCCGTAATCTGTATCGTCGCGGAAGTCTGAGCCGACGTTAAGAGATAATGGGAAAGGCAAACGAATCGAATTGCCTTTCCTAATTTCCTTCCAGAAAAAGATGAAAATACTTATTCAGACAATTCCTTAAGATTCATCCAGTCACTATTTTCTTTCTTTTTAAACAAGCCCAGCGGTATTAATTTAGGTTAATGAAAAGTAAAGAACGGTTTCTTTTGTATTGTTTTGTTACATTCATGTCGCCTTTTGCAGATTTAACAGCCACTTCATTCACGCGCTCACATTTCCTCACGCTTTAAGGGCTCTGAGCTGGTAGAAACAGTTCCAGCAAGGGCTATTAACGCGAAGGAGAATGTCCTAAAATGCCGCGCACGTCGCAAACTGACACTTTATATTTTCACCTTTGTGAAATTGAGTTGTTCAAAATCGTTACGAACCTGTTGGTTTTTTTCTCGCCACTATTCATGACGTTATTTTGCCTCGTTCGCTGGACAGAAATTAATCAAGGCGAATATTGATGCTTATTATTGAGTTTTAGGACTCTTATGGCATCAGTGCTGGCTTGACAAGCTTTTCCTCCGCTCCGTAAACTCCTTTAGGTGGGGATTTGTGGGCGAAAGTGGAGAAAAGGGGTGAGGCTGGCATGTTCCGTGGAGCTACGTTAGTCAATCTCGACAGTAAGGGGCGTTTAGCCGTCCCAACCCGATACCGGGATTTACTGCTTGAGAACGCTGCTGGTCAATTGGTTTGCACCATTGACATCCATCACCCATGCCTGCTGCTTTACCCACTGCCCGAATGGGAAATCATCGAGCAAAAATTGTCGCGACTGTCGAGCATGAACCCCGCAGAACGCCGCGTACAGCGTCTGTTGCTGGGACATGCCAGCGAATGTCAAATGGACAACGCCGGTCGTTTGCTGATTGCGCCGGTTTTACGGCAACACGCCGGACTGACCAAAGAAGTGATGCTGGTCGGACAGTTCAACAAGTTTGAACTGTGGGATGAAACGACTTGGTATCAACGGGTCAAGGAAGATATCGACGCTGAGCAGTCCGCCTCTGGAGAATTGTCGGAGCGGTTGCAGGATTTGTCCTTATAAAATGATGGAAAATTTTAAACATACAACGGTACTGCTGGACGAGGCTGTAAACGGTCTGAACATTCGTCCTGACGGTATCTACATTGACGGCACTTTTGGTCGTGGTGGTCACTCACGCCTGATCCTTTCGCAACTGGGAGCGGAAGGGCAGTTGTTGGCTATCGACAGGGATCCAGAAGCTATCGCTGTGGCGAACGCCATTGATGACTCCCGCTTTTCCATTGTGCATGGACCTTTTTCCGCACTTGCTGATTACGTTAGCGAGCGCGGTCTTACAGGCAAGATCGACGGCATTCTTCTCGATCTTGGTGTCTCTTCACCGCAGCTTGACGATGCTGAACGCGGCTTCTCCTTCATGCGTGACGGACCGCTGGATATGCGTATGGATCCCTCGCGCGGTCAGTCAGCAGCCGAGTGGCTGCTGAACGCAGAAGAAGCAGATATCGCTTGGGTTATCAAAACCTTTGGCGAAGAGCGCTTTGGCAAACGTATTGCCCGCGCCATCGTTGAGCGTAATCGCATTGAGCCAATGACCCGCACCAAAGAACTGGCGGAAGTCATTGCCGCGGCAATGCCTGTGAAAGACAAATTCAAACATCCTGCGACCCGTACTTTCCAGGCGGTGCGCATCTGGGTGAACAGTGAACTTGAGGAGATAGAGCAGGCGCTAAAAAGCTCGCTCAGCGTGCTTGCCCCGGGTGGGCGGCTCTCCATCATCAGTTTCCACTCGCTGGAAGACCGCATTGTGAAACGCTTTATGCGTGAGCAAAGCCGTGGTCCGCAGGTTCCGGCAGGGCTACCGATGACCGAAGAGCAACTCATGAAACTGGGTGGCCGTTATCTGCGAGCACTAGGCAAGTTGATGCCGGGCGAACAAGAAGTGGCAGAGAATCCACGCGCTCGTAGTTCAGTGCTGCGTATTGCAGAGAGGACGAACGCATGATCAGCAGAGTGTCAGAAGCCCTAAGCAAAGTGAAAGGGTCGTTAGGAAGCAACGAGCGCCATGCCTTGCCTGGCGTGATCGGCGACGACCTTTTGCGGTTTGGGAAGCTGCCACTCTGCCTGTTCATTTGCATTATTTTGTCGGCAATAACGGTGGTCACGACGGCGCACCATACCCGTCTACTGACTGCACAACGTGAACAGCTGGTTCTGGAACGCGATGCTCTGGATATTGAGTGGCGTAACCTGATCCTTGAAGAGAATGCACTCGGCGACCATAGCCGGGTTGAGCGGATTGCCACGGAGAAGCTGCAAATGCAGCATGTCGATCCTTCCCAGGAAAACATCGTTGTACAAAAATAAGGATTATCACGACGCATGAAAGCAGCGGCAAAGACGCTTAAACCAAAACGTCAGGAAGCACAGGCCAACTTTATCAGTTGGCGTTTTGCGTTGCTTTGCGGCTGTATTTTGCTGGCGATGGCGTTCCTGCTGGGTCGTGTAGCATGGTTGCAGATAATCAACCCTGACATGCTGGTTCGTCAGGGCGATATGCGCTCCCTGCGTGTGCAGGAAGTCACTACCTCGCGCGGCCTGATAACCGACCGCTCTGGCCGCCCACTGGCGGTGAGCGTGCCGGTGAAGGCTATCTGGGCCGATCCGAAAGAACTGCATGATGCAGGCGGCGTTAGCATCGATAACCGCTGGAAAGCATTGGCAGATGCGCTGAATATGCCGCTCGATCAGCTGGCTGCGCGCATCAATACCAATCCGCGGATGCGCTTTATCTATCTGGCGCGTCAGGTCAACCCTGACATGGCCGACTACATCAAAAAGCTCAAGCTGCCAGGGATTCATTTACGTGAAGAATCTCGTCGTTACTATCCATCCGGAGAAGTAACCGCTCACCTCATCGGTTTTACTAACGTTGATAGCCAGGGCATTGAAGGCGTCGAAAAGAGCTTTGATAAATGGCTGACCGGCCAGTCGGGTGAGCGTATCGTGCGTAAAGACCGCTACGGTCGCGTGATTGAAGATATCTCCTCCACCGACAGTCAGGCCGCGCACAACCTGGCGCTGAGCATTGATGAACGCCTACAGGCTCTGGTTTATCGCGAACTGAATAACGCCGTGGCGTTTAACAAAGCGGAGTCCGGTAGTGCGGTGCTGGTGGATGTCAGCACTGGCGAAGTGCTGGCGATGGCCAACAGCCCCTCCTATAACCCGAATAATCTGACGGGTACGCAGAAAGACATTATGCGTAACCGCACCATTACTGACGTGTTCGAACCCGGTTCGACTATTAAACCGATGGTGGTGATGACCGCGCTTCAACGCGGTATCGTCAATGAAAACACTGTCCTGAACACCATTCCATACCGAATTAACGGCCACGAAATCAAAGACGTGGCGCGCTACAGCGAATTAACCCTGACCGGGGTACTACAGAAGTCGAGTAACGTCGGTGTCTCCAAGCTGGCGTTAGCGATGCCGTCCTCAGCATTAGTAGATACTTACTCACGCTTTGGATTGGGAAAAGCGACCAATTTGGGGTTGGTCGGAGAACGCAGTGGCTTATATCCTCAAAAACAACGGTGGTCTGACATAGAGAGGGCCACCTTCTCTTTCGGCTACGGGCTAATGGTAACACCGTTACAGTTAGCGCGAGTCTACGCAACGATTGGCAGCTACGGGATCTATCGTCCGCTGTCGATAACCAAAGTTGATCCCCCGGTTCCCGGTGAGCGTATCTTCCCGGAATCTATCGTTCGCACTGTGGTTCACATGATGGAAAGCGTGGCGCTGCCTGGCGGCGGCGGTGTGAAGGCGGCCATCAAAGGCTACCGCATCGCGATTAAAACCGGTACGGCGAAGAAAGTGGGTCCAGACGGTAAGTACATCAACAAATACATTGCTTATACCGCGGGCGTTGCGCCAGCCAGCCAGCCGCGTTTTGCGCTGGTGGTGGTGATTAACGATCCGCAGGCAGGGAAATACTACGGCGGTGCCGTTTCCGCACCGGTGTTCGGTGCCATCATGGGCGGCGTTCTGCGTACCATGAACATTGAACCGGATGCGCTGGCAACGGGCGATAAAAGTGAATTTGTGACTGATAAAGGCGAGGGAACAGGTGGCAGATCGTAATTTGCGTGACCTTCTTGCTCCGTGGGTGCCAAATGCACCGGAGCGGACACTGCGAGAGATGACACTCGACAGCCGTGTGGCGGCGTCGGGCGACCTTTTTGTGGCTGTTTTAGGTCATCAGGCGGACGGGCGTCGATATATCCCGCAGGCGATAGCGCAAGGTGTAGCTGCCATTATTGCTGAAGCAAAAGACGAAGCTGCGGATGGCGAAATCTGCGAAATGCACGGCGTGCCGGTTATCTATCTCAGCCAGCTTAACGAGCGTTTGTCCGCCCTGGCGGGACGTTTTTATAACCAGCCTTCAGAACAATTGAGCCTGGTCGGCGTAACCGGGACCAACGGCAAAACCACCACCACACAGCTTCTGGCGCAATGGGCGCAGCTGCTCGGTGAAACCAGTGCCGTGATGGGCACCGTGGGCAATGGCCTGCTGGATAAAGTCATTCCAACCGAAAATACCACCGGTTCTGCGGTCGACGTACAGCATGTGTTGTCTGGCCTGGCAGGGCAGGGCGCTTCATTTGCGGCGATGGAAGTTTCCTCTCATGGTCTGGTTCAGCATCGCGTATCGGCGCTGAAATTTGTCGCCTCGGTGTTTACCAACCTCAGCCGCGATCATCTCGATTACCATGGCGACATGGAACATTACGAAGCGGCGAAGTGGATGCTTTATTCCACACACCATTTCGGTCAGGCGATTATTAATGCCGATGACGAAGTGGGCCGTCGCTGGCTGGCAAAACTGCCGAACGCCGTCGCGGTATCGATGGAAGACCATATTAATCCGAACTGTCATGGCCGCTGGCTGAAAGCCACTGCGGTGAACTACCACGACAGTGGGGCGACCATTCACTTCGACTCCAGCTGGGGCGAAGGCGAAATCGAAAGCCGCCTGATGGGCGCGTTTAACGTCAGCAATCTGCTGCTGGCCCTGGCGACTCTGCTGGCGCTGGATTACCCGCTGGCTGACCTGCTGAAATCTGCGGCGCGTTTGCAGCCAGTTTGCGGCCGTATGGAAGTGTTCAGCGCACCAGGAAAACCGACCGTAGTGGTGGATTATGCTCACACGCCGGATGCGCTGGAAAAAGCGCTCGAAGCTGCACGATTGCACTGTACCGGTACGCTGTGGTGCGTATTTGGCTGCGGCGGCGATCGCGACAAAGGTAAGCGTCCGCTGATGGGGGCCATTGCTGAACAGTTCGCGGATATCGCTGTGGTAACGGACGACAATCCCCGAACTGAAGAGCCGCGCGCCATCATCAACGATATTCTTAGCGGAATGCTCGATGCAGGCCGGACGAAAGTGATGGAGGGCCGCGCGGAAGCCGTGACTGCCACCATCATGCAGGCCAAAGAGAACGATGTAGTGCTGCTGGCCGGTAAAGGTCATGAAGACTACCAAATCGTTGGTAATCGTCGTCTCGACTATTCCGACCGCGTCACCGCGGCGCGTTTGCTGGGAGTCGTCGCATGATTCGCCTTCCGCTGAGCCAAATCGCTGAGATCCTCAACGGCGAGCTGTTGGGCCAGGACGCCATGATTGACGCCGTGACCACGGATACCCGCAAAATCACTGCGGGCTGCCTGTTTGTGGCCCTCAAAGGTGAGCGTTTCGATGCCCACGATTTTGCCGAACAAGCCAAAGCCGCTGGCGCAGGTGCATTGCTGGTGAGCCGTAAACTGGACTGTAATTTACCGCAGGTAGTGGTGAAAGACACCCGACTGGCTTTTGGCGAGCTGGCAGCCTGGGTGCGTCATCAGGTGCCAACGCGCGTTGTCGCATTAACCGGTTCTTCCGGTAAAACCTCGGTGAAAGAGATGGCGGCGTCCATTCTCAGCCAGTGCGGCAACACGCTGTACACCGCAGGAAATCTGAATAACGATATCGGCGTGCCGATGACGCTGCTGCGTCTGACCAAAGAACACGAATTTGCGGTAATAGAATTAGGCGCGAACCATCAGGGCGAAATTGCCTGGACCGTCGACCTGACGCGTCCGGAAGCCGCGCTGGTGAATAACCTGGCTGCCGCGCATCTGGAAGGTTTCGGCTCTTTGGCGGGTGTTGCCAAAGCGAAAGGCGAAATCTACAGCGGCTTGCCGCTGAATGGCATCGCGATTATGAACGCCGACAATAACGACTGGCTGAACTGGCAGAGCGTAATTGGCGATCGTAAGGTGTGGCGCTTCTCACCAAATGCGGCGAACAGTGATTTCACCGCCAACAACATTCACGTCACCAGCCATGGCACCGAATTCACGCTGCAGACTCCGGTCGGCAACGTCGACGTGCTGCTACCGCTGCCGGGTCGCCACAACATCGCCAATGCGCTGGCCGCAGCGGCGCTGACGATGGCGGTCGGTGCAGACTTAGCGGCAGTGAAAGCCGGTCTCGCTACGCTGAAAGCCGTGCCGGGCCGTCTGTTCCCAATTGAACTGGCCGAAAACCAGCTTCTGCTCGATGACTCCTACAATGCCAACGTTGGATCAATGACCGCGGCGGCACAGGTGCTATCTGAAATGCCTGGCTTCCGCGTGATGGTAGTTGGTGACATGGCAGAGCTCGGCGACGAAAGCGAAGCCTGTCATAACCAGGTGGGTGACGCGGCGAAAGCGGCGGGCATCGACTGCGTCATCAGCGTGGGTACCCTCAGTAAAACGATTAGCGACGCCAGCGGCGTTGGCGAGCATTTTGCCGACAAGCCAGCAGCGATTTCACGTCTGAAAACGCTTATCGAAGAGCATCAGATTATTACCATTTTAGTGAAAGGTTCACGTAGCGCTGCCATGGAAGAGGTGGTTCGCGCTCTACAGGAGAACGGAACATGTTAGTTTGGCTGGCCGAACATTTGGTCAAGTATTACTCAGGCTTTAACGTCTTTTCCTATCTGACGTTTCGTGCCATCGTCAGCCTGCTGACCGCGCTGTTCATCTCCCTGTGGATGGGCCCGCGTATGATTGCCCGTCTGCAAAAATTAGCGTTTGGTCAGGTCGTACGTAACGACGGCCCGGAGTCGCATTTCAGTAAACGCGGCACGCCAACCATGGGCGGGATCATGATCCTGACCGCAATTGTGGTGTCTGTTCTGCTGTGGGCTTACCCATCTAACCCGTACGTCTGGTGCGTGCTGGTGGTGCTGGTGGGTTACGGAATCATCGGCTTCGTCGATGACTACCGCAAAGTGGTGCGTAAAGACACCAAAGGCCTGATTGCCCGCTGGAAATACTTCTGGATGTCGGTGATTGCACTGGGCGTGGCCTTCGCGCTGTACATGGTCGGAAAAGATACGCCAGCCACCGAGCTGGTTGTACCGTTCTTTAAAGACGTCATGCCGCAGCTCGGCATCTTCTACATCGTGCTGGCTTACTTCGTGATTGTCGGCACCGGCAACGCGGTAAACCTGACGGACGGCCTCGACGGCCTCGCGATTATGCCAACGGTCTTCGTGGCAGCGGGCTTCGCACTGGTGGCATGGGCTACCGGTAACATGAACTTTGCCAACTATCTACACATTCCGTATTTACGCCATGCCGGGGAGCTGGTGATCGTCTGTACGGCGATCGTCGGGGCCGGTTTAGGTTTCTTGTGGTTCAACACCTACCCGGCTCAGGTCTTCATGGGCGATGTCGGCTCTCTGGCGCTGGGCGGCGCGCTTGGCATTATTGCCGTGCTGCTGCGTCAGGAATTCCTGCTGTTGATCATGGGCGGTGTGTTTGTGGTTGAAACCCTGTCGGTCATTTTGCAGGTTGGATCCTTCAAGCTGCGCGGTCAGCGCATCTTCCGTATGGCGCCAATTCATCACCACTATGAACTGAAAGGCTGGCCGGAACCGCGCGTGATTGTGCGATTCTGGATTATCTCGCTGATGCTGGTCCTGATTGGCCTGGCAACGCTGAAGGTGCGTTAATGATGACTGATTACCAGGATAAAAATGTTGTCATCATCGGTCTGGGAATGACCGGGCTTTCCTGCGTCGATTTCTTCCTCGCGCAGGGTGTGACCCCGCGTGTGATGGACACTCGCGCAACGCCTCCTGGTCTGGATAAGCTGCCAGAAGACGTCGAGCGTTTTGTCGGTGGCCTGAATGATGATTGGCTGCTGGCGGCAGATTTGATTGTCGCCAGTCCTGGTATGGCGCTGGCTCACCCTTCGCTGAGCGCGGCGGCAGACGCGGGCGTAGAAATTGTGGGTGACATCGAACTGTTCTGCCGTGAAGCGCAGGCGCCGATTATTGCCATTACTGGCTCGAATGGTAAAAGCACCGTCACCACATTGGTGGGTGAAATGGCGAAAGCTGCGGGTGTGAACGTCGGCGTGGGCGGCAACATTGGTCTGCCTGCGTTAATGCTGCTGGACGTTTCACGCGAGCTGTACGTGCTTGAGCTTTCCAGCTTCCAGCTGGAAACGACCTCCAGCCTGGAAGCGGTAGCCGCGACGATCCTCAACGTTACCGAAGATCATATGGATCGCTATCCGTTTGGCCTGCAGCAGTATCGCGCCGCCAAACTACGGGTCTATGAAAATGCAAAAGCCTGTGTGGTGAACGCCGATGATGCGCTGACCATGCCGGTCCGCGGCGCCGATACGCGCTGCGTCAGTTTCGGCGTCAACATGGGTGACTATCACCTCAATCGCCAGCAAGGCGAAACCTGGCTGCGCGTAAAAGGCGAGAAAGTCCTGAACGTTCGCGAGATGAAATTGACAGGTCAGCACAACTACAGCAACGCCCTGGCGGCGCTGGCTCTGGCGGATGCCGCTGGACTACCGCGTGCCAGCAGTCTGAAAGCGCTGACCACATTTACCGGTCTGGCGCACCGTTTCCAGTTAGCGCTGGAGCATAAGGGCGTGCGCTGGATTAACGATTCGAAAGCGACCAACGTTGGCAGTACCGAAGCTGCGCTGAACGGCTTACAGGTCGAAGGCACGCTGCATCTGTTGCTGGGCGGCGACGGTAAATCTGCCGATTTCTCCCCGCTGAAGACTTGGCTGAAAGGCGACAACGTTCGTCTGTGGTGCTTTGGTCGCGATGGCGATGCGCTGGCGGAACTGCGTCCTGACGCTGCCGTTCGTACCGAAACAATGGAAGAAGCAATACATCTGATTGCTCCGCAACTGAAACACGGCGACATGGTCCTGCTCTCTCCGGCCTGTGCCAGCCTTGATCAGTTTAAGAATTTTGAACAGCGCGGGGATGTATTTACCCGCCTGGCGAAGGAGCTTGGTTAATGCGTTTATCTTTCCCACGCCTGAGAATGCCCCATATGCCGGGATCCGGAATTCTGGTATGGCTGTTTGCGGCATTAAAAGGTTGGGTGATGGGCTCCCGGCAGCAGGATACCGACAGCCTGGTCATGTACGATCGTATGCTGCTGTGGTTGACTCTGGGCCTTGCAGCCGTCGGTTTTATTATGGTGACCTCGGCGTCAATGCCAGTGGGTCAGCGTCTGGCGAACGATCCCTTTCTGTTCGCTAAACGTGATGGCTTGTACATCGTCCTTGCGTTCTGTCTGGGCCTGGTCACGCTGCGTTTGCCAATGGCATTCTGGCAGCGCCACAGCACCGCAATGCTGATAACGGCGATCGCGATGCTGTTGATTGTACTGGTTGTTGGTAGCTCGGTTAACGGTGCATCGCGCTGGATTGCCTTTGGCCCGCTGCGTATTCAGCCTGCGGAATTTACCAAGCTGTCGCTGTTCTGCTACATCGCTAACTACCTGGTGCGTAAAGGCGATGAGGTGCGAAACAACCTGCGCGGCTTCTTAAAGCCGATGGGCGTGATATTCGTGCTGGCGATCTTACTGTTGGCGCAGCCGGACCTCGGTACCGTGGTGGTGCTGTTCGTGACGACCCTGGCGATGCTGTTCCTCGCCGGGGCTAAGCTCTGGCAGTTCATCGCGATTATCGGCATGGGGATGTCGGCGGTTGTCCTGCTGATCCTCGCCGAGCCGTACCGTATTCGCCGTGTAACTTCCTTCTGGAACCCATGGGAAGATCCGTTTGGCAGCGGCTATCAGCTGACGCAATCCCTGATGGCCTTTGGCCGCGGTGAGATGTGGGGGCAGGGCCTCGGCAACTCGGTACAGAAACTCGAGTATTTACCGGAAGCGCACACCGATTTCATCTTCGCCATCATCGGCGAAGAACTGGGCTATATCGGTGTGGTCCTTGCTCTTTTAATGGTATTCTTCGTCGCTTTCCGCGCCATGTCCATTGGCCGCAAGGCGCTGGAGATGGATCAGCGTTTCTCAGGCTTCCTGGCGTGTTCGATTGGTGTGTGGTTCAGCTTCCAGGCGTTAGTAAACGTCGGTGCAGCGGCGGGTATGCTGCCAACCAAAGGTCTGACGCTGCCGCTTATCAGCTACGGTGGTTCCAGTCTGCTGATTATGTCGACGGCCATCATGTTCTTGTTACGCATTGATTATGAAACGCGTCTGGAAAAAGCGCAGGCGTTTACACGGGGTGTTCGATGAGTGGTCAGGCTAAGCGGTTGATGGTGATGGCGGGTGGCACCGGTGGACACGTGTTCCCTGGGCTGGCCGTTGCGCATCATCTGATGGATCAGGGCTGGCAGATTCGCTGGCTCGGTACCGCCGATCGTATGGAAGCGAGTTTAGTGCCGAAACACGGGATCGACATTGATTTCATTGAGATCTCCGGTTTGCGTGGAAAAGGTCTCAAGGCAATGCTTTTGGCGCCGATACGTATCTTCAACGCCTGGCGTCAGGCGCGCGCAATTATGCAGCGTTTTCAGCCAGATGTGGTGCTAGGCATGGGCGGATATGTCTCAGGTCCGGGTGGTCTGGCGGCGTGGTCGCTGGGAATTCCTGTGGTGCTGCATGAGCAAAACGGCATTGCCGGACTGACCAACAAATGGTTGTCGAAAATTGCCAAAACTGTGATGCAGGCGTTTCCGGGGGCATTCCCGAACGCTGAAGTGGTAGGCAACCCGGTACGCACTGACGTGCTTGCACTTCCGCAGCCGGAACAGCGTCTGGCCGGGCGTGAAGGCGAAATTCGCGTATTGGTCGTTGGGGGCTCTCAGGGCGCTCGCGTATTGAATCTGACGATGCCGCAGGTCGCCGAAAAGCTGGGCGATAGTGTAACCATCTGGCATCAGAGTGGTAAAGGTGGGCAGCAGACCGTGGAGCAGGCTTACGCTGATGCCGGTCAGCCGCAGCACAAGGTCACCGAGTTTATTGACGATATGGCCGAAGCTTACGCCTGGGCCGATGTCGTGGTTTGCCGCTCCGGCGCGCTGACTGTGAGCGAAATTGCCGCCGCTGGGCTGCCTGCGATTTTTGTGCCGTTCCAGCACAAAGACAGACAGCAGTACTGGAATGCGCTGCCATTGGAAAAAGCAGGCGCCGCGAAGATTTTTGAGCAGCCGCAATTTACTGCGGATGCTGTTGCCCGCACCCTTGCGGGCTGGGACAGAAAAACATTACTGGAAATGGCCGAGTGCGCACGTGCCGCCGCCATCCCGGATGCTACCGAGCGTGTAGCGCAAGCAGTAAGCCTGGCAGCTCAGGCTTAATCATCGCAGCGCCTTTTGCGCTGCACGAATTTTTAAGTAGTCGATGGCGTTTAGAGAATGAATACACAACAACTGGCGAAACTGCGTTCCATTGTGCCCGAGATGCGTCGCGTCCGGCACATTCACTTTGTTGGCATCGGCGGTGCTGGCATGGGCGGTATTGCCGAAGTGTTGGCTAACGAAGGGTATCAGATCAGTGGTTCGGACCTCGCGCCGAACCCGGTGACTCAGCAGCTGACGGCGCTGGGTGCCACGATTTATTTCAATCATCGTCCTGAAAATGTGCGCGATGCGAGTGTGGTGGTGGTTTCAACGGCAATTTCTGCGGACAACCCGGAAATCGTTGCGGCGCATGAAGCGCGTATTCCTGTTATCCGCCGCGCAGAGATGCTGGCCGAGCTGATGCGTTTTCGCCACGGCATCGCCGTTGCCGGGACACACGGTAAAACCACGACCACCGCGATGGTGTCGAGTATTTACGCCGAAGCCGGTCTGGATCCGACTTTCGTCAACGGTGGTCTGGTCAAAGCGGCGGGTGTGCATGCTCGCCTGGGCCACAGCCGTTACCTGATTGCGGAAGCGGATGAAAGCGATGCATCGTTCCTGCATTTGCAGCCAATGGTGTCGATTGTCACCAATATCGAAGCCGACCATATGGACACGTATCAGGGCGATTTCGAAAATTTAAAGCAGACGTTTATTAATTTCCTGCATAACCTGCCGTTTTATGGACGTGCGGTGATGTGCGTTGATGACCCGGTTATCCGCGAGCTTCTGCCGCGCGTGGGTCGTCAGATTACAACGTATGGTTTTAGCGACGACGCTGACGTGCGCGTCGAAGATTACACACAGATTGGCGCGCAGGGGCACTTTACTCTGATTCGTCATGATAACGCGCCGCTGCGCGTAACGTTGAACGCACCGGGTCGTCACAACGCCCTGAATGCGGCCGCAGCGGTGGCGGTCGCCACAGAAGAAGGCATCGAAGACGACGCCATTCTGCGCGCGCTGGAAAGCTTCCAGGGTACAGGCCGTCGTTTCGATTTCCTTGGCGAGTATCCGCTGGAAGGCGTTAACGGTAAAAGCGGTACCGCTATGCTGGTGGACGACTACGGTCATCACCCAACGGAAGTGGATGCAACCATTAAAGCGGCTCGCGCGGGCTGGCCAGACAAAAATCTGGTTATGGTGTTCCAGCCACACCGTTATACGCGTACGCGTGATCTGTATGACGATTTTGCCAACGTGCTGACGGAAGTTGATGCGTTGTTGATGCTGGAGGTCTACGCGGCGGGTGAAGCGCCGATTCCGGGAGCGGATAGCCGTTCTCTGTGTCGTACCATCCGCGGTCGCGGTAAAGTAGACCCCATTCTGGTGTCAGATCCGGCGAAAGTCGCTGAAATTCTGGCCCCGGTCCTGACCGGTAACGACTTGATTTTGATACAAGGCGCGGGAAATATCGGCAAAATCGCGCGTAACTTAGCTGAAATCAAACTCAAGCCGCAAACTCAGGAGGAAGAGCGCCATGGCTGATAGAATCGCTGTCCTCCTGGGGGGAACCTCCGCTGAGCGTGAGGTTTCACTGAATTCCGGCGCGGCTGTGCTGGCGGGTTTGCGCGAAGCGGGCATTGATGCACATGCGGTCGATCCGCGTGACGCAGATATCACTCAGCTGAAAAAACTGGGTTTTAAGAAAGCGTTTATTGCACTTCACGGACGCGGTGGGGAAGATGGTACGTTGCAGGGCTTATTGGAACTGATAGGCCTGCCTTACACCGGCAGTGGTGTGATGGCTTCTGCTCTTTCGATGGACAAACTGCGCAGTAAATTGCTCTGGCAGGGCGCAGGACTTCCGGTGGCACCTTGGGTCGCGTTGACGCGGACTCAGTTTGCACAGGGCCTGTCACAGGACGAAAAACAGCGCATTGCCGCACTCGGTTTGCCGCTGATTGTGAAGCCAAGCCGGGAAGGTTCTAGCGTCGGAATGTCGAAAGTGGACGAAAGTAGTGCACTTCACGATGCCTTAACGCTGGCTTTTCAGCATGATGAAGAAGTTCTGATCGAAAAATGGTTAAGCGGGCCGGAATTTACCGTTGCAGTACTCGATGAAGAAATTTTACCGTCGGTTCGCATCCAACCGGCCGGAGTCTTCTATGATTATGAAGCGAAGTATCTCTCTGACGAGACGCAGTATTTCTGCCCTGGTTGTGAAGATTCGGCGCGTGAGCAAGAAATGCAGGCCCTGGTGCTTAAAGCCTGGAACATCCTCGGGTGCTCAGGTTGGGGACGCATTGATGTAATGCAGGACAGCGATGGTCAGCTTTATCTGTTGGAGGCTAACACCTCCCCAGGCATGACCAGCCACAGTCTGGTGCCGATGGCGGCACGTCAGGCCGGCATGAGCTTCTCGCAGTTGGTGGTACGTATTTTGGACCTGGCGGGTTGATATGTCGCAGGCAGCACTGAACACACGGAACCGTGAAGAAGAAGAGGACGACATCGCTTCTTCACGTAGAAATAATGGAACGCGTCTTGCAGGGATGATGTTCCTGCTCGCGGTATTATTCACCGTGTTGATGAGCGGCTGGATGGTACTGAACTGGATGGAAGATGCGCAGCGTCTGCCGTTATCCAGGCTGGTAGTGACCGGGGAACGTCACTACACGCGTAATGATGATATTCGCCAGGCAATTCTGGCACTCGGCTCGCCGGGTACGTTTATGACTCAGGACGTAAATATCATTCAGAGTCAGATTGAACGCCTGCCGTGGATTAAGCAGGCAAGCGTTCGTAAGCAGTGGCCAGACGAATTGAAGATTCATCTGGTTGAATATGTGCCGATTGCGCGCTGGAATGATCAGCATATGGTGGACAGCGACGGTAACGCGTTTAGCGTGCCGGCCGAACGCACCAGTAAGCAGAATCTGCCTATGTTGTATGGCCCGGAAGGTAGCGAGAACGAAGTGCTGCAAGGCTATCGCGATATGGGACAGATGCTGGCGAAAGATAAGTTTACGTTGAAAGTGGCGGCGATGACCGCACGCCGCTCCTGGCAGCTGACGTTGAATAATGACATCAAGCTGGACCTGGGGCGCGGCGATACGATGAAACGGCTTGAGCGCTTTATAGAACTCTATCCTGTTCTTCAGCAGCAGGCGCAAACCGATGGCAAACGGATTAGCTACGTTGATTTGCGTTATGACTCAGGCGCGGCAGTAGGGTGGCAGCCCGCTCCCGTAGAGGATACACATCAACAACAAAATCAGGCACAGGCAGAGCAACAATGATCAAAGCGACGGACAGAAAACTGGTAGTAGGACTGGAAATTGGTACCGCGAAGGTAGCCGCTTTGGTAGGGGAAGTTCTGCCCGACGGAATGGTGAATATCATTGGCGTGGGCAGCTGCCCATCCCGGGGTATGGACAAAGGCGGTGTGAACGACCTGGAATCCGTGGTGAAATGCGTACAGCGCGCCATTGACCAGGCGGAATTGATGGCTGATTGCCAGATTTCTTCAGTGTATCTGGCGCTTTCAGGCAAACATATTAGCTGTCAAAATGAAATCGGGATGGTGCCGATTTCTGAAGAAGAAGTGACTCAGGAAGACGTTGAGAACGTGGTGCATACGGCCAAGTCCGTACGCGTACGCGATGAACACCGTGTTCTGCATGTGATTCCGCAAGAATACGCCATCGACTACCAGGAAGGGATCAAAAACCCGGTAGGTTTGTCCGGCGTACGTATGCAGGCAAAAGTGCACTTGATCACATGTCACAACGATATGGCGAAAAACATCGTCAAAGCCGTAGAACGCTGTGGTCTGAAAGTGGATCAACTTATTTTCGCCGGTCTGGCGTCGAGCTATTCCGTCCTAACGGAAGATGAACGTGAGCTGGGCGTCTGCGTGGTTGATGTCGGTGGTGGTACTATGGATATCGCCGTCTATACCGGCGGTGCGCTGCGTCACACTAAAGTTATCCCGTATGCCGGGAACGTGGTGACCAGCGATATCGCTTACGCCTTCGGTACGCCACCGAGCGATGCCGAAGCGATTAAAGTTCGCCACGGTTGCGCACTGGGCTCTATTGTCGGTAAAGATGAGAGCGTAGAAGTGCCAAGCGTAGGTGGTCGTCCACCGCGTAGCCTGCAGCGCCAGACGTTGGCAGAGGTCATTGAGCCGCGTTATACCGAGCTGCTCAACCTGGTGAACGAAGAGATTTTGCAGTTGCAGGAACAGCTGCGCCAGCAGGGTGTCAAACACCATCTGGCCGCAGGGATTGTTCTTACCGGTGGCGCGGCGCAAATTGAAGGCCTGGCGGCCTGCGCTCAGCGCGTGTTCCATACGCAGGTGCGCATTGGCGCGCCGCTGAACATTACCGGACTGACGGATTATGCTCAGGAGCCGTACTATTCAACGGCTGTGGGCCTGCTGCACTACGGAAAAGAGTCACATCTGAGTGGTGAAGCTGAAGTGGAAAAACGTGTCGCAGTGAGTTCGTGGATCAAACGAATCAATACCTGGCTGCGAAAAGAGTTTTAATTTTTTAAGAGAGCGCCGAAAATTAGCGCGCTCAGGCGACAGGCACAAAACGGAGAGAAACTATGTTTGAACCTATGGAACTGACCAACGACGCGGTGATTAAAGTCATCGGCGTCGGTGGTGGCGGTGGCAACGCCGTCGAACACATGGTGCGCGAGCGCATTGAGGGTGTTGAATTCTTCGCAGTGAATACTGACGCTCAGGCGTTACGTAAAACGGCTGTCGGTCAGACGATTCAGATTGGTAATGGGATTACCAAAGGTCTGGGTGCTGGCGCAAACCCGGAAGTCGGTCGCAATGCGGCAGACGAAGATCGTGAAGCACTGCGTGCAGCCCTTGATGGCGCTGACATGGTGTTTATCGCAGCTGGCATGGGCGGCGGTACGGGTACTGGTGCTGCACCTGTTGTCGCTGAAGTAGCGAAAAATTTAGGTATTCTGACCGTTGCTGTCGTGACTAAGCCATTCAATTTTGAAGGCAAAAAGCGTATGGCGTTTGCGGAGCAGGGTATCGCCGAGCTGTCCAAACATGTGGACTCCTTGATTACCATCCCTAACGACAAGCTGCTGAAAGTGCTGGGTCGTGGTATTTCCCTGCTGGACGCATTTGGCGCAGCCAACGACGTGCTGAAAGGCGCTGTTCAGGGCATCGCCGAACTGATTACTCGTCCGGGTCTGATGAACGTCGACTTTGCTGACGTGCGCACTGTAATGTCCGAAATGGGCTATGCAATGATGGGCTCTGGTCTGGCAAGCGGTGAAGACCGTGCGGAAGAAGCGGCTGAAATGGCTATCTCTTCTCCACTGCTGGAAGACATCGACCTGTCCGGTGCGCGCGGCGTGCTGGTTAACATCACCGCTGGCTTCGACCTGCGTTTGGATGAGTTCGAAACCGTGGGTAACACCATCCGTGCGTTTGCATCGGATAACGCGACCGTGGTTATCGGTACTTCCCTGGACCCGGATATGAACGACGAACTGCGAGTGACCGTAGTGGCTACCGGTATCGGTATGGACAAGCGTCCTGAAATTACCCTGGTAACAAACAAACAGCAGCAACAACCGGTGATGGATCGCTACCAGCAGCACGGTATGGCGCCGCTGACTCAGGAGCAGAAACCGGCCGCTAAAGTGGTAAACGACAATACGCCGCAGACCACCAAAGAACCGGATTATTTGGATATCCCAGCATTCCTGCGCAAGCAAGCTGATTAAGAATTAGCTGGAATTTGGGAATCTGCGCTCTTTGTGCTAAACTGGCCTGCCGAATGTATAGTACACTTCGGTTGGATAAGTAATTTGGCGAGATTATACGATGATCAAACAAAGGACTCTTAAACGTATCGTTCAGGCGACTGGAGTCGGTTTACATACTGGCAAGAAAGTCACGCTGACGTTGCGCCCTGCGCCGGCAAATACCGGGGTCATCTATCGTCGCACCGACTTGAATCCACCGGTTGATTTTCCGGCAGATGCCAAATCTGTGCGTGATACCATGCTCTGTACTTGCCTTGTCAACGAGCATGACGTGCGGATTTCAACGGTTGAGCACTTAAATGCCGCCCTGGCGGGCCTGGGTATCGACAACATCATGATTGAAGTCGATGCGCCGGAAATCCCGATTATGGATGGTAGCGCTGCCCCATTCGTTTATCTGCTGCTCGACGCAGGCATTGATGAACTGAACTGTGCGAAGAAATTTGTGCGCATTAAAGACACGGTTCGTGTAGAAGACGGCGACAAATGGGCTGAATTCAAACCGTTCAATGGTTTCTCGTTGGATTTCACCATCGACTTTAACCATCCGGCGAT
Organism: Scandinavium tedordense; assembly: GCF_024764965.1. Classification (NCBI taxonomy): domain Bacteria; kingdom Pseudomonadati; phylum Pseudomonadota; class Gammaproteobacteria; order Enterobacterales; family Enterobacteriaceae; genus Scandinavium; species Scandinavium tedordense. The sequence goes on along the minus strand of NZ_JALIGG010000053.1, from coordinate 117,058 downwards.
TGACGGCAGCAACCAGCGTTATGCTATGAACTTCTCTGCGGATGCGTTCATGCGTCAGATTAGCCGAGCACGTACTTTTGGTTTCATGCGTGATATCGAATATCTGCAGTCCCGTGGTTTGTGCCTGGGCGGCAGCTTCGATTGTGCCATCGTTGTTGACGATTATCGCGTATTGAACGAAGACGGTCTGCGCTTTGAAGATGAATTTGTACGCCACAAAATGCTGGATGCTATCGGTGACCTCTTTATGTGTGGTCACAATATCATCGGTGCATTCACCGCGTACAAATCAGGTCACGCACTGAATAATAAACTGCTGCAAGCAGTCCTGGCTAAACAGGAAGCTTGGGAGTTTGTGACCTTCGAAGACGACGCTGAACTGCCGCTGGCATTTAAAGCACCGTCATTGGTTCTGGCGTAAGCCTGACACCAAACTGTAAATTCGACTGGTAACCTGGTACTCTCTCCGTCCAGGGAGCCAGTCGTTTTTTCTTTTTAGTTTCTGAAAATCCCTCATTCTTCAATTCTTCCTGTTTCTCACTTGCCTGACGTGTGCGATCGCTGTTTTCCTGAGCACTTTTCCACGTGGATTGCCCTCATTCGTGCTGCTGGCTTGAGCCATTAATGGTACTATCTGAACGCTTAAAAATTTTGAAGGGTTGCCCGGCAATCAAGGTGAAAAGGTAAGTGAACGGAATACTGACGCGTTGGCGACAGTTTGGCAGACGATATTTCTGGCCGCATCTCCTGTTGGGGATGGTCGCGGCAGGGTTCGGCCTGCCTGCGATTGCCAATGCCGCAGAATCCACGCCACCGACCAAAACCGCCAGTAGCCACACGTCTACCACAAAAGTCAGTTTCACCCATCTGGCTTTACTGGAAGGCAACCGTCGTCCAACGTTTACCGTCGATTACTGGCATCAGCACGCCATTCGAACGGTCATTCGTCATCTTTCCTTCGCGATGGCGCCACAGGCGCTGCCGGTCGCAGAAGCGTCTGCTCCACTCGAAGTACATCACCTGGCCCTGCTGGATACGCTCAGCGCACTGCTGATGCGAGAAAGTCAGCAGCCGGTTATCGTACGCTCAGTGGCATACCGCTCAGATTCCATTACACATCAAGCCTTTTCTGTCAGCGCCTGGGTAAGCCAGGTACACGGCATCCGCGCCGGACCTCAACGCCTTAGCTGAAAAACAACAAACTTCAACTAATGACTAAGACTCCGCATGGCGGGGCGATTGAGATTTTAATTATGCTTAATTTATTGACCAAAGTTTTCGGTAGCCGTAACGATCGTACATTGCGTCGTATGCGCAAAACCGTTGTACAAATCAATGCCATGGAACCTGCGCTGGAAAAGCTCTCTGATGACGAGCTGAAAACAAAAACCAACGAATTCCGTGAGCGCCTGGAAAAAGGCGCAACCGTAGAAAGCCTGATCCCAGAAGCTTTCGCGGTCGTCCGTGAAGCCAGTAAACGTGTCTTCGGCATGCGTCACTTTGACGTACAGCTGCTCGGCGGTATGGTTCTGAATGATCGCTGCATCGCGGAAATGCGTACAGGTGAAGGTAAAACCTTGACCGCAACGCTGCCTGCGTACGTCAATGCCCTGTCAGGTAAAGGCGTTCACGTGGTCACCGTCAACGACTATCTGGCACAGCGTGATGCTGAAAACAACCGTCCGCTGTTTGAGTTCCTGGGGATGAGCGTTGCGGTAAACATGTCCGGTATGCCCGCTCCGGCGAAGCGTGAAGCTTACGCCGCCGACATCACTTACGGTACCAACAACGAATACGGTTTCGACTACCTGCGCGATAACATGGCGTTCAGCCCTGAAGAACGCGTTCAGCGTCAACTGCACTACGCATTGGTCGATGAAGTGGATTCAATCCTCATCGATGAAGCTCGTACTCCGCTTATCATCTCCGGCCCGGCTGAAGACAGCTCCGAGATGTACAAGCAGGTAAACAAAATTATCCCGCATTTGATCCGTCAGGAAAAAGAAGACTCCGACACCTTCCAGGGTGAAGGTCACTTCTCCGTGGATGAGAAATCGCGTCAGGTTAACATCACTGAACGTGGTCTGGTGCTGGTTGAAGAACTGCTGGTGAGAGAAGGCATTATGGATGAAGGGGAGTCCCTGTACTCTCCAACTAACATCATGCTGATGCACCACGTGACCGCCGCGCTGCGTGCCCACGTGTTGTTCACCCGTGATGTCGACTACATCGTGAAAGATGGCGAAGTGATCATCGTCGATGAACACACCGGTCGTACCATGCAGGGTCGTCGCTGGTCTGACGGTCTGCATCAGGCGGTTGAAGCCAAAGAAGGCGTGGACATTCAGAACGAAAACCAGACGCTGGCTTCCATTACCTTCCAGAACTACTTCCGTCTGTATGAAAAGCTGGCGGGTATGACAGGTACTGCGGATACCGAAGCGTTCGAGTTCAGCTCCATCTATAAACTCGACACCATCGTCGTGCCAACCAACCGTCCAATGATTCGTAAAGATATGCCGGACCTGGTCTACATGACCGAGCTGGACAAAATTGGCGCGATCATCGAAGACATTAAAGAGCGTACCGCTAACGGCCAGCCAGTACTGGTGGGGACCATCTCCATCGAGAAATCCGAAGTGGTTTCAAACGAGCTGACCAAAGCGGGTATCAAGCACAACGTTCTGAATGCCAAATTCCACGCCAACGAAGCAGGTATCGTTGCTCAGGCGGGTTATCCGGCGTCAGTGACCATCGCAACTAACATGGCAGGTCGTGGTACGGATATCGTGCTGGGCGGTAGCTGGCAGGAAGAAGTTGCCGCTCTGGAAGAGCCAACTCCTGAGAAGGTAGCCCAGATTAAAGCGGACTGGCAGGTGCGTCACGATGCTGTTCTGGCATCCGGCGGTCTGCATATCATTGGTACTGAGCGTCACGAATCTCGCCGTATCGATAACCAGCTGCGTGGTCGTGCAGGTCGTCAGGGGGATGCCGGTTCTTCCCGCTTCTACCTGTCGATGGAAGATGCTCTGATGCGTATCTTCGCCTCCGATCGCGTTTCCGGCATGATGCGTAAGCTCGGTATGAAACCTGGCGAAGCGATTGAGCACCCGTGGGTGACCAAAGCGATTGCCAACGCACAGCGTAAAGTTGAAAGCCGTAACTTCGATATTCGTAAGCAGCTGCTGGAATATGATGATGTCGCGAACGATCAGCGTCGTGCGATCTACTCCCAGCGTAACGAATTGCTGGACGTGTCCGATGTGAGCGAAACCATCGCCAGCATCCGTGAAGACGTGTTCAAAACCACCATTGACGCGCACATTCCGCCACAGTCTCTGGAAGAAATGTGGGATGTTGAAGGCCTTCAGGAACGCCTGAAAAACGACTTCGACCTCGAAATGCCAATCAAAGAGTGGCTGGATAAAGAGCCGGATCTGCACGAAGAAACACTGCGTGAGCGTATTCTGCAGAGTGGAATCGAAGTCTATCAGCGTAAAGAAGAAGTGGTCGGCACCGAAATGATGCGCCACTTCGAGAAAGGCGTAATGCTGCAGACGCTCGACTCCCTGTGGAAAGAGCACCTGGCAGCGATGGATTACCTGCGTCAGGGTATCCATCTGCGCGGCTATGCGCAGAAAGACCCTAAGCAGGAGTACAAGCGCGAATCGTTCTCCATGTTTGCGGCTATGCTCGAATCACTGAAATATGAAGTGATCAGCACCCTGTGCAAAGTGCAGGTGCGTATGCCAGAAGAAGTCGAAGCGATGGAAGAACAGCGTCGCGAAGAAGCTGAGCGTCTGGCACAGATGCAGCAGCTTAGCCATGCTGATGACAACACCGCTGTCTCCGAAGAGCTGGCTGCCCAAACCGGCGAGCGTAAAGTCGGTCGCAACGATCCGTGTCCGTGCGGTTCAGGTAAAAAATATAAGCAGTGCCATGGTCGTATCAACTAAGCTCTGCTAAACACTCAGATCTGCGAAACAAAGGCGCTGGTGACAGCGCCTTTTTTATGGAATGAAGACAATGAAAAAACTGCAAATTTCAACCGGGATCCTGCGTAACGCCGCAGGCGAAATCTTTATCACCCAACGTGCCGCCGATGCGCATATGGCAAACATGTGGGAGTTCCCGGGTGGGAAGATTGAAGAAGGTGAAAGCCCGGAGCTGGCACTGGCGCGAGAGTTATTCGAAGAAGTGGGGATCTTGCCTGAGTCTGCAATGCTATTTGATAAGCTGGAGTTTGAATTTCCGGACCGACATATCACGCTGTGGTTCTGGTTGGTGGATAGCTGGCAGGGTGAGCCTTGGGGGAAAGAGGGTCAACCGGGACGCTGGGTCGCACAGAAAGATCTGTTGGCCGAAGAATTTCCACCTGCCAACGAACCGGTTATCGCCAAACTGATAGCACAGGCTTAAATCTGTTCCTCGCTCCAGTCTTCGCTTTCAGACAGATCGCCGCTGCTCGGGATCCGTTTCTCTTCAGCGGCCCACTCGCCTAAATCGATCAGCTGGCAGCGTTTGCAGCAGAAGGGGCGGAACGGACTCTGTTCGCCCCAGATGATGCTCTTGCCGCAGGTGGGGCAGTTTACGTTAATTACGTCGCTCATGATGATTCCTTAACAACAAGCCAGTTCGAAATCCAGACGCTCTGGAACAGTGCCATTTTCGCTGTCCAGAGGCAAGAAACGGATGGCAAAACGGCTCTTGTGGCCGGAGATTTGCGGATACAGCTGATCGTCAAGCACCAGCTGGAGACGCAGAAGGTCAGCATCTTCGCCGTTATCCTGAAAGAAACCATTCAGGCTGGTTTGCTTACGGAACGCCGCGGAATTACGGATCAGATCGATAATAAGCGTCAGTGCCTGATTCATCGGTTCCAGGCTTTCCAGCCAATGCGTTACCTGTGCGTCGCGCTTCGACTGTGGGGCATGCAGCCAGATATGCAGCGTCGGTAAATCAAAGCTACAGCAGCCACCGGGAATGCTCAGACGCTGGCGCACCAGAGCAATCAGTTTGTCTTCGCGCAGCAGCTGGCCTACGCGCGGAGCAGCCATGAGAATACTGCTGCTGTTTTTTAGTTGTTGGCGCAGGGATTCAATGCGGTTTTTATCGACGCCGGGCACTTCATCCCATTGCTTCAGTTTGCGCTGCTGGCGTTCCAGTTCTTTCAGTAAATCTGTACGAACTTCACCGCGTTCGAACACATCCAGTAAGTCCCCAATATTTCTAAAAAAATGCAATGCGCTGGCGTGATCGCGTACCGGCAGGTTGCAATTCAGTTGCTGAACCAGGAACTCAATGCGTAACCAAGTGCGCATTTTCTCATTCAGGGGATGTTCAAAGAGGACGTGGGTGTGCATTACGATTTTTCCTGTGAATCGGCCTGACGAGCCAGCTTCAGATAGCTGTCGTGCAGGCGGGCTACATCCAATGCGATGGCATCTGGTGCACCGTTGTTATCAATGATGTCGTCCGCCACGGCGAGGCGCTGTTCACGCGTGACCTGGGCGGCTAGGATCTGTTTTGCATGTGCTTCTGACACATTATCGCGCTGCATCGTGCGCTGGAGCTGTGTTTCCTCAGAAACGTCGACTACCAACACTCGGTCAGCTTTTTGCCAGAGCTGATTTTCCACCAACAGCGGAACCACCCATAGAACATAAGGCGATGTTGCCTGCTGTATCTGACGCTGTGTTTCCTGCTGGATCAGAGGGTGAAGAAGGGCATTAAGCCAGGATTTCTCAGCGGCATTAGCGAAAATTCGCTCCCGAAGCTGACGACGATTTAGGCTGCCATCGGGCAAGCGTAGCGCAGCGCCAAAGTGGCTGACAATGGCCAGTAACGCTGGCGTTCCAGGTTCGACAACCTGACGCGCGATGATATCGGCATCAATAACGTTAACGCCTAAGTCGGCAAAGGCGTTCGCAACGGTGCTTTTTCCACTCCCGATGCCACCTGTTAACGCGACTGTATACCCCATACCACCCTATCCTGTGAATAATTACCGCTACAAATCAACCGGTTAAATTTAAGCTTTATGGTGACCAAAATGACAAACGTTAAAATCGCTGTTCACCAGGTAAATTTGTACGATTGTAGCGTAAAAAAAGTGAAAATCGCAGTCTTGCGAAGGGATGATTACTGCGTATGATAACGTCACTGGAGTTGTGCTTAGTCCATTTTTGCCTCTAACCCCAGGAATCCGTACATGCGTATCGAAGAAGATCTGAAGTTAGGTTTTAAAGACGTTCTTATCCGCCCTAAACGCTCTACCCTCAAAAGCCGTTCCGAAGTTGAGCTGGAACGCGAATACACCTTTAAGCATTCTGGTCAGAAATGGTCTGGTGTTCCAATCATTGCTGCAAACATGGATACGGTTGGCACATTCGCAATGGCAAAAGCCCTGGCGTCCTTCGGTATTCTGACCGCCGTGCACAAACACTATTCTGTTGAAGACTGGAAAGCCTTCGCGGGTAGCGTGTCTGACGATATGCTGAAACACGTGATGGTTTCTACCGGTACGTCCGACGCGGATTTCGAAAAAACCAAACAGATCCTCAACCTGCATTCTGCGCTGAACTTCATCTGCATCGACGTGGCGAACGGTTATTCCGAACACTTCGTTCAGTTCCTGATTAAAGCGCGTGAAGCCTGGCCGACCAAAACCATCTGTGCAGGTAACGTCGTTACCGGTGAGATGTGTGAAGAGCTGATCCTGGCTGGCGCTGACATCGTGAAAGTCGGTATTGGTCCTGGTTCCGTTTGCACCACCCGTGTAAAAACCGGTGTTGGCTACCCGCAACTGTCTGCTGTTATCGAATGTGCCGATGCGGCACACGGCCTCGGCGGTCAGATCGTAAGTGATGGCGGCTGTACAACTCCGGGCGACGTAGCGAAAGCCTTTGGTGGCGGCGCTGATTTCGTGATGCTTGGCGGTATGCTGGCCGGTCACGAAGAAAGCGGCGGCACTGTAGTTGAAGAGAACGGCGAAAAATTCATGCTGTTCTACGGTATGAGCTCCGAGTCTGCGATGAATCGTCACGTTGGTGGTGTTGCTAAATATCGCGCGGCAGAAGGTAAAACCGTTAAGCTGGCACTGCGTGGCCCGGTAGAAAATACCGCTCGTGATGTCCTCGGTGGCCTGCGTTCTGCATGTACCTACGTCGGTGCATCACGCCTGAAAGAGCTGACCAAACGTACGACCTTTATCCGCGTTCAGGAACAAGAGAACCGCGTGTTCAACAGCCTGTAATGCCGTGAATCGCTGGCGTATTTTGCGCCAGCGATTACCCTCCACTGATAGCATCCCCCAGATGAAATATTGGCAGATACATTGCCACCACCAGTGTTCCGATAATAACGCCTGTCACCAATAACATCACCGGTTCGAGTAGCGTTGCCAGATTCTCAGCCTGCTGATGCGTTTGACCACTGTGATAGTGCGCCAGATTCTCGAGCATTTTATCGAGAGAGCCTGATACCTCGCCGGTTCTGACCAGCTGTTTACACAACGGCGTAAAGATTTTTTGCTGATCCATTGCCTGCCAGATGGCACAGCCCTTGGCGATTGATTCGCTGGTCTGATGGATAACATCGCGCCACCACGGACAGGTCAGGGTCTTTCCCACGCTTTCCAGACCTTGCAGAAAAGGGATCCCAGCGTTCTGCGTTAAGGCCAGAACGGTATAAATCTGGCTGAGTCTTTGTCCGCGAATCAGTCCGGACACCACCGGAAGCGCTAACAGCAGTTGCGGCCGAATCCTTTGCCAGTAAGGGCTACGGCGTAAAACAGGGCGAAGTAAAAAAGGGAGCGCTGCCAGTAATCCAATCAGCGGTAACCCATTTTGTACCCCGGCTGACAGCGACATCACTATCTGAGTCAGCATTGGAAGCGGCGTATCAAAGGTGCGATAAATGGCGGCAAACTCCGGCAATACAAAGACACTCATTCCAATTACCACTAATAACGCCAGTAGCAATATGATCAGCGGATAGCGCAATGCCTTTTTCACCTTTTGACTCAGCTTATGTTGTTCTTCCTGCTGACGGGCAAGATGGGCGCAGCAATAATCGAGCTTACCGGTCATTTCTCCGGCCTGGATAAGCGTGTGATATAGCGGTGGAAAGGCCTCCGGCCACTGCTGCATGGCGTCGGAGAGTGACTCACCGTGCGCCAACCGCTGGGCCAGATCCCGCATCATTGCCTGCCACTGCGCGACAGGATGCTGTTCAGCCAAAAGCATCAAACTCTCTGAAAGCGTCAGCCCTGCCTGTAGCAATGTGGCCAGTTGCTGCATTAGCTCACTGCTGTATTGCGTGCGCCAGTGTGATTTTCGGGTAGCCCGGCGGGTGAGAGACAATGGCTGGATCCCGTCACGCCCGGCATTCTCCATCGCCGCCATTTTATTTTCCGCCCAGACGTTACCCTGGCGGATTTCACCGAGCGACGTCACGCCACGCCAGTGCCAGAGCTGTTTACTCGCCATCGGGGACGCCGATCACCCGCAGCAGCTCTTCCACTGTGGTTTGCCCTTGCTCGACGGCTTTACAGCCATGTTCAAACAGGGTCATCATGCCGGAATCACGGGCCAGACGTTGCACGTCTTCCGGGCTGGCACCGCTGACAATGGCCTGTTTCAGCGAAGGCATAATAGTGAGTACTTCAAACAGCGCGATACGCCCATGGTATCCGTGATAGCAGTGCTCGCACCCGACGGCTCGCCAGCGCGGCAACGCCTTGGGCCACAGGGAAACCGGGAGTGAGTCATGGTACCCTTCTTGCTGGCAACAATGCGGGCATAAACGGCGCACTAGCCGTTGGGCGATGACCAGCAACAGCGCCGAGGAGATCATCCAGCGGGCGACGCCCATTTGCTGAAGCCTGACCAGCGTTTCGGTGGTGGAATTGGTGTGTAGCGTCGACAGCACCAGATGCCCGGTCTGTGCGGCGTTGATGGCGATTTCGGCGGTTTCGGTATCGCGTATTTCGCCCACCATCACCACGTCCGGATCCTGGCGCAGCAGCGCGCGCAAAACGCTCTGGAAAGTCAGGCCTGCCCGGGTATTGATCTGTGTCTGATTGATGCCATCAAGCGGGATCTCGACCGGATCTTCGACGCTACACAGATTTATCTCCGGGCGATTACGAGCCTGTAGCGCACTGTACAGCGTGACGGTTTTGCCGCTGCCGGTGGGACCGGTAACCAGTATCAGTCCCTGTGGTTGATTAAGCGCCTGAAGAAAGGCTTCAAGTTGGGCATTGTCCATTCCCAGCGTATTGATATCCAGCGCTAGCTTCACCTGATGCAGGAGGCGGAGAACCACTTTTTCACCGCCGCGACAAGGCAGGGTGGCAATGCGGAAGGAGACGCTGCGCCCGGTGATGTCGACGGTAAATTGGCCGTCCTGCGGCAATCGCCGTTCAGCGATATCCAGATTTCCTAATACCTTGAGGCGGGCAGTGAGTGGCGCGCTGAGCGTGGGGGCGAAATCCGGCAAGGAATGCAGCACGCCGTCCACCCGAAGTCGAATGCGCAATACGTCCTCCCCTGGCTCGACGTGAATGTCGGATGCGCGCTGTTGGAGCGCCTGCTGAAAGGTCTGGTTCAGCAATTCAACAACGTTGCCGTTGTCGTCCCTGGCAGCAGGTAAATATGAATCATGAGAGGTGTGAAGATGCTGATCCATGCGGGGCTGATCCCAGCATTCAATATCGATGCGCTTTTGCGTGGAGAATCGCAGGGCGGCCATTAACTCGCCAGGTGGCGTGCCGACAACCGCAATATTTAGAACCTGTTCGCCATTGCTGAGCAGTACCGCCTGGTGCCGCTGGCATAACGTGAGAAGTTTATCGTTTTTCATTTTCGCCTCTCAAGGTGCCGTGAAGCGGAATACGTCTTCACACGCCTGTTGCAGAGCACTGTCGCTGGCGATGGTGCAGGTGCGCTGCCAGCCGGTTACGCCATTCGCATTGTCCCAAGCGGGTATCAGGGTAACGCTTAAGCCGTTCAGGCTTTCCTGGCCGGTTAATGTCACCGTTCCCTGGAGGATTTCCATGGCAGAGACATAGCGGCTGGTGGTGGGGGAATGGATCCCATTGGTGCTTCCATCGCAGGGGGCGGTTCCTCCGTGGTCGAGAGCGCAAAGCTCAATGGCAGTGCGGTACGGCATAAACGTTTGTAGCATGTCTGTGAGGGCTGCTTTTCGCAGGTAATTTTGATAAGCCGGAATGCCGATGGCACTGAGGATGGCAATGATGCCAATCACCACCATCAGTTCTATCAGGGTGAATCCTTGTTGTTTATTCATGCGTAAGTTCCTTATATGACTGGATGCATCCTGACAGGCTATATCTCAGATAGATAACCATGAATTCTGAAACAGGAAAGCGTCTTCCAGTCTTTTTAATGTGTTTCACTTAATAGAGGAAATATTGCTGGAAGGATCGCAAAGTTGTTATGGAATGACACGCTCCTCGCTCATCAATGAATAATGTTGCAGGCGGTCATTACACCTCTTGCTGTGCTGTTTACTCGTGGGGGACGTTATTTTTTCTGTTGCATATATTTAACGCGCGCATGAGCAGTTCTTAACATGTGCCTGCAGATATCGTTTAACGCAATGAAATCATTTATGAAACAGATCGTAAGCTTATTAATTATAATTTATAAATATATAATTTAATTGCAGCATTGGTTTTTAAATAGATACTGTGAATAAATTGAACTGTCTCTTAGGAGCATCTTTTGGGTTTTAACTTTGGTGGTATGTTTTCACGGCGATTGGCAACGACACCTGTGCCCTCATCTTCAGGACGGCCCTACACAGGTACCTTTAATTTAACTGCCCAGCTAGATGTGGTAGCGAAAGGTATGTTGATTAATCGTATTGAAAAGGTCATGCGTGAGTATTTGCTGTCCTCACAAAATAATGAAGTGAGCAGATCTATGCGCGTCGATTTGTCAAGAATGGATTTCTATCTGGATAGCAAGAAAGTCAGTGTTCCCGGAAATGAAAATGCCAGTTTCGATAACTTTATGCTTGCCGCTTCACAGCCAGGTTTTGAGTGGATGCAGGGGGGGATTCCGGCTATCTCTTCATTTTTTCACCAGGGTTTGTTTGTTGACTTGCACGCATCAATTCCGCAGTGGTCCTCGGATAATGGTGAACCATGGATTATCAATATGGTAAGTCTGGATAATCATTCCACAGTAAATGAGTTTCACCTCTTTAGCTCAGGTGTTATGAAGATAATTTCCCGCGCGAAGGTAGCTAATGTCATTATTATTGGAAATAAAATAGTTTTAACAAATAGAAATACAAGCAATATTGAGATGCAATTAACGCTCCGTTTGGCGGGGGGGAAAGGACGGCGCTGTTGGGTCACCGATCCCCGAAATCATGCGGATTATGCGGTCGCGCGGTTAGAGTGCGAAGGGTTGATGTAAAAAAATAAGCGTTGTGCAAATTATGTAGAATACATGTAAGGCCTCTTCCTCGCAGGAAGAGGCCTCTTGGTTAGCGAAAACGCATCGACAGGTCGAGTGCCTGCACGTGTTTGGTTAGCGCGCCAACGGAGATGTAATCCACACCGGTTTCAGCAAAATTACGAATGGTGTCGAAAGTCACGTTGCCAGACACTTCAAGCCGCGCCTGGCCATTGGTCATTCTCACGGCTTCGCGCATTTGTGCGGTATCGAAGTTATCCAGCATGATGATGTCGGCCCCGGCGTTCAGCGCGGCCTGTAACTCTTCCAGGTTTTCCACTTCAACTTCTACCGGTACATCCGGGTGCAGCCAGAAGGCTTTTTCCACCGCCTGACGAACGGAACCGGAAGCAATAATGTGGTTCTCCTTAATCAGAAATGCATCTGATAAGCCCAGACGATGATTAGCCCCGCCACCGCACAATACAGCGTATTTCAGTGCGGTACGCAGGCCTGGTAAGGTTTTTCGGGTGTCGAGGAGTTGCGTGTTCGTGCCTTCGAGTAAATCGACATAGCGACGAACCACACTGGCGACGCCGGAAAGGGTTTGCACAAAATTCAGCGCGGTACGTTCGCCCGTCAGCAGTACACGTGATGGGCCGTTCAGTTCAAACAGTGGCTGATTTTCTTCCAGTAAGTCGCCGTCCTTAACGTGCCAGATGATGCTGACGTCGTCTCCGGCGAGCTGAATAAACACTTCTTCCACCCAGCGTTTACCGCAAAATACGCCTGCTTCACGGGTGATCACCACGGCATGAGAGCGCGTGTCTTCCGGCAATAGCTGTGCGGTAATATCGTTCGCGGCGTTCACTTCGCCACCTAAATCTTCACGGAGTGCATGGGCAACGGCAGCAGGGATATCGAGGTTAATACGTTCCAACAGTGCGTCACGACGATGCTCAGGATTGTAGCGGCGAGGCGGCATGATAAAACTCCAAATGGTAAGGAATCATAAGTTATAAACATGCTACTCTGAACCGGATTTCTGCACCATATATTAAGGAGAGCCCGCATGCAGTTACACGGTGGCTGGCTGGAGAACGCCCGTCGTGTTCCATCGCCGCATCATGATTGCCGCCCGGATGATGAAGCGCCTTCGCTGCTGGTGGTTCATAATATCAGTTTGCCGCCCGGTGAATTTGGTGGCCCGTGGATTGACGCATTATTCACTGGAACTATAGACTCCGAAGCACATCCTTTTTTCGCCGAAATTGCCCAATTACGCGTTTCAGCCCATTGTCTGATTCGCCGTGACGGCGAAATCGTGCAGTATGTTCCCTTCGATAAACGCGCCTGGCATGCGGGTGTTTCACGCTACAACGGGCGCGAAAGATGTAATGATTTTTCGATTGGTATTGAACTGGAAGGCACGGATACTCTGGCATATACCGATGAACAATATCAGCAACTTGCGGCCCTGACCCAAGTGTTGATGTCGGCTTATCCGGCGATTGCCCGCAATATGACGGGCCACTGTGATATCGCACCTGAACGTAAAACCGATCCAGGCCCGGCGTTTGACTGGTCACGGTTTCGTTCTCTGGTGAGCCACCCGTCAGATAAGGAGATGACATGACGCTGTTTACCACCTTACTGGTGTTGATCGCCGAACGTTTGTTCAAACTAGGCGAACACTGGCAACTCGACCACCGGCTGGAAGTTCTTTTCCGCCGTATCAAGAACTATTCCTTTATTGGCACCGTGCTGATGACCGTCATCACGATGGCGATTGTGTATGTGTTGCAGCGCGCGCTGCTCGGGGTGTTGTTTAACGTTCCGCTGTTAGTGATGTGGATCCTGATTGGCCTGCTGTGTATTGGCGCGGGCAAGGTACGATTGCATTATCACGCCTATCTGAAAGCCGCTTCCCGTAACGATGCCCATGCGCGTGATGCGATGGCCACTGAGTTGACGCTGATTCATGGCGTTCCGCCGGGTTGTGATGAGCGAGAATTTCTGCGTGAGCTGCAAAATGCGCTGCTGTGGATTAACTATCGTTACTACCTCGCGCCGCTGTTCTGGTTCGTCGTCGGCGGTCCGTTCGGGCCAGTAACGCTGATGGGCTACGCGTTCCTGCGAGCGTGGCAAAGCTGGCTGGCGCGTTATCAGACGCCGCGTGACCGTCAGCAATCCGCAGTCGATGCCATTTTGCACGTGCTGGACTGGGTGCCGGTGCGGCTGGTGGGCGTTGTGTACGCGTTGATTGGCCATGGTGAAAAAGCGCTGCCAGCGTGGTTCGCCTCGCTGGGCGATCGCCATACGTCGCAGTATCAGGTGCTGACTCGTCTGGCGCAGTTCTCGCTGGCGCGTGAGACGCATGTCGATAAAGTGGAAACGCCAAAAGCGGCGGTGTCGATGGCGAAGAAAGCTTCCTATGCGGTGGTGGTTATCATGGCGTTGCTGACGATTTACGGCACGCTGGTTTAATACCCTGCAACTCTAATTATTTGGGTATAACAGCGTGCCGTTGTTTTTACAGAGAGTCCGCATGCGGGATGCCGAAATCAGGCATCCCGTTTTCTTTCCAGTGGATAAGCTTCAAACGGGTATGACGGTTCGGATCGTACAGCGGGTCACCTTCGATTTCGGTATAGTTCCGGGCATGATAAACCAGCACATCGTCACCGTTCGGGGTTTGAGTAAAGCTGTTATGCCCCGGCCCGTACTGCTTGTTTTCATAGCTGGTAGTGAACACCGGCTGCGTTGATTTATGCCAGTTGCTGGCCTGCATCGGGTCGGCGTCGATATCAATCCATAACAGCCCCATGCAGTAGTTTTCATCGGTGGCGCTGGCGGAATAACTAACGAACAGTTTGTCGTTATGAACCAGCACTGCCGGGCCTTCGTTAACCAGAAAACCGCGACACTCCCAGTCAAATTCCGGTTTGCTGAGCATTACCGGATTGCCCTTAATCGTCCACAGATTTTCCAGTTCGGCCAGATACAGATTGGTGTTTCCGGCGATATCCGGCGCCTTCTGCGCCCACAGATACCACTGCTTTCCCTGATGTTCAAACGTCGTGGCGTCGAGGGCAAACGTATCAAACTGCGTCTTCACCTGGCCTTTCTCCCACCACATACCCGTCAGCGGATCGGCGTCGTCACAGGTCAGGGCGAACATCCGGTGCTGGAACATTCCAAGCGTATCCAAATCATGGGTATGCGTCGCGGCAAAATAGATAACCCAGGTGCCGTCGATACAGTGCAGTTCTGGCGCCCAGATGAGCTGGCTCATCGGGCCGGTGTCGGGTTTGCGCCACACAACCACCGGTTCGGCTGTGCGTAATCCGTCGATATCAGCAGCGCGGCGAATTTCCAGCCGGTCATATTCCGGCACCGAGGCAATGAAGTAATACAGGCCGTCATGGCGCAGGATAAACGGGTCCGCACGCTGCTCAATAAATGGGTTTAGCCAGTGGCTCATTGTGGTTTCCTCACCAGTTCAGCCTGTTGCTGATAGTCACTCAGTTCACGATAATTCTGGCGACGTTTTTCCAGGTCGGACTGAATCTTCTTCATCATTTCACGATCCACTTTCAGCAGGCGCACCACGCCAGCAGTGATCAGATAGCCCACGCCTGGAATGATGCTGAACAGCAGGACAATGCCGTTCAGCGCTGCCGGGCTTTGTGCTTTCGCACCCGCATCGTAACCGTACCAGGAGAGCAGGAAGCCGACCATCGCGCCCGCTACCGCCAGCCCGACTTTCAGGAAGAACAGATTACCTGAGAAGCTGATGCCGGTGATGCGTTTGCCCGTTTTCCATTCGCCGTAGTCATCGACGTCCGCCATCAGCGACCAGTGCAGCGGGGATGGGATCTGATGCAGGATGTTGAGCAGGAAGTAGAGCACCATTATCATCATCGTGGCGTGCGGGTCGAAGAAATAGAAGGCACAGGAGAAAATCGCCAGCACGATGTTGGTCCAGAAGAACACTTGCAGCTTGCACCAGCGGTCGGTCAGTACTTTCGCCAGCATACTGCCAATCATCATACCCACGACGCCGAGGCTGATAAACAGTGTCGCGAAATGGGTACTTTGCTGCATCACCCAGGTAACGTAATACATGGTCGCTGCCATGCGGATAAAGCCAGGGCAGACGTTGCTCAGGGTCAGCAGCAGAATGCGCACCCACTGATCGTTTTTCCACACGTCCTTCAGGTCACGCTTTAATTCATCATTGGTTTGCACCGCCGGACGTACACGTTCGCGCACGGTTGCGAAACAGAACAGGAACATACACATGCCGATAAACGCCAACACGGTCATCGCCATCTGGTAGCCTTTGGCTTTGTTATCGCCGCCAAACCAGTCGGCCATTGGCAGCAGCGTCAGCGATAGCAGCAGTGTGGCGATGCCGACCATCACGAAACGATAGGACTGGCACGCCACGCGTTCTTTTGGGTCATTGGTGATAACGCTGCCGAGCGAGCAATAAGGAATGTTGATTGCCGTGTAGGTAATCGACAGCAGGAAATAGGTGACGAAGGCATAGATAACTTTGCTGTTGTAGCTCCATTCCGGGGTGGTGAACATCATCACGCTGAATAGCGCGTAGGGGAACGCAATCCACAACAGCCAAGGGCGGAAGCGGCCATATTTGCTGCGGGTGCGGTCCGCCATTGCGCCCATAAGCGGGTCGGTGACCGCATCAATAACGCGAATCGATAGCAGTAATACCCCGACAAGTGCAGGCGAGAGCCCAAAAATATCGGTATAAAAGTAGTTAACAAACAACATAATGGCGCCGAAGATGATGTTGCATCCCGCGTCGCCCATGCCATAGCCGATTTTTTCTTTAACCGTTAATTTGTTGTTTTCCATCGACGTTTCCTCGCCATGAGATATGCAGTCGATTATTCACGGACGATGGCAATATTGCGTTGCAGGAATGCGGTGCTGATATGGATAAATGAGCTGTGAAGAAGAAAGTGTGAGGAAGGTAACATGCTGCTGTAGCGGTTTCAGCCGCTACAGCATGTGGATAATTAGCGTAAATCGGTGGCGGGAACCAGCAGGCGACTCTTGCCGTAGATAATGGTGAGAATTGCCGGAACGCTGAAGGCCACTGCAATCGCAATCACTTCGTAAATGGCTTTCGAATCCGGGCCGCTGAACAGACCGAGCTCAAAGACGTTTAGCACCGGCAAGAAGCTATAGGTTTTAACCCGCAGGAAGCCGGTGATAGCACCACCCATTGCCGCGCCGATACAGCCGAAGATAAATAGCATCCGATATTTCAGGTTTACGCCGTACAGCGCTGGTTCGGTGATGCCGAAAAACGCGGAGATAGAGGCGGAAATCGCGAGCTGTTTATCTTTCAGGTTACGGGCGATAAAGATGGCCCCGAACGCCGCACCAAACTGGCCCATGACCGCCGACATAAACATTGCCATTACAGTGTCGTAGCCGTTGACCTGCATATTGATGAGCGCTATCGGGATGATCCCCCAGTGCACGCCGAACACGACAAACAATTGGCCAATGCCGGCCAGTAGCGCCCCGGACAGTACCGGACTCAGGTTATACAGCCAAGTGTAACCGTTGGCGATACCCATCCCCACGTAGTCGGCAATCGGGCCAATCACCGTGAAGACAACGAAACCACACACCAGCAGAGACAGGCACGGCACGAAGACCAGCGCGGCCACTTCCGGAACCACTTTTTTAAACCAGCGCTCGACGTAGCTCAGGAACCACACCGCGAAAATTGCCGGGATCACCGCGCCGCCATAGATTTTCAGCGGGAAGGTGAGGTGGAAAATCTCGATGCTGTTTGGCGTGGCGGCATCCGTTAACGGGAAGATCATCGCCGCGGTCAGCGCTAGCGCGGTAAAGCGATTGGTTTTGAATTTATCGGATGCGGTGACGGCGATAAACAGCGGCAGCATCACGAACACCCCGCTTGAGAGCGCGTTCAGCACCACGAACAGCCAGGATTTGGTGGAAATCAGATCCATCGTTTGCAGCAAAACGACCAATCCTTTGACCACCCCGACGCCCGCCAGTACGCCGATGTACGGCGTGAAAATGGCGGAGAGCGTTGCCAGCATCCGGTTGAACAACGAGCTTTTTTGCGCAGGCTGTGCGGCGGGCGCGTTGCCGTCCGAGAGGATTGGGCTCATCGCCGCGAACACGTTCTCAACTTTAGGGCCGATAACAATCTGGAACTGGCTGCCGTTGTTCACCAGCTTCACCACTTCTGGCAGCGCGTACAGCTGCTCTTCATTGATTTTGCTGTCGTCTTTCAGGTTCAGACGCAGACGGGTGGCGCAATGAGTGGCGTGAACCACATTTTCCTTACCGCCAACGGCGGCGAGGATCTGCTCTGCTATGGGTAAGTATGAAGTCGCCATGGTGAAGCACCTTATAAGTCAGAGGGTACGGTTGGCTAATCAGGCGTAGTCGCCAGGTTTGGTTTTACTTTTCACGGCAATGCCAAAGTCGGTAAAGATGCGTTGTGGCAGGTTGTTGCCTTTCCCCTCGGCGATGTGATGAGCGAGGATCTGGAACGGGATAATCATCAGCAGCGGCAGCACGGTTTCCGGCATATCGACGTTCAGCGCCAGCGTATGTGGGTCATCGCTGTTGCCCGGCATGACGGTGTAAACGTACTGGGTGTGGCGCTGTTGGTACTGGCGCAGCAGGTTCAGACGCTCGCGGGCCACGCTCGGCACGTCGAGGAAAAATAGCCGGTGCTGCGGGTTAATTTCGAAATACGGGCCGTGCATAAACACTTCCATTTCAATGCCCTGAGATGGCACGCGCACGGTTTCGGTGAATTTGGTCGCCATTTCCATGCATACGCCAACCGCCGGGCCGTAGCCGATGCTGGTGAAGCGTGGGGAGGCGATGAGACTGTCCTGCCAGCGGGTGAAAAATGATTCGGTGGTGTCGATGATGGCCGGGATTGCGTTCACGGCTTCGCGCAATGTCGCCAGCTCTTGCAGCTCACGCGCATCATCAATCGCCCCAACGGCGTGAGCGTGACGCAAGCCCATCAGCATTAGCGTCAGAATGGTGGCGACGTAGCCTTTGGTCACGTAGCCCACGCGCTCTTCGCCGATATCCAGCAGCACAAAGGTGTCTGCCGTTTTGGCCAGCTCACTTTGCGGTTTGCTGGTTACGCCGACGGTTTTCACGGGATAGCGTTTTTTCAGTGCCGTCAGGGCGTGCAGGGTAGAGGTGCTTTCCCCGCTCTGCGAAACCGCCACTACCGTACGAATGGCAGGATTATGCTTCTCGAAATGCTGATAGTGGAACGGCTCAGCGATAGTTACGCGCACATCAGACAGGCTTTCGATGTAGTACTTGGCGCTGATCGCTGCGTTGACGCTTGATCCAGTTGCCAGTAGCAACCACTCATTCTCGTCTTCGATTACCGGGATTGACGCCGGATAGTTATTCAGGATTTGCGACAATGTCGCGTGTTCTTCGTGGATGTAAGTCATCATAGTCGGATTCATCTTGCCCTCTCTGTGTCAAAAACCTGAAAACGTTTTCAGTAAAATATGATCAGGGAAAATGATTGGTCAATTTAATGATCTCAGGTATGTGATTTAGATCGATTTACAGGCCCGGTTAGCGCAGTGCCACCGGGCAAGGTCGAGGGAAGGAATTAAGCAGATTCGCCGGTAATGAGCTGGGGGACTATCTCTGATGCGTCAGGCAACATGTCCTGCAATAGGGTCATCATTTGACGGATAACCTGTTGCCCTAACACATTATTTTGATGATCGATGGTAGTCAGGCGTGGAATATAATATTCGCTGCCGGGGAAGTATTCACAGCTGGCGACGGCGATATCGTTCGGCACATTCAGGCCGTTGTCTTTGAGAGCGCGAATGGCACCCATCGCCACACGGTCGTTGATCGCCAGTAACGCCTGGGGCAGGGCGCGCCCGGATTTCAGCAGTCGCGAAATGGCCTCATAACCGTGCTGGGAGTAGAAGTTGGTTTCGATGATATGCGCGTTGTCAGCGTCGATCTCAGCCTGTCGCAGGGTATCGCGGAAGGCACTGACACGCTGGCCTGTCATGTATACGCCCGGCGAACCGCCGATAAACGCGATGTCGCGATGACCTTTCTCCAACAAATATTTGGTCACCATTTTCACGCAGTTCACCTGATCGCGCTGCAGGCAGGTGTAATCGTAATGAGCCAGTTTTCGCCCCACCACAATCACCGGCAGCGTGGTAATAAGTTTCTGTAAACCATCGAGATAGCCTTCTGGAATTTTCAGATAATCGATGTTGCCGCCGAGGATAATCACCCCGTCGAGCTGGCTGTCGATGATGCTGCTGAAAATCTGATCTTCGGCGATCACCTGGCTTGAATCGGTGCGCTTGTTGGCGGATTGCGTATCGAACAGCACGATTTTGTAGCCCGCCTGCAA
Source organism: Scandinavium tedordense (assembly GCF_024764965.1). NCBI lineage: Bacteria > Pseudomonadati > Pseudomonadota > Gammaproteobacteria > Enterobacterales > Enterobacteriaceae > Scandinavium > Scandinavium tedordense. The sequence continues at coordinate 97,174 of NZ_JALIGG010000053.1, read as the reverse complement.
ACAGGATTTTTCAATCTGTTCGACCAGAGTGGCGAAGTAAGGGCTGGTGATGTCGGAAACCACAACGGCCAGCGTCATGCTCTTGCGGGAGATCATGCTGCGGGCCATCAGGTTCGGGCTGAAATTGTGATCGTCGATGACTTTTTGTACTTTCTCGCGCGTCTTGTCAGACACCCAGCTGTTGTTGTTCAGCACCCGTGAAACAGTCGCGATGGAGACGTTCGCCAGTTCGGCAATGTCTTTGATCGTCAGGTTCTTTTTCATCGGTCGCACGCATCCTTTTGTCGGCTGTTACCGCTGGATGGTACATCTTTTTGGGCGGGGGAGAAACGCTCTGTACCCGCAATGAGGTACAGAGCGTGAAGGGATTAAGCGCGGACGGCTTTAGCCCCTTTCTGTTTAACCATGTAGCCAATGCCCAGAATCACAATCCACACCGGGATCAGATAGACGGAGATGGCCATGCCCGGCGTCATCAGCATGATGACCAGCACCGCGGCAACGGTAAACAGGCAAATCCAGTTCCCCAGTGGATAGAACAGGGCAGGGAAGCGCGTGGCGACGCCCTGCTGTTTCTTCGCGCGGCGGAATTTGATGTGCGCCAGGCTAATCATCGCCCAGTTAATCACCAGAGCAGACACAACCAGCGCCATCAGCAGGCCAAATGCAGATTCCGGCGCCAGGTAGTTGATCAGCACACACAGCGCGGTGAACAGCGCAGAAACCAGAATGGTGTTAACCGGCACGCCACGTTTGTCGACTTTAGACAGCGCTTTCGGGGCGTTGCCTTGCTGCGACAGGCCGAACAGCATACGACTGTTACAGTATACGCAACTGTTATACACCGACAGCGCGGCGGTCAGCACCACTACATTCAGGGCGTTAGCCACGAAGGTGTCACCGAGTTCGTGGAAGATAAGCACGAACGGGCTGGTGTCTGAGGTGACGCGCGTCCACGGCATCAGCGACAGCAGCACCGCCAGCGAGCCCACATAGAAGATAAGGATCCGGTAGATAACCTGGTTGGTGGCTTTCGGGATGCTTTTCTGCGGATCATCGGCTTCAGCGGCAGTGATACCGACCAGCTCGAGGCCGCCGAAAGAGAACATGATGATCGCCATCATCATCACCAGTCCATGTATGCCATGCGGCAGGAAACCGCCCTGCTCCCAGAGGTTGCGCACGGTAGCCTGTGGGCCGCCATTGCCGCTGAACAGCAGCCAGCCGCCGAACAGGATCATTGCTACAACTGCGACCACTTTGATAATCGCGAACCAGAACTCCATCTCCCCGAACACTTTAACGTTGGTCAGATTGATGAGGTTAATGGCCACGAAGAACACCGCAGCTGACGCCCAGGTTGGGATTTCAGGCCACCAGAACTGGATGTACTTCCCGACCGCCGTCAGCTCTGCCATCGCGACCAGCACGTACAGCACCCAGTAGTTCCAGCCGGAAGCGAAACCGGCAAAGTTGCCCCAGTACTTATAGGCAAAGTGGCTGAAGGAACCGGCAACCGGCTCTTCTACCACCATTTCCCCTAACTGACGCATGATCAGAAAGGCCACAAAACCTGCTATCGCATAGCCGAGAATAATCCCCGGTCCTGCGGATTGAATAACGGAGGCGCTGCCCAGAAACAGACCCGTTCCGATAGCTCCACCCAGCGCAATCAGCTGAATGTGGCGGTTTTTAAGGCCGCGCTTCAGCTGTTCGCCTTGCTGTTGACCTTCCATTATGAAACCTCGTGATTGATTGTTTTCTCTACGCTTTTATAAGAACCGAGGTTCTAAGCGCGTGTCGTTATGAACTTTCCATATCCTGTACATTATTTTTTACAGAGCAGAGGTCTGAAAGTTATTCGAGAGTCTTCCGCAGTTGGGAGAATAGTGGTAAGTGCGCCTGAATGCACCTGCTTTATGAAGGGGTGATGACGAGTTGCATAAAAAGAAAGCAAATGTAAATGCGGGAAGGGAGTAGATCGGTAATCTGATATTTAGACATTACGGGGAGAACATGAATGTTAATGCATTTTTTGTGGTGTTGAATCGGTTCAGGTTGCACATTTTTTCGTTTCCGCCAGGTTAAATCTCCTCCTTTATAGGTAAACGCGACATTTGTGCAAAGTTACAATTCTGAAACGTGTCTTCTGTAAGGTTGTTAAAATGTGCCGGGTTTACTGATTTCAATCAAAACCTGTATGGACAGAAGGTGAATACTTTGTTACTTTAGCGTCACGAACTATGAATTGGTAAGACCAATTGACTCCGGGTAAAATGGCTTGAGACAGGGAACCATGGCCTACAGCAAAATCCGCCAACCAAAACTATCCGATGTGATTGAGCAGCAGCTGGAGTTTTTGATCCTTGAGGGGACGCTGCGCCCCGGTGAAAAACTCCCGCCTGAACGCGAACTGGCAAAACAGTTCGACGTGTCCCGACCCTCTCTGCGTGAGGCGATCCAACGTCTCGAAGCGAAGGGCCTTCTGCTTCGTCGCCAGGGAGGCGGTACCTTTGTTCAAAGTAGCCTTTGGCAGAGCTTCAGCGATCCGCTGGTAGAATTGCTCTCCGACCACCCTGAATCCCAATTTGATCTGCTGGAAACCCGCCACGCACTGGAAGGTATTGCCGCGTACTATGCTGCTTTACGCAGTAACGAAGAAGATCGTACGCGCATCCGCGAGCTACACCGCGCGATTGAAGTCGCTCAGCAGTCCGGCGATCTTGATGCCGAATCCAGCGCTGTCGTCCAGTATCAAATTGCCGTCACCGAAGCCGCCCATAATGTGGTCTTACTCCATCTGCTACGCTGCATGGAACCTATGCTCGCGCAGAACGTTCGACAGAACTTTGAATTGCTGTATGCCAGTCGGGAAATGCTTCCGCTGGTCAGCAGCCATCGCACTCGTGTTTTCGAGGCGATAATGGCCAGAGAGCCGGAGCAGGCACGAGAAGCGTCGCACCGTCACCTGGCCTTCATTGAGGAAATCTTGCTGGACCGCAGTCGAGAGCAAAGTCGTCGAGACCGCTCGCTTCGCCGCCTACAGCAACGGAAGGACTAGCATCATCTGATTTTTATGCGCCAGTTTTTAGAGCGCGGCAACTAAACGCAGAACCTGTCTTATTGCGCTTTCCATTGCCTGAAATATGAAGGGCAGAAAACGCAATGGGACAGGTTCCAGACTAATCAACGTTATTAGATAGATAAGGAATACCCCCCATGTCAGACCGTTTGCAAAATGACGTGGATCCGATCGAAACTCGCGACTGGCTACAGGCGATCGAATCGGTCATCCGTGAAGAAGGTGTTGAGCGCGCTCAGTATCTGATTGATCAGCTGCTTTCCGAAGCCCGCAAAGGCGGTGTGAGCGTGGCAGCTGGAGCCGGGGCAAGCAATTATGTGAATACAATTGCCGTTGAAGATGAGCCGGAATATCCGGGCGATCTGGATCTGGAACGCCGCATCCGTTCAGCTATCCGCTGGAACGCGATCATGACCGTTCTGCGCGCATCCAAAAAAGATTTGGAACTGGGTGGCCATATGTCCTCCTTCCAGTCTTCTGCGACCATTTATGAAGTGTGCTACAACCACTTCTTCCGTGCACGCAACGAGCAAGATGGCGGCGACCTGGTGTACTTCCAGGGTCATATCTCTCCTGGCGTTTACGCACGTGCATTCCTTGAAGGTCGTCTGACCGAAGACCAGATGAACAACTTCCGTCAGGAAGTTCACGGTAACGGTCTGTCTTCTTACCCGCACCCGAAACTGATGCCAGAATTCTGGCAGTTCCCGACCGTTTCCATGGGTCTGGGCCCAATCGGTGCTATTTACCAGGCTAAGTTCCTGAAATATCTGGAACACCGTGGCCTGAAAGATACCTCTAAGCAGACTGTTTACGCCTTCCTGGGTGACGGCGAGATGGACGAACCAGAATCCAAGGGTGCTATCACCATCGCAACCCGCGACAAGCTGGACAACCTGTGCTTCATCATCAACTGTAACCTCCAGCGCCTGGATGGCCCGGTCACCGGTAACGGTAAAATCGTTAACGAACTGGAAGGCATCTTCAGCGGTGCTGGCTGGAACGTGGTGAAAGTCATGTGGGGCGGTCGTTGGGATGAGCTGCTGCGTCAAGACACCAGCGGCAAGCTGATTCAGCTGATGAACGAAACCGTTGATGGCGACTACCAGACCTTCAAATCCAAAAACGGCGCTTACGTACGTGAGCACTTCTTCGGTAAATATCCTGAAACCGCCGCACTGGTTGCAGACTGGACTGATGAGCAGATCTGGGCGCTGAACCGTGGTGGTCACGATCCGAAGAAAGTCTACGCTGCACTGAAAAACGCGCAGGACACCAAAGGTAAAGCGACTGTCATCCTTGCACATACCGTTAAAGGTTATGGCATGGGCGAAACTGCCGAAGGCAAAAACATCGCTCACCAGGTGAAGAAAATGAACATGGACGGCGTTCGTTACGTCCGCGATCGTTTCAACGTACCGGTTACCGATGCTGACATCGAAAAACTGCCGTACGTCACCTTCGCTGAAGGTTCTGAAGAACACACCTACCTGCACGCACAGCGTCAGAAGCTGCATGGCTACCTGCCAAGCCGCCAGGTGAACTTCTCCGAGAAACTGGAAATGCCTGCGCTGGCAGACTTCTCTCCGCTGCTGGAAGAGCAGAACAAAGAGATCTCTACCACCATCGCTTTCGTTCGTGCCCTGAACGTGATGCTGAAGAACCCGTCTATCAAAGAGCGCCTGGTTCCAATCCTCGCCGATGAAGCGCGTACCTTCGGTATGGAAGGTCTGTTCCGTCAGATTGGTATCTACAGCTCCAATGGTCAGCAGTACACCCCGCAGGACCGTGAGCAGGTAGCGTATTACAAAGAAGACGAGAAAGGTCAGATCCTGCAGGAAGGTATCAACGAACTGGGTGCCGGCGCATCCTGGTTGGCGGCTGCGACATCTTACAGCACCAACAACCTGCCAATGATCCCGTTCTACATCTACTACTCCATGTTCGGTTTCCAGCGTATCGGTGACCTGTGCTGGCAGGCAGGCGATCAGCAGGCTCGTGGCTTCCTGGTCGGTGGTACTTCCGGTCGTACAACCCTTAACGGTGAAGGTCTGCAGCACGAAGATGGTCACAGCCATATTCAGTCTCTGACTATCCCGAACTGTATCTCTTATGATCCGTCTTACGCGTACGAAGTTGCTGTCATCATGCATGACGGTCTGGTTCGCATGTACGGTGAAGCGCAAGAGAACGTGTTCTATTACATCACCACGCTGAACGAAAACTACCACATGCCGGCGATGCCGGAAGGCGCCGAGGAAGGTATCCGTAAAGGTATCTACAAACTCGAAACCGTTGCGGGTAACAAAGGTAAAGTTCAGCTGCTGGGCTCCGGTTCTATCCTGCGTCACGTCCGTGAAGCAGCGCAGATCCTGGCCAACGACTACGGCGTGGGCTCTGACGTGTACTCCGTCACCTCCTTCACTGAACTGGCCCGTGACGGTCAGGACTGTGAACGCTGGAACATGCTGCACCCGATGGAAACTCCGCGCGTTCCGTACATCGCTCAGGTGATGAACGACGCACCGGCAGTTGCATCGACTGACTATATGAAACTGTTTGCTGAACAGGTTCGTACTTATGTACCGGCTGATGATTACCGCGTACTGGGTACCGACGGCTTTGGTCGCTCCGACAGCCGTGAAAACCTGCGTCACCACTTCGAAGTTGATGCTTCTTATGTGGTTGTTGCAGCCTTGGGCGAACTGGCCAAACGTGGTGAAATCGACAAGAAAGTGGTAGCGGAAGCGATCACCAAGTTCAACATCGATGCAGATAAAGTTAACCCGCGTCTGGCGTAAGAGGTAAGAGAATAATGGCTATCGAAATCAATGTGCCGGACATCGGGGCTGATGAAGTTGAAATCACCGAGATCCTGGTCAAACCAGGCGACAAAGTTGAAGTTGAACAGTCGCTGATCACCGTAGAAGGCGATAAAGCCTCTATGGAAGTTCCGTCTCCGCAGGCTGGCATCGTCAAAGAGATCAAAGTCTCTGTCGGTGACAAAACTGAGACCGGTAAACTGATCATGATTTTCGATTCCGCCGACGGTGCAGCAGCTGCTGCACCTGCCAAGGCAGAAGAGAAGACAGAAGCGGCACCTGCTGCTGCCCCAGCTGCGGCTGCGGCAAAAGACGTTAACGTACCGGATATCGGCGACGACGAAGTTGAAGTCACCGAAATCCTGGTCAAAGTGGGCGACACCGTTGCCGCTGAGCAGTCTCTGATCACCGTTGAAGGCGACAAAGCCTCAATGGAAGTTCCGGCACCGTTCGCAGGCACTGTGAAAGAGATCAAAATCAACACCGGCGACAAAGTGTCTACCGGCTCCCTGATTATGGTCTTCGAAGTGGCGGGTGCTGCACCTGCTGCCGCTCCGGCACAGTCTGCAGCTCCGGCTGCTGCAGCGGCTCCTGCTGCGACTGGCGCAAAAGACGTTAACGTACCGGACATCGGCGGTGACGAAGTTGAAGTAACCGAAGTGATGGTGAAAGTGGGCGACAAAGTTGCCGCTGAACAGTCACTGATCACCGTAGAAGGTGACAAGGCTTCAATGGAAGTTCCGGCTCCGTTCGCAGGTACCGTAAAAGAAATCAAAATCAGCACCGGCGACAAAGTGTCTACCGGCTCTCTGATCATGGTCTTCGAAGTGGAAGGCGCAGCACCTGCTGCGGCTCCGGCTGCTGCACCAGCGGCCGCCGCTCCGGCACCGGCTAAAGCAGCCCCGGCTGCGAAAGCAGAAGGCAAATCAGAGTTTGCTGAGAACGACGCTTACGTTCACGCGACTCCGCTTATCCGTCGTCTGGCACGCGAATTCGGCGTTAACCTGGCAAAAGTGAAAGGTTCCGGTCGTAAAGGCCGTATCCTGCGCGAAGACGTTCAGGCTTACGTGAAAGACGCAGTGAAACGCGCTGAGTCAGCACCTGCTGCCGCAAGCGGTGGTGGTCTGCCAGGCATGCTGCCATGGCCGAAAGTGGACTTCAGCAAGTTCGGCGAAATCGAAGAAGTGGAAATGGGCCGCATCCAGAAAATCTCTGGTGCTAACCTGAGCCGCAACTGGGTGATGATCCCGCACGTTACCCACTTCGACAAAACCGATATCACTGATCTGGAAGCGTTCCGTAAACAGCAGAACGAAGAAGCGGCTAAGCGCAAGCTGGACGTGAAGTTCACCCCAGTGGTGTTCATCATGAAAGCAGTTGCAACTGCACTTGAGCAGATGCCACGTTTCAACAGCTCTCTGTCTGAAGATGGCCAGAAACTGACGCTGAAGAAATACATCAACGTCGGCGTCGCGGTTGATACCCCGAACGGTCTGGTTGTTCCGGTCTTTAAAGATGTGAACAAGAAGAGCATCACCGAACTGTCTCGCGAACTGATGGCTATCTCCAAGAAAGCCCGTGATGGCAAGCTGACCGCTGGCGAAATGCAGGGCGGTTGTTTCACCATCTCCAGCCTCGGCGGGATCGGGACGACTCACTTCGCGCCAATCGTGAATGCGCCAGAAGTGGCCATACTCGGTGTGTCCAAGTCGGCGATGGAGCCGGTGTGGAATGGTAAAGAGTTCGTACCGCGTCTGATGATGCCTATGTCTCTTTCCTTCGACCACCGTGTCATCGATGGTGCTGATGGTGCTCGCTTCATTACCATCATCAACAACACCCTGGCTGACATTCGCCGCCTGGTGATGTAAGCGAAAAAGCCGGCCAATCGGCCGGCTTTTTTCTGGTAATCTCATTACGCACCATGAGGTTATCGTCGCAAAAAGACAATTCGTTTGCCGTTTGTTGTTTCAAAATTGTTAACAATTTTGTAAAATACGGGCGGATAGAACATCCCGGTGGCAATGGGCGAAGTAAGACCAGGGATCGTCGGGAATAAATAACAGAGGTCATGATGAGTACTGAAATCAAAACTCAGGTCGTCGTACTTGGGGCAGGCCCGGCAGGTTACTCCGCTGCCTTCCGTTGCGCTGATTTAGGTCTGGAAACCGTCATCGTCGAGCGTTACAGCACCCTCGGTGGTGTTTGTCTGAACGTCGGCTGTATCCCTTCTAAAGCGCTGCTGCACGTCGCGAAAGTTATCGAAGAAGCGAAAGCGCTGGCTGAACACGGTATCGTCTTCGGTGAGCCGAAAACGGATATCGACAAAATTCGTACCTGGAAAGAAAAAGTTATCACTCAGCTGACCGGTGGCCTCGCTGGCATGGCCAAAGGTCGTAAAGTAAAAGTGGTAAACGGTCTGGGTAAATTCACCGGTGCGAACACGCTGGAAGTGGAAGGCGAAAACGGCAAAACCGTTATCAACTTCGACAATGCGATCATCGCGGCGGGTTCCCGTCCGATCGAACTGCCGTTCATTCCGCATGAAGATCCGCGCGTGTGGGACTCCACCGATGCCCTGGAACTGAAAACCGTACCAAAACGCCTGCTGGTCATGGGTGGCGGTATCATCGGTCTGGAAATGGGTACGGTGTATCACTCTCTGGGTTCAGAGATTGACGTGGTTGAAATGTTCGACCAGGTTATCCCGGCTGCCGATAAAGACGTCGTTAAAGTCTTCACCAAGCGCATCAGCAAGAAATTCAACCTGATGCTGGAAACCAAAGTAACTGCCGTTGAAGCGAAAGAAGACGGTATTTACGTTTCCATGGAAGGCAAAAAAGCGCCTGCTGAAGCACAGCGCTATGACGCCGTGCTGGTCGCTATCGGCCGTGTACCGAACGGTAAAAACCTCGACGCGGGCAAAGCTGGCGTGGAAGTGGACGACCGTGGTTTCATCCGTGTTGACAAGCAGCTGCGTACTAACGTCCCTCACATCTTTGCTATCGGCGATATCGTCGGTCAGCCAATGCTGGCACACAAAGGTGTTCATGAAGGTCACGTTGCCGCTGAAGTTATCGCGGGCATGAAGCACTACTTCGACCCGAAAGTGATTCCATCTATCGCCTATACTGAGCCAGAAGTTGCCTGGGTTGGTCTGACGGAGAAAGAAGCGAAAGAGAAAGGCATCAGCTACGAAACCTCCACCTTCCCGTGGGCTGCTTCTGGCCGTGCTATCGCTTCCGATTGCGCAGACGGTATGACCAAACTGATTTTCGACAAAGAAACTCACCGTGTTATCGGTGGTGCGATTGTCGGTACCAACGGCGGCGAGCTGCTGGGTGAAATCGGTCTGGCTATCGAAATGGGCTGTGATGCAGAAGACATCGCTCTGACTATCCACGCTCACCCGACTCTGCACGAGTCCGTTGGCCTGGCGGCAGAAGTGTTCGAAGGTAGCATTACCGACCTGCCGAACCCGAAAGCGAAAAAGAAATAAGATTTCTGAATGTAATAAGCGGCCTGAGGGCCGCTTTTTTTATGCTCGTAGAAAGCCTGTAGATGCTCGGCGAAGTGGTAAGTTGTTTATTTAAAAACATTTCTGCGTAAATATCTGTGCACATCTATTCATTACTTTGAAAATAATCACGGGGTAAACTTATAGTGTAAAAACTAGAGTGAGGTGCACTATGAAAACTTTTCTGACTACCGCTGTGCTGGCGACGACGCTATTTTCCGGTCTGGCATTGGCTGATGATCCCGTCATCCCTTGGGCAGACAACAGCGGCGGTACTGAAACCACCCACATCGCGACGATGGGACAAAACCTGAATGCCCAGCATCAGGCGATCTCCAAAACCCAGGAAGGCGTTTGGGCCGCAAACTCCGGCAGCATTAAAGCCGATGAAAATGCGCTGACCAGCACACGTCCTGCCGTGGTCGAACAGCCTGGTCTGATGCCACATCAGGGCTAAGTTACTGCTTAGCGGGCAATAAAAAAGCAGAAGGATGTTTTCACATTCTTCTGCTTCAGTGTTCTAACCGACCAGACGTTTTACAACTTCACGTTATCCAGTGCCGTTTGCGCACAGACTTCGTCCAGATTGCCGCCCGGCGCACCGCCGATACCGATAGCGCCAATCACCTCATTCCCGTCTTTCACCGGTAAACCACCGGCCAGCAACAGCAGGCCCGGAATATCCTTTAAGTTCTGCGTGCCCGCATTGCTCTGTGCCGCTTTCATGACTTTACCGCTGGCATTTTTCATGGTCAGGGCGGTGTACGCTTTCATTTGACTAGCCTTCACGGTGTGCGGCCCGGCGTTGTCGGTTCGCTGCACGGCTTTCACCACACCCGCTCTGTCGACCACGGTAACCGTTACCTGATAATTCTTCGCGCTGCAGGCGCTGATGGCTTCCTGCGCCAGGCTGTTGGCCTGCGTCAGAGAGATATTTTTCTGGCTCAGGGGTTCAGCCTGAACTGCGGCAGAGACTAAACCGGCCAGCAGGGCGGCGGAGATGATGAGTTTTTTCATTGCAGGCTTCCTCTTTGTCGTGTTCAGTCATGCTAACAAGGCAAAGCCGGAAGGGTAATTCGGGCGAATACGGAGTCGTCCTGGTAATTATACGTATTCCAGTTTGTCGTGTTCGCGAATGGCCTGCACCAGACTGCTGACGCCGAGCTTGCTGAAAATCGCCGCCCGGTGCGCTTCGACGGTGCGGGTTGAGAGCGCTAAGCGCACCGCGACCTCTTTGTTGCTGGCTCCGGTCATCAGCTCATGCAGCACGTCCGTTTCTCTGGCGGTCAGCTGGGCGAAGAGCGCTTTGGCACGAGCGCGTTCCTGCCATCTGTGTTGGCGTTTTTTGCTTTCGGCAAAGGCCAGATGAACCGTCTCAATAAGCAGATCGGCGTCCAGCGGCTTGGTGAAAAACTCAAACACGCCGTGATGAAACGCCCGACGGCAAGCGTCGACCGAGCCATGGCCAGTCATCATCACCACCGGCAGCAGTGGATGTGATGCGCTGTGTTTTTCGATCCACGCCAGGCCGCTTTGGCCCGGCATCCGCATATCCAGCAGCAGGCAGCCGGCTAACATGCTTTCTGGCTTGCAGGCCGCGCTAAAGGCGTCAATGGCGTCGAAGCACTGCGTTGACCACTGCATGGTCGAGAACAGAAAAGCGAGCGATTCGCGAATCGACGCGTCGTCGTCCACCACGTAGATAATGTTTTCCATTGTTAGTTACGTCTCTCTGATAAACCACAAACTGATTTCGGCCCCGCCATCCGGAGTATTCGCCAGTTGAATATTGCCATTCATCCGCATCATCAGCGATTCTGTAAGCGTTAGTCCCAAACCTAATCCTCCTTCACGTTCGCTGAACAGCGGCATTAGCGCCAGCTTAAGCGCCTCCGGGCTAAAGCCTGGACCGCCGTCGGCGATCGTCACCTTTACCCGATCGCCAGCCGCAACGCTGGCAATATGTACCCAACCGCGTCCGCTTGCCATTTGGGCCTGAATGGCGTTGTTAAGCAAATTATGCAGCACTTGTTCCAGCCAAAGACGATCGGCCTGGATTATCCATGCGCTGAAATTATGGGTGAGACGAATGTGTTTTGAGCCAGGCTCGTGTTCCAGCAGATTGCCGACTCGCTGCCAGCTGTGTTCCAAATTGACCCTGGTCATCGCGACCGCTTCCCGGGTCAGATGCGCGCGAAAACGGGTGAGCAACTCGCTTATTCGCTGAGTCTGAGTCAGCGCCGAGCGCATGGCGTGGAGCGCTTCGGCGTTGTGACCCTGATCCAGCTGGCGCATTCCGCCCTGGATCCACATCTGGGTCGCCGTCAGTGGCTGGTTAATTTCGTGTACTACGCCAGCGGCCATTTCGCCGAGCGTGTTCAGCCGCGCGTGCTGATAAAAATCTGCGCGCTGGCGATCGGTGCGCTGTTGTTCACGGCCCCACAACAGCAGCATTATCATGCTGATAACCATAGTCCAGGCGGCGACAATCAGAAAATAAGGGAAACGCGCCACGCCGAGCCAGTCAGGGTTCGTGCTGGCCTGCAAAATGAATGGCTGAAAGTGTTGCGGGAATTGCCGTGTCCAGTGCCAGCGATATTCCCCCAGGGCTTGCGGGACGCTCAGGCTGAGCTGAATATCGGTAAAGCGTGAGTCAGTTTGCAGCAGCGGCGCGAGATTGATTTGCACCCGAATCTGGCGATAAGGGTTATACAGCCAATAGCTCATAGGCGAGAGCATTTCGACGCGCGGCGCATTCAGTGGGCGCAGAACGGTTTTTTCCAGCACCTGAATCTGCGGGAATTTTTGCTGTAGCAGCGAAAGCGATTCATCACCATTGAGAATGGGAATGACCGATTCATTTTGCGTGAGGGCGGTGCTGATGGTACTGAACAATCCGTTGAAGGCGCGATCACAAGCCCAATACTGACGGCGGATCTGCTCGGCGTACAGCAGAGCACTGCTCAGCAGACAGGCGATGAGCCAGATAAGCACTCCTCGTTGAAGATACGCGCGTTGAGTTGTCATTCTGCATCCGAAAAATCCTGTCACTAATGACTAGTATCACAGAGAATAAGGCGGCTCGTCAGCAGGATATTGAAATGTGCGCGAGTTCACGCGATTGGGTGGGGAGATAATGAAAAAGGGCCCGCCTGATGCGAGCCCCTCGGTGTTTACTGATTAATTTCCTGCCACGGTTTCTCTGGGGCAAAAACCTTAACGGCTTCGACTTTATACGGCGTCAGCAGGCCGGCATCCATCTGCCAGACCCTGTCTTTCTCATCGATTATAAAGCTCATGATCCCCGTTTCACCGTATTTCACCGGCCAGGCAATCAGCGCAAAGCCCTGTTTGTCGTTGTCGGGAATGATACGGAAGAGGTAGCCGTGATAGCCTGTACCGGGCTCATCAGGGCTGTAGGCTGGTCCTAACGGGCTTGGCTCATCGCCTGGCTGCGTAGGCCAGTACAGACCGTCTTTCGAGCCTTCAGTGCTGAGCAGCTTCTTGGCATAGATCTGGAAGCGCTGGTAGTAGTCGTTCTGCGCATCAACGTAGGCGTGCATCGCCTGAATGGCCGACAGCTCGTTGCGCCCGATTTCTCGAGTCTGAATTTCGTCGACGGCCTGCGCCATATCGAAGTGCCAGCCCTCTGTTGTTTTCAGTATCGGGATCGGCAACTGCCACTCTTCCCGCCCGACGTTCAGGTGCGCGGTATCGCCCTGTTCGACAATACTATGACTGACTTTCCAGTCACGCAGAAAACGGGCCACGGCTTCGGGGTCGGCTTCCTGCTGCGGTAAATACTGCTGCCAGTTTTCACCAAGCAAATCGTCCAGCGCCGTGTTGTTCTGGCTGGAAACGGCATCTGCCAGCGCGTTAGCGGCTTTCTCTGGCGTAGCAAAATGCTGCTGCGCAAAAGCGGGGAGGGCAAATAGCGCCAGTAAGCCAGAAATCATCAATTTTTTCATTACAACAGCTCCTTAGCGGTGACGCAGTTCGCGATGTTGAGACCCATGTTGCTGGACCGCCGCACGCTGATTACTGTTCAGGTGCGCGGAACTGCGGCTCTGCATTCCCCGTTGACGCTGGGCTTCCCAGGACGGTGAGCGGCTGTCGTTCCCACTGAGCGCGTTAGAACGCAGATATTGTGCCTTCTGCTGGTGCTGCTGATGTTGCTCAGGGGTGACGGTGGCTCGGTGCTGCTGCACCTGAGATTTCGCCGTTTCGCGATGCTGTTGCTGCTGCGCTGTTGGGTTCTGGGCCCGTGACTTCACTTCCTGACGATGCTGCTGCTGTTGCGCCGTCGGGTTCTGGGCTCGAGATTTCACATCCTGACGATGCTGTTGCTGCTGCGCAGTGGGGTGCTGCAACTTCTCTTTTGCTGCAGTCCGATTCTGCGGTGTGTCATAGCCTCGGTAGTTGCTGCGCTGGGTAATTTTATTCAATTGTTGTGAAGCCGCCTGACGCTGTGAATTTCGATTACCCGCGACGGCAGCGGCACCGCCTGCGGTCAGTCCGGCAGCAGCACCGTTGTGGGTGCGCTGTTGGAACTGGTTCAACGCATCCTGACGCTGGTTGGTCAGGTTGCCTGGTGCGTGCTGCGTGGCGCTCAGGCCGCCAGGGACGTTGGTCTGGTGGAAACGCTGCGCGGTGTTGTTGTTCGGGTACGGCACGTTATTACGGAACGTCGGGTTATGCTGCCAGTTCACGTTTTTACCATCCAGATGCTGGTTGGTGAAATGATTGTAGTTGTTGACGTTGATATTGATGTTGTTGTTTCCGCCGCCGTGATAGCCGCCATCGTGATGGTAGTAATCGTCGTCGTGATGATGGTGGTCGTCATCCCAGTCGATACTGCTGAACAGTGCCCAGGTGGTAGCGACGCCGAGGCTATAGCCGAGGCCATTCACGAAGCTGTTACTGAACTGCTGACCCGGGGTCGGTGGCAGATAAACCGGAGGGTATGACGTGTTTGGCCAGGTGCCGTACACAGTGTTCGGGTTGTAGGTCGGGACGTACACCACATTCGGATCGGTGGATTCGATTTTGATAATTTGTGTGGTCGGTGCCGGTTCGACTACGGTCGTGGTGCTGCTTCGGGTCGTAGACGTCGTTGATGTTGCTTCCGGCGGCGGCGGAGCGATTTGGGTGGTGGTCACTTTCTGCTGTGGGGACGATTTCAGCGTCCCGGTTTGCTGGGCCACGGTACGCAGTTTCTGCACTGAATCCATTACGTCCTGCGGCTGGGCCAGAAACGCATTACCCAGATCCTGCACCCACTGCGGGTTTTCACCCATCAGCGACAGCAGCGCCGGGAAGGCAACCAGCGATTTTACGCTCGGGTCCCACGGCTGGTTAGCGACGGCCTGCACGGCGGCATCGCCCTGCATCGTCGGGTTATCCTGAGACCACTGAACAGCTTGCAGCACGTTGCTTGGGTAGGTTGAGGCCATCAGCACCTGCGACAGCAGGTTGTCCGGGTAGAGTGCGATAGGCGCGACCCACTGATCAATTTGTGCAGACGTAAATGTCGCAGTGACCGGCTGTGCGGCGGCTGTAGTCGGTGTGGCTACGGCTGCAGGTGCAGCAGCGACAGGCTGTGCGACAGGAGCGGGCGCTGGCGGTGCATCTGCCGCGCGACTTTTGATATACAGTGTTCCCGAGGCGGCTAAAAGCCCGGCGCTACAGATGAGCGCAAGGATATGGGGCTTGAAAGGCAACGTCATTTTTATCTCCTGGCGCAAAATTTGGCCTGTGTCAGAGAGTATTGCCGAAAATGGCAGCATTGCCGGGAGTATAGGGAGACTTATTTTTTCTTTTTGACTTTTGTTGGGATATTGCGCAATTAAAGTGATTCTTAGGAAATTAAACCGACCCAAAAAGGGATTTTTACCTTCTTTATGCTGACCTTAACGATTCAGCAAATTTTTAATGTTGCTTTTTTGTAAACGGATTAACACCCCCCCTAAATCCTGCTATGCTGCCCGACGCGGTATCGGGCTAAAGTACCCTACTAACTGCTGTCTCACAGGAGCGTGAAGAGAACATCCCGTCCCGTTACGCAAAGGCATTCAAGTGGCATCAAGGCGGCAAGAGAGTGAATCCGCAGGAGCTTACTCCAGTAAGTAACTGAGGTGAACGAATGTAGCCAATGCAGAGGCAACTTGAAGGCATAAGCGTAAACCGCATTATATAATGAGAGCGAGGAGATACCGTCGTGCTAGAAGAATACCGTAAGCACGTAGCTGAGCGTGCCGCCGAGGGGATTGTTGCAAAACCTTTAGATGCAACCCAAATGGCCGCACTCGTCGAGCTGCTGAAAGCACCGCCCGCGGGCGAAGAAGAATTCCTGTTAGATCTGCTGATTAACCGTGTACCACCAGGCGTCGATGAAGCTGCCTACGTGAAAGCCGGTTTTCTTGCTGCTGTCGCCAAAGGCGAAGCAACCTCCCCATTAGTGACCCCTGAAAAAGCGATCGAACTGCTGGGTACGATGCAGGGCGGCTACAATATTCACCCTCTGATTGACGCGCTGGACAGCGCTACGCTGGCACCGATTGCCGCTAAAGCCCTGTCTCATACGCTGCTGATGTTCGATAACTTCTACGACGTCGAAGAAAAAGCGAAAGCGGGTAATTCCTACGCCAAACAGGTGATGCAGTCCTGGGCCGAAGCTGAATGGTTCCTGAACCGTCCTCAGCTGGCTGAAAAACTGACCGTTACCGTGTTCAAAGTGACTGGCGAAACCAACACCGATGACCTGTCTCCGGCGCCGGATGCCTGGTCACGCCCGGATATTCCACTGCACGCCCTGGCGATGCTGAAAAACGCCCGTGAAGGAATCGATCCGGATCAACCGGGTGCCGTCGGCCCGATCAAACAGATCGAAGCGCTGCAGGCAAAAGGTTTTCCTCTGGCCTACGTCGGTGACGTGGTCGGTACCGGTTCTTCCCGTAAATCCGCCACCAACTCGGTGCTGTGGTTCATGGGTGATGATATTCCGAATGTGCCGAACAAGCGCGGCGGCGGTCTGGTTCTGGGCGGTAAAATCGCACCAATCTTCTTCAACACTATGGAAGATGCGGGCGCGCTGCCGATAGAAGTGGACGTTAACAACCTGAACATGGGCGACGTAATTGACGTTTACCCGTTCAAAGGTGAAGTGCGTAATCACGAAACCAACGAACTGCTGGCAAACTTTGAGCTGAAAACCGATGTGCTTGTCGATGAAGTACGTGCCGGTGGCCGTATTCCGCTGATCATCGGTCGCGGCCTGACGACTAAAGCGCGCGAAGCGCTGAAACTGCCACTCAGTGATACATTCCGTCAGGCGAAAGATGTGGCTGAAAGTAGCCGTGGCTATTCGCTGGCGCAGAAAATGGTTGGCCGCGCATGTGGCGTAGAGGGCGTGCGTCCAGGCGCTTATTGCGAACCGAAAATGACCTCTGTAGGCTCTCAGGACACCACCGGCCCAATGACCCGTGATGAACTGAAAGACCTGGCGTGTCTGGGCTTCTCTGCGGACCTGGTGATGCAGTCCTTCTGTCACACTGCGGCCTATCCGAAGCCAGTTGACGTGACCACGCACCACACGCTACCGGACTTCATCATGAACCGCGGCGGTGTGTCTCTGCGTCCGGGCGACGGCGTAATCCACTCGTGGCTGAACCGTATGCTGCTGCCGGATACCGTTGGCACTGGCGGTGACTCGCACACTCGTTTCCCAATTGGCATCTCCTTCCCGGCCGGTTCTGGGCTGGTGGCGTTTGCTGCTGCGACCGGCGTAATGCCGCTCGACATGCCGGAATCCGTACTGGTGCGCTTCAAAGGCAAAATGCAGCCGGGCATTACTCTGCGTGATCTGGTCCATGCTATCCCGCTGTATGCCATCAAGCAGGGTCTGCTGACCGTTGAGAAGAAAGGGAAGAAAAACATCTTCTCTGGCCGCATCCTGGAAATTGAAGGTCTGCCGGATCTGAAAGTGGAGCAGGCGTTCGAACTGACCGATGCCTCCGCTGAGCGTTCTGCTGCGGGCTGTACCATCAAACTGAACCAGGCGCCGATCGAAGAGTATTTAAGCTCTAACATCGTGCTGCTGAAGTGGATGATTGCGGAAGGCTACGGTGATCGTCGTACGCTGGAGCGTCGCGTTCAGGGCATGGAAAAATGGCTGGCGGATCCGCAGTTGATGGAAGCCGATGCTGACGCGGAATACGCGGCGGTTATCGACATCGATCTGGCGGATATCAAAGAGCCAATTCTGTGCGCGCCGAACGATCCGGACGATGCACGTCTGCTGTCTGACGTGCAGGGCGACAAGATTGACGAAGTGTTCATCGGTTCGTGCATGACCAATATCGGTCACTTCCGTGCGGCAGGCAAGCTGCTGGATGCCCATAAAGGCCAGCTGCCAACCCGCCTGTGGGTGGCACCACCGACCCGTATGGATGCTGCGCAATTGACGGAAGAAGGCTACTACAGCATCTTCGGTAAGAGCGGGGCACGTATCGAGATCCCGGGCTGCTCCCTGTGCATGGGTAACCAGGCGCGTGTGGCAGACGGTTCAACGGTGGTTTCCACCTCGACCCGTAACTTCCCGAACCGTCTCGGCACTGGCGCGAACGTCTATCTGGCTTCTGCTGAACTGGCCGCCGTTGCGGCGCTGATTGGCAAACTGCCAACGCCGGAAGAGTACCAGACCTTCGTGTCGCAGGTTGATAAGACCGCGGTGGATACTTATCGCTACCTGAACTTCGACAAGCTGACTCAGTACACTGAGAAAGCCGACGGCGTGATTTTCCAGACCGCTGTATAAAAGCACCAAACCCCTCACCCTCACCCTAACCCTCTCCCCAAAGGGGCGAGGGGATCGCCCAAGGCGATTTTCCCCCTCTCCCTTTTAGGGAAAGGGGGAGGTGAGGGTTTTTTATTTCCATTCCTTACACCCGCCACGCTTTTTTTCTCCTCCCTAACTGCGATAATTAGTACAGATGCAATGCAGCGGTGACGCGTTGCCGTTTACGAGGAACACACTATGGAATACGAATTTCTGCGCGATATTACCGGAGGCGTAAAAGTGCGGATGTCGATGGGCCACGAAGTCGTCGGGCACTGGTTCAACGAAGAGGTCAAAGATAACCTCACGTTGCTGGACGAAGTTGAACAAGCCGCGGCGACGGTAAAAGGCACCGAACGTTCCTGGCAGCGGACTGGCCACGAATATACCCTGTGGATGGATGGCGAAGAGGTCATGATACGCGCCAATCTGCTCGAGTTTTCAGGTGATGAAATGGAAGAGGGAA
This sequence comes from Scandinavium tedordense, assembly GCF_024764965.1. Classification (NCBI taxonomy): domain Bacteria; kingdom Pseudomonadati; phylum Pseudomonadota; class Gammaproteobacteria; order Enterobacterales; family Enterobacteriaceae; genus Scandinavium; species Scandinavium tedordense. The sequence continues at coordinate 78,451 of NZ_JALIGG010000053.1, read as the reverse complement.
TGAGCTATTACGACGAGGAGAGCCTGTCGATGTGTGGCGTGGAAGACTTTCTTCTGGTGGTGGCGGCCTATCGCGATTTCATGAAACAGAAATAAACGCGACTGCCGGGCGGAGCGTCCCTGCTCCGTAATGGCTTACACGGTCGGAATATTGCGGCCGTAGTAGATTTCACGCATTTCTTTCCAGAGCAGGTTGGTAATCGCCTTCCGCTCTTCTTCACTTAAATCTTCCGGTCTGGTGTGGAACATGTAGTGTTTCAGATCGAACTCTTTGAGTAACATCTTGGTATGGAAGATGTTTTCCTGGTACACGTTCACATCCATCATGTCATACAGCGCTTTCATGTCATCGGACATAAAGTTCTGAATGGAGTTAATTTCGTGATCGATAAAGTGCTTCATGCCGTTCACGTCGCGGGTAAAACCGCGCACGCGGTAGTCGATGGTCACGATATCCGACTCCAGCTGATGAATCAGGTAATTCAGCGCGTTCAGCGGTGAAATCACGCCACAGGTCGATACTTCAATATCAGCCCGGAACGTACACAGGCCGCCTTCCGGATGACTTTCCGGATAGGTGTGTACGCAAATATGGCTTTTATCGAGATGGGCGACGACGGCTTCCGGCAGCGGACCGGGGTGCTCGGTGGTGTCGATCAGTTTCGGGTCAACCGGCTCTTCGCTCACCAGAATAGTGACGCTGGCACCTTGTGGTTCGTAATCCTGACGCGCGATATTCAAGATATTGGCGCCGATAATTGAACAGGTTTCTGACAGGATCTCGGTCAGTCGGTTGGCATTATAGAGTTCGTCGATATAGGCGATATAACCATCGCGCTCTTCTGCCGTTTTCACGTAACAGATATCGTAAATACAAAAACTCAGGCTTTTGGTCAGGTTGTTAAAGCCATGCAGTTTAAGCTTTTTCAATTGGGTTCACCTCCTCAGGTGCAGACAGCGCGTTCTGCAGGTATTGCGGTAAGGCAAAGGCCGCGGTGTGAATCGCCGGATTGTAGTACCGACAGGTCAGGTTTGTCTGCTGGAAACGGGCCTGAATAATTTCAGTGGAGAGGTGGCGTAGGGCTTCGTTGTCCGTCGCCCAGGCGAAGGTCATGATGCCACCATAGTACGTCGGAATTGCCGCCTGATAGAAACTGACGTCGCCAAAGTAATGGCTGAGTTTACGATGGCTATCGAGGGCTTCGTCCTGTTGCAGGAAGCACACGCCGTTCTGCGCCACGAAAATACCACCCGGATTCAGGCAGCGTTTGCAGCCTTCATAAAATGCCGAGGTAAACAGACTTTCACCGGGACCGATCGGATCGGTACAGTCGGAAATGATCACGTCAAACGTTTGCGTGGTCTGGTTAACAAAATTGACGCCGTCGTCAATGACCAGGTTGAAGCGCGGATCGTCGTAGCTTCCGGCATTGTGGTTCGGCAGATACTGGCGGCAGAAGGACACCACGCCCGCATCAATCTCGACCATGGTGATGGTTTCGATGTTTTTATGACGACTCACTTCACGCAGCATTGCGCCGTCGCCACCGCCGATGATCAGCACGTGTTTCGCATGACCATGGGCCAGTAAGGGAACGTGAGTCATCATTTCATGGTAGATAAACTCGTCGCGCTCGGTGGTTTGCACCACACCGTCCAGTGCCATCACGCGGCCAAAGGCGGCGTTCTCGAAGATAATGAGATCCTGATGATCCGTCTTCTCATGATAGAGCACGTTATCAACGGCAAAGTACTGACCAAACTGGTCGTGTAGCGTTTCATGCCACTGAAAATTGTCGGCCATTGGTGGATACCTCCTTCGTTAACACCCTTTCAAAATAGGCGCAACATCATAGCCAACAATGACCGGTGATGCACGGTCATTATTTCAGCAGAAGGGGTTACTTGACGTAGGCGAGCAGGCTCAGAGAATCGCGAGCCAGCGCTTTGCACTTTTTAGTGGTTGGGATGCGGATGCCGCTGAGATCGCGGTAGCTGTCTTCGCCGAGCGCCTTCATGTTAAAGGTGTCATAGTTGCTAAGATCCCATTGGTTTTGCTGGGCAAAAAAGACCAAAGCACGGCGAATTTGCTGGTTCGGCAGATTCTGGTAACCACAGTCGTTTTTCAGGAACACAAATACCGCCGTGAGATCGGCCATATCTTCGGCCTCGGACTCACTCAATGCATAGCTGTTAGTAGAGATAGCAAGCAGAGTTCCGAGTACCACAGTTCTAAAAAACGTCTTCATTTTAGTTACCAATGCATCCACGAAATTCAACGTTAGCATACTTCTAAAACCTGCGCAGGGCTTTATTAATGGGATTATGCTTGACCTTCCGCTAAGGGAAAGGTTTAAGCTCAATAAATCGCCTGCAGACGAAAAGGGAGTGAAGATGCAACGTCGTGAATTTATCAAATTAGCCGCCGCAGTAGGTGTCGCCAGCGCATTACCGTTATGGAGTCGAAGCGCGCTAGCGGCCGATCGCCCCGCATTACCGATCCCCAATTTACTCACCACGGATTCCCGCAGCCGCATTTCGCTGACGGTACAAAGTGGCAAGTCCCAGTTTGGATCGCACAACGCGGCCACCTGGGGATATAACGGCAATCTGTTGGGTCCGGCGCTGCAATTGCAGCAGGGCAAACCGGTTACCGTGGATATCCATAATCAGCTGGCTGAAGAAACCACCGTGCACTGGCATGGGTTGGAAATTCCCGGCGATGTCGATGGTGGCCCGCAGGGCATCATTAAGCCTGGTGCCACGCGTACCGTCACCTTTACCCCGACGCAGCAGGCCGCAACCTGCTGGTTCCATCCGCATCAGCACGGAAAAACAGGGCATCAGGTGGCGATGGGGCTGGCGGGACTGGTACTGATTGAAGACCCGCTGATCCATTCGTTGCTGCTGCCTAAACAATGGGGCATTGACGATGTACCGGTGATTATCCAGGACAAGCGTTTTACCGCCGAGGGGCAGATTGATTATCAGCTGGATATCATGAGCGCGGCGGTGGGCTGGTTTGGCGATACGCTACTGACCAATGGCGCGATTTACCCGCAGCATGCGTCCCCTAAAGGCTGGCTGCGTCTGCGCTTGCTGAACGGCTGTAACGCGCGCTCGCTGAACCTTGCGGCCAGCGATAACCGTCCGCTGTATGTCATTGCCAGCGACGGCGGTCTGTTAGCCGAACCGGTAAAAGTGACCGAGCTGCCGATGTTGATGGGTGAGCGTTTCGAAGTGCTGGTCGACACCAGTGATGGCAAACCGTTTGACCTGGTGATGTTGCCCGTTAATCAAATGGGGATGGCGGTGGCGCCGTTTGATAAGGCTCACCCGGTGATGCGCATTCAACCACTGCTGATCCCTGCATCTGCAAATCTGCCGGACACCCTGGCGAAGTTGCCTGCACTACCTTCCCTCGAGGGACTGAAGCAGCGTAAATTCCAGCTATCGATGGACCCAATGCTCGACATGATGGGCATGCAGGCGTTGATGAAAAAGTACGGCAAGCAGGCGATGGGCGGTATGGATCACGGCCAAATGATGGGCCACGGTGATATGAAAATGGAAGGGATGGACCACGGCAACATGGGCCATATGAATCACGGCGCTCAGGGCTTTGATTTCCACAATGCTAACCGTATTAACGGTCTGGCCTTTGATATGAATAAGCCGATGTTTGCCGCCAGTCGCGGACAGTTTGAACATTGGACGATTTCGGGCGAAGGCGACATGATGCTGCATCCGTTCCATATTCACGGAACCCAGTTCAGAATTCTGTCAGAAAATGGCAAACCGCCAGCGGCTCATCGGTCAGGCTGGAAGGATACGGTTCGAGTGGAAGGGGGCGTCAGTCAGGTGGTAGTGAAGTTTGACCACGAAGCATCGAAAGAGCATGCCTATATGGCACATTGTCATTTGTTAGAGCATGAAGATACGGGAATGATGCTTGGGTTTACGGTTTAAAAAAACCTCACCCCGGTCCTCTCCCTAAAAGGGAGAGCGAGATGATAATCCCCTCGCCCCAAAGGGGCGAGGGCGCAACCATAAAAAACGGCAACCGAGGTTGCCGTTTTGCTTTTACTTCGCGTCGTCCGGAAGAGCGTAGGCCACAATGTAGTCGCCCATCTTCGTACCAAACGAACCGTGACCGCCCGCTGAGATGACAACGTACTGCTTGCCATTCGCTTCATAGGTCATCGGCGTTGCCTGTCCACCCGCTGGCAGACGGCCTTCCCACAGTTTGTCACCGTTAGTCATGTTGTACGCGCGCAGATAGTTATCCGCTGTTGCCGCGACAAACAGGACGTTACCGGCGGTGGAAATTGGACCACCCAGCATTGGCATCCCCAAATTGAACGGGAGTTTAAACGGCATTGGGAAGCCCAGGCTATCCTGCGGCGTACCGATACGTTTTTTCCATGCAATCTGGTTGGTTTTCAGATCCAGAGCGGAGATATAACCCCAGCCCGGCTGTTTACACGGCAGGCCAAACGGTGACAGGAATGGATTCAACGTCACGCCATACGGCACGCCGTACTGTGGCTGAATACCGGTTTCTGTACCGGAACCTTTCGCATCTTTAGGCGGCTCAATCGGGTTACCCGGACCGCGTGGCATCAGACGAGAAACGAACGGCAGGGCGATTGGGTTAGCAATAGCCACCTGACGGTTTGGATCGACGGAGATACCACCCCATTCGAACATCCCCAGATTCCCCGGGAATACCAGCGTGCCCTGCTCAGACGGTGGCGTGAAGATGCCCTCGTAGCGCAGTTGGTGGAACATTACGCGGCACACCAGTTGGTCGAACATGGTCGCACCCCACATATCCGCGCCGGACATATCTTTTTTCGGGCGGAAAGTGAGATCAGAGAAGGGCTGAGTTGGGCTCAGACGATCGCCTTTGGCCGGGCCTTGTGGAACCGGTTTTTCTGGCGCAGGGACAACCAGCTGTCCGTTACGACGGTCGAGCACAAAGATATTACCGGTTTTCGCCGGTGCGTAGACCACCGGCACGGTTTTGCCGCCCACGGTGATATCTGCAAGCGTAGGCTGCGACGGCTGGTCCATATCCCACAGATCGTGGTGAACGGTCTGGTAGCTCCAGGCGAGCTTACCGGTGGTTGCATTCAGCGCCACTATCGCGCTCGCATAACGTTCCTGCTCCGGTGTACGGTTTCCGCCCCAGATGTCCGGAGTCGTGACGCCCATCGGCAGATACACCATATCCAGCTTCGCGTCATAGGCCGCAGGTGCCCACGAGTTTGGCGAGTTCAGGGTGAAATGATGCTCGTCATCCGGGATTGCGTTAGGATCTTTCGCTCCTGGATCGAAGGCCCACAGCAGCTTACCGGTGTTCACGTCGAAACCACGGATAACGCCTGATGCTTCACGGTTCGAGAAGTTATCAGTCACGGAACCGGCGATGACGATGGTGGTATCGGTCACAATCGGTGGCGACGTCGGTTCATACATCCCCGGCGTAGTCACTGGCTGGTTAGTCTGTAGATTCAGCACGCCTTTGTTGCCGAAGCTTTCGCACAGTTTGCCGTTATCGGCATTCAGTGCAAACAGACGACCGTCGTTCACTGGCAGGAGGATACGACGCGGACAATCAGCAACCACGTCAGCCGGCGCGCTGTTTGCTTTGGCTTCGTGATACGACACGCCGCGGCAGGTTACATGCTGGAAGAAGGTGTTGGTGTTGAGTTGCGGGTCGAAGTGCCATTTCTCTTTACCGGTCGCGGCATCCAGAGCGAACAGACGCTGGTGCGCGGAGCAAAGATACAGCATGTCGCCGACTTTAATTGGCGTCACTTCGTTGGTGATTTCACCCGGATCGTTTGGCTGCTTCAGATCACCGGTGCGGAAGACCCACGCTTCTTTCAGCTGATGAACGTTATCAGCGTTGATTTGTTTCAGAGGAGACCAGCGCTGGCCTTCCTGATTACGACCATACGCAGGCCAGTCCTGATCGGCCACCTGAGAAATCGGTGCTGCTGGCGTCACGTCGGTGCTCAGCGTACCGTTGATTTCCTGTGGATCGTGGAAGCCAGCCCAAGTCAACATACCAGCAGAAATCAGCAGCACCACGATCAGTGCGGCAACCGCTCCGCTGGATGGCACAATCAGACGACGCCAGACAAATGGCAGAATCAGCCAAATGCCGAAGAACACCAGAATGTCGCAGCGCGGCGTCAGTGCCCAGAAGTCGAAACCGACTTCCCAGACGCCCCAGATCATGGTGACGAGCAGCACCAGCGCATACAGCCATAGGGCGGAACGTTTACCACGCCACAGCATGGCGGTGACGGCGAGCATGACCAGCCCGACGATAGGGTAATACCAGGAGCCGCCCAATGAGACGAGCCAGACTCCACCGATTAACAGATACAGCCCGCAGAAGGCTGCAAACAGAGCCGTCAGCTTCACAAGAAGCCCGCTCTGTTGTGGATTTGTTTCTGCCATAGAAAGCACACCTATATGTTGTTAATTTTTTAGTAGCAATTAAGTATAGGATTTAACAAGTGTGATCGGAATCACAATTTGTGATTTCTTATCTCATACACCCGATAAATGGTTTTACTGGTATACTGCATGGCTTGCCGATCAACGGCGTGTGCTGAGGTACACGTGGTTGAGAGATTTATCTCTGAAATCAGATGGTTAGTTATATGAAACATACTGTTGAAGTGATGATCCCGGAAGCGGAGATCAAAGCGCGTATCGCCGAATTGGGCCGTCAAATTACCGAACATTATCAGGACAGCGGCGGCGAAATGGTGCTGGTTGGCCTGCTTCGCGGCTCATTTATGTTTATGGCGGACCTGTGTCGTGAAGTGCACGTCCCCCATGAAGTCGATTTTATGACGGCTTCCAGCTACGGCAGCGGTATGTCGACCACCCGTGATGTGAAAATCCTCAAAGACCTGGACGAAGATATCCGCGGCAAAGACGTGCTGATTGTCGAAGACATCATCGACTCCGGAAACACGCTCTCCAAAGTCCGTGAGATCCTGAGCCTGCGTGGACCGAAATCCTTAGCGATTTGTACCCTGCTTGATAAACCACAACGTCGTGAAGTTGAAGTTCCGGTGGAATTCGTGGGTTTCTCAATTCCTGATGAGTTCGTTGTGGGCTATGGCATTGATTACGCGCAGCGTTATCGCCATCTGCCGTACGTCGGGAAAGTGGTACCGCAGGACGAGTAAATAAAAAGCCCGGCGCTAATGCGAACCGGGTTTAAAAGATGCTCTGTCGTAGGCCGGGAAAGGCGAAATCGTCCCCCGGCTTTTTTACAGACTTATTTGTGATTGATGTGGCGAGTGTGCAGGTTAGAGATCGCCATGCGATAACCCTGTTCCAGGCTTTCGCGGTTGGTCGCGGTGACGTTGAGGTCACGCAGCAGGCCATCATGAATGCCGTAAGCCCAGCCATGGATCGTCACTTTCTGCCCACGTTTCCAGGCAGACTGCATGATCGTAGAGTGGCCGAGGTTATACACCTGCTCCATTACGTTCAATTCGCACAGGGTGTCCATGCGACGTTCCTGCGGCATTTCGCCCAGCAGTGAGCTGTGCTTGAACCAGATATCGCGGATATGCAGCAGCCAGTTGTTGATCAGACCCAGTTCAGGGTTCTCAACCGCCGCCTGTACACCGCCGCAGCCGTAGTGACCGCAAATGATGATGTGTTCGACTTCCAGCACATCTACCGCATACTGAACCACGGAAAGACAGTTTAAGTCGGTATGGACAACCAGGTTGGCCACGTTACGGTGAACAAACAGTTCACCCGGCTCCAGACCCGTCAAACGTTCCGCTGGAACGCGACTGTCTGAGCATCCAATCCATAGAAAGCGCGGTTTCTGCGCCTGTGCCAGTTTCTGAAAGAAACCAGGATCCTCTTCATTCAGCATCTTTGACCATAGTGCATTATTGCTGATGAGTGTATCTATGTCGTTCATGGAGGTTAATGACCTGTAACCAAGTAAGTGCGTTGCGCTAATATAGGTCAACTCGGCTTTATTTAAAACCATACATCGATTGCAAGATTTGAATAAGAGACACTGAATGACCATTGCACTTGAATTGAAACAGCTTAAAAAGACTTACCCAGGCGGCGTTCAGGCGCTGCGTGGCATTGACCTGACGGTCGAAGCCGGGGACTTTTATGCTCTGCTGGGCCCAAACGGTGCGGGGAAATCCACGACTATAGGGATTATCAGCTCGCTGGTGAACAAAACCTCCGGTCAGGTAAATGTATTTGGCTACGATCTGGCGAAAGACGTGGTCAACGCCAAGCGCCAGCTCGGACTGGTGCCGCAGGAATTCAACTTTAACCCGTTCGAGACGGTACAACAGATTGTTGTTAACCAGGCGGGCTACTACGGCGTCGAGCGCAAAGAAGCGGTTGAACGTAGTGAAAAGTACCTGAAACAGCTCGATCTGTGGGAAAAACGTAACGAACGTGCACGGATGTTATCCGGAGGCATGAAGCGCCGTTTGATGATTGCCCGTGCGCTGATGCATGAGCCAAAACTGTTGATTCTGGATGAGCCTACCGCGGGCGTCGACATCGAACTGCGTCGTTCAATGTGGGGCTTCCTCAAAGATCTCAACGACAAAGGCACCACCATTATTCTGACCACCCACTATCTGGAAGAAGCCGAAATGCTGTGCCGTAACATCGGCATCATTCAGCACGGCCAGCTGGTGGAAAATACCTCGATGAAAAACCTGCTGTCGAAGCTGAAGTCTGAAACCTTCATTCTCGATCTCGCGGCGAAAAGTCCGCTGCCGCACCTCGAAGGCTATCAGTATCGTCTGATGGATACCTCAACGCTTGAAGTAGAAGTACTGCGTGAGCAGGGGATTAACAGCGTTTTTGCTCAGTTGAGCGAGCAGGGCGTGCAGGTATTGAGTATGCGTAACAAGGCCAACCGTCTGGAAGAGCTGTTCGTCACGCTGGTTCATAATAAGACAGGAGAACAGGCATGATGCAGCTCTATTGGGTGGCGCTGAAAAGTATCTGGGCCAAAGAAATTAACCGCTTCATGCGCATCTGGATCCAGACCCTGGTACCGCCGGTCATCACCATGACCCTTTATTTCATCATCTTCGGCAACCTGATTGGTTCGCGCATTGGCGAGATGCATGGCTTTACTTACATGCAGTTTATTGTGCCTGGCCTAATCATGATGGCGGTAATCACCAACGCCTATGCAAACGTGGCATCGTCGTTCTTCAGCGCCAAGTTCCAGCGCAACATTGAAGAGCTGCTGGTGGCGCCGGTGCCAACGCACGTGGTTATCGCCGGATACGTCGGTGGCGGCGTGGCGCGCGGGCTGTGTGTCGGCGTGCTGGTCACGGCGATTTCGCTGTTCTTTGTGCCATTCCAGGTGCATTCATGGCTGTTCGTCGGTTTGACGCTGCTTCTGACGGCGATTCTGTTCTCGCTGGCGGGCCTGCTGAACGCAGTCTTCGCCAAAACGTTTGATGATATCAGCCTGATCCCGACCTTCGTGCTAACGCCGCTGACCTATCTTGGCGGGGTGTTCTACTCGCTGACGCTGCTGCCGCCGTTCTGGCAGGCGCTGTCGCACCTGAACCCGATTGTCTACATGATCAGCGGTTTCCGCTTCGGCTTCCTCGGCATTTCGGACGTCCCGCTGTTCACGACCGTCGGCGTGCTGGTCGTGTTTATCGCCGCGTTCTACGCCCTGTGCTGGTACTTGATCCAGCGTGGTCGTGGGCTGCGTAGCTAAGTCTGTTTTTAGCCGGGGGACGCACCGTTGCCCGGCCTCAAACCTTGATCAATCGCACCCCTCCTGAACCTTCACTCCGATAAACTACTTGTCTGCTAAGGAGCTGGGCTATGTTAGGTTGGGTGATTACCTGCCATGACGATAGGGCGCAGGCGCTGCTGGATCGTCTGGAAAAGAAATTTGGACCGCTGCCACAGTGCCGGGTGGTGAGTTTCTGGCGTGGTCTCAGCACCAATATGCTCAGTCGTATGATGTGCGATGCGCTGCATGAAACCGATTCCGGTGATGGCGTTATTTTTCTGACCGACAGCGCGGGAGACGCGCCCTATCGCGTTGCGGCGTTAATGAGCCATAAACATTCCCACTGTGAAGTCATTTCCGGTATCAGCTATTCACTTATCGAAAGAATGGTACCGCTACGCGCGACATTAAGTAGCGAGGCGTTTCGTAATGCTTTCGTGACCTTAGGCTATCCCGATGCCAGCAGTCTGTGGCATCAACAGCAAAAAAATCCCCCGTTTGTCCTGCTGCATGACCTGTATGCAAATTAACCATTGGTATTGATGGCACTTTTGTTAAACTAACAGCTTCATATCGCACCGGTTAGAGCGCATGCTGATTCGCGTTATTTTCTCCTTTTTAGTCCTTCTTTCTGGCAGTGTCTCTGCCAGTTTGTTGAGCCAACATGGGCAGCCCGCCCGCTACATGCAAACCACCGAAGACGCCATAATCTGGGCGCAGCTGGGTAATGACGTCGTCACCGTCGGAACCGTGGAAGAGGGGCAAATACTCGCTGTGGTACCGACTGCGGCCGATTACTACGAATTCAGCTTTGGCTTTGGTACCGGATTTATCGATAAAGGGCATCTCGAGCCGGTGCAGGGTAAACAGCGGGTGGAAGACAGTCTCGGCGATTTGAACAAACCGCTCAGTAATCAGAATCTCGTTACCTGGCGGGACACGAAGATGTATAACGCGCCAAATCTGGGCAGTGCGCCGTTTGGCGTGCTGGCAGACAATATCCGCTACCCGATTATTGCCAAACTGAAAGACCGTCTGAATCAGACCTGGTTTCAAATCCGTATTGGTAACCGGCTGGCGTGGGTCAGTAGCCTGGATGCGCTGCAGGATAACGGTATTCCGATCGTGACGTATCACCACATTTTGCGCGACGAAGAAAACACGCGTTTTCGCCATACCTCCACGACGACCTCGGTGCGTGCATTCAGCAACCAAATGACCTGGCTGCGCGATCAGGGCTACACCACGCTGACGATGTACCAGCTCGAAGGTTATGTCCGTAATAAGATGAATTTACCGGCTCGTTCGGTGGTCATTACCTTCGATGATGGTCTGAAATCGGTCAATCGCTACGCCTGGCCGGTGCTAAAAGAGTACGGCTTCAAGGCCACAGCGTTCATCATCTCGTCGCGCATCAAACATCATCCGCAGAGGTGGGATCCTAAGTCGCTGCAATTTATGAGTATTTCAGAGCTGAGGCAGATTCAGGACGTGTTTGACATTCAGTCGCACACCCACTTTTTGCACCGCGTGGACGCGCACCGTCGGCCTATTTTGCTGAGCCGCAGCTATCACAATGTTTTGTTTGATTTCGAACGTTCACGCCGAGCGCTGGGCCAGTTCAACCCGCACGTGCTGTATCTGTCCTATCCGTTTGGTGGCTATAACACCACGGCGGTGCAGGCGGCGAACGATGCTGGTTTTCATATGGCGGTGACGACGGTGAAAGGGAAGGTGAAGCCGGGAGATAATCCGTTCTTACTGAAACGCCTGTACATCTTAAGAACAGATTCTTTAGAGACGATGTCGCGGCTGATCAGCAACCAGCCGCAAGGGTAGATCTTACGCGACCTGAACCGGAATGGCTTTTGCCGTGCGCTTCATGTCGTTGTCGCCCTCAAAGTAGGCCACGTTTGGACGCCAGGTGCGTGCCTCGGCGTCAGACATGGTCACAAAGCTCGCGATAATCACGATGTCGCCCACGTCGGCATTGTGTGCCGCCGCGCCGTTCACGGAAATGATTTTCGAGCCGCGCTCTGCCGCGATGGCATAGGTTGAGAAACGTTTGCCGTTGTTCACATTCCAGATATCAATGGCTTCGTTTTCAAGGATCCCGGATGCGTCGAGGAAATCCTGGTCGATGGCGCAAGAGCCTTCATAATGCAGGTCCGCATGAGTGACTTTTACGCGGTGGAGCTTGCCCTGCAGCATAGTGCGAATCATAACTTTACCTTTGTTGCTGTGTAGCCCTCTCAACCCTGTTTCCCCCATCTCTTTTAGAGGCGTGGGGGGCAGGGAGTGAGGATATATTCACCAAATTTATTGGCGCAGTATTGCCCGTTTTTTAACCCCTGTCTATGTCCGTCATCTTTCACGCTGCAAATGCGTTGGCTGTCTTCGCAAACCCGAATCATCCACCTAAGTAAACTCATCGGATTTGCTCACTTGCCGCCTTTATGCAACGTGAAATCTATTGGGCACTCTGGGTTAATTCCACCGTTTTGTTATCGATAAGACGCGCCTGGCCAAGCCATGCCGCCATCAGGATAACCGCCCGCTGGCTGGTATCTGAGAGCGCTAAAAGCGTATCCGCATCGCGGATCTGAATGTCGTCGGCGCGGAAGCCTTTCTCGTTCAATTCTTGTTCTGCCAGCGCAATCATCTCTTCCAGACCACGATCGCCTTCACGCAGTTTGCCCGCCATGGCATTCATCACTTTGCTCAGACCTGGCGCGATTTTACGCTGATCGCTGGTGAGATAACCGTTGCGGGAACTCAGGGCCAGACCGTCTTTCGCGCGCACCGTTGGCACACCGATGATATCAATGTCATAGCCCATATCGGCCGCCATCTTGCGGATCAGCGCCAACTGCTGGAAATCTTTCTCGCCAAAGCAGGCGACGTCCGGCTGAACCAAGTTGAACAGTTTACTGACGATGGTGGAGACGCCACGGAAATGGCCCGGACGGCTCGCGCCTTCCAACATGGTAGAAATGCCCGGTACCTCGACAAACGTTTGAGTCTCCGTACCCTGCGGATAAATATCAGCCGGGGCAGGGCAGAATACGAAATCGACTTTACGTTTGTTCAGCTTCTCGCTGTCTTCCTGCAAGGTGCGCGGATAGCGGGCCAGGTCGTCAGCTCTGTCGAATTGCATCGGGTTCACAAAGATACTGACCACCACCACATCGGCAGCGGCTTTCGCTTCATCAACCAACTTCATATGACCGTCGTGCAGGTTGCCCATGGTTGGCACCAGCGCGATGCGTTTGCCTTCCTGACGAAGACGACGGATATGCTGGCGCAGCAGCGGAAGGGTTTCGATAATCAACACAACAAACTCCTTAATGGAAACTGTGTTCTTCGCCCGGATAGACTCCGGACTCGACTTCGGCAATATACTGCCGCACCGCGGCGCGCATGTCGCCGGCATCGGTCAGAAAATTTTTCGCAAATTTAGGGATGTGGCCACCGGTAATGCCGAACGCATCGTGCATCACCAAAATTTGCCCATCAGTGACGTTCCCGGCACCGATACCGATAACCGGAATGGTCAGTGCGTCGGTAATGCGTTTCGCCAACGCGACCGGGACGCATTCCAGCACTAACAGCTGAATACCGGCGGCTTCCAGTGCCAGAGCATCGTCAAACAGGGTTTGTGCGGCATCGCCACGGCCCTGCACTTTATAGCCGCCGAAGACGTTAACCGACTGTGGGGTCAGGCCGAGATGACCGCACACCGGCACGGCGCGTTCGGCCAGCATTTTTACGGTTGAAGCGAGCCAGGCGCCGCCTTCCAGCTTCACCATATTGGCACCGGCGCGCATGACCACGGCAGAATTATCAAATGCCTGCTCCGGCGTGGCATAAGCCATAAACGGCAGGTCAGCCAGCAGCAGGCAATTCGGCGCACCACGGCGCACGGCGCGCGTGTGGTAAGCGATATCGTCGACGGTGACAGGCAGCGTTGAGTCGTGGCCCTGAACGGTCATACCCAATGAATCACCGACCAGCATGACGTCGATTCCGGCATCGGCGAACAGTTTCGCGAAGCTGAAATCATAGGCGGTGATGGTGGCGAAGCGTTTCTTTTCCTGTTTGCATTTCTGCAGCAGGGAGATGGTGGTGGGTTTCATAGCGTTTCCTGATAACGAAAGCCGAATCTAGCGGCATTGTATCAGTCAGATAGAGCGGGGCAATGGTTTTGCTGTTTACCAGTGAGCGGGTTTTGTACAGTTAAGGCGTTGCAGCAATGTGGTCAGCGAGGTGCCGTCGGGGAAGGTCAGGTCTGGCGCGATTTCTGCCAGCGGCCACAGCATAAAGCCGCGGTTGTGCATGTCGTAATGCGGCACGGTCAGGCGCTCGCTGTTCAGCGTTAGCTCACCAAACAGCATAATGTCGAGGTCAAGCGTGCGCGGCCCCCAGCGTTCGGCTTTGCGGGTACGGCCCTGCTCGAGTTCGATGCGTTGGGTGTTATCCAGCAGCGCTTCTGGTTCGAGGTCGGTATCCAGCGCCACGGCGGCGTTGAGATAGTCAGGTTGATCCTGCGGACCCAATGGCGGCGTGCGATAAAACGACGAAACCGCCACGACGGCGGTTTGCGGGATTTCGCCCAGGGCAGCAATCGCCGCGTTCACCTGATCGAGCGGTGAAGCTAGATTGCTGCCGACGGCGATGTAAACGCGTGTCATGCGGTGCCGCCCTGACGAGGCGCACGCTTGCGTGGACGACGATGGCGACGACGCGCAGCCGGTTCTTCATCCAGACCGTTGAGCATGTCTTTCTGAGCCGGTGGTGCTGCCACCTGGAATTCGCCCCACCACTGCGTCAAACGCTGCAGTTCATGGTTGTTTTCCGCTTCGGCACGCAGCGCCAGCAGATCGTAGGCGGCGCGGAATTTAGGATGCTCCATCAGCTTCCATGCGCGTTTACCCTGACGACGGGACATGCGCAGTTGCAGCTGCCAGATATCGCGCACCAGTGCGGTAATACGTTTCGGAATAGCCAGCGAACGGCAAGCCTCGTCCAGCACGTCATTCATTGCCATGGCGAATGCGTCGAAATAGGCCAGACCACTTTCCTGGGTGATGCGCTGTGCGGTTTCGAGCAGCGGATACCAGAACATTGCGGCAAACAGGAACGCCGGATTCACGCGCATGTCGTTGTGAATTCGGGTGTCGGTGTTTTTAAACACCTGGCTGACGATGCGTTCCATCGGGCTATCACCGTTTTCGGTGAAGTAGCGGGTGATGGTCGGGAACAGCGGCTGGAACAGGCTGTATTCGCGCAGCAGTTTATAGGTTTCGTAACCGTAACCTGCCTGCAGCAGCTTCAGGGATTCTTCAAAAAGGCGCGCCGGCGGCACGTCGTTGATAAGCGTTGCCAGGCGTGGGATAGGCTCAGCCGTTTCTGTACTGATTCGCATATTCAGCTTGGCAGCAAAGCGCACCGCGCGCAGCATCCGCACCGGATCTTCACGGTAGCGGGTTTCTGGGTTGCCGATCAGGCGAATGACGCCGTCCTGCAAATCGCGCATCCCGCCAACGTAATCGCGAACCGTAAAGTCTGCCACGCTGTAGTAAAGGCTGTTGATGGTGAAGTCACGACGCTGGGCATCTTCTTCGATGGAACCGAAGATGTTATCACGCAGCAGCATACCGTTCTGGCCGCGCTGTGAGGTGGCGCGATCGTCCGGCGTCCCTTCGTGATGGCCACGGAAGGTCGCCACTTCAATAATTTCGGGGCCAAACATCACGTGGGCCAGACGGAAACGGCGACCAATCAAACGACAGTTGCGGAACAGTTTGCGAACTTGTTCCGGCGTCGCGCTGGTGGTCACATCGAAATCTTTGGGTTTTTTGTCCAGCAGCAAATCGCGCACGCCGCCGCCCACGAGATAAGCCTCGTAGCCCGCTTTGTTCAGACGGTAGAGCACCTTGAGGGCATTTTCACTGATATCTTTGCGGGAAATAGCGTGCTGCTCACGCGGAATAACCGTCATTTCTGGTTTTATCTCGACGGTTTCAGCCCCGGTTTCTTCACGGGTAAGCACCTTACGGCAAAAATTAGCGACTCGGGTAAAAATGTTGCACCTCGGTTTTCAAGTCAGTCGGAAGTCATGAGGACAAAAAAATAGCGGCTAATCATAGCTCAGCGAGAGGCATTTGAGAATGCTCCATTTATGCAACTGATGAAAGGTTCCAGTTTTGCACCGCGTTTTTCAGCAGATCCTCGAGCGTCATGTCCTGCCACTCTTTAACAATAGCCTGATTAAGAAACTGTAAGGCCCGGATTAATTCCGGGCGTGGGTCGCCGGTTGATAACGCAGGCGCATGATTTTGTTTCGACAATTTATTGCCGTCGCTATTTAACGCCAACGGCAGATGAACATAGCCTGGAACAGGCCAGCCAAAATGGCGGTACAGTGAAATTTGTCGCACCGTCGGTTCAATTAAATCTGCGCCGCGCACGATTTCCGTCACGCCCTGAAAATGATCGTCGACCACCACGGCAAGATTGTAGGCAAATAAACCATCACGGCGGTGAATAATAAAATCTTCCCGCGCCAGCGGCTCGTTGGTGACAATCGTGCCGCGCAGTCTATCGTCAAATTGCAATACCGGTTGAGTCTGGTGTAAGCGCAGTGCCGCATTCTGCGGGCCAAGATGCAGCGTCCGGCAGTGGCCGTCGTAAATGCCGCCGACGCTCTGAATTCGCGCGCGGGTACAGGTGCAGTAATAGCTCAGCCCCTGTTCGCGCAACCAGGCGAGTCGTTCACGGTAGGCGTCATGGCGTTGAGATTGCCACACAACTTCGCCATCCCAGAGCAGGCCATAATGTTCCAGCTGATGCAGAATGATATTTGCAGCACCGGGAACCTCACGGGGAGGATCAATATCTTCAATACGAACTAACCACTTTCCCTGTTGGGCGCGGGCCTGTAAATAGCTGCCAAGCGCGGCAATCAATGAGCCAAAATGAAGTTCGCCAGAGGGGGAAGGGGCAAAACGCCCTGTATAATCTGAATTTGCCATATGCCAAAAAAGAACAAGGCGGGAGAAAGCTCCCGCCATGGTGATGTTATGCGAAACGAATGGCTTAGCCAGCCATCTGCTTTTCGCGGATTTCCGCCAGCGTTTTGCAGTCGATGCACAGATCGGCAGTCGGACGCGCTTCCAGACGACGGATACCGATTTCAACTCCGCAGGATTCGCAGTAACCGAAATCTTCGTCTTCAACCTTCTTGAGCGTTTTTTCGATCTTTTTGATCAGTTTGCGCTCACGGTCGCGGTTACGCAGTTCGAGGCTGAATTCTTCTTCCTGTGCGGCACGGTCTACCGGATCCGGGAAGTTAGCTGCTTCGTCTTGCATATGAGTAACGGTACGATCAACTTCATCCCTAAGTTGGTTACGCCACGCTTCAAGGATACGCCTGAAGTGAGACAGCTGGGCTTCGTTCATATACTCTTCACCCGGCTTCTCTTGGTATGGCTCCACCCCAGCGATGGCGAGAATACTCAGGGACGATGTTTTACGGATTTGCCCTTCTTGCATGTTGCTTCTCCTTAACACGCACTATCGATCCCCATGTGGGGGAAAAATCAGGCCGCTATAAATAGCAGAAGCTTTTCAGGATAGCAATTGTCTAAACGTTACACTTGACAACCCTGTGAGGAAAAGCGTATTTGCGCACGCGACCAGCACATTTATTATTCAACCGTTTTCACTGGTGTTAGCACCACGGGTAACGGCTCTATCAGAGTCATATTATCGGCAGAAAGTTCCGCTTTATAAGCCAGAATTTCGACCCCCTTGTTTTGTGCCTCATTCAACAACTGCGCGTACGTCGGATCGATATGGCGCGCGGGTGAAAATTGGGTAATGGCAGAGTGAAGTACCGCAAAGAACACCACGGCACGGTCACCTGAGGCCGCCACGCCCATCAGCTCTCGCAAATGCTTCTGACCACGTTCTGTCACCGCATCGGGGAAATAACCACACTCTTGTTCCGCTAACGTAACCGATTTCACTTCAATATAGCAGTCAGGACGCTCTTCCGCCTCTAACTTGAAATCAATCCGGCTGCGCTCTGAACCGTATTTCACTTCGTTTTTCAACACGCTATAACCCTTCAGCTCGGGAATAGCTTCTGCCTGAATAGCTTCTTTTACCAGCTGATTGGCCCGTAATGTGTTGACACAAATAAATGCACCCGTCTGCGTCTCGGTGATTTCCCAGGTGTGTGGGTATTTGCGCGTTTTACTGTCCGAAGTCGAGTACCAGACGGTATCGCCCGGGGTAGCGCAGCCGGTCATTGCACCGGTGTTTGGACAATGCAGGGTTAATTCTTCACCTTCGGGGGTGATAACGTCGGCCAGAAAACGTTTATAGCGCTGAATAAGGCGGGCGTGTTTTAACGGCGGCAGAAACTGCATGACGATTCCTTGTTATTCGGTAAGTGTCCAGCGCGTAAGCCGGGTATAACGGGTGCGTCCGCGGGAGTATTCAGAGGCGTACAGCGCAAATTCAGAGATGGGCACCTGCCAGCTAAAACCCGGCGCGGGAATGGGCACGGCGGTCGCCGTATTGCGCAGCAGCGTAATGTGCGGGTGGAACGGCTGCGGGCTTTGATAACAGCCGCTGCGGGCCGCCTGAGCGCGCAGCATATTCGCCAGCTGTAATAACCCGCGTGGCGGTTGGCGCGTGCCGAGCCACACCACCTGTGAACGCAACCACTGTCCGGCGTCATTGAGATCTAATGTGAAACCCGGCTGGCGGATGCGCCCGGCCAACGTCTCTAACGCCCGCTGTTTGTCTGCACTCACTTCGCCCAGGAACGCCAGCGTTAGATGTAAATTCGCGGCAGCCACTGGACGCCCGCTGTCGGCGGGGAAGTTTGCGGCACGCCAGTGAATAATCTGCTGCTGTACGTCATCAGGAAGCTCAAGAGCGAAAAACAGTCTTTTGGGTTCGGGCATGCCAGGGTCTCGGTAATGATTTAGCGCAATGCTACAATGCCGGGCCATTTAAAGTCACCCACTGGAGCCCTTTGTGTCGTCATTGCCGGTCGCCTCTGTCCTTCCTGAACTTCTCCAGGCGCTCAATACTGCGCCCCAGGTGCTGCTGAACGCGCCCACCGGCGCCGGTAAATCGACCTGGCTGCCGCTGCAAATCCTGCAATCCGGCGGCATTCAGGGCAAAATTATCCTGCTGGAACCGCGCCGACTGGCGGCGCGAAACGTTGCTCAGCGGCTGGCGGAACTGCTGAATGAGAAGCCGGGCGACACCGTGGGCTATCGAATGCGCGCCGAAACCTGCGTCGGTAAAAACACCTGCCTCGAAGTGGTGACGGAAGGCATTCTTACTCGCATGATCCAGCGCGACCCAGAACTGAGCGGCGTTGGGTTGGTTATCCTCGATGAATTCCATGAACGCAGCCTACAGGCCGATTTAGCTCTGGCACTGTTGCTCGATGTGCAGCAAGGGCTGCGAGACGATTTAAAACTGCTGATCATGTCCGCGACGCTGGATAACGTCCGATTGCAGATGCTTTTGCCCGACGCGCCGGTGATTTCGTCCGAGGGCCGTGCGTTCCCGGTGGAAAGGCGCTATCAGGCGCTAGCCACTCATCAGCGTTTTGATGAAGCCGTGGCGGCGGCTACGGCGGAACTGCTGCGCAATGAGGCAGGCTCGCTGCTGCTGTTTTTACCGGGAGTGGGTGAAATCCAGCGTGTACAGGACCAGCTCGCTGGGCGGGTAGGTACTGATGTGGTGCTGTGCCCGTTGTACGGGGCGCTGTCGTTAAGCGAACAGCGCAAGGCTATCCTACCGGCAGAAAAAGGGCTGCGCAAAGTGGTGCTGGCGACCAACATCGCAGAAACCAGTCTGACTATTGAAGGCATTCGTCTGGTCGTCGATTGCGCCCAGGAGCGTGTGGCGCGTTTCGACCCACGCTCCGGATTGACGCGTTTACTTACCCAGCGCGTCAGCCAGGCGTCAATGACTCAACGTGCTGGTCGTGCCGGACGACTTGAGCCGGGGATTTGTCTGCATCTATTAGGCAAAGAGCAGGCAGAACGCGCGGCGGCGCAGGGCGAGCCGGAAATCTTGCAGAGTGATTTATGCGGGCTGGTGCTCGAACTGTTGCAGTGGGGCTGTCAGGATCCGGCGCAGTTGAACTGGTTGGATCAACCGCCAGCCACAAATCTGACGGCTGCGCGAACGTTGTTGTCCCAGCTTGGCGCGTTCAACGGTAAACAACTGACGGCGCAGGGGCAGAAAATGGCGACCCTCGGTAATGACCCGCGTCTGGCGGCGATGCTGGTGGCGGCAGATTCGCCGGACGAAGTGGCGACTGCTGCAAAATTGGCTGCCATTCTGGAAGAGCCGCCGCGTGGCGGAAATGCTGACCTCGGAATGGCGTTTTCGCGTCATCAGCCGAACTGGCAGCAGCGCGCCAAAGCGCTGAGCCAGCGCATTAATAACCTATCCGGGCAGCCCGATGCCGGACGAATAACGGCACTGCTGGCGAAAGGGTTTGCCGATCGCATAGCGCGACGACGCGGCCAGGAAGGGCGCTACCAGCTAGCGAACGGCATGGGCGCGATGCTTGATGCCGACGATGCGCTGGGTCGCCATGAATGGCTGATTGCGCCACTTCTATTGCAGGGCAGCCAGTCCCCGGATGCGCGAATTTTACAGGCACAGGCGCTCGACATCGACACGCTGGTGGCCGAATGCCCTGAACTGCTTTCGCAGTCTGACACCATCGAATGGGATGAAAACCAGGGCACGCTGAAAGCCTGGCGTCGCAGCCGTATCGGGCAGCTGACAATAAAGGTGCAACCGTTGGCGAAACCTTCCGAAGACGAACTGCATCAGGCAATGCTCAACGGCCTGCGTGATAAAGGCCTGAGTATTCTTAACTGGACGCCGGAAGCGGAGCAGCTACGCTTGCGTATTCAGAGCGCCGCCCGTTGGTTGTCCGAAGACGAATGGCCTGCGGTGGATGATGCAGCATTGTTGACTGGGCTTGAGTCCTGGCTGCTGCCGCACATGACCGGTGTACATTCGCTGAAAGCCCTGAAGGCGCTGAATATCACCCAGGCATTACAGGGTTTACTGCCCTGGTCATTACGACAACGTCTGGATAGTGAGCTACCCACGCATTACACTGTGCCGACTGGAAGCCGGATTGCCCTGCGTTATGATGCGGATAACCCACCCGTTTTGTCGGTGCGAATGCAGGAAATGTTTGGTGAGGCGAGTACGCCGACTATCGCGCAAGGCCGCGTGGCGCTGGTGCTGGAGCTACTGTCTCCGGCACAGCGACCGTTACAAATCACGCGTGATCTTAGTGCGTTTTGGGCGGGCGCCTACCGTGAAGTGCAGAAAGAGATGAAAGGGCGTTACCCGAAACACGTCTGGCCGGATGACCCGGCGAGCACGGCACCAACGCGACGCACGAAAAAGTATTCGTAGTTTTGGGGAACGGTGCGGGCTGATGCCCTCACCCCGACCCTCTCTCACAGGGAGAGGGAGTAAACCGCACCGGCCAGTTCCCTCGCCCCTTTCGGGAGAGGGTTAGGGTGAGGGGCAAACACGTTTATTTTGAGAGATTTCTTCTTTCACCATGATGTGAAAGAAAAGAGAATCAGGCGCTTACGCCTGAATTTAGCGGAGAAAAAGTATGGCGGGGAATGACCGCGAGCCGATTGGACGTAAAGGCAAGCCTGCACGTCCGGCTAAGCAGAAGGTTAGCCGTCGTCGTCTCAGGGACGAAGAGTACGACGATGATGATTACGAAGATGAGGATGACGAACCGATGCCGCGCAATGGAAAAGGTAAAGGCAAGAAGCCCCGTCGCAAATACGGCTGGTTCTGGCTACTGGTCAAATTAGGCATCGTTTTTGCGGTGTTGATGGCCATTTATGGCGTCTATCTGGATCAGAAAATCCGTGCACGAATCGACGGTAAAGTGTGGCAGCTGCCAGCGGCGGTCTATGGCCGTATGGTTAACCTCGAACCGGATATGCCCGTCAGCAAGAATGAGATGGTGCGACTGCTGACGGCCACGCAGTACCGCCAGGTGACGGCGATGACCCGTCCGGGCGAGTTTACCGTGCAGTCCAACAGCATCGAGATGATCCGTCGTCCGTTTGATTTCCCGGACAGTAAAGAAGGGCAGGTGCGCGCGCGTCTGACCTTTGATGGCGATCATCTGGATTCCATCACTAACATGGATAACAACCGTCAGTTCGGTTTCTTCCGTCTCGATCCGCGCCTGATAACCATGATGTCATCGCCTAACGGCGAGCAGCGCCTGTTTGTGCCGCGCAGTGGTTTCCCGGACTTGCTGATCGACACGCTGATTGCGACCGAAGACCGTCATTTCTACGAGCATGACGGCATTAGCTTCTACTCGATGGGGCGTGCGGTACTGGCGAACCTGACGGCGGGCCGAACGGTGCAGGGCGCAAGTACCCTGACTCAACAGCTGGTGAAAAACCTGTTCCTCTCCAGCGAACGCTCCTACTGGCGTAAAGCCAACGAAGCGTACATGGCGCTGATCATGGATGCCCGTTACAGCAAAGACAGGATCCTTGAGCTGTATATGAACGAGGTGTACCTCGGTCAGAGTGGCGACAACGAAATCCGCGGTTTCCCGCTGGCAAGCCTGTACTACTTTGGCCGCCCGGTGGAAGAACTGAGCCTCGACCAGCAGGCGCTGCTGGTGGGCATGGTGAAAGGGGCGTCTATCTACAACCCGTGGCGTAACCCGAAACTCGCACTGGAACGTCGTAACCTGGTCCTGCGCCTGCTGCAACAGCAGAAGGTTATCGATCAGGAGCTGTACGACATGCTCAGCGCGCGTCCGTTGGGCGTGCAGCCGCGCGGTGGGGTGATTTCTCCACAGCCAGCGTTTATGCAGATGGTGCGTCAGGAGCTGCAGGCGAAGCTCGGTGACAAGGTGAAAGATCTTTCCGGTGTGAAAATCTTTACCACCTTCGATTCCGTGGCGCAGGATGCGGCAGAAAAAGCGGCGACCGAAGGCATTCCGGTCCTGAAGAAACAGCGTAAGCTGAGCGACCTCGAAACCGCGATGGTAATTGTCGACCGTATGACCGGCGAAGTGCGGGCGATGGTCGGTGGTGCAGAGCCGCAGTATGCGGGTTATAACCGTGCGATGCAGGCGCGTCGTTCGATTGGTTCTCTGGCAAAACCGGCGACCTATCTGACCGCGCTGAGTCAGGCGAATACCTATCGTCTGAACACCTGGATTGCCGATGCGCCGGTCACGATTCATCTTTCGAACGGCCAGACCTGGTCCCCGCAGAACGATGATAAGCGCTTTAGCGGTCAGGTGATGTTAGTGGATGCGCTGACGCGTTCGATGAACGTACCGACGGTGAACCTCGGGATGGCGCTGGGATTGCCGGCGATCACCGATACCTGGCAAAAACTCGGCGTGCCGAAGGATCAGCTTAGTGCGGTTCCGGCGATGATTCTTGGCGCCCTGAACCTGACGCCAATCGAAGTGGCACAGGCATTCCAGACTATCTCCAGCGGCGGTAACCGTGCGACGCTTTCCGCGCTGCGTTCGGTCATTGCGGAAGATGGCACCGTGCTGTACCAGAGCTATCCGCAGGCTGAACGTGCCGTTCCGGCACAGGCGGCCTACATGACGTTGTGGACCATGCAGCAGGTTGTGCAGCGCGGTACAGGTCGTCAGCTTGGCGCGAAGTATCCGAATCTGCATCTGGCGGGTAAAACCGGGACCACCAACAATAACGTCGACACCTGGTTTGCGGGCATCGACGGACGTGAAGTGGTGATCACCTGGGTTGGCCGTGATAACAACCAGCCGACTAAGCTGTACGGGGCCAGTGGTGCGATGTCCATTTATCAGCGTTATCTGTCCAACGAGTCGCCGATCCCACTGGATCTGACGCCACCGGAAGATATCGTCAATATGAGCGTCGACGACAACGGCAACTTTATCTGTGATGGGGCTGGTATGCGTCAGCTGCCGGTCTGGACGACCAATCCGGATCAGCTGTGTCAGCAGAGCCAGGCGATGCAACAGCAACAGCAGGACGCAAATCCGTTCGGCGGCCAGCAGCAGCCACAGCAACAGCAGCCTCAGCAGCAGCAACAGCAACAGCAGCCAGCGAAGCAGGAAAAAGGCGATGGCGTAGCGGGCTGGATTAAAGATATGTTCGGCGGCAACTAAGACTGTTCCCCCTCACCCTAACCCTCTCCCCACAAGGGAGAGGGGACTGTCCGGTTGAAAGGACAGGCCGGTTCCCCCCCTCGCTCATTGGGGGAGAGGACCGGGGTGAGGGGCATTTTTTAACCTTCCTTTAACTCCCCACTTACCATCAGGTTATTTTTTAAACCCTCAATTCTGGTAGGGACGTATTCCGCTTGCTATGACTTCCGCGTTTCGCCTATTATTCTGCGGGCATAATAATAATTCTCGTTTACGTTATCATTCACTCAATATTATCAGAGAACAATCATGGCGCGTCTCAACACTGCTCAGCCAATGAATACCTCACTGCGCAAGCTCGCATTGGTAGTAGCCACAGCGGTTAGCGGCATGTCTGTCAACGCACAGGCAGCGACACAACCTAAAGAAGAAACCATTACCGTGACGGCCGCACCAGCCGCACAGGAAAGCGCGTGGGGCCCAGCGGCTACCGTCGCAGCCAAACATTCCGCCACCGCCACGAAAACCGACACCCCGATTGAAAAGACCCCGCAGTCGATTTCAGTGGTGACGCGTGAAGAAATGGACATGAAACAACCGGCCACGGTGAAAGAAGCGCTGGCCTATACGCCAGGCGTCTTTGCAACGCGTGGCAGCTCGACGACCTATGATGTGGTGTCTATTCGCGGTTTCACCACCTCGTCCACGGTCAATACTAACCAGTACCTCGACGGCATGAAGCTTCAGGGTGATAACTACTCTGAAATGTCGATGGACCCGTATTTTCTGGAGCGTGTGGAAGTGATGCGCGGTCCGGTTTCCGTTCTGTACGGAAAAAGTAACCCAGGCGGTATCGTCAGCATGGTCAGCAAGCGTCCGACCACTGAGCCGTTAAAAGAAATTCAGTTCAAAATGGGCACTGACAACCTGTGGCAGACCGGTTTTGACTTCAGCGATGCAATTGATGACGACGGCGTGTGGTCTTACCGCCTGACCGGTTTGGGCAGCAGCCAGAACGCACAGCAGGAAATGGTGAAATCCACCCGTTACGCGATTGCGCCATCTTTCAGCTGGCGTCCGGATGATAAAACCGACTTCACCTTCCTGAGCAACTTCCAGAGCGACCCAAATGCGGGTTACTACGGCTGGTTGCCGCGCGAAGGAACCGTGGTGCCGTACTACGATGCCAACGGTAAAGCGCATAAACTGCCGACGGACTTCAACGAAGGGGAATCGGATAACAAAATGGCGCGCCGTCAGAAGATGGTGGGCTACAGCTTCTCGCATGAATTCAACGACACCTTCACCGTGCGCCAGAACCTGCGCTACGCCCAGGTGAACACCCTGTATCGCTCTGTTTATGGCAACGGCTACATTGCGCCGGGCCAGATCAGCCGCGCGTACGTGCGTTCAGATGAAAACATGAACAGCTTCACCGTGGATAACCAGCTGCAGTCCAAATTTGCTACCGGTGCCGTGGATCACACGCTGTTGACTGGCGTGGACTATATGCGTATGCGCAATGATATCGACGCTGACTATGGTTCAGCCGATCCGATCAGCATGAGTAATCCGCAACACGGTAACCCGAACGTCAACGTGTTCTTCCCGTATGCGGTGCTGAACCGTCAGGAACAGACCGGTTTGTACGTGCAGGATCAGGCCGAATGGGATAAGTGGGTGCTGACGCTGGGCGGTCGCTACGACTTCGCGAAAACGTCAACCCTTACCCGTTCGTCAAACACCACTGCGGAAGTTAACGATCACCAGTTCACCTGGCGCGGTGGCCTGAACTATCTGTTCGACAACGGTATTTCCCCATACTTCAGCTACAGCGAATCTTTCGAGCCGATCTCCGGGGCGACGATGGGCGGTAAACCGTTCAATCCGTCTAACGGCAAGCAGTACGAAGCGGGTGTGAAGTACGTACCGAAAGATATGCCAGTGGTGGTGACGGCGGCAGTGTATCAGCTGACCAAAGATGGCAACCTGACGGCAGACCCGAGCGCGCCGAGCAGCGGATTTAGCGTCCAGGGCGGCGAAATTCGCTCCCGTGGCGTAGAGCTGGAAGCGAAGGCGGCGGTGAATGCCAACGTCAACCTGACAGCGTCTTACACTTTCACCGATGCGAAATACACCGAAGATACCTGGTATGAAGGTAAGCGTCCGGCGGAGATCCCACGTAACATGGCTTCTCTGTGGGCGGATTACACCTTCCACGAAACCGCGCTCAGTGGTCTGACGATCGGTGCGGGCGGACGTTACATCGGTAACACCGTCAGCTACTACTCAGCGAACTCGCCTAAGGCGTATGAATCGTTCAACGTGGCAGGCTATGCGCTGATGGACGCTACCGTGAAATACGATCTGGCACGCTTTGGTCTGCCGGGATCGTCGGTGGGTGTGAATGTCACCAACCTGTTCGATCGTGAATACGTCTCCAGCTGCTACAGTGAATACGCGTGCTACTGGGGCGCGGAGCGTCAGGTTGTGGCGACAGCCACCTTCCGTTTCTAATCTCCTCTTTGGGCACGGTTCGCCGTGCCCTTTTGACAAGTTGGCCGTTATGCAGGACACCACAACTCAGACCGACACCACGTTCGCTATGAACGATGTCACCTTTCGTGTGCCAGGCCGTACGCTGCTGCACCCGCTTTCACTGACCTTCCCGCCTGGAAAAGTGACCGGCCTTATCGGTCATAACGGTTCAGGTAAATCCACGCTGTTAAAAATGTTGGGTCGTCACCAGCCGCCGTCAGAAGGCGATATCCTGCTGGATGGACAACCGCTGGAAAGCTGGAACAGTAAAGCGTTTGCGCGCAAGGTGGCCTATCTGCCCCAGCAGTTACCGCAGGCAGAAGGGATGACGGTACGCGAGCTGGTGGCGATTGGCCGCTATCCATGGCACGGTGCGTTGGGGCGATTTGGTGCAGCGGACCGCGAGAAAGTAGAAGAAGCGATTTCGTTGGTTGGATTGAAACCGTTGGCCCATCGTCTGGTGGACAGTCTTTCCGGCGGCGAACGCCAGCGCGCGTGGATTGCGATGCTGGTGGCGCAGGACAGCCGTTGTCTACTGCTGGATGAACCGACCTCGGCGCTGGATATTGCTCATCAGGTCGATGTCCTGGCGTTGGTGCATCGTCTCAGTCAGCAACGCGGCCTGACGGTGATTGCGGTGCTGCATGACATCAACATGGCGGCGCGCTACTGCGACTATCTGGTGGCGTTGCGCGGTGGTGAAATGATTGCCCAGGGCACGCCGGAAACGCTGATGCGTGGCGAAACACTGGAAAAAATTTACGGAATTCCGATGGGGATCCTGCCGCATCCGGCGGGTGCTGCCCCGGTAAGCTTTGTTTATTGATGAATGATTCCCTCTCGATAAGCCGTCGTCGTTTATTGACGGCTATGGCGCTGTCTCCGCTGCTCTGGCAGATGAAAAGCGCGCACGCTGCGGCGGTGGATCCGCAGCGCATCGTGGCCCTCGAATGGCTGCCGGTAGAACTGCTGCTGGCGCTGGGCGTAACGCCGTACGGCGTGGCCGACATTCCCAATTACAACCTGTGGGTTAACGAACCGGCGCTGCCTGCATCGGTGATTGACGTTGGCTTGCGTACCGAACCTAATCTCGAACTGCTGACCGAAATGAAACCGTCGTACATGATGTGGTCGGCAGGTTATGGTCCGTCGCCAGAAAAACTGGCACGTATCGCACCGGGCCGTGGTTTCAATTTCAGCGACGGTAAACATCCGCTGGCAAATGCCCGTAAGTCGCTTGTGGAAATGGGCCAGTTGCTGGGCATGGAAAACCAGGCTCACGCGCATCTCAACCATTTCGATCAATTTGTGGCGCAGCATAAACCGCGTTTTTCCGCGTGCGGCGGACGGCCGCTGCTGATGGTAACGCTGCTCGATGCCCGTCATGTGCTGGCCTTCGGTTCGAACTGCCTGTTCCAGCAAATCCTGGATGAGTACGGGATAGTGAATGCCTGGCAGGGCGAAACCAACTTCTGGGGGAGTGAGGTGGTCGGTATCGACCGATTGGGCGAGTTCAAGGACGTGGACGTTATCTGTTTCGATCACGGCAACGAAACCGACATGCAAAAACTGATGGCCACGCCGCTGTGGCAGGCGATGCCGTTTGTGCGTCAGCAGCGCTTCCAGCGAGTGCCTGCCGTGTGGTTCTACGGTGCGACGCTGTCGGTGATGAATTTTATCCGTATTCTCGATAACGCGTTGGGAGGCAAGGCATGAGCCAGCGCATCGCGCGTTTCCCGGCATTCATTCTCTTCGTGCTGTTTATCGCCTCGGCGTGGCTGAGCTGGCACAACTTTAACGTGGCGCTGCCACGTGGACAGTGGCGGGAAGCGCTGTGGCAGCCGAACGTCGATAGCATCCGGCAGATGCTGTTCCACTACAGTTTGCTGCCGCGCGTGGTTATCTCGCTGCTCGTTGGGGCCGGGCTGGGGCTGGTCGGCGTTCTGTTTCAACAAGTTTTACGTAATCCGCTGGCCGAACCGACGACGCTCGGCGTCGCCACCGGGGCACAGCTCGGCATCACGATCACCACGCTGTGGGCTATTCCGGGCGCATTCTCAACGCAGTTTGCGGCACTGGCGGGGGCCTGTGTGGTTGGTGCGCTGGTATTTGGCGTCTCCTGGGGCAAGCGTTTGTCGCCGGTGACACTGATCCTCGCCGGGCTGGTGGTGAGCATGTACTGCGGCGCGGTGAATCAGCTTTTGGTTATTTTTCACCACGACCAGCTGCAAAGCATGTTCCTGTGGAGTACCGGCACGTTGACGCAAACCGACTGGAGCGTGGTGCAGCAACTTTGGCCGCAGCTGCTCGGCGGCGTGATGCTCACACTTCTGCTGCTGCGCCCGTTAACCCTGATGGGGCTCGACGACGGCGTTGCGCGTAATTTGGGCCTGGCACTGTCTCTGGCACGTCTCGGGGCGCTGACACTGGCGATCGTTATCAGTGCGCTGCTGGTTAATGCAGTGGGCATTATCGGCTTCATCGGCCTGTTTGCGCCGCTGCTGGCGAAAATGCTCGGCGCGCGACGTTTGCTTTCGCGCCTGATACTGGCTCCGCTGATTGGGGCGCTGATCCTCTGGCTTTCTGATCAGCTGATTTTGTGGCTTTCACAGGTGTGGATGGAAGTGTCTACCGGCTCCGTCACTGCGCTGATTGGCGCACCGCTGCTGCTGTGGCTCCTGCCGCGCCTGCGTAGCATTAGCGCTCCGGCGATGGACGTGGGCGATCGCGTGGCGACTGAACGCCAGCGGGTACGGGTGTGGGCGTTGGCCGGTTGTGGTGTGCTGCTGATTGGTATGCTGGCTGCGCTGTCGCTCGGGCGTGATGCGCAGAGCTGGCACTGGGCGACGGGCGATTTACTGAATGCACTGATGGAGTGGCGTGCGCCGCGAATTCTGGCGGCGCTGATTGCCGGGATCATGCTGGCGGTTGCGGGTTGTATTATTCAACGCCTGACCGGCAACCCGATGGCGAGCCCGGAAGTGCTGGGTATTTCCTCCGGTGCTGCGTTTGGCGTGGTGTTGATGCTGTTCTTCGTGCCGGGTAATGCCTTTGGCTGGCTGCTGCCGGCTGGCAGTCTGGGCGCGGCGGTGACACTGATGATTATTCTGATTGCCTCAGGCCGGGGTGGATTCTCTCCGCACCGAATGCTGCTGGCCGGGATGGCGCTCAGTACCGCGTTTACGATGCTGCTGATGATGTTGCAGGCGAGCGGCGATCCGCGCATGGCGCAGATCCTCACCTGGATTTCCGGTTCTACTTATAACGCGTCGTACGAGCAGGTGCTGCACACCGGACTGGTGATGATTGTGTTGCTTGCGCTGACGCCGCTGTGTCGGCGCTGGCTGACGATACTGCCGCTCGGGGGTGACACTGCCCGCGCGGTGGGCATGGCGCTGACGCCGACGCGCGTGGCGCTGCTGCTGTTAGCCGCCAGCCTGACGGCGACGGCGACGATGACCATTGGTCCACTGAGCTTTATTGGTCTTATGGCGCCGCATATCGCGCGGATGATGGGCTTTCGCAGAACGATGCCGCACATGATTCTGTCGGCATTAGTGGGGGGGATTATGTTGGTTATTGCTGACTGGTGTGGACGGATGGTGCTGTTCCCGTACCAAATCCCGGCCGGGCTGCTGTCTACGTTTATCGGCGCGCCGTACTTTATTTATCTGCTGAGGAAGCAGAGCCGGTAAACATGCCCGGGGCGCAAGCTTGCCGGCCTACTCATCCGAAGAGTTGTAGGCTCGGTAAGCGTAGCGCCACCGGGCAATATCAACCTATCAAAGCTTCGCAAACACCTTACGCGCCGCGTCGATGGTGTTGTTGATATCCTGCTCGGTATGCGCCACGGACATAAAGCCCGCTTCGAACGCTGATGGCGCCAGATAAACGCCTTCTTCCAGCATCAGATGGAAGAATTTCTTGAAGCGTTCCACATCGCATTTCACCACATCCTGATAGCAGGTTACGGTTTTTGCATCAGTGAAGAAGATGCCGAACATCCCGCCCACATTATTCACGACCAGTGGGATCCCTGTATCACGCGCTGCACGCAGCAGGCCCTGCGCTAACTGGTTGGTCAGGCTGGTCAGGGTTTCATGAATACCCGGCTGGGCGACTTCAGTCAGACAGGCATAACCGGCGGCCATCGCAATCGGGTTACCGGACAGCGTTCCCGCCTGGTAAACCGGACCGGTTGGCGCCAGTGCGTCCATCACTTCGCGACGGCCACCAAAGGCACCGACAGGCATTCCGCCACCAATGATTTTTCCCAGACAGGTCAGGTCAGGAACCACATCGTAGTAATCCTGAGCGCCTGCCAGTGCAACCCGGAAACCAGTCATCACTTCATCGATAATGAACAGCGCGCCAAATTCGTCACACAGCGCGCGCAGACCCGGCAGGAAGTCTGGCTGCGGTGGAATGCAGTTCATGTTACCTGCAACAGGTTCGACGATGATGCAGGCGATATCCTGTGGATATTGCTCGAACGCTTCACGTACGGACGCCAGATCGTTATAGGTGCAGGTCAGCGTGTGTTTGGCAAAATCCGCCGGCACGCCCGGAGAATTTGGTTGGCCGAGGGTCAACGCGCCGGAGCCGGCTTTCACCAGCAGGCAATCGGCGTGTCCGTGATAGCAGCCTTCGAATTTGATGATTTTGTCACGCCCAGTAAAGCCGCGAGCCAGACGGATGGCGCTCATGGTCGCTTCGGTACCGGAGTTCACCATACGCACCATGTCCATGGTCGGGACCAGTTCGGTCACCAGCGCCGCCATTTTCACTTCCATTTCGGTCGGCGCGCCGAAGCTCAATCCGCGTGATGCCGCTTCAATCACCGCGTTCCGAATGGCCGGGTGGTTGTGGCCGAGCACCATCGGGCCCCAGGAACCGACGTAGTCAATGTAGGCTTTACCATCCACATCATACAGATACGCGCCGTCGGCACGTTCGACAAACAGTGGGGTACCGCCGACGCCGGTAAAGGCGCGCACCGGCGAGTTGACGCCGCCGGGGATCAGTTCGCGGGCCGCACTGTAGAGATTCTCAGATTTGCTCATTCGAGGTTCCTGGTTCGTAGAAAGCGTGTTAGCGGGCTATTCTAATTTATTCCCGGAAGGTTATGAAAGTTTTGCCCAATTGAAACAATGTAATAATGAAGGAATTTTAACGCGACGTACCGCTATAGGGTGGTTACAATGCAGTCTGCAATTTGTCCTACCAATTAATGATAATGGCATGAAAGCAGAAACTCCCTCTTTTGAATCACAGCAAATCGTTCGATTGCGCCGCGGGGATGCGGTGCGCCGTTTAGTTCGCAGGGATAAAACACCGTTAGCTATCCTGTTGATGGCCGCACTGGTTGGCACCTTAGCCGGCCTGGTGGGCGTCGCGTTTGAAAAAGCCGTTAACTGGGTGCAGAACGTGCGCATTGGCACGCTGGCGCAGGTGGCGGATCACTGGTTTTTAGTCTGGCCGCTGGCCTTTATTCTTTCCGGGCTGCTGGCAATGGTCGGCTATATCCTGGTGCGTCGTTTCGCGCCGGAAGCGGGCGGTTCTGGCATTCCTGAAATCGAAGGCGCGCTTGAAGAATTGCGTCCGGTCCGCTGGTGGCGCGTCATTCCGGTGAAATTTATCGGCGGTATGGGCACGCTGGGGGCCGGAATGGTGCTCGGACGTGAAGGCCCGACGGTGCAGCTCGGCGGCAATATTGGTCGCATGGTGCTGGATATCTTCCGTTTGCGTACTGCAGAAGCGCGTCACTCGCTGCTGGCAACCGGTGCGGCGGCAGGTCTGGCCGCGGCGTTCAATGCTCCCCTGGCGGGCATTCTCTTTATCATCGAAGAGATGCGCCCGCAGTTCCGCTACAACCTGATTTCGATCAAGGCCGTTTTCATCGGCGTTATCATGTCCAGCGTGGTGTTCCGCATCTTCAACGGTGAAACCGCCGTCATTGAGGTTGGGAAACTCGCGAATGCGCCAGTAAACACCCTGTGGCTGTATCTGGTTTTGGGGATGATTTTCGGCTGCGTCGGGCCGCTGTTTAATCACCTGGTGCTGCGTACCCAGGATCTGTTCCAGCGTATCCACGGCGGCGATATCAAGAAATGGGTGCTGATTGGCGGCCTACTCGGTGGTATCTGCGGCGTGCTCGGGCTGATTGAGCCGGAAGCGGCAGGCGGCGGCTTCAACCTCATTCCTATCGCGGCGGCGGGGCATTACACCGTCGGCCTGCTGATGTTTATCTTTATTGCGCGTGTCGTGACGACGCTGCTGTGCTTCTCGTCGGGTGCACCGGGCGGCATTTTTGCCCCGATGCTCGCACTCGGCACGCTGCTCGGAACCGCATTTGGTATGGCGGCAACGGCGTGGTTCCCGGCCTATCATCTGGAACCTGGCACCTTTGCCATCGCTGGCATGGGCGCGCTGTTCGCGGCATCTGTGCGTGCGCCGCTGACCGGTATCGTGTTAGTTCTGGAAATGACAGACAACTATCAGCTCATTTTGCCAATGATTATTACCTGTCTTGGCGCAACACTATTAGCCCAGTTCCTGGGCGGCAAACCGCTGTACTCCTCGATCCTGACCCGTACTCTTGCGAAGCAGGAAGCCGAAAAAGCAGAGAAAGAGGCGAAAGAAAAACAGGCCGTCGGGGAGAATACTTGAACGATTTAGTCAGGTAT
Source organism: Scandinavium tedordense (assembly GCF_024764965.1). Taxonomy (NCBI): domain Bacteria; kingdom Pseudomonadati; phylum Pseudomonadota; class Gammaproteobacteria; order Enterobacterales; family Enterobacteriaceae; genus Scandinavium; species Scandinavium tedordense. Next base: position 45,223 of record NZ_JALIGG010000053.1, on the reverse strand, counting down.
TGGATAATGAGCAAAAGACCTGGCGATACTTTAGCCAGTGCGAATTAACCGGAGTGTGAAATGAGTGATGACGTAGCGCTGCCCCTACAGTTTACTGATGCGGCCGCCAGCAAAGTAAAAAACCTGATTGCGGATGAAGAGAATCCGAACCTGAAACTGCGCGTCTATATCACCGGTGGTGGTTGCAGCGGGTTCCAGTACGGCTTCACTTTTGACGATCAGATTAACGATGGTGATATGACCATTGAGAAAGAAGGCGTCGGCCTGGTCGTTGACCCGATGAGCCTGCAATATCTGGTAGGCGGTTCGGTGGATTACACCGAAGGTCTGGAAGGCTCGCGTTTCATCGTGACCAACCCGAATGCCAAAAGCACCTGCGGGTGTGGTTCCTCCTTCAGCGTATAATTTCTGGAACGCTGAAACAAAAAAGCCGTGTCATCGACACGGCTTTTTGCTATCTGGAATTATCGTCTAAGGCGAAGGTCGGAAGTTTCAGGTGCCAGTGAATCGCCGCCAGGCGAATCCCGAGCGTCACCAACATGCCGAGCATGGCCGCGTTTTCCAGCGGTATTCCGAAGGTGAAATACGCGGTAGCGTGCACGATCCCACCCAGAATACAGGCGGTTGCGTAGATTTCAGTCCGCAGGATCATCGGCACTTCGCGTGCCAGTACGTCACGGATAATCCCGCCGCCGACGCCTGTTATCACGCCCATGCAGATAGCGACCAGCGGGCCGGCTCCGGCAATAAACGCTTTGTTCACGCCGATACCGACAAACACCGCGAGGCCGACTGCATCCAGCACCGGAAATATCCATTTCGGCAGGCGACGCGGCTGACGCACCAGCAAAATGGTCAACATGCTGGTGACCATTGCCACCACCAAATCGGTGGGATCTTTTACCCAGAATACCGGGCCGTGAGCCAGCGCCATATCGCGGATCGTACCGCCGCCCACCGCTGTCACCACGCCGAGCACCAGCACGCCAAATGGGTCCATACGCAGCTTACCGGCCAGCAGAACCCCGGAAATGGCAAATACAGCAGTACCCACAATATCCAGCCAATAGACAAGCATTGATGCGTTTCCCGTTAATTGACCTGCGCCATTGCGGTGCAGAGTTGTTTCGCGGCGAGGATAATACGCGGGGAGGCCCGTTCAAACCAGTCGCTGTTTACGGGAATTACCGGAATTTTTAGCTGACGACCCCAGTACTGCTGAATTTTTGTCACTTCAGTGTCGCTTCCGGCGGTGATAATCAGCTGAGGCTGCCGGGCGAGCACCTGTTCGCGGCTAACCTGCGGCCACGGAACGCGGCTGGTGGCAAAAATATTCGCTCCTCCGCAGGCCTCAATCACTTCGTTCTGAATCGAGTTTTTATTGCTGGTAAATAACGGATTAGTGCCAAATTGCAGGAATACCGTTTTTTTCGGGCGGTGAGCATATTCTTGCTTTAGCGCGGCGAATTCATGGCGCAACGACTGCGCTGCCTGTTTCGCCTGTTCGGGCACTGGACTCCAGGCCGCCAATTGCTGCAATGCATCAGCGATGTGCTCCACGCTGCCGGTGTCTACCCACACCACTTTAATACCCAACGCGCTCAGCTGATTTACCTGTCGCTCAGCATTGCCGCCGCGCCAGGCCAGCACTATATCGGGCTTGAGTGCCACGATGCGTTCCAGATTCATCCCTTGCCAGCTGGCGATTTGTTCGATATCGGATGCTTGCGGAGGATAATCAGAAAAGCTGCTCACGCCCACCGGGGTAATACCCGCCGCGAAAGCCAGTTCAGTATTGGCAGGGGAAAGCGTGACCACCCTCGGCGCGGCTATCAGCCACGCCGGAAAGGTCAACAGCAGGGCGAAAAGGCCCGATGTCAGGCCGTTACGCATTCGCCAGGTTCTGGACCAGCGTTTCGACCATCAGGGTCGACTGTTTAGCGGCGACGGCGAGGAACTCATCAAAGCTCAGGTGCGACTGCTGATCGGCGACGTCAGAAATGGCGCGAACAACAACGAACGGCACACCGAAGTTATGACAAACGTGTGCGATAGCGGTGGCTTCCATTTCCACGGCAACCGCCTGCGGGAAGTTGTGGCGGATTTTCGCCAGGCTTACGGAACCATTAATGAACGCATCGCCGCTGACGATAAGCCCACGTACGGCGTTGAGGCTAAGCTGTTTGATGCAATTTTCTGCTGCTTCAATCAGTTTCGCATCAGCCGCGAAGCCTGCCGGGCAGCCTGGTAGCTGGCCGTACTCATAACCAAAAGCGGTGACGTCGGCATCGTGATAGCGCGCTTCATCGGAGACGACGATATCGCCCACTTTCAGCGTAGGGGCCAGGCCGCCTGCGGAACCGGTGTTAATGATGACGTCAGGTTTGCAGCGTTCGATCAGCAGGGCGGCACCCATCGCGGCAGCCACTTTGCCGATCCCAGATTTCAGCAGGGCAACGTCAATACCATTCAGCTGGCCGGTGTAAATTTCGCTCCCGCCGATGGTGATAGTCTGACGGTTTTGGATTTTGTCACGCAGCAGCGTCACTTCTTCTTCCATTGCACCAATAATGCCGATTTTCATAGATTTACTCGCGATGTGATGGGTTTAAAGGCATAGTTTATCATGGAGCACGCATTTCCGGACCGGGAGAGGCTATGGCCACAATTGATTTTCGCACAAAGATAAACTGGCGTCGGCGTTACCGCTCGCCGCAGAACGCTGCGACGGAACATGAAATCCTGCGGATCTTCGAAAGCGATCGCGGGCGCATCGTCAATTCCCCGGCTATTCGTCGGCTGCAGCAGAAAACTCAGGTCTTCCCTCTGGAACGCAATGCAGCGGTGCGCACGCGGCTGACGCACTCTATGGAAGTTCAGCAGGTTGGGCGCTATATCGCCAAAGAAGTGCTGAGCCGCCTGAAGGAGCGCAAGCTGCTGGAGGTATACGGGCTGGATGAACTGACTGGGCCGTTTGAAAGTATCATCGAGATGGCCTGTCTGATGCACGATATCGGCAATCCTCCGTTTGGGCATTTTGGTGAAGCAGCGATTAACGACTGGTTTCGCCAGCGCCTGTGGCCTACGGATGCCGCCAGTCAGCCATTAAGCGACGATCGTTGCCTGGTCGGCACGCTGCGTCTGCGCGAAGGGGAAGATACCCTGAATGAACTCCGTCGTCGGGTGCGCCAGGATCTCTGCCAGTTTGAAGGTAACGCCCAAGGTATTCGCCTGGTACATACGTTGATGCGTATGAATCTCACCTGGGCTCAGGTCGGCTGTATTCTGAAATACACGCGTCCTGCATGGTGGCGGGGCAAGCCGCCAGAAAGTCACAGCTATTTAATGAAGAAACCTGGCTATTATTTCGCCGAAGAGGCCTATATTGCGAGGTTACGTAAAGAACTCGATTTAGCCCCTTACAGTCGCTTTCCATTGACGTGGATTATGGAAGCCGCCGACGATATTTCTTATTGCGTGGCCGACCTGGAAGATGCCGTTGAGAAACGCATTTTCAGCGTGGAACAACTTTATCAGCACCTGTATGACGCGTGGGGCACGCACGAAAAAGGTTCGCTGTTCTCACAGGTTGTCGAAAACGCCTGGGATAAATCTCGGTCTAATACCTTAAGTCGCAGTACAGAAGATCAGTTCTTTATGTATCTGCGGGTGAATACACTGAATAAGCTGGTACCTTACGCTGCGCAGCGATTTATCGATAATCTTCCGAAGATATATACCGGGGATTTCAACCACGCGCTGCTAGAAGACGAAAGTGACTACAGCCAGCTGCTTGAATTATATAAAAACGTCGCCATTAAACAGGTATTCAGTCACCCCGACGTTGAGCAGCTGGAATTGCAGGGGTACCGCGTGATTAGCGGGTTGCTGGAGATTTACCAGCCGCTGTTGAAATTATCGCTGGCGGATTTTAATGAGCTGGTGGAAAAAGAGCGCTTACGTCATTTGCCGATTGAAAGCCGTCTGTTTCAAAAACTGTCGACGCGACATCGTCTGGCGTACGTTGAAGCGGTAAATAAAATCCCGCGTGACGCCACCGAGTATCCATTGATGGAGTACTATTATCGCTGTCGTTTGATTCAGGATTATATCAGCGGCATGACCGATCTTTATGCCTGGGATGAATACCGCCGCTTGATGGCTGTGGAATAACGCGGAAGTTTTGTAAAGACGGACAATATTTTTTTACTTTTTCCAGAAAGTTAAATCCGGAACTTAGCGTTATAAATTGAATCTGACAGTCACATACACAGCAACTTTTGCTTTATCTGACATTTAGAGATTACGAGACATGAAAAAAACAACGTTAGCAATGAGTGCACTGGCTCTGAGTTTAAGTCTGGCCCTGTCCCCACTGTCTGCATCGGCTGCGGAAACAGCTTCCTCCGCCACGACTGCCCAGCAGATGCCAAGCCTGGCACCGATGCTGGAAAAAGTGATGCCTTCCGTTGTGAGCATTAACGTGGAAGGGAGTACCACGGTGAATACCCCGCGTATGGGGCGTAACTTCCAGCAGTTCTTCGGTGATAACTCCCCGTTCTGTCAGGACGGTTCACCTTTCCAGAACTCTCCGTTCTGCCAGGGCGGTGGACAGGGTGGCCCTGGCGCACCAAGGGGTAACGGTGGCTCCCAGCAAGAAAAATTCATGGCGCTGGGTTCTGGCGTAATCATTGATGCAGCGAAAGGCTATGTAGTTACCAACAACCACGTGGTGGATAACGCCACCACCATTAAAATTTCCCTGAGCGATGGCCGCAAATTTGATGCGAAAGTGGTGGGTAAAGATCCTCGCTCTGACATCGCGCTTATCCAAATTCAGGATCCGAAAAATCTCACTGCGATTAAACTCGCCGATTCCGATGCGCTGCGCGTCGGGGATTATACCGTCGCTATCGGTAACCCGTTTGGTCTCGGCGAAACCGTGACGTCCGGTATCGTTTCGGCGCTGGGTCGTAGCGGCCTGAATGTTGAAAACTACGAAAACTTTATCCAGACCGATGCGGCCATTAACCGCGGTAACTCCGGCGGTGCGTTGGTGAACCTCAACGGTGAGCTTATCGGGATTAACACCGCGATCCTTGCCCCGGACGGCGGCAACATCGGTATCGGCTTCGCTATCCCAAGCAACATGGTGAAAAGCCTGACCGAGCAGATGGTCAAATACGGCCAGGTGAAACGTGGCGAGCTGGGCATTATGGGTACCGAATTGAGCTCTGACCTCGCGAAAGCGATGAAAGTTGACGCTCAGCGCGGCGCATTCGTAAGCCAGGTGCTACCGAACTCCTCCGCGGCGAAAGCGGGTATTAAAGCAGGGGATGTCATCACCTCGCTGAACGGCAAACCAATCAGCAGCTTCTCCGCACTGCGTGCTCAGGTTGGTACCATGCCTGTTGGCAGCAAGATTGAGCTTGGTCTGGTTCGTGATGGCAAGCCGGTAAATGTATCTCTCGAACTGCAGCAGAGCAGCCAGACTCAGGTTGATTCCAGCAGCATCTTCAACGGTATTGAAGGCGCTGAGATGAGTAACAAAGGCGCAGACAAAGGCGTGGTGGTGAGTAACATCAAACCGGGTACTCAGGCTGCGCAAATTGGCCTGAAAAAAGGTGATGTGATCGTTGGCGCTAACCAGCAGCCAGTGAAAAACATTGCTGACCTGCGTAAGCTGCTTGAAAGCAAACCGAGCGTCCTGGCGCTGAATATTCAGCGTGGCGACAGCACTATCTACCTGTTAATGCAGTAATCTCAAGCGCTCTTCTCCATATGGAGGAGGGCGCTTTGCTTTTCCCACACTGTCTTTCTGTGAGCCTTCCCACAACTTCATACTTCCTCACTACAGTTTGTGCATTTGCACAATGCACTGCCTTGCACGCTTCCTTATTCTGTTCTTCTGCTGATAGGAGGGGTTATGGCTGGCTGGCATCTTGATACCAAAATGGCGCAGGATATCGTGGCGCGCACCATGCGCATCATTGACACCAATATCAACGTCATGGATGCGCGCGGGCGGATTATCGGCAGCGGTGACCGGGAGCGTATTGGAGAATTACACGAAGGCGCGCTGCTGGTTCTTTCTCAGGGCCGGGTGGTGGATATCGACGATGCGGTTGCGCGTCATTTGCACGGAGTACGCCAGGGAATAAACCTGCCGCTGCGGCTGGAAGGGGAAATTGTTGGCGTGATTGGCCTGACCGGCGAGCCTGCACTGCTACGCAAATACGGTGAGCTGGTGTGCATGACCGCCGAAATGATGCTGGAGCAGTCGCGGCTGATGCATCTGCTGGCACAGGATACCCGTCTGCGTGAAGAGTTGGTGATGAACCTGATTCAGGCGGAAGAGCACACGCCTGCACTCACCGAATGGGCACAGCGATTGGGCATCGATTTGAATCAGCCGCGTGTGGTGGCGGTAGTAGAAGTCGACAGCGGACAGCTCGGTGTCGACAGCGCGATGGCTGAGCTACAACAGCTGCAAACCGCGCTGACCGTGCCGGAACGCAATAATCTGGTGGGGATAGTGTCTCTGACAGAAATGGTGGTGTTGAAGCCTGCTCTGAACACGTTTGGCCGCTGGGATGCTGAAGATCACCGTAAACGGGTTGAGCAGCTGATTGCGCGTATGAAGGAGAATGGCCAGCTACGTTTTCGCGTGGCGCTGGGTAACTATTTCACCGGGCCGGGTAGCATTGCGCGATCGTACCGTACCGCGCGTACCACGATGATGGTTGGCAAGCAGCGTATGCCGGAAAGCCGCAGCTACTTCTATCAGGATTTAATGCTGCCGGTGCTACTCGACAGCCTGCGCGGCGGCTGGCAGGCCAATGAACTGGCGCGCCCGCTGGCGAAGCTCAAAGCGATGGATAACAACGGACTGCTGCGTCGAACGCTGACGGCATGGTTTCGGCATAACGTGCAGCAGCTGGCGACGTCAAAGGCGCTGTTTATTCATCGTAATACGCTGGAGTATCGGCTGAACCGTATTTCGGAACTGACCGGCCTCGATTTGGGTAATTTTGACGACAGGCTGCTGCTGTATGTGGCGTTACAGCTGGATGAGCAGAGGTGAGAAGGCATAGTAGGCACGGCAAGCAAAGCGCCGTCGGGCAAAATGTTCGGATCCACCATTAAAAAAGGCAACACCAGGTTGCCTTTTGGCGTTTATTTTCCGCGGGTTAACTTCTCGAGATCGGATTCGATTTCGCTGATCTTATTGGCAACCACGCTTTCGAGATGGTGCAGGTCGTCGAGGATCTTACGCTTCAGATCCACTTCGGTGCGATCGCGTTTGCAAATCTGATCCAGTTCGTCGATCACATATCGCAGGTTCGGGCTGATTTCCTGCACTTCTTTGTAACCCTGACCTACACCGTCGGCCACTACCGTTTTGCGCTGACGCGGGTATTTGAACTTCACGCTTTTCGCGAAAAACTCGCCTTTATCCTTTTGAAAATAGATTTTCAGGATATCGTTGTTGGCTTCCTGCCGGAGGCTGTAACGATCGATTTCATCAGGATTGGTAATGCCCAAACTTTTCAGATTGTCGTACATAGCGGTATCCCTTGGGTTAAACATAACCTTTGAATAATTAACGAAAAAATTATTTTCCGCCAGCACCAGGTATAAAAAAAGCGGGGTTGCCCCCGCTTTTTTCAGACTGATTTAGTCGATGGTGCGCAGTAGTTCGTTAATGCCGACTTTGCCGCGGGTTTTCGCATCCACTTTCTTCACGATAACCGCGCAGTACAGGCTGTATTTGCCATCTTTTGACGGCAGGTTTCCGGAAACGACAACCGAGCCTGCAGGTACGCGACCGTAGAACACTTCACCGGTTTCCCTGTCGTAAATTTTGGTGCTTTGGCCGAGGTAAACACCCATCGAAATCACGGAACCTTCTTCAACGATAACGCCTTCTACGACTTCGGAACGTGCGCCGATGAAGCAGTTGTCTTCGATGATGGTTGGGTTAGCCTGCAGTGGCTCAAGCACACCACCGATACCTACGCCGCCGGACAGGTGAACATTTTTACCGATCTGCGCACAGGAACCTACAGTCGCCCAGGTATCAACCATGGAGCCTTCGTCGACGTAAGCGCCGATGTTGACGTACGATGGCATTAACACGGTGTTACGTGCAATGTATGCGCCTTGGCGAACGGCTGCCGGTGGCACCACACGGAAACCTTCTTTCTGGAAACGTGCTTCGTCGTAGTCGGCGAATTTCATCGGGACTTTATCGAAGTAGCGGCTTTCCGCTCCGTCGATAACCTGGTTATCGTTGATACGGAAAGAGAGCAGTACCGCTTTCTTCAGCCACTGATGCGTAACCCACTGGCCGTCAATCTTTTCCGCTACGCGCAACGCGCCGGAATCCAGCAGGGAAATAACCTGGTTAACCGCTTCGCGGGTAACGGTATCTACATTCGCCGGAGTGATGTCGGCGCGGCGCTCAAAAGCGGACTCAATAACGTTCTGTAACTGCTGCATTGTTAAACTCTTTCCATTAAAAAAACACACTACCCTTTATCGTTTGGATTGAGGGCCGCTGTCAACCGCTGTTGTACTTCTTGCTGAAGCACATTATTAAGAGCACGCCGGTCGGCTGTCGCAATTATAAATAAATCTTCTACTCGTTCGCCAATTGTCGTAATTCTCGCCCCGTGGAGCGAGATGCCGAGGTCCGCGAAGACCTGGCCAACGCATGCCAGTAAACCCGGCTGGTCGAGCGCGATCAGTTCGAGGAAAGATTTTCTGTCGGTATGCGTCGGCAGAAAATTGACTTCGGTATCGACGGTAAAGTGACGCAATTTTGCCGGTTGACGTCGTGGGGCAGGGGCCTGCCACGAATACTGAGTGATGGCCTGTTCAAGTCCGTGACGAATGGCCTCATGCCTGTCGCCGGACAGTGGACTTCCGTCGGGTTCGAGCACGATAAAGGTGTCCATTGCCATCCCGTCGCGGGTGGTGAAAATCTGTGCGTCGTGCACGCTGAGATTACGCCGGTCCAGTTCAGCGCAAACGGCGGCGAACAGATATGGACGGTCCGGGCTCCAGATAAATATTTCCGTACCGCCGCGCGTCGCCTGCGGGCTCAGCAGGATCATCGGATCGTTCAGATCGTGTTGAAGCAGGTGACGGGCATGCCACGCAAGCTGGTTTGGCGTGTGGCGAACAAAGTAGTTGGCCCGACAACGCGCCCAAATATGATGCAGCGCCTCTTCGTCGATATTGTCCATCCGCAGCAGGGCTAACGCCTGAAGCTGATGATGGCGCACGCGTTCGCGCATGTCCGGCGTGTTCTGCATTCCACGGCGCAGCTGTTTTTCGGTGGCGAAATAGAGCTCACGCAATAGGCTCTGCTTCCAGCTATTCCACAGCGTTTCGTTGGTGGCGCAGATATCGGCGACGGTCAGGCAGACCAGATATCGCAGGCGGTTTTCGGTCTGAACTTCTTCGGCGAACTGTTTGATGACTTCCGGGTCCTGAATATCACGGCGTTGGGCGGTAACCGACATCAGCAGATGATGGCGTACCAGCCATGCAACAAGCTGTGTTTCGCGCGAGTTCAGACCGTGCAGTTCTGCAAATTTGAGGATGTCCTGAGCGCCGAGCACCGAATGATCGCCGCCGCGGCCTTTGGCTATATCGTGGAACAGAGCGGCAATCAGGATCAGTTCCGGGTGATTAAGGCGTGGCCACAGTTCGACACAAAGCGGATGGCGTGAACGCGTTTCCTCTTTGGCGAAGCTTTCCAGTTTCAGCAGCACGCGAATGGTGTGCTCATCGACGGTATAGGCGTGGAACAGGTCAAACTGCATCTGGCCGACAATATGCGACCATTGCGGCATGTACGCCCATAGCACGCTGTGACGGTGCATTGGTAACAATCCGCGGCTGACGGCGCCCTGGTGACGTAACATGCTCAGAAACAGCTCGCGCGCTTCGGGGATGTAGCACAGCGGCTGTTGCAGATGACGACGAGCATGGCGCAGATGCCGCAGCGTCGTCGAGTAAATGCCTGTAATGCTGCTGTTGCGTACCATGATGTGGAACATACGCAGAATCGCCTGTGGCTCGCGCATGAACAGGGTATCGTCGCGCAGGTCGATGAGCGTGCCGCGCAGCTGGAAATCGTCATCGATCGGGCGCGGCTTTTCATCGGCGGTCAACGCAAGGATCGCTTCATCAAACAGCTGAAGCAGCATCTGGTTGAGCTCGCCTACCCGGCGGGTGACGCGATAGAAATCCTTCATCATTTGCTCAACCGGCTGATTGCCTTCGCCGCTGTAGTTGAGCCGTTGGGCCACGTTCAACTGGCGATCGAACAGCAGACGGTTGTCGTAGCGGTTAATTTCCAGATGAAGCGCAAAACGGATACGCCACAGCAGGAGTAAACACTCGTTTAGCTCGTTGCGTTCAGCTTCGGTCAGGAAGCCAAAGCCGACCATTTCATCCAACGAGGTCGCGCCGAAATGACGACGCGCCACCCATTGCAGGGTGTGGATATCACGCAGGCCGCCGGGGCTACTTTTGATATCGGGCTCGAGGTTGTAGCTGGTGCCGTGATAGCGCTGGTGGCGACCATTTTGTTCTTCGACTTTAGCGGCAAAGAACTTTTCCGATGGCCAGAAGCCTTCGCTAAAAATATGCTTTTGCAGTTCGAGAAAGAGGGTGACGTCGCCGATCAGTAGGCGTGATTCAATCAGGTTAGTGGCGACAGTGAGGTCAGAAAGCCCTTCCAGCAGGCACTCTTCGAGGGTGCGTACGCTGTGGCCGACTTCGAGTTTGAGATCCCACAGCAGAGTCAGCAGCTCGCCAATCTTTTGCGCCAGCTCGTCGGGCAGCCTTTTACGGCTGAGGATGAGCAAGTCGATATCAGAGAGCGGATGCAGTTCGCCGCGGCCATAACCACCGACGGCAACCAGTGCCGCGTCTTCTACCTCACCAAAACCGTAATGCAACCACAGACGCTGGAGCATCTGATCGATGTATTCTGTACGGGCGGTTATCAGCTGTTCGGCAGATGTGCCGCTGTCGAAGGCGTCACCCAGCCAGCGCTGGAACGCATCAAGACGCGCCTTGATGCTGGCGCAGTTCAGTTCCGCATCTGCCCAACTGACCGGGTTTTCCGGCTGGCCTGGCAGAAAAGGTAAGGTTGTGTCAGGTAAGGAATTGCTCATCGCGCCACCCATAAGAAAAAACGATTACCCATAAAAAATCGCCGGGAGCGATTTTTAACGTCGCTTGCAGCGGCCCGAAGGATGGCGGCAGGACGCCCGTCATAAAAAAACCGGCTTGCGCCGGCTTCTTGTTATTCGTTGTGCGAGATTATCGCCGGGATAGTGTCATCCTTGCGTAACGTCATTATTTCGCAGCCGTTGTCTGTTACCACAATAGTATGCTCGTACTGTGCAGACAAGCTCCGGTCTTTGGTTTTCACCGTCCAGCCGTCTTTCATGGTGCGGATACGGTAATCGCCAGAGTTGACCATCGGCTCGATGGTGAACGTCATCCCGGCCTGAAGTACTACGCCGCCGTCATCTGCATCATAGTGCAGAACCTGCGGTTCTTCATGGAACACGCGGCCAATGCCGTGTCCGCAATACTCACGCACGACGGAGAAACCTTCCGCTTCGGCAAACTTCTGAATTGCTGCACCCAGCGTGCGAAGACGGATGCCCGGCTTCACCATACGCAGGGCGAGGTACAGGCTTTCCTGAGTCACACGGCACAGACGTTCGCCGAGGATGGTGGGTTTGCCAACGATGAACATTTTGGAGGTGTCGCCGTGGTATTCGTCTTTAATGACGGTCACGTCGATGTTAACGATATCGCCATCTTTCAGCAGCTTTTCGTCATCCGGAATACCGTGGCACACCACTTCATTAATAGAGATGCACACGGATTTCGGGAAGCCGTGATAGCCCAGGCAGGCGGATACCGCATGTTGAGTATTAACAATGTAATCGTCACAGATACGATCCAGCTCGCCGGTGCTGACACCGGGCTTGATGTACGGTTCGATCATTTCCAGCACTTCGGCAGCCAGACGGCCCGCCACGCGCATTTTTTCAATTTCTTCTGGAGTCTTAATAGAGATAGCCATGAATTCTGTCCATCGAGGCCGATTTCTCGGCAATACTAGTGTAAGTGCTGACAATGGTAACAGCCGCCGCTATCGACTGCCAAATTGAGAATCATTACAGCGCTTCGCACCAACATTTATTGGTTTCCACTCGCAATTTATGGTATAAAGCGCGCCGAACTTCCATTCCATTTGATATACACAGAAATGGTCTGGCAGCGACAAATCTCACATTGTGTAATAACACACACGTATCGGCACATACGCCGGGGTGCCCTTCGGGGTCGGTCGTATGGGATACGTGGAGGCATAACCCCAACTTTTATATAGAGGTTTTAAACATGGCAACTGTTTCCATGCGCGACATGCTCAAGGCTGGTGTACACTTCGGTCACCAGACCCGTTACTGGAACCCGAAAATGAAGCCTTTCATCTTCGGCGCGCGTAACAAAGTTCACATCATCAACCTTGAGAAAACTGTACCAATGTTCAACGAAGCTCTGGCTGAACTGAACAAGATCTCCTCTCGCAAAGGTAAGATCCTGATCGTTGGTACCAAGCGCGCAGCAAGCGAAGCGGTAAAAGAATCTGCTCTGAACTGCGACCAGTTCTTCGTGAACCATCGTTGGTTGGGCGGTATGCTGACTAACTGGAAAACCGTTCGTCAGTCTATCAAGCGTCTGAAAGACCTGGAAACTCAGTCTCAGGACGGCACTTTCGACAAGCTGACCAAGAAAGAAGCGCTGATGCGTACTCGTGAACTGGGCAAGCTGGAAAACAGCCTGGGCGGTATCAAAGACATGGGCGGCCTGCCGGACGCACTGTTTGTTATCGATGCTGACCACGAGCACATCGCTATCAAAGAAGCAAACAACCTGGGTATCCCAGTATTTGCTATCGTTGATACCAACTCTGATCCAGATGGCGTTGATTTCGTTATCCCGGGTAACGATGATGCAATCCGCGCAGTTAACCTGTATCTGAATGCCGTTGCTCAGACCGTACGTGAAGGCCGTTCTCAGGATCTGGCTTCTCAGGCGGAAGAAAGCTTCGTAGAAGCTGAATAATAAGGTTTAAGCCCTTATTAGTACCGAGTATGGATAGGGGCCCTCTTAAGCGGCCCCTTTTTCACTTTTATAACCGTTTGGCCCTTCGCCGGGCGGTTTCAATTCCCCGAGGATTTTAGAATGGCTGAAATTACCGCCTCCCTGGTTAAAGAACTGCGTGAACGTACTGGCGCAGGCATGATGGATTGCAAAAAAGCCCTGACTGAAGCTAATGGCGACATCGAGCTGGCAATCGAAAACATGCGTAAATCTGGTGCTATCAAAGCAGCGAAAAAAGCAGGCAACGTTGCTGCTGACGGCGTGATCATCACTAAGATCAATGGCAACTACGGTATCATTCTGGAAGTTAACTGCCAGACTGACTTCGTTGCTAAAGATGGTGGTTTCCAGGCTTTCGCAAACAAAGTTCTGGATGCAGCCGTTGCTGGCAAAATCACTGACGTTGACGTTCTGAAAGCACAGTTCGAAGAAGAACGTGTTGCTCTGGTTGCTAAAATCGGTGAGAACATCAACATCCGTCGCGTCTCTTCTCTGGAAGGCGAAGTGCTGGGTAGCTACCTGCACGGTGCACGTATCGGTGTTCTGGTTTCTGCTAAAGGCGCTAGCGAAGAACTGGTTAAGCAGGTTGCAATGCACATTGCAGCAAGCAAGCCAGAATTCGTTAATCCAGAAGACGTGTCTGCTGACGTGGTAGAAAAAGAATACCAGGTACAGTTGGATATCGCGATGCAGTCTGGTAAGCCAAAAGAAATCGCAGAGAAAATGGTTGAAGGCCGCATGAAGAAATTCACCGGTGAAGTTTCTCTGACTGGCCAGCCTTTCGTAATGGAACCAAGTAAGACCGTGGGTCAGTTCCTGAAAGAGAACAACGCGACCGTGACTAACTTCATCCGCTTTGAAGTGGGCGAAGGTATCCAGAAAGTTGAGACTGACTTCGCAGCAGAAGTTGCTGCAATGTCCAAGCAGTCTTAATTATCGATAAGGAGCCGCCTGAGGGCGGCTTCTTTTTGAGCTCCATTAAGTAAAAATTAGTCAGGCTCCTATAGGCTTGCACTGATGCGCGACATATCCTTGTCGTCAGAATTTACCCCTTTCAAACGTTGACAGTCCCAGGAAAGAAATATGGCTACCAATGCAAAACCCGTCTACAAACGCATTCTGCTGAAGCTCAGTGGCGAAGCACTGCAGGGAACTGAAGGCTTCGGTATCGATGCCAGCATTCTCGATCGTATGGCGCAGGAAATTAAAGAACTGGTCGAACTGGGGATCCAGGTCGGTGTGGTGATTGGTGGTGGTAACCTTTTCCGTGGTGCGGGTCTGGCAAAAGCAGGTATGAACCGCGTTGTGGGCGACCACATGGGCATGCTGGCAACGGTCATGAACGGCCTGGCAATGCGTGATGCGCTTCATCGCGCCTATGTGAACGCCCGCCTGATGTCCGCCATTCCGCTGAATGGCGTGTGCGATAACTACAGCTGGGCAGAGGCTATCAGCCTGCTGCGTAATAACCGCGTAGTGATCCTCGCCGCCGGTACTGGTAACCCGTTCTTCACCACCGATTCTGCAGCCTGCCTGCGCGGTATCGAAATTGAAGCCGACGTGGTACTGAAAGCCACTAAAGTTGACGGCGTATTTACCGCTGACCCGGCAAAAGATCCTTCTGCAACCATGTACGATCAGCTGAGCTACGCTGAAGTACTGGATAAAGAACTGAAAGTGATGGATCTTGCCGCATTCACGCTCGCTCGTGACCATAAACTGCCGATTCGTGTGTTCAACATGAACAAAGCAGGCGCGCTGCGTCGCGTGGTGATGGGTGAGAAAGAAGGTACGCTGATTACGGAATAATTTCCGTAAGCGAGACACGCCATCCTTCGCGCTGCCTCTGCATTGGCTGTATTCCCGAATCCCAGTCACTTACTTGAGTAAGCTCCTGGGATTCAATCAATTGCCGCCTTGATGCAACGTGAATGATTTTGTGTCTAAATAAAGGTAAGATTCCGCTTTAATTTTGCGATGCTTACCAGGCCGCCTTTTCGGCGCCAGGAATTATACGGGCTATACTTACCACACTCGCATATCGGCGGGTGTGGCGTATGGTCAGCCTGAGACAAGATTTCAAGGATTCGTAACGTGATTAGCGATATCAGAAAAGATGCCGAAGTGCGCATGGAAAAATGCGTAGAATCATTCAAAACCCAGATCAGCAAAATCCGCACGGGCCGTGCTTCTCCAAGCCTGCTCGATGGCATCGTTGTCGAATACTACGGTACCCCGACTCCGCTGCGTCAGCTGGCAAGCGTGACGGTAGAAGATTCACGTACCCTGAAAATCAACGTATTCGATCGCTCTCTGAGCCCGGCCGTTGAGAAAGCGATTATGGCGTCCGATCTCGGTCTGAACCCAAGTTCTGCGGGCACCGATATCCGCGTTCCACTGCCTCCGCTGACTGAAGAACGTCGTAAAGATCTGACCAAGATCGTACGCGGTGAAGCAGAGCAAGCGCGTGTGTCCGTGCGTAACGTCCGTCGTGATGCGAATGACAAAGTAAAAGCGCTGCTGAAAGAGAAAGAAATCAGTGAAGACGACGATCGTCGCTCTCAGGATGATGTGCAGAAAATGACTGATGCTGCGATCAAAAAAGTAGACGCGGCGCTGGCAGAGAAAGAAGCAGAGCTGATGCAGTTCTGATTTCTGACGTTATCTGATGAACGCCGTTCAGGAAACCTTCGGGTTTTGCTGGCGGCGTTTTGCTTTTTAGACTTTCTTCTTCGGATTTTTCATGAAGCATTTAACCGTTCTGGGCTCCACAGGCTCCATCGGCTGCAGTACGCTGGATGTGGTGCGTAATAATCGCGGCCTTTTTTCTGTCACCGCGCTGGTGGCTGGGAAAAACGTCGAGCGTATGGTTGAGCAATGCCTGGAGTTCTCCCCGCAATACGCCGTTATGGATGATGCACAAAGCGCCGCTGCGCTGATTGTGGCGCTGCGTCAGCACGGGAGCCAGACGGAAGTTCTGAGTGGTCAACAGGCTGCCTGCGATGTCGCTGCGCTGGATGATGTCGACCAGGTGATGGCGGCGATTGTCGGTGCCGCAGGATTGATGCCGACGCTGGCGGCTATCCGCGCGGGCAAAACCATTCTGCTTGCCAATAAAGAGTCGCTGGTCACCTGCGGACGTCTGTTTATGGATGCGGTGAAAGAGAGCGGGGCGCGTCTACTGCCAGTCGACAGCGAGCACAACGCCATTTTTCAGAGTTTACCGGAAACAATTCAAAATCAGCTGGGTTACGCTTCCCTTGAGCAGAATGGCGTTTTGTCGATTCTGCTTACCGGATCTGGTGGCCCGTTCCGTGAAACGCCTTTGTCTGAACTGCGCGATATGACGCCGGATCAGGCTTGTCGTCATCCGAACTGGTCGATGGGACGTAAAATTTCAGTCGATTCTGCCACCATGATGAACAAAGGTCTGGAATACATAGAAGCTCGTTGGCTATTTAACGCCTCAGTTCAACAGATGGAAGTCATTATCCATCCGCAGTCCGTGATTCATTCGATGGTGCGCTACCGTGACGGCAGCGTGCTGGCCCAGCTTGGTGAGCCAGATATGCGCACGCCAATTGCCCATACTATGGCCTGGCCTGGTCGCGTTGAATCTGGCGTTAATCCATTGGATTTCAAAGCATTAAGCGAGTTGTCATTTGCAGAGCCTGATTATCAACGTTACCCGTGCCTGAAGCTGGCAATGGACGCATTTGATCAGGGCCAGGCGGCAACTACCGCGCTGAACGCTGCCAATGAAGTGAGCGTTGAGGCATTTCTGACGTCGAAAATTCACTTCACGGACATTGCTGCCGTGAACCTCGAAGTCCTGTCAATTCTGGATTTGCAAGAGCCAGAATGTGTGGATGAGGTGATGGAAGTCGATGCGCGTGCAAGAAGTGTCGCAAACCAGCAGGTGATGCGCTTCGCAAGCTGATGATTATCCGTGCAACGGGCACGCAGGCATTTGTTAGCGCTGGGCTTCAGTGTTATAGTCTGCGCCATCCGATAACGCTGTAACGACAAAGTGTTATCGAGGGAGCCGTGGATTTACACGGCTTTTTTGCGCTAAGCGTCTGTATTCCGGTACCGCTAATTCCTTTTCATGGACTAATAACGCGTTATGTTGTCTGCTAACCAACCAATCAGCGAGAACCTGCCTTCCCACGGCTGTCAGCATGTGGCCATCATTATGGACGGCAATGGTCGCTGGGCGAAGAGACAAGGCAAGATCCGTGCCTTCGGCCATAAAGCCGGAGCGAAATCGGTGCGTCGAGCCGTCTCTTTTGCGGCAAATAACGGTATTGAGGCGTTAACGCTTTACGCCTTTAGCAGTGAGAACTGGAATCGCCCTGAGCAGGAAGTCAGTGCATTGATGGAACTGTTCGTTTGGGCGCTGGATAGTGAAGTAAAAAGCCTACACAGACATAACGTACGCTTACGTATTATCGGTGATACCCGCCGCTTTAACGCCCGTTTACAGGAGCGTATTCGTAAAGCAGAAGTGCTGACCGGGAACAATACCGGTCTGACGCTGAATATCGCTGCGAATTATGGTGGGCGCTGGGACATTATTCAGGGAGTTCAGCATCTTGCTGCACAAGTCCAGGAAGGGCTGTTGCGTCCTGACGATATCACCGAAGATTTGCTGGGTCAGCAAATCTGCATGCATGAACTGGCTCCCGTAGATTTAGTAATTAGGACAGGGGGAGAACATCGCATTAGTAACTTTTTGTTGTGGCAAATTGCCTATGCCGAACTTTACTTTACAGATGTTCTCTGGCCCGATTTCGATGAACAAGACTTTGAAGGGGCGTTGCATGCCTTTGCCAATCGAGAGCGTCGTTTCGGCGGCACAGAGGCTGGTGACGACAAAGCCTGATGGGGGTAGCTCTTGCTGAAGTATCGCCTGATCTCTGCTTTCGTTTTAATACCCGTTGTTATTGCGGCGTTGTTTCTTTTGCCGCCAATAGGTTTCGCTATTGTCACCCTGGTGGTGTGCATGTTGGCGGCCTGGGAATGGGGTCAATTAAGCGGTTTTAAATCTCGTTCACAGCGAGTATGGCTGGCGGTGCTTTGCGGATTAATTCTTTCCGCGATGCTCTTTTGGCTTCCGGAATACCATCACAACGTCCATCAACCGCTGGTTGAAGGTTCTCTTTGGGCCTCGTTGGGCTGGTGGATTGTCGCACTGCTGCTGGTGCTGTTTTATCCGGGTTCTGCTGCGCTGTGGCGTAATTCCAAAATGCTGCGTCTGGTGTTTGGTCTGTTGACCATTATTCCTTTCTTCTGGGGAATGCTGACGCTGCGTGCCTGGCATTATGATGAGAACCATTACAGCGGTGCGATTTGGCTGCTCTACATCATGATTTTGGTGTGGGGTGCTGACTCCGGCGCCTACATGTTCGGTAAGCTGTTCGGTAAACATAAACTGGCGCCAAAAGTCTCTCCGGGCAAGACCTGGCAAGGTTTCCTCGGTGGGCTGTTCACTGCGGCGGTTATCTCCTGGATTTATGGTCTGTGTGTGAATCTGGACGTTGCGCCGACGACGCTGTTAACGTGTTCTCTGATTGCCGCGCTAGCATCCGTGCTGGGCGATTTAACAGAAAGTATGTTTAAACGAGAAGCCGGTATCAAAGACAGTGGGAATTTGATCCCTGGGCACGGTGGCATTCTTGACCGAATTGACAGCCTGACGGCTGCGGTTCCGGTGTTTGCTTGCCTGCTACTTTTAGTCTTCAGGACGATTTGACGGAAGGGTTTATGCTGAGCATTCTCTGGAATCTGGCGGCATTCATTGTTGCACTGGGTGTATTAATCACTGTGCATGAATTTGGTCATTTCTGGGTTGCTCGTCGCTGCGGCGTCCGTGTGGAGCGCTTTTCCATTGGTTTTGGTAAAGCGCTCTGGCGCCGCGTTGACCGTCAGGGAACCGAATATGTCATCGCCCTTATCCCTCTGGGCGGTTACGTCAAAATGCTGGATGAGCGTGTCGAACCGGTAGCTCCGGAGATGCGTCACCACGCCTTCAACAATAAAACCGTTGGCCAGCGGGCGGCTATTATTGCTGCCGGTCCGGTTGCAAACTTCATCTTTGCCATTTTCGCCTATTGGCTGGTGTTTATCATCGGTGTCCCTGGTGTGCGCCCGGTTATTGGTGAAATAACGCCCAATTCGATCGCTGCAGAAGCACAAATTGCACCAGGCACGGAACTTAAAGCCGTAGATGGTATCGAAACGCCTGATTGGGATGCAGTCCGTCTGGCGTTGGTGACAAAAATTGGCGATGAGCAAACGACACTCACCGTTGCACCTTTTGGAACACAGCAGCGTCAGGATAAAATTCTTAATTTGCGCCACTGGGCATTTGAGCCTGATAAGGAAGATCCTGTCACTTCACTGGGGATTCGACCACGCGGTGCACAGGTCGAGACGGCACTGGCTGAAGTGCAAATTGACTCTGCCGCGCGCAAAGCAGGTTTGCAAGCAGGCGACAGGATCGTTAAAGTCGATGGTCAGCCACTCACACAGTGGATGACATTTGTCACTCTGGTGCGAGACAATCCCGGCAAGCCGCTGCGATTGGAGATAGACAGACAGGGGAGTCCCTTGTCTTTAACGCTGATACCAGATACAAAGCCCGGTAAAGGGAAAGCTGAAGGGTTTGCGGGTGTGGTTCCAAAAATCATCCCGTTACCCGATGAGTACAAGACAGTGCGCCAGTACGGGCCGTTTGCTGCCATCATTCAGGCTACGGATAAAACGTGGCAGTTGATGAAGTTGACGGTTCAGATGCTGGGGAAATTGATAACCGGTGACGTAAAACTGAACAACCTCAGTGGGCCAATTTCGATTGCTCAGGGGGCTGGGATGTCAGCGGAGTTTGGGTTGATTTACTATCTGATGTTTCTTGCGCTCATCAGTGTGAATCTGGGCATTATCAACCTATTCCCGCTACCCGTTTTAGACGGGGGTCATCTGCTCTTCCTGGCGATAGAAAAGCTGAAGGGCGGACCGGTATCCGAGCGAGTTCAAGACTTTAGTTATCGCATTGGCTCAATATTGCTGGTGTTGTTAATGGGACTTGCACTTTTCAATGATTTCTCTCGGTTGTAGAGAGAGTGTTAGGAAGAACGCATAATAACGATGGCGATGAAAAAGTTGCTCATAGCGTCGCTGCTGTTCGGCAGCGCGACCGTATACGGTGCTGACGGATTCGTAGTGAAGGATATTCATTTCGAAGGCCTGCAGCGAGTTGCTGTTGGTGCGGCCCTCCTCAGCATGCCAGTTCGTCCTGGCGATACGGTTACTGATGAAGACATCAGTAACACCATCCGTGCGCTGTTTGCCACTGGCAACTTCGAGGATGTTCGTGTTCTGCGTGATGGTGATACGTTGTTGGTGCAGGTCAAAGAGCGCCCAACGATTGCCAGCATCACTTTCTCCGGTAACAAATCGGTGAAAGATGACATGCTCAAACAGAACCTCGAAGCCTCTGGCGTTCGCGTTGGCGAATCTCTCGACCGTACCACTCTCGGTGATATCGAGAAGGGACTGGAAGACTTCTATTACAGCGTCGGTAAGTACAGCGCGAGCGTTAAAGCGGTTGTGACTCCGCTGCCGCGTAACCGTGTTGATCTGAAGCTGGTCTTCCAGGAAGGCGTATCGGCCAAAATTCAACAGATCAACATCGTCGGTAACCATGCGTTCAGCACCGATGAGCTGATCTCTAACTTCCAGCTGCGTGACGAAGTGCCGTGGTGGAACGTCGTAGGCGATCGTAAATACCAGAAACAGAAGCTCGCGGGCGACCTTGAAACCCTGCGCAGCTACTATCTGGATCGCGGTTACGCACGTTTCAATATCGATTCCACTCAGGTCAGCCTGACGCCGGATAAAAAAGGTATCTACATCACCGTCAACATTACCGAAGGCGATCAGTACAAGCTGTCGGGCGTTGAGGTCAGTGGAAACCTGGCAGGTCACTCTGCGGAGATTGAAAGCCTGACCAAAGTAGAGCCAGGTGAGCTCTACAACGGTGCCAAAGTGACCAAAATGGAAGATAACATCAAGAAACTTCTGGGTCGCTATGGCTACGCATATCCGCGCGTACAGTCTCAGCCTGAAATCAACGATGCTGATAAGACCGTCAAGCTGCATGTGAGCGTTGATGCGGGTAACCGTTACTACGTGCGTAATATTCGCTTTGAAGGTAACGATACCTCCAAAGATGCGGTCCTGCGTCGCGAAATGCGTCAGATGGAAGGCGCATGGCTCGGCAGTGACCTCGTGGATTCCGGTAAAGATCGTCTGAACCGTTTGGGATACTTCGAAACCGTTGATGTGGATACGCAGCGCGTACCAGGCAGTCCGGATCAGGTTGATGTTGTCTACAAGGTGAAAGAACGTAACACCGGTAGCTTCAACTTTGGTGTGGGTTACGGTACGGAAAGCGGCATCAGCTTCCAGGTCGGCGTTCAGCAGGATAACTGGTTGGGTACGGGCTACTCTGTCGGTATCAACGGCACCAAGAACGACTACCAGACCTACTCTGAGTTCTCCGTGACCAACCCGTACTTTACGGTTGATGGCGTGAGTCTCGGTGGTCGTATCTTCTACAATGACTTTAAAGCCGATGATGCGGACCTCTCCTCGTATACTAACAAGAGCTACGGCCTTGATGGTACGTTGGGCTTCCCGATTAACGAATACAACACGCTGCGTGCGGGTCTGGGCTACGTGCATAACGACCTGTCCAACATGCAGCCGCAGGTGGCCATGAACCGCTACCTGGATTCTATCGGTCAGGGTACAAGCACCACCAACGACGATTCGAGTTTCTCTGCGGATGACTTCACCTTCAACTACGGTTGGACGTATAACCACCTTGACCGTGGGTTCTTCCCGACGGAAGGTTCACGCGTTAACCTGAACGGTAAAGTCACTATCCCAGGCTCCGATAACGAGTTCTACAAAGTGACACTCGATACCGCGTCCTACTTCCCGATCGATAACGATCACAAGTGGGTGCTGCTGGGTCGTACACGTTGGGGCTACGGTGATGGTTTAGGTGGCAAAGAATTGCCATTCTATGAGAACTTCTATGCCGGTGGTTCAAGCACCGTACGTGGTTTCCAGTCGAACAACATCGGTCCTAAAGCGGTTTACTACGGTCCGAATCAGGATAACTGCGATAACGAAACGTTGTGTAGATCTGACGATGCTGTCGGGGGTAACGCAATGGCCGTGGCCAGTGCTGAGCTGATTGTTCCAACGCCATTTATCAGTGATAAATATGCTAACTCAGTCCGTACGTCATTCTTCTGGGATGCAGGTACAGTCTGGGATACAAACTGGGAAAACACCGCGCAGATGCAAGCCGCAGGAGTGCCTGATTATGGCGACCCGGGCAATATCCGTATGTCTGCAGGTATCGCATTACAATGGATGTCGCCATTGGGGCCGTTGGTCTTCTCCTACGCCCAACCGTTTAAAAAATACGATGGAGACAAAGCGGAACAGTTCCAGTTTAACATTGGTAAAACCTGGTAATTGTTCTGTGCAAAGGAATGCTAATGCAGTAGTAGCGATGACATCTGACGATCACTCGCGTGGTTGCATGACTTCGCAAAAAACGGTGCCTTCGGGCATTCATGGGATGGTAAGGAGTTTTATTGTGAAAAAGTGGTTATTAGCTGCAGGTATGGGTTTAGCAATGGCGGCATCTGCACAAGCAGCAGATACAATTGCAATTGTTAACATGGGTAGTTTGTTCCAGCAGGTTGCACAGAAAACTGGTGTTTCTGCAACTTTGGAGAACGAATTCAAAGGTCGTGCAAGCGAACTGCAGCGTCAAGAATCCGATCTGCAGAGCAAAATGCAGCGTCTGCAGCGCGATGGCTCTACCATGAAAGCGAGCGAACGCAGCAAGATGGAAAAAGACATCATGTCTCAGCGTCAGGCTTTCTCTCAGAAAGCTCAGGCTTTTGAGCAGGATCGTTCACGTCGCTCTAACGAAGAACGCGGTAAACTGGTTACTCGTATCCAGTCTGCAGTGAAGAGCGTAGCGTCTGACCAGAAAATCGATCTGGTTGTTGATGCAAACACCGTTGCTTACAACAGCAGTGACGTTAAAGACATCACCGCTGATGTGCTGAAACAGGTTAAATAAGTAATGCCTTCAATTCGACTGGCTGATTTAGCTCAGCAGTTGGATGCAGAATTACACGGTGATGGCGATATCGTCATCACCGCTGTTGCGTCCATGCAATCCGCTAAAGCAGGCCATATTACGTTCATGGTAAATCCCAAGTACCGTGAACACCTGGCCTTGTGCCAGGCCTCTGCTGTTGTGATGACGGCGGACGACTTACCTTTTGCTAAAAGCGCGGCGCTGGTAGTGAAGAACCCCTACCTGACTTACGCCCGTATGGCCCAAATTCTCGATTCTACGCCGCAGCCGGCGCAGGATATCGGCCCGAGCGCGGTGGTTGATGCTACTGCGAAACTCGGTCAAAACGTCTCTATCGGCGCGAATGCGGTTATCGAATCCGGGGTTGTTCTCGGCGATAACGTCCGTATTGGTGCGGGTTGTTTCATTGGTAAAGACACGACTATCGGTGCAGGAACGCGCCTGTGGGCGAACGTCTCCGTTTACCATGAAATTGAGATCGGTGAAAATTGCCTGATCCAATCCAGCACTGTTATCGGCTCAGACGGCTTCGGTTATGCCAACGATCGTGGCAACTGGGTGAAGATCCCCCAACTGGGCCGCGTCATTATTGGCGATCGCGTGGAGATCGGTGCATGCACCACAATCGATCGCGGTGCGCTTGACGATACCGTTATCGGCAATGGCGTTATCATTGATAACCAGTGCCAGATTGCGCACAACGTGGTCATCGGTGACAATACCGCCGTTGCAGGCGGCGTTATCATGGCAGGCAGCCTGAAAATTGGCCGTTACTGCATGATCGGCGGTGCGAGCGTTATCAATGGCCACATGGAAATCTGCGACAAAGTCACAGTGACCGGAATGGGCATGGTTATGCGCCCGATCACTGAGCCTGGTGTATACTCCTCAGGCATTCCGCTGCAGCCGAATAAGGCCTGGCGTAAAACCGCTGCGCTGGTGATGAATATTGATGACATGAGCAAGCGTCTCAAAGCTCTTGAGCGTAAAACCAGTCAACAAGACTAACGACTCACCCTAAGCGCCAACCTTCCCGGCCTGTCTGATTTCTTATAATCCGGCAGGCCGTGTTATTATTGCATTTCAGTATATTTAGACAGGAAGAGTATTTTGACTACTGACACTCATACTCTGCACATTGAAGAGATTCTGGAACTTCTGCCACACCGTTACCCGTTCTTACTGGTCGATCGTGTGCTGGACTTTGAAGAAGGTCGTTTTCTGCGCGCAGTTAAAAATGTCACCGTGAATGAGCCATTTTTCCAGGGGCATTTTCCGGGCAAACCGATTTTTCCAGGCGTGCTGATTCTGGAAGCCATGGCGCAAGCTACTGGTATTCTGGCATTCAAGAGCGTGGGTAAACTCGAACCAGGTGAACTTTACTACTTCGCTGGTATCGATGAAGCGCGCTTTAAGCGTCCAGTCGTGCCAGGAGATCAGATGATCATGGAAGTCACCTTTGAGAAAACTCGCCGTGGCCTCACCCGCTTTAAAGGCGTGGCGATGGTTGACGGTAAAGTTGTTTGCGAAGCGACGATGATGTGTGCTCGTAGCCGGGAGGCCTGATACGTGATTGATAAAACTGCCTTTATCCATCCTACTGCCATTGTGGAAGAGGGTGCCGTTATCGGTGCCAACGCTCACATTGGTCCGTTTTGTATTGTAGGTTCAGACGTCAGCATTGGCGAAGGGACCGTACTGAAGTCTCATGTTGTGGTTAACGGTCATACGACTATTGGCCGTGACAATGAAATCTATCAGTTTGCTTCCATCGGGGAAGTTAACCAGGATCTTAAATACGCTGGCGAACCGACTCGTGTGGAGATTGGCGATCGCAACCGCATCCGCGAAAGCGTCACCATTCATCGTGGCACAGTACAGGGCGGCGGATTGACGAAGGTAGGCAGCGACAACCTGCTGATGATCAACGCCCACGTGGCGCACGATTGTACAGTCGGCGATCGCTGTATTCTTGCCAACAACGCAACGCTGGCAGGTCACGTATCTTTGGACGACTTTGTTATTGTCGGTGGCATGACGGCTGTCCATCAATTCTGCACCATTGGTGCACACGTGATGGTTGGTGGCTGCTCCGGCGTAGCTCAGGACGTCCCTCCGTACGTTATCGCGCAGGGCAACCACGCCACGCCTTACGGTGTAAACATCGAAGGGCTGAAGCGCCGTGGTTTCAGTCGAGAAGCGATCATTGCGATTCGCAATGCGTATAAAGTGCTGTACCGCAGCGGTAAAACGCTGGAAGAAGCCAAACCAGAAATTGCTGAACTTGCAGAGCAACACCCTGAGGTGAAAGCTTTCTCTGACTTCTTCGAACGTTCTACGCGTGGTTTGATTCGTTAATGTCTGAACGCCCATTAACGATAGCCCTGGTCGCCGGAGAAACCTCCGGCGATATTCTTGGTGCCGGTCTGATTCGCGCATTGAAAGCGCGGGTGCCGAATGCCCGATTCGTCGGTGTCGCCGGGCCATTAATGCAAGCTGAAGGCTGTGAAGCCTGGTACGAAATGGAAGAGCTGGCGGTAATGGGGATCGTCGAAGTCCTCGGTCGTCTGCGTCGTCTGCTGCACATTCGCTCCGATCTGACCCGCCGTTTTACCGAACTCAAGCCGGACGTTTTCGTCGGCATTGATGCGCCTGACTTCAACATTACCCTTGAGGGGAATCTGAAGAAACACGGCCTCAAAACTATTCATTATGTCAGCCCGTCCGTCTGGGCCTGGCGCCAAAAACGTGTTTTCAAAATTGGCAGAGCCACCGATCTGGTGCTCGCATTTCTGCCTTTCGAAAAAGCGTTTTATGACCGATTCAATGTTCCCTGCCGTTTTATCGGCCACACGATGGCAGATACCATGCCGTTGGACCCTGATAAAAACGCCGCCAGAGACACGTTGGGCATTGCCCACGATGTCCATTGTTTGGCACTGCTGCCAGGTAGTCGCGGCGCTGAAGTGGAAATGCTCAGTGCCGATTTCCTGAAAACGGCACAGCTGCTGCGCAACCATTATCCCGATCTGGAAGTCGTTGTGCCGCTGGTTAACGCCAAACGCCGCGAGCAGTTTGAGCGTATCAAAGCAGAAGTGGCGCCCGACTTGAATGTTCACATGCTCAACGGAATGGGTCGAGAAGCGATGATTGCCAGCGATGCTGCTCTGTTGGCCTCAGGCACAGCAGCGCTCGAATGCATGCTGGCGAAATGCCCAATGGTCGTGGGTTATCGCATGAAGCCGTTCACTTTCTGGCTGGCGAAACGGCTGGTGAAAACTGACTACGTGTCGCTACCTAATCTGCTGGCAGGTCGGGAACTGGTGAAAGAACTCTTGCAGGATGAGTGTCAGCCGGAGCTGCTCGCAAAAGCGCTACAGCCGTTACTGGCGGATGGCAAAACCAGCCACGCAATGCATGACACCTTCCGTGAACTGCACCAGCAGATTCGCTGCAATGCCGACGAGCAGGCAGCCAATGCGGTGCTGGAGCTGGCACAATGACAGACATGTTTATCTATCCGCATATCCATTTGGTGGCGGGTGTCGACGAAGTGGGTCGCGGTCCGTTAGTGGGCGCGGTGGTTACCGCTGCAGTAATCCTCGATCCGGCGCGGCCGATTATCGGTCTGAATGATTCCAAAAAATTGAGTGAAAAACGCCGCCTGGCGCTGTTCGATGAAATCAAGGAGAAGGCGCTAAGCTGGAGCCTCGGTCGTGCAGAGCCGCACGAAATCGACGAACTCAACATTCTGCATGCCACGATGCTGGCGATGCAACGCGCCGTTGCAGGCCTGCACATTTCACCGGAATACGTGCTGATTGACGGTAATCGCTGTCCGACGCTGCCGGTACCGTCAATGGCGGTCGTCAAAGGCGACAGCCGAGTAGCGGAAATCAGTGCAGCATCTATTCTGGCGAAAGTGTCCCGCGATGCGGAAATGGCCGCGCTGGACATTACCTTCCCCGAATATGGCTTCGCGCAGCATAAGGGATACCCTACGGCTTTCCATCTGGAAAAGCTGGCTCTACATGGCGCCACCGAACACCACCGGCGCAGTTTCGGGCCTGTTAAACGCGCTCTGGGCATTGCCTGAATAAGTAAAGCGGGATTCTGAAGATGGCTGAACCACGTTTCGTACACCTGCGGGTGCATAGCGACTACTCCATGATTGATGGGCTGGCGAAGACCGGGCCGCTGGTGAAAAAGGCGGCCGCTCTCGGTATGCCTGCGTTGGCGATCACCGATTTCACCAACCTCTGCGGCCTGGTGAAGTTCTACGGCGCGGGTCACGGAGCCGGTCTGAAACCGATTATCGGTGCGGATTTCCACGTTCAAAGCGAGCTGTTTGCCGATGAGCTGACACAGCTGACGGTCATTGCCACCAACAACGAAGGCTATCAGAACCTGACGTTGCTTATTTCACGCGCCTATCAGCGCGGGTACGGCGCACAAGGGCCGTATATCGACAGGGACTGGCTGGTTGAGCAGAAGGAAGGGTTGATCCTGCTGTCCGGCGCACGAATGGGCGATGTGGGCCGGGCATTGTTGCGCGGCAACAGGGCGCTGGCCGAACAGTGTGCTGCGTTTTACCAAGAGCATTTCCCGGATCGCTACTATCTGGAGCTGATCCGTACCGGTCGTCAGGACGAAGAAAATTACCTGCACGCGGCGGTAAAACTGGCTGAAGAGTGTGGTTTACCTGTCGTAGCAACCAACGATGTGCGTTTTATTGATGCCAGCGACTTTGACGCGCATGAAATTCGCGTGGCCATTCACGACGGTTTCACGCTCGACGATCCTAAGCGCCCGCGCAACTATTCGACGCAGCAGTACATGCGTAACGAAGACGAGATGTGCGAACTGTTTTCCGATATTCCGGAAGCGCTGGTCAATACTGTTGAAATTGCTAAACGCTGCAACGTCACCGTCCGTCTTGGTGAATACTTCCTGCCGCAGTTCCCAACCGGGGAAATGACCACCGAAGATTTCCTCGTCGTGAAATCGAAAGAAGGGCTCGAAGATCGTCTTGAATTCCTGTTTCCGGACCCGGCCGTACGTGCTGAAAAACGCCAGCCATACGATGAGCGTCTGGACATCGAACTTCAAGTTATCAACCAGATGGGGTTCCCGGGCTACTTCCTTATCGTAATGGAATTCATCCAGTGGTCGAAGGATAACGGTGTGCCTGTAGGTCCGGGACGTGGTTCCGGTGCAGGCTCGCTGGTGGCGTATGCGCTGAAAATTACCGACCTCGATCCGCTGGAATTCGACCTGCTGTTCGAACGTTTCCTTAACCCGGAACGTGTATCTATGCCCGACTTCGACGTTGACTTCTGCATGGAGAAACGCGACCAGGTTATCGAACACGTGGCGGAAATGTACGGTCGCGACGCGGTATCGCAGATTATTACCTTCGGTACGATGGCGGCGAAAGCGGTTATCCGCGACGTGGGCCGCGTGCTCGGCCACCCGTACGGTTTCGTTGATCGCATCTCCAAATTGGTGCCGCCCGACCCGGGCATGACGCTTGCCAAAGCCTTTGAAGCTGAACCACAGCTGCCGGAAATCTACGAGGCAGATGAAGAGGTTCGCGGGCTGATTGATATGGCGCGTCAGCTCGAAGGGGTCACCCGTAACGCCGGTAAGCACGCCGGCGGCGTGGTTATCGCGCCGACTAAAATTACCGACTTTGCCCCGCTGTACTGCGATGAATCCGGGCTTCATCCGGTGACCCAGTTCGATAAAAACGACGTGGAATATGCCGGCCTGGTGAAGTTTGACTTCCTGGGTCTGCGTACGCTGACGATCATCGACTGGGCGTTGAAGATGATCAACCCGCGCCGGGCGAAGCAGGGCTTAGAGCCGATTGATATCGCCTCTATCCCGTTGGAAGATAAGAAAAGCTTCGACATGCTGCAACGCTCGGAAACCACGGCGGTGTTCCAGCTTGAATCCCGCGGCATGAAAGACCTGATTAAGCGTCTGCAGCCCGACTGCTTCGAAGATATGATAGCCCTGGTGGCCCTGTTCCGTCCGGGGCCGCTGCAGTCCGGCATGGTAGATAACTTTATCGACCGTAAGCACGGGCGTGAAGAGATTTCCTATCCTGACGTACAATGGCAGCACGAAAGCCTGAAAACTGTACTGGAGCCGACCTACGGCATCATCCTGTACCAGGAACAGGTTATGCAGATTGCCCAGGTACTGTCGGGTTATACCCTCGGCGGCGCGGATATGCTGCGTCGTGCGATGGGTAAGAAAAAGCCCGAAGAGATGGCCAAGCAACGTGGCACGTTCGAAGAAGGCGCAATCAACAACGGCGTCGACGGTGAACTGTCGATGAAAATCTTCGACCTGGTGGAAAAATTCGCCGGGTACGGCTTTAACAAATCGCACTCTGCGGCCTATGCGCTGGTTTCTTACCAGACGCTGTGGTTGAAGGCACATTATCCGGCTGAATTTATGGCTGCGGTCATGACGGCCGATATGGATAATACCGAGAAAGTCGTCGGGTTGGTGGATGAGTGCTGGCGCATGGGGTTGAAAATTCTGCCGCCAGATATCAACTCCGGGCTGTATCATTTCCATGTCAATGACGAAGGGGAAATCGTTTACGGTATCGGTGCGATTAAAGGCGTCGGGGAAGGCCCGATTGAAGCGATTCTTGAAGCACGTAACGAAGGCGGTTATTTCCGCGAGCTGTTTGACCTCTGCGCCCGCGTAGACACCAAAAAGCTCAACAAACGCGTGCTTGAAAAACTGATTATGTCCGGGGCGTTTGACCGCCTCGGTCCGCACCGCGCGGCGCTGGCAAACTCGCTGCCTGACGCATTAAAAGCGGCAGATCAGCATGCCAAAGCCGAAGCCATTGGCCAGGCGGATATGTTCGGCGTTCTGGCCGATGAGCCTGAACAGGTGGAACAATCCTACGCCAGCTGCCAGCCGTGGCCGGAACAAATCGTACTGGATGGTGAACGTGAAACGTTAGGTTTATACCTGACCGGCCACCCGATCACCCAGTATCTCAGAGAAATTGAGCGCTATGTCGGCGGCCTGAGGCTTAAAGACATGCATCCGACCGATCGTGGTAAAGTGACCACGGCGGCGGGGCTCGTGATTGCTTCGCGGGTAATGGTCACCAAGCGAGGCAATCGTATCGGCATCTGTACGCTGGATGACCGTTCCGGGCGGCTGGAGGTGATGTTGTTCACCGACGCGCTGGATAAATACCAGCATTTGCTGGAAAAAGACCGCATACTTATCGTCAGCGGACAGGTCAGCTTTGATGACTTCAGCGGGGGGCTTAAAATGACCGCCCGTGAAGTTATGGACATTGACGAAGCCCGGGAAAAATATGCTCGCGGGCTTGCTATCTCGCTGACGGACAGGCAAATTGATGACCAGCTTTTAAACCGTCTCCGTCAGTCTCTGGAACCCCATCGTTCGGGGACTATTCCAGTACATCTCTACTATCAGAGGGCTGATGCACGCGCACGGCTGCGCTTTGGCGCGACCTGGCGTGTTTCTCCGAGCGACCGTTTACTGAACGAGTTGCGTGGCCTCATTGGGTCGGAGCAGGTGGAACTGGAGTTTGACTAATACAGGAATACTATGAGTCTGAATTTCCTTGATTTCGAACAGCCGATTGCAGAGCTGGAAGCGAAAATCGATTCTCTGACCGCCGTGGGCCGTCAGGATGAAAAACTGGATATTAACATCGACGAAGAAGTGCATCGTCTGCGTGAAAAAAGCGTAGAACTGACACGTAAAATCTTCGCCGATCTTGGTGCATGGCAAGTGGCCCAGCTGGCACGCCATCCGCAGCGCCCATATACCCTGGATTATCTGCGCCTGGCGTTCGATGAGTTTGACGAGCTGGCGGGCGATCGTGCCTATGCCGACGACAAAGCTATTGTCGGCGGTATCGCACGTCTGGATGGGCGCCCGGTGATGGTCATTGGTCACCAGAAAGGCCGTGAAACCAAAGAGAAAATTCGCCGCAACTTCGGTATGCCGGCTCCGGAAGGCTACCGTAAAGCGCTGCGCCTGATGGAAATGGCTGAACGC
This sequence comes from Scandinavium tedordense, assembly GCF_024764965.1. Classification (NCBI taxonomy): domain Bacteria; kingdom Pseudomonadati; phylum Pseudomonadota; class Gammaproteobacteria; order Enterobacterales; family Enterobacteriaceae; genus Scandinavium; species Scandinavium tedordense. The sequence goes on along the minus strand of NZ_JALIGG010000053.1, from coordinate 13,752 downwards.
TTCAAGATGCCAATCGTGACCTTCATCGACACCCCGGGTGCATACCCTGGCGTCGGCGCGGAAGAGCGTGGTCAGTCTGAAGCGATCGCGCGCAACCTGCGTGAAATGTCTCGCCTGAAGGTGCCGGTTATCTGCACCGTTATCGGTGAAGGCGGCTCCGGTGGTGCGTTGGCTATTGGTGTGGGTGATAAAGTGAATATGCTGCAATACAGCACCTATTCCGTTATCTCTCCAGAAGGCTGCGCCTCCATTCTGTGGAAAAGCGCTGACAAAGCGCCACTGGCTGCTGAAGCCATGGGCATCATTGCGCCGCGTCTGAAAGAGCTGAAGCTTATCGATACCGTTATCCCTGAACCACTGGGTGGCGCACATCGCAAGCCGGAAGCGATGGCAGCAAGCCTGAAAGCCCAGCTGTTGGCCGATCTGGAAGACCTGGAAGTGCTGAGCACCGAAGACCTGCTCAACCGTCGCTACCAGCGCCTGATGAGCTACGGCTACGCGTAAGCGTAAAGAGTGCTCCGAAAAAGCCACACGTCGTGTGGCTTTTTTTATAGCTGCAGTTCAGCTGCGCTATGATTAGCACAGGTTTTTTTCCAGGAGGAATGCGTGAATATTATCGCCATCATGGGGCCGCACGGCGTCTACCATAAAGATCAGCCGATTAAGGATCTGGAAGCGTCGCTGACGCAGCAGGGATTCAAAATTATCTGGCCGCAAAACAGCGCTGACCTAATCAAGTTCATTGAGCAGAATCCGCGTATCTGCGGGGTTATCTTCGACTGGGATGAATACGGTGAAGAACTGTGCCGCGATATCAATCAGCTCAACGAATATTTGCCGCTTTACGCATTCATCAACACTCATTCCACGCTGGATGTCAGCGTTAACGATATGCGCATGGCGCTGTGGTTCTTTGAGTACGCACTGGGTGCGGAAGAAGACATCGCCACGCGCATACGCCAGTACACAAGCGAATACCTCGACAACATCACTCCGCCGTTTACCCGGGCGCTGTTTAATTATGTGAAAGAGGGGAAATATACCTTCTGTACGCCAGGACATATGGCGGGAGGGGCGTATCAAAAAAGTCCAGTGGGCTGTCTGTTTTACGATTTCTTCGGCGGAAATACCCTGAAGGCGGATGTCTCGATATCGGTGACTGAGCTGGGCTCGCTGCTCGACCATACCGGCCCGCATCTGGAAGCGGAAGAGTATATCGCCCGCACATTTGGAGCCGAGCAGAGTTACATGGTGACCAACGGCACGTCGACGTCGAACAAAATCGTCGGCATGTACGCGGCTCCGACGGGCAGTACGTTGTTGATTGACCGCAACTGCCATAAGTCGCTGGCGCATTTACTGATGATGAGTGACGTGGTGCCGCTGTGGCTGAAGCCGACCCGCAATGCGCTTGGCATTCTGGGGGGGATCCCGAAACGGGAATTTACCCGCGACAGCATCACGCAAAAAGTCAGCGCCACTTTTGGGGCGGAATGGCCGGTACACGCGGTTATCACCAATTCCACCTATGATGGTCTGCTGTATAACACCACCTGGATTAAAGAAACACTCGACGTGCCGTCGATTCACTTTGATTCTGCGTGGGTGCCTTACACGAATTTTCATGCGATTTATGAAGGTAAAAGCGGCATGAGCGGCGATCGTCTGCCGGGCAAAGTCATCTACGAAACGCAGTCCACGCATAAAATGCTGGCCGCGCTGTCGCAGGCGTCGCTCATCCATATCAAAGGCGACTATGACGAAGACACCTTCAACGAAGCCTTTATGATGCACACCTCGACGTCGCCGAGTTACCCGATTGTAGCCTCGATTGAAACCGCCGCGGCGATGCTGCGCGGAAATCCGGGTAAGCGCCTGATTAACCGTTCCGTTGAGCGTGCGCTGCATTTCCGTAAAGAGGTACAACGTCTGCGCGAAGAGTCTGAAGGCTGGTTCTTTGATATCTGGCAGCCTGAAAAGGTAGATGAAGCCGAATGCTGGCCGGTTTCGCCGGGAGAAGACTGGCACGGATTTTCCGATGCTGATGCGGATCATATGTTCCTCGATCCGGTTAAAGTGACGATCCTGACGCCGGGGATGGACGAGCAAGGCAACATGAGCGAAGAGGGGATCCCGGCGGCGCTGGTGGCGAAATTCCTCGATGAACGAGGTGTGGTGGTCGAGAAAACCGGGCCGTATAATTTGCTGTTCCTGTTCAGCATCGGGATCGACAAAACACGTGCAATGGGCTTGCTGCGTGGCCTGACGGAGTTTAAGCGCGCCTACGATCTGAATTTACGGGTCAAAAACATGCTGCGGGATCTGTATGCGGAGGATCCCGATTTCTATCGCAACATGCGTATTCAGGATCTGGCGCGAGGGATCCACAAACTTATCTGTCAGCATCAGCTCTCGCATCTGATGCTGCGTGCGTTCGACGTACTGCCGGAAATGAAAATGACGCCGCACAAAGCCTGGCAGCGGCAGATCAAAGGTGAGGTGGAAACAATCCAGATAGAGCAGCTGGTGGGGCGCGTTTCGGCTAACATGATCCTGCCGTATCCACCGGGCGTTCCGCTGCTGATGCCGGGAGAGGTCATCACTGAGGAAAGCCGTGCGGTGCTCGATTTCCTGTTGATGCTGTGTTCCATTGGGCGTCATTATCCTGGCTTTGAAACCGACATCCACGGCGCGAAGCGTGATGAAGATGGCGTGTACTGGGTACGAGTCTTAAAAGAGGCCTGATGTCTTGCGTCAGGCGTCTCGCCACAGGTAACGTGCTGCGGATATCAATAAGGAGAAAACATGCTGGGTTTAAAACAGGTTCACCACATCGCCATCATCGCAAGCAACTACGCCAGGAGTAAGGCGTTCTACTGCGATATTCTGGGCTTCACCCTGCAGGGCGAGTTTTATCGTGAAGAGCGGGATTCCTGGAAAGGCGATTTGGCGCTTAACGGCCAGTACACTATTGAGCTGTTTTCTTTTCCGTTTCCGCCTGCACGTCCGTCACGTCCTGAAGCGTGCGGCCTACGCCATCTGGCCTTTAGCGTGGATGACCTCGATGCTTCCGTTGCCCATCTCGAAAGCTACGGCGTGAAATGTGAGGCGATTCGAATCGACCCGTTTACCGACCGCCGCTTTACTTTCTTTAGCGATCCGGACGGACTGCCGCTGGAGCTGTATCAGCAATAACTCATGAGCCTGAAATCTGTCATCGACGCGTTACAACCTTATCGACATTTTCTGGTCGCCTTCAGCGGCGGCCTGGATTCGACGGTGCTTTTGCATCAGCTGTCGTGCTGGCGAGAGCAATCACCTGACGTCACACTGCGCGCTATCCACATTCATCATGGGTTGAGTGCAAACGCTGACGCCTGGGTGGCGCACTGTCGGCAGGTTTGTTCTGGGCTGGAAGTACCGCTGGAAGTGGTAAGGGTAACGTTGGCAGACGAAGGGCTTGGTATTGAGGCTCACGCCCGTGAAGCGCGCTACGACGCTTTCCGTGCGGCATTGCAACCGGGCGAAGCGCTGGTCACGGCTCAGCATTTAGACGATCAGTGTGAAACGCTGCTGTTGGCGCTCAAGCGCGGCAGTGGTCCGGCGGGGCTGTCGGGCATGTCTGTAGAATCGGCCTTTGCCGGAACGACGCTACTGCGCCCATTGCTCAACCTGCGCAGAGAAGCGCTTGAGCAGTGGGCTGCCAAACACCAGTTACGCTGGATTGAAGATGAAAGTAATGGCGACGACGCTTATGATCGTAACTTCCTGCGCCTGCGGGTAGTGCCGCTCCTGACGGAACGTTGGCCACATTTTGCCGAAGCGGCGGCACGCAGCGCGGCGTTGTGCGGTGAGCAGGAAGATTTACTGGATGAGCTGCTGGCTGAAGAACTGGCCACGCTTACCGGTGCGCAAGGACAGCTTGCCATTGAACCGCTGTTGAAGGTGAGCGACTCCCACCGCGGGGCATTGCTTCGTCGCTGGCTGGCGGGGCATCAGGCGAAGATGCCGTCACGAGCGATGCTGGAACGACTGTGGCGGGAAGTGGCGCTGGCGCGTGATGATGCAAATCCGCTGGTGCGCCTGGGCGATTTCGAAGTTCGACGCTATCAGCAGCAGCTGTGGTGGGTCCCGACGTACGAACGGCAAAATGCCACCCAGCTGGCGTGGGCTGATATGACTCAACCGCTGCCGCTACCCAATGGTGATACGCTTCGTTGCAGTGAGGGAGCTGATATCCGCGCGCCGAACGCCGATGAGCACGTTAGCGTGCGTTATACCGCGTCCGGCACGTTGCATATTGTTGGGCGCAGCGGGGGGCGTAAGCTCAAAAAAATCTGGCAGGAGCTGGGCGTCGCGCCGTGGTTGAGAGAAACCACACCGCTGCTTTTTTATAATGAGACGTTAATTGCAGCGGCGGGATACTTTGTGACGCTCGGTGGGCAGTGCAGGGAAGGGGACGTTGGTTTGGCAATGATCAAACAAAAAAACGGGCAGTAGCACTGCCCGTCTGCGGATTACTCTTCGCTTACCACCACGGTACCGATATCCGGGTGGCTAAAGCTGGCTATTTTGTCGAGTCGCAGCTCGCGGCTTTCGCCTGAGGTTTCAACGACAAGGTACTCAACGTTTTTGCGTGAGACTAGATCGTTTGCTTTCGCCTTCAGCACTTCGCCATCTTTCAGCTCCAGCGCCAAAACGAGATGGTTCTGACAGGCGAGTTCGAGATTGTCATAGTCATCACAGTTGATGGGTTGATAAGACTCATTCATTGACATAATCGCTCACCAGTAAGTTTGCCGCCGCAAAGGCCGCTTTTTCCCTGACCGACTCTGAAATCGCGTCATCTGACGCCACTTCATTCAATACTTTTAGCACACAACCCAGCGAATCAGGTATATATCCCAGGTCTCCGCTGGCGATTTCCGCATACCGCTTGCGTATTAGCTCACAATACTTTTCCACATGCCCTCCTGTCAGCATTCTGACTTAACTGTGGGATGCAAGTTTAAGCCTACGAAGATAAACTCTGTTTAGCAAGGTGACTATACCATACTCATTTAAGCAATATCAGCAGGATGAGCTGTCTTGCGGTGAATTGGCGACAGCCTTTTGCGGCTGATTTCGGTACAATGGCCGCCAATTTTCAGGAGTAAAATCATGGCGCTGAAAGCGACAATTTATAAAGCGGCGGTCAATGTTGCCGACCTCGACCGTAACCAGTTTCTCGATGCCAGCCTGACGCTGGCACGTCATCCCTCAGAAACCGAAGAGCGTATGATGCTGCGCCTGCTGGCATGGATCATGTATGCCGACGATCGTCTGCAGTTTACCCGCGGCCTGAGCGCAGATGACGAGCCGGAAGTGTGGCTGCTCAACGATCATTTGGGTATCGATCTGTGGATTGAACTCGGTTTACCCGAAGAACGCCGCATTAAGAAAGCCTGTTCACGTTCGAAGCAGGTGGCGCTGTTCACCTACAACAGCCGTGCCGCGGAAATCTGGTGGCAGCAAAATCAGTCCGCGCTGGCCGGGTTCAAAAACCTGAGCATCTGGTACTTTGACGATACGCAACTGTCGCAGCTGACGGCGTTTGCGGTGCGCAATATGTCACTCCAGGCTACGCTTCAGGAAGGCACGCTGTGGCTGTCCGACGATCAGAATAATCTGGAAATCGTCCCAACCTGCTGGCAGCAGCCGAAATGATAGTTATCTCCCAGTCGGTGTCTCTGGGCGACGAAGAGGTGGAGATCACCGCGATTCGTGCGCAGGGCAACGGCGGGCAGAACGTGAATAAGACCTCAACGGCGATTCACCTGCGCTTTGACATTCGGGCCTCCAGCCTGCCAGAGTATTACAAAGAGCGACTGTTGGCTGCCAGCCACCATCTGATTACCGCCGATGGCGTGATAATCATTAAGTCGCAGGAATATCGCAGCCAGGAAATGAACCGTGAAGCGGCCGTCGCGCGGCTGGTCTCGGTGATTCAGACCCTGACCGTTGTACAAAAACACCGTCGGGCAACACGCCCAACACGGGCGTCGAAAGAGCGCCGGCTGGCGTCTAAGTCGCAGAAGTCATCGGTAAAAGCGATGCGCGGCAAAGTCCGGAGTTCCGGGGACTGACCCCACATTGAGCCACATAAGGAAATTAAGGTGAAGAAGGTACTGGTGACCCTCGCAGCGATTAGCATGCTTTGCGCATTGCCTGGCTGTAATAACCGTTCAGATGAACAGACGTTAAAAACAGGGCAGGACACCGCCCTGCAACCGATGCAGCAAAGCTGGCGCGGCGTTTTGCCGTGCGCTGATTGCGAGGGAATTGAAACGTCGCTGTTCCTGGAAAAAGACGGTACCTGGGTGATGAATGAGCGTTATCAGGGCGTTACCCGTGAGCCTTCATCGTTCGGTTCCTACGGTACATGGGCCCGCACGGCTGAAAAGCTGGTGCTGTCCGACAGCAAAGGCGAGAAGTCTTACTATCGTGCGAAAGGCGATAAGCTGGAAATGCTGGACAGAGAAGGCAATCCGATTGTCTCATCGCTGAATTACACGCTGGAGCCGGTGAAATCCAGTCTGCCAATCACGCCAATGGCGATGCGCGGGATGTATATCTACATGGCGGATGCAGCCGTCTTTACCGATTGCGCGACGGGCAAACGTGTGGCGGTGGCAAATAACGCCCAGCTGGAACGTGATTATGCTGCTGCGCGTGGCACGGAAAGCAAGCCTGTGCTCCTGACCGTTGAAGGCCATTTCACGCTGGAAGCCAATCCGGATACTGGCGAACAGGTGAAAACCCTGAAAGCCGATAAAGACGCGAAGTTCATGCCGGGTAAAGCGTGCGGTAACTGAAGCAGAACGTAAACTGCAGATAAAAAAATGCCAGCCGCATAATGGGCTGGCATTTTTTATGCCTGAAGGGCGGCAGATTTAGCCTTTAATCGACTGAACCAGGTAGTTGAGGATATCCCCGGTTTTGATCATCTGCTTCTCGCCATTACGACGGTATTTGTATTCAATTTCGTCGCTGTCGAGGTTACGGTCGCCGATGACCACGGTATGTGGAATACCGATCAGTTCCATATCGGCAAACATCACGCCCGGACGTTCTTTACGATCGTCCATCAGCACTTCAATACCCTGAGCACGCAGCTCGGCGTACAGTTTCTCGGCCAGCTCCTGAACGCGATAGGATTTGTGCATGTTCATTGGCAGGATTGCAACCTGGAATGGAGCAATGTTGTCCGGCCAAACGATGCCGCGCTCGTCATGGTTCTGCTCGATAGCCGCTGCAACCACGCGGGTCACCCCGATACCGTAACAGCCCATTGTCAGGGTCTGGTTACGACCGTCTTCACCCTGCACTGAAGCTTTCATTGCTTCGGAATACTTGGTTCCGAGCTGGAAGATGTGACCGACTTCGATCCCGCGTTTGATAAGCAGCGTGCCTTGACCGTCTGGGCTTGGATCGCCTGCCACCACATTACGGATATCAGCCACTTCCGGGGTCGTTACATCGCGGTCCCAGTTGATGCCGAAGTAGTGTTTACCGTCGATGTTTGCGCCAGCAGCGAAATCGCTCATTGCGGCAACGGTACGATCGATAACCACTGGAATGGTCATGTTGACTGGGCCGAGGGAACCCGGACCGGCATTGACGATGGCACGAATTTCAGCTTCGGTTGCGAAAGTGAGCGGGCTGGCAACGTGGGCCAGTTTTTCAGCTTTCACTTCGTTCAGTTCGTGATCGCCACGCACCAGTAGCGCAACCAGCGGGTACGCGCTGTCTTCAGCTGCTTTTACCAGCAGAGTTTTAACCGTTTTCTCAACCGGCAGATTGAACTGCTCAACCAGCTCGGCGATGGTTTTTGCATTTGGCGTTTCAACCAGCGTCATTTCTTGGGTAGCCGCCGCACGCGGTGCTTTTGGTGCCAGCGCTTCGGCAAACTCAATGTTTGCCGCGAAGTCAGAGGAGTCAGAGAAGATAACGTCATCTTCACCGCTGGACGCCAGTACCTGGAATTCGTGAGATGCGCTACCGCCGATAGAACCGGTATCTGCCTGAACAGCACGGAAATCCAGACCCATACGGCTGAAGATTTTGCTGTAAGCCGCGTACATCGCGTCATACGTTTCCTGCAGGGATTCCTGGGATGTATGGAACGAGTAGGCGTCTTTCATGATGAATTCACGGGAGCGCATCACACCAAAGCGGGGACGAACTTCATCGCGGAATTTGGTCTGGATCTGATAGAAGTTCAATGGCAGCTGTTTGTAAGAGCTCAGCTCGTTACGAATCAGGTCGGTGATGACTTCTTCATGCGTTGGGCCGAGAACAAATGGACGATCGCCGCGATCGACAAAACGCAGCAGTTCAGGGCCGTACTGCTCCCAGCGACCGCTCTCCAGCCACAAGTCAGCAGGCTGAACCACGGGCATGGACACCTCGATTGCACCGGCGTTATCCATCTCTTCACGCACGATGTTTTCGACTTTTTTCAGGACGCGCAGGCCGGTCGGCAGCCAGGTGTACAACCCGGAAGCGAGCTTACGAATCATCCCGGCGCGCAGCATCAGCTGGTGGCTGATAACCTCGGCGTCGGCAGGTGTCTCCTTCAGCGTGGAGAGCAAGTATTGACTAGTACGCATGTTATTACGGTTCCATTTGAACGATCGGCACAGGCGGGAAAGCCCGCCAGATACAAAAAAAGTGGTTTAGTTTATCAGCCTGGCAGAGTTGTCAAAAGAGAGGAGAAGAAAATTAGCGCGCTTCCAGATCAAAGACTTCGAACCCGGCGTCGGTGACGCGCCAGCGAACGTTAAAATCATGCAGCCAGACGGCGTAAGTTTTTCCTGTCTCCTCCCCTTTACGGTAGGCCGGACGCGGGTCCTGGGCCAGTACATCCATTATAAAAGCGCGAAGATGAGGATAATGCTTTTCAAGTGACGGAAATGCGCTTTCGAGTTCTGCGGTGAAGCTGACGTCTACGCAGGCAACCGGTGCTTGCTGCGCGTAGCTCGCCTGGGCATCCGGTAGCGCCTCGGCAAACGGCAGATACGGTTTGATATCCACGACCGGCGTGCCGTCCACTAAGTCCAGACTGCCGAGTTGCAGAATGACGTGGTTTTTATGACAGCGAATGTCTTTCAGTTCGACCAGTGACATTCCGATAGGGTTTGGACGGAAAGTCGATCGGGTTGCAAACACACCCATTCTGGCATTTCCGCCAAGACGGGGAGGACGAACGGTCGGACGCCAACCGCCTTCCATGGTTTGATGAAACACGAACAGCACCCAGAGGTGGCTGAAGGCTTCAAGACCGCGAACGGCATCTGGCTGATTATATGGAGACAGCAAGTGAAGTTCGCCGTTACCGTGTTGCACCAGACCGGGCTGGCGCGGGACGGCAAACTTCTCTTTATAGGGCGAGCGGATAACACCTATCTGCTCAAAGGAAAATGCACTCATTTCGCCGAAACGTTGAGGGCGCTTCCGATGCAAACGGCCTGGCGATAGCAGCCTGGCGTGCCGCTGGTGATTTCACAGCTATGCAGCAGAACCGCGTTGGCTTTCATTTTCGCAGCGTTAATTTGCAGACGCTTGCGGGCGGTCGGGATGTTCGGTGGAGAATCCTGGTTTGATGCCTGGCAGGATTCGCCACTGACTTCGCCGAGATCGCGGAACGGTTTGCCAAGCAGGTCTTCGGCGCTGTTATAGATTTTTACCGGGGCAGGGCGCGGTGCTTTCGGTTTGGCAGTCTCGGTTTTTGCTGGAGTTGCGGTGCTTTGTACAGGTTCTACGGGAGATCTGTTTAACATGGAACAGCCGCTCAGGATGAGCGCTACAAAACAGATCGGTAAAGCACGCATAGTATTTCCTCAATGTATTAAAAAGCCGAACTTATTGAATCAGCTGCCCGCCAAAATGACAAGACGGGCAAAAGCCCGTCCTGAATGATATTACTTTGTGAAAAGATTACCAGCCTTTAACCGCGCCACCGTTGAAGATCTTGTTGGCGGCTTCGTAGACTTCGTCAGACTGATACGCTTCAACGAATTTCTTCACGTTTTCCGCATCTTTGTTGTCTTCACGGCTCACGATCAGGTTTACGTACGGGGAGTCTTTGTCTTCAACAAAGATGCCGTCTTTTGCCGGAGTCAGGCCAATCTGGCTTGCGTAAGTGGTGTTGATAACGGCCAGTGCAATCTGAGCATCGTCCAGGGAGCGTGGCAGCTGCGGAGCTTCTAGCTCAACAATTTTCAGGTTTTTTGGGTTCTCGGTAATGTCCAGAGAGGTCGGCAGCAGACCAACGCCTTCTTTCAGTTTGATCAGGCCCACTTTCTGCAGCAGCAGCAGGGAGCGACCGAGGTTGGTTGGATCGTTAGGCACCGCAACCTGAGAGCCCGGCTGGAGTTCGTCCAAAGATTTGATTTTTTTGGAGTAACCAGCAATCGGATAAACGAAGGTGCTGCCGACTGGAACCAGTTTGTAGCCACGATCTTTGATCTGCTGATCCAGGTATGGTTTGTGCTGGAAGGCGTTGGCGTCAATATCGCCTTTACTCAGCGCTTCGTTAGGCAGGACGTAGTCGTTGAAGGTCACGAGTTCAACGTCAAGGCCATACTTCTCTTTTGCTACTTTCTGAGCAGCTTCAGCAACCTGCTGTTCTGCACCCACGATCACACCGACTTTAATATGGTTAGGGTCTTTTTGATCCGGACCACAACCCACGAGTGCCAGAGAACCAATCAGGGCACCTACTGCCGCAAAGGTTTTTAACTTGAACGCCATTTTCTTTCCTTAACTCTTAGAGTTGTATGTTGTGTGTAACGTTACTTGTGAGTGACAGCCCGGACGATACGATCGCCAGAGAATTGAATTAAATAAACCAGAACAACCAGTAATACCAGCACGGTGTTCATTACCGTGGCGTTATAGCCGATGTAACCGTACTGATAGCCAATCTGACCCAAACCACCGGCACCGACGGCACCGCCCATCGCGGAGTAACCGACCAGAGTGATGAGCGTAATGGTGGCCGCGTTCACCAGACCCGGCAACGCTTCTGGCAACAGGACTTTGCGAACGATCTGCATGACCGTTGCACCCATTGCGCGGGAAGCTTCAATCAGCCCGGTTGGGATTTCAAGCAGGGCATTTTCCACCATACGGGCGATAAACGGTGCTGCACCTACGGTCAGTGGAACGATCGCTGCCTGCAGGCCGATAGACGTTCCGACAATCACGCGGGTAAATGGAATCATCCATACCAGCAGGATAATGAATGGAATAGAACGGAAGATATTCACCAGTGCAGAGAGGATACCGTACAGCTTCACGTTCTCAGCAATCTGGCCAGGACGCGTGACATATAGCAGCACGCCCACAGGCAGACCCAATACGAAACCAAAGAAACCGGAAACAAAGGTCATTGCCAACGTTTCCCAGACGCCACGCGCCAGTAACCACATCATCGGCTCAGACATAACCCAGTACCTCTACTTTCACATGGTGTTCTTGCAGCCAGGCAATGGCGGCTTGCGTATCTTCGTGTGTGCCGTGCATTTCAGTCAGCATAATGCCGAACTTCACACCGCCGGCGTAATCCATCTGCGCACTAATAATGTTGTTGTTCACATTAAAGCGGCGGGCGGTTTCTGACAGCAGCGGTGCATCGACGGACTGGCCGGTAAATTCCATACGCAGCATCGGCACGCTGTCCGCCAGCTGTTCTGGTTTCAGGCGAGTCAGATAGTCTTCCGGAATGTCCAGGTGCAGTGTGGACTGAATGAATTGTTGCGCCAGTGGCGTTTTCGGATGAGAGAAGACTTCGCTCACCGTATCCTGCTCGATCAACTCACCGTTACTGATAACCGCCACGCAGTCACAGATACGCTTCACCACGTCCATTTCGTGCGTGATAAGCAGAATGGTCAGGCCGAGGCGACGGTTAATGTCTTTCAACAGTTCGAGAATAGAACGGGTAGTGGCCGGATCCAGTGCGCTGGTGGCTTCATCACACAGTAGAACGTTTGGATTGCTTGCCAGCGCACGGGCGATGGCCACGCGCTGTTTCTGACCACCGGAAAGGTTCGCCGGGTAGCTGTCGTGTTTATCTGACAAACCAACCAGTTCCAGCAGTTCCGTCACGCGTCGCTTCACTTCTTCTTTAGAGGTGTTGTCCAGCTCAAGCGGCAGGGCAACGTTCCCGAAAACGGTACGTGATGCCAGCAGGTTAAAATGCTGGAAAATCATGCCAATCTGGCGACGTGCTTTGGTTAACTGTGATTCGGAAAGGGCAGTTAAATCCTGCCCATCAACAAGAACGCTTCCCTGGGTTGGGCGCTCGAGTAAGTTGACGCAGCGGATCAGCGTGCTTTTACCTGCACCTGATGCTCCGATGACGCCGTAAATTTGCCCGGCAGGCACATGCAGGCTGACGTTATTCAACGCCTGAATGCTTTTATTGCCTTGCTGGAACACTTTGGTGATATTCGAAAGTTTTATCATTAGCTATTTATAATCGTTTAGTGATTTGCCGTGGCGTTTTGTGCTGCTGCAGAGGTGCAGCGACGTCAATGAAATGGATGTTAAGGCATCCAGACGTCTAAATCAATCCGGGAGGGCAATAATGAGCACTTTATTGGCGCAGGAAAAATGAGATACTAGCGCCACAAGCCTTACTCAGGAGCAAACCGGTGGCAAAAACCGTACCCGCTATTTTTTTAGACCGTGATGGCACTATTAATGTCGATCATGGTTATGTCCACGAAATCGACGCATTCGAATTTATCGATGGCGCCATTGACGCTATGCGTGAGCTAAAAGATATGGGCTATGCGCTGGTGTTGGTGACCAACCAGTCCGGAATTGCTCGGGGCAAATTTACCGAAGCCCAGTTCGAAACATTAACTGAGTGGATGGACTGGTCTTTGGCCGATCGTGGTGTTGATCTGGATGGCATCTATTTCTGTCCCCATCATCCGCAAGGAACAGTAGAAGAGTACCGTCAGGTCTGCGATTGCCGTAAGCCACATCCGGGAATGTTGATTTCTGCCCGTGATTTCCTTCATATCGATATGGACGCCTCCTTTATGGTTGGCGACAAAATAGAGGATATGCAGGCAGCCACCGCTGCAGGCGTCGGTACTAAAGTATTAGTGCGTACCGGCAAGCCAGTGACCGATGAGGCGGAAAATGCAGCGGATTGGGTGCTTAATAGCCTTGCGGCGCTGCCTGCAGCCATCAAAAAGCAGAATAAGTAAGCGTTCAGGCGAAAAGATGAGCGGTTGAAATAAAAATGCATTTTTCCGCTTGTCATTCCTCAGCAGCTCCCTATAATGCGCCTCCATCGACACGGAACATGTGAACAACTTCACAGTGTACCGGCGGCGATGAGAGTTAAAAATCCTGAAATTAAGGGTTGACTCTGAAAGAGGAAAGCGTAGTATACGCCACCTCGAGTTAGCAAGCGAAAGCGCGTAACTCACTGCTCTTTAACAATTTATCAGACAATCTGTGTGGGCACTCAAAGTGACATGGATTCTTAACGTCGAAAGACGCTAAATAGAATACCAAGTCTTATGAGTGAACATACGTAATTCATTACGAAGTTTAATTCGTGAGCATCAAACTTAAATTGAAGAGTTTGATCATGGCTCAGATTGAACGCTGGCGGCAGGCCTAACACATGCAAGTCGAGCGGTAACACAGGAGAGCTTGCTCTCTGGGTGACGAGCGGCGGACGGG
>NZ_JALIGG010000005.1:0-255 GCF_024764965.1 Scandinavium tedordense | reverse complement strand
AAGATGGTGCATCCGGGAGGATTACTCGCCGAAGGCTCGCCCTGAAGGGCCGTTGCTAAAGCAACGTTATCTTCCCTTGTGCCCGCTGAGAAAATAACTTTCTCAGGAGTACTATCATCGCTGATAGACAGGAGAAGATGGTGCATCCGGGAGGATTCGAACCTCCGACCGCTCGGTTCGTAGCCGAGTACTCTATCCAGCTGAGCTACGGATGCATCGGAATTACTAAGGTACTGCTGACTCAATGTTACTCAT
>NZ_JALIGG010000004.1:0-255 GCF_024764965.1 Scandinavium tedordense | reverse complement strand
CTTGCTGGTTTGTGAGTGAAAGTCGCCGGCCTCCCTATCTCAAAACTGATTTGACTGCGCAAGCGGTGAGTCATGTTTGAGATATTTGCTCTTTAAAAATCTGGATCAAGCTGAAAATTGAAACGACGCACTGTTTCCTTTCTCCGTAATAAGAAAGGAAGATACGGTGTGTTCGAGTCTCTCAAATTATTGCAAGTCGATGATGGGTCGCAAGAAACATCTTCGGGTTGTGAGGTTAAGCGACTAAGCGTACAC